>CAZSWP010000020.1:18601-63673 GCA_964610875.1 uncultured archaeon
TGAGTAGAAGAAACAGCCCAGAAAATGACAATACACAGAGCTGGATTACAATGATATTTGAAAGAATAGATTCAATTCTTACATCGAAACTACTTCTTAGCGAGATAAAAGTTATGACAGTGAAAATGACTAGACAGATTTGTAATAAATAAGGAACATTTACTATCTTAAAAAGAAGAATCCAAGATGCTGAAGCAATCATTATAGAACGAAGTAGACCTAAGAGTTCATAATAGTCATCCAATCGATATTCAATATCTGGTGTAACTCTGATAAGTTCTAGACATACCAAAGGAGCAAACAATATTGCTGCGGAAGTATAGGGATAGATTATGAAGAAAAGCGAATATGCAGTCGCAATGGAAAAGGTGTACCAGAAAAGCCATCGCCAGTTTGTATTGGGAATTGCAAGCAGTAGTGATTCAATTGCAATAAAGGCTCCAAGTGCAAGCCAAATTGAAATCGTAGGTAGTATGAAATAGTAGAATAACATGCCAAGTAATGAAGTCGTGATCAATGGATACGATATTTTGGCAATTAGATTTCTTGAGAGAAGAGGAGCAGAGAGCATACCAAAACCAAGAACTCCGATTAATACTTTCATTTGTGGTTCAGCATAGATTGAATCAAGCCAAGAGATGAATAAACTTGATAATCCAAGGATTGCAGGGTATCGGCTTTTTTTGATATAACCTACAAGTGGTGAAAACAGTGTAAGAACGAAGAGACCAATTGCCGCACTATAAAGAACCGACTGCATTAATGGATAGTCCGTGATGTAGAACCAACAGATAATACCGCCAAGCAATGAAAACAGAGTAGAAGCTAGTGAAAGAATGTGGGTATACTCACGACGTCGGAGCACCAAGGAGGGAATCCAAAAGAACAGGAAGAAGAATACAAAATAGACAATGCTAGTTAGTGGATTCAACATTGGTAGTATCGGGAAGGCTAGTTGAAGTACAAGATATGAGATAACTAGACTTGAAACACCAACTGCTACTACAATATGCTTTGCAAAGTAGAGTATGAACACTCTGATGCCAAAAGCAATAGCAGATGCAGTAGCAAAAAGTACACGGGCATACTCACGATAAGCTACTGGAAGGGGTATTAGAAAGACCGCCAAGATAACGAACGGAATGTTACTTCCAGTCAGTATAAAGAAAATTATCGCACCAGAGGGAACGCAAAGTAAGAGATATCCAATGGTGGTGATTTTAACCAGTCCCTTTCGTTGCCTGTATGGTAACAATCCTAATCCAAGAAAGAATATGCTGGAAGAGAGAGATAGTTCAAATGAGGTAACTGCAGATAGTGTGTAGAAAATTGCTGATGATATGAAACTCAGGATGGACAGCCATGTTATTTGCACAATTGTATTTCTGATATCTGATTCATAGGCTCCATAAGGAATTAGAAGTATTCCCAAAAAGATGGAAGAGCAAAGTGTAATTCGTGACAAAAGAAGAAGCCAACTAAGCAAAAGAAATGATGTAAAAGAAAGTGAAACAGCAAGGGCAATCAAACCACCATAGACAACTCTTGTCCAACCCTTTTGTTTGTGATATATTGATGGTAGAAATAGGAAGAAGAAAACACTACCAACAATTGCAACAGCAGTAAGCAAATTGTACCCATATGAGAGATGTATTGTGAAATACCCAACATTTGAAAGAATTAGCAATAGAACGACTGCGTATGCAACCAAGATAAAACGCATAAGCATAACACCAATGAAAACAACACCTCTGTATAACACTCCACCAATCCGAATTAGACCACGTTTAACAAAAGAGCCAGCTCTGATCACTCCTCTTTTTACCCATTTACCAAATTGTGTCAGCGAGCTCTGCAGTATTCTTCCACTCTTGATGTATTCCTGATGAAGTATCCCTAGTAGGAGAAAGAAGATAGCGAGAAAGGTTGGTGCATATTGGGGCATGAATGTAATGATTGCTTCAAAAGTCCAGATAATATATGAAACACCAACTACCCCTATTAGATACAACGGTGAAATTTTCCATCTTGATATTCCCAATTTCTGGGCAATTCCAAACAACAGGAACCAGCAAGCTGCATAAGAAAATGACATCAGTGGGGATTGTAGAAAGATACTGGAAGCAGTCCAAAATGTGAATAAAGAAGACCCTGCGATAATTGCACTAAGTACAACCAGAATCAGATTTACTCTGGACCTAAGTGACCTTATTGCTCCAAATCCAAGTAATCCAATCGATGATGAAACTAAAAGAGCAGTTGAGAGAATTCCCAATTCGGGCATCGCAAGAGGTAGGATGAGAGGATAGACGAATTGAATCACCAGGAGTGTAACAATTACGTTAATCAATGCGCCAACATGAATTGGATGTTGAAAGACCCAAATTCTAAAACGTTTTCCAAGAAACAATAAACGTTCCCAAGCACGTCTTAGAGATCTTCTGACTTCATGATAGAGACCAGTTATTCCTGATATGAACAGAATGATTGAAGCGATAACGGAAGTATATGTTGGCAATAAGTAGAATTGCGTCCAGAAGAAGAGTGCTAGAGATGCATCTATCACCAAAACCAAACCGATTCGCTTCACATAGACTCTTTCACGGACATGTCTCAATCGTCCACCCAATCTGACAAAAACGGGAATTGGAATTGAAACTAAGAGTGAAAAGAGAATTCCTATAGGCCCAAATAACGAAATGAAATTTGAATCAGGAGTCCAGACGGATCCAGCAAAATAAATGAAGAGAAGTGGGAGAAATAGTGCTGTTATGAATAAGCCAAAAGCAGATGCCAAATGGGCATGTTCCCTCTCAATCAGCCATTCTGGAATAAATTCGAAAGACGTATCGACCTCAAAGGAAGAAGTAACTGTTTCTGGTTTTTCTTCCGGAACGATTTCAACACCCATTACCTCCAGAATACCTTCTTTCTCTTCCATTTCCTCACGAGGGGACTTCTCGATTTTCTTTGATGCCCATTTTCTATCTATCCGATATAGACTCTGAGAGAAACCTAACAACATAAGACCAAAAGCAATTCCAATAATTGATGCCATAGTTAGTGGATTCAAAGAAGGATCTGCTACAATAAAGAGGTCTGCAGCAAGTAGTGCAACACTGATTGATATCAAAGCAGTACTAGGTATTCCTAGATAGGAGTTCTTTGTGAGCCCATGATAAAATAGAAAATATCCTGAAAAAAGTAGAAGGAAAGCCGCTGGAACAGCAAACATAGACAATGCAAAAGAGCTTGCCATAAAGGAACCAAATAGTGGCCCAGAGAAAATCACAGCACCAATAAAGAAATTCAATAGAACTCTAGAAACCTCATGTCTGAATTCATTACTTCTTTCCAACCCCTTTGTAATCATTAATGCACAGATGAAAAATATGTGAATGCACAGAATAACTGCTTCAAGAGTTCCTAAATATAGAGAGATTGAAGTTACAGACACAGCTGATGCAATATAAAGAAGCGTAGAACCTATGGTGGGTCTTCTTGATTTTATGACAAGAATGCCAGCTATACCTAAACCGATAGAGCCACTGAAGATTGCTCGTAGAAAATCATCTTGTATAACAGGTTGTAGTAGGAAATTCAGAGCTAATAGCACAGCGGCAGGTATAATGATGATTAGCACAATGAACCGTGCTAGATTCTGCATTATGTCTGCAACTCGTACAGCTTTCTCAGTCCCTCTATCATTCATGTAGTTCGCTTGCTCCTGATTGATTCCTTTCTCAGGTGGTGCGGCGTGCGAGAGTTAAAGGAACCAACTCATTAACATGAAACTCTCCGCCATGTAATGTTTAGAAACCTACATTAATAACTTCGCTTCGTTTGGCGAACTCTTTTATCAGAAATTTCACAGGAATAAGTACAGGTACATTAATGGGTAGGAAACCATAATGTGAAACCACCAGATTAGAAGAGGGAAGAAAATGCCCGAAATGGTTGAATGTAGGTACTGTGGGAGCGCAAACCCGATTGATGCAACAGAGTGCAAGAAGTGTGGCGCAAGCCTCGCTGATGCAGTAGTGCAGCTATATTGTGATAAATGTGGGACTGCACTGCCAGATGGCACAGACACTGCTGGAAAATGTATCGTATGTGGTAAGGAAGTCTATCTGTGTTCAAAGCACCGAGCTAAGGTCATTGATGATGAAATATACTGCAAAGAACATGAGTCAGAGTGTTTTATTGCAACCGCAGTATTTGGTACACCTATACATCCGGAAATTGACATTCTTCGAGAGATGCGTGACACCTGGATGTTAGCCAATCCGTTGGGGAAGATAGCCGTATACTCATACTATCAGATATCTCCACCAATTGCTAGGAGAGCTAGAAGGAATCCTCTATTACGAGAGATTCTATGTAAAACGATAGTAAGACCTGCGCTAAGATTTGCAAGTAGATTACTAGAAAGATAGAGGAGAAGAATAAGAACTTGAGAAACACAGAAGTTAATCAAGTTCCAACACCTATTACAATTCTCAGAGGATATCTCAGATTATGTGGTTTTTCTTGGACAGATATAGATCGTATAATCAATCTTGCAATAGAAAGAAACAAAGGAATTTTACCATCTTTAGGTTTGCTTTTGGATATTGCTAAAAATTCCTGTTTCATTTCATACTCAAAGAAGACAATCGAAAATCTTGAAACCTTGTTATTTTACAAAGAATATCGAGAGCAAGCAAGGACGAAGACTCCAATCATACTCATAATTCAAGGAGCATCAGCAACTGGAAAATCAGTTATGACGTTTCAGATGATGCAAAATCTTGGAGCAACGAGAGTGATTGGAACAGATACGATAAGACAGCTTCTGAGAACAATAAGAACCAAAGATGAAGTGCCTGAGCTCTTTACTCATACATATCAAGCGTATCAATATAGACAATCCGGAGATGAAAAACTTGACCGAATCATCAGAGGATTTCTTGCACAGACTGAACTAATCGAGCCAACTGTCAGGGATTTTATTTCACGACTTGAAAGAGAAGGAACCGAAGCTATTGTGGAGGGAGTACACCTGTCACCAGGAAATTATAGGAAGATTGGAAAGGGTATACTAGAAGTGGTATTAGATCCAATTTCATCATTCCATCAAGCTATGTTCCTGAATAAAGGAACTTCAGGGTTAAGAACTGTTAGTGAAGATCTTTCTAGAAGAGAAGAGGAATATGAGAATACAAGATTGATTCAGGAGTACATAATCAAACAAGCTAAATCAAAAAAGATTTCTACAGTAAGGTTTCAAGATTTCCAACGTCTCGAGATTGAAATCAATGAGCTAATCATAAAGAAGATGAAAGAGTTGGTCATAGTAAATGAATAAATGGATAGTATACAATTATCGAGGTCTGTGAGGAGGATCTCATGTCATGTCAACAATTACAATTCGTCATTCTTATCCTTCTTCCAATGTCTTTGTTTATACCTTCTGTATCTGCTCAGAATACATTGAATCCCAATGAAACACTTGAAGACCAATTTCTTTGGGGACATAAAGATCTTCGTTACTCACCCGATTTATATCAGGTCAATCTTACGGCCGGGCACTGGACAATTGTAATAAATACACCTATGCAATTGAATGTAAAAATAACTGTAGCAAACGATAGTCAAATGAACAATGCTATTGCACAGAATGGATTTTGGACTGCTCGGTCAGCAGACTTTGAATTATCCCAGAATGCTACAATCTATATTCTAGTTGAGGAAGGCTCAGTAAATGGTGATACTTTCGGCTCATATGATATTGGCGTCTATGATGATGCATATTTTGCCACCACAACTTCAGCAGAATTTCCACGCATATCTCCAATTATAGTAATTGGTGTGTTTTTAGGAGCTATTGTTTTCTTTTTGACTGTGAGTTACTTATTTGTTAGATATCAGTCTGTGAAAGGAACGCTGTAGTTCCAAGAAAATCATAGAGCATGCAGAGGAAGTATTCATCCCAATTTGGCAAGAATGCTATCTTTTGTAAAATTTCCAAGTTCGATGATCTTCTCCAAAATGTCCTCAATTGTAGTTGGCCGAATGGGAATCAGTTTTAGTTTCTTTGTTTTGGTCACTAACAAAGATAATGTGGAATCATCTATCCCGAGAGATGTCAGTTCCTTCTTTATTTCTGATTCATCTAAGGAACTGATGAAAACTTTTGCAGCAGAAGAGAATGCATCTTGGCCCTCTGACTCATAGATCCCAATTAAATCCTGAATAGCAGTTTCCATTCCTTGAAGTATATCCTTTATTGACATATTCAACAGAATCAGTATGTTATTTATTCTCTATATCTCTATTGTGAAAGATGGTTTTAACGGTTCTTTGGCGTGGAATTTATGTGATTTAGTATCAATTAGCTGAAATGGAGAAAGATGCAGTGAGCTGGAAGAATGAGTCATTAGATAGGTTGTTTAATCCAAAGTCCATTGCAGTGATAGGAGCCTCTGACAAAATAGATAGGCTGGGTTTTCTAGCTTTGGAATCACTCCGAGATTTTCAAGGAATAACTTATCCAATCAATCCTCGATTGAAAGAAGTCAAGGGATTGAAATGTTACTCCTCTATAATTGAACTACCAGAAACACCAGACTTAGCGTTGATATGTATTCAAGGTTCCCAGGTGATACCTGCAATCGAAGATTGTAAAAAAGTAGGTACTCGTGCTGCAGTAATCTATGCTGCTGGGTTTAAAGAGCTAAATGAGGAGGGAGAGAAAAATCAGCAGAGATTGAAACGTTTACTAGACTCGGGAAAGATTGCAGTCATTGGGCCAAATTGTCTTGGAGCAGGTAATCTACAGGTCTCTCTGAATGCAACTTTCTTTCCATATCCATTACCACCAAATATGGGAAACGTTTCTCTAGTTAGTCAGAGTGGTGGAGTGACTGGTTTGATGCTCTATCAAGCTGTTGACTCCAAGGTTGGAATATCCAAATTCGCTAGTGTAGGAAATAGAGTGAATATTGGTTTTCATGATATGCTAAGATATCTCAGAGATGATGATGAAACAGATGTCATCTGTCTATTTGTTGAAGGGACTGATAAAGGTCGAAAAATGTATAGAGAGATCAAACAAACTACAAAGAGAAAACCAGTGTTGATGTACAAGGTAGGAACTACACCTTCAGCAAAGGACGCAGCATTGAGTCACACAGGTAGTCTCGCAGGGGAATATCAAATCTATTCAAGTGCAATCAAACAAGCTGGTGGTATTGAGGTTCATAACACGACGGAGATGATGGACACTGCGAAAATATTTGCAGCATACTCAAAATTGCCATCATCAAAGAGAGTCGCCATAATCACTCATACACTGGGTGTTGCCCTTATCGCTGCACAGACACTAGAAGAGAATAGCACTCTTCTGCCCTTACCAGAAGAGAAGATTGTGAGATTGGTAAGAGAATCATTGAAGATGCCAGATGACTTTTCTGTGAAGAACCCGATTGACCTTTTGGCAACAGGTTGGGCAAGACCGGAGATCTTCGGTGATATCTTTAGTCATCTTGTCGATTCGAAAAGATATGATTCGATTGTAGCTGTATTCTCTCCCAATTACAGAGAAGGCATTGGCGGGGGTGTTCCCGTATGTCAAATGGTTAGCGCCACAAAGGAATCTGATAAAATAGTAATTGCAAAACTTGCATCACCTATTCTGAGAGAACCTCCAGGAATGAGAGAATTAGAAAATGAAGGCATCCCCTGTTTCAATAACCCACAGAGAGCAGGGAAAGCTTTAGCCAATGTATTGAATTTTTCTTCAAGAGCTGCAAATCATTCGGACCATTGAGTATTGGAAAACTCAATAGCATTCATCACTTTAGTAGTGAAATCATGATTATCACATTCAAAGGTATACATGACAAATCCTTGGTATGAAAAGAAATGCATCCGTCTCACATGATAAACTATCGTAGGTTGTGCTACTTGCACAAGCTCGAGAAATTCATTTCGTCTAAACTTCACCCTATAACTGCTTGAATGAAGAGCTGCTGCGGCTCCACCGCCTGCATACGCCATTGTTATCAATAATGGATACAATCAAGTTCAGAGTTAAACTATATTTGCATCTCTTCATTTTCTTGCCTTGATTCTTATTCACCACTCATCGGAAAAAAACACAATCCATGCCACAACAGCTTCCAGATTACTATTGGGGTCTTCATCAAGTCTGAACATTGTTGAGCCAGAGGAATTAGTTATTGATTTCGATGAGAATCGAAAGCGAGTAGAACCAGAGCTGCTCATAACCGATCGACTATCATATCGTGCAATAGTACTACCTGAGCTATTAGTCACTGATCCACTTCTAATTCGTCCAATTGTGCTACCAGATGAGTTTGCAACTGTATCAGAGGATATTCTACCTATTGTACTGCCAGAAGAATTGGTCACATAGTCACCTTTTATGTAACCAATGGTAGAACCACTACTATTCATGATTCTCATAATTCATCATACGCCAGAGAACTAGTGCAGTTTTCAACATTGAGTGTATAAACAACTAAAGATTTGAAACTAGGTTCTATCGCCAGTCATCACCAAATGCAGGTTTCAATTGATTTGGAATTGGGTCATCCATCCAAGGAAGAGCCTTCTCCTTTATTCTACCACCTAGAATTGCCACTCTCTTACCGAGTTCTTTTGCCGCTTCAATAGCTTCAGTATCTCCTCGAATATCACCCGGATGAAGAGCAAATCCCTGAGGCCACATATAGACACCTGGAATAATCATCTCCTTTACATACATGAAAAACATCAATTCTTGAAGAACAGTATCAGAACCTGAACGTCTAGCTACACTTATAGCTCCACCGACTTTTCCTCTCAGATTTACAAACCGCCCAACACGGTCTATAAAATTCTTCATCAAAGTGGGAACTGTAGCATAGTAAGAAGGTGCACCAAATATGATTCCATCAGCCTGCTTTAACTCCTCAACAACTGAATTCAGGTCATCGTCTTGAGCGCATTCACCAAGTTCTGTACATCGCCAGTCTTGAGCACAATTCCTCAAATTAAGTTCTGAAAGATCAATAAGTTGAATTTTTGCACCGACTTCTTTTGCCGCTCCGAGAGCCTCTTGAACAAGAATGTTCGTATTTGCTCCACCTCTTGGGCTACCTGAGAAACCTAGGACATATGATGTCAATTCTGTTCCATCCACTGTCTGATGTAATCCATCTCTCTGTTTAGTTTTCTGTTTACGCTTAATATCAAGTCAATTTACTTTGCTCGCAGAATACTACCAGTATCATTTGCTATGGTATTACTGCACTTGCTGCAGGATATGCGAAATCAAGCACGAATGATGCAAATGGGAATAACACGAACATTAGGATGACACATATCATCACCGCTACAAGTGGAGCACGTGCAATCTTGAGTTTCCCATTTTCTTTTGCTTCAGAGAAGTACATTCTTCGCACAACTCTCAGATAATATCCGAGAGAGAAGACTGCATTCAATGCACCGATGACGGCTAGCCAGATGAGGTCAGCCTCGACTGCACTCATAAATACCATGAACTTAGGCAAGAAACCAGCAGTGGGGGGTATTCCAGCTAGAGCGAACATGAACACACCCATAGCACCTGCCAAGAGAGGTGATCTCTCTTGTAGTCCTTCTAGTTCATCATATGACACACGCTTCCCAATCTCAATAGAAATCGCAAATACCAAAATGAAAGCTCCAGCTTTCATTAGAGCGTGAATGAATGCAAGGAAGAACGCGGATGCAAGACCATACTCAGTTCCAACAGCAATACCTATCATGAGATAACCCATTGTTGCAATACTTGAATATGCAAGCATTCGCAGAATATCTTTCTCAGCAAGTGCAAGAAGATTTCCTATTATCATCGTCAACACTGAAACAACAACTATCAACCATGACCACTCAAGTTGTGCAACGAAGAAGCCTACCATGAATATCCTGACAAGCGCACTAATCCCAGTCTTCTTTGTTGCGCCAGAGAGATATGCAGTGACACTGCCGTCAGCTGTACTATAAGTATCAGGAACCCACATCCATCCTGGAAAGATGCCAATTTTGAATCCAAAAGCAATGATGAAGAAGACCATTGCAAGTAGTAGGGTGTATGCCGAAGTCTCCATTGTTGTTGACCCCCAGATCGTATTAACAATAAGTGCAATCTCTGACAACGCAGTAGCACCGGTAACTCCAAACACTAATGCAATACCCAAAATCATGAACATTGTTGAAACAAGACCCATGACAAAATATTTCGTTGCACCATCAATTGCTCCTCTATCAGGACCAAGTGCAACGAGAATATAGGTTGGTGTTGACATCATCTCCCAAGCCAGGAATAGAGCTACCAGGTCCGTAGCCATGACCACCCAGATTGCACCTGCAAATGATATCAACAAGAGAAAATCATACGGTCCTTTATTACCTCCATAGAGGGTTGAAGATAGCATTACCAAGAATGCAATTATCAGGATGATGTAGATGAAGAAATCTGCAAAAGCATCCCTTACGAAAAGTCCACCAAAAGATGAACCATAGACAACAGGGTCGAACATAAGGAGTTCAAACCATGCTAGAATAATACCAGCAATACTGACTGGTAACGGATTTGCCTTCAATCCGACCGCAAGAGATAGTGAAGCAAAGATGATCAATGTGAGTGCTGGAAGTGATCCAATCCAAGCTTCAGGTACTATTTGCAGAATGAGGTCTCTCAAAGGTGCTAGTATTGTCTGTAACCAAGTGATGAATGAAGTTAATGTCTGCATTATGGAATGCCTCCTGCAATGAGTTCTGCAACAGGTGCAACAAGTATCAAGATTAAGTCAGGCCAGATACCAAGGATAAGTACAGGAATCATCATCAGAATAGGTGCAACGAGGTCACTCCAAGGTGCCTCATGAAGTTCCTTTTCGGGATCTGGGTCAGAAAACACAATGCGATTTAGTGTCCATAGAAGATAACCAACAGTAATGAATATTCCAAAGACAATGAAGGCAGTCCAGATGTAAACAATAACAGAACCAAAGAGAACTAGTACTTCAGCGATGAAGCCACTGAATCCAGGTAGTCCAAACGCAGCAAAAGATGCCAAGATGAGTAATGCTGACATCTTTGGTGCTTTACTCATAAGACCAGTCACTTCTGGAATCTCTCGTGTACCTGCTGCATATTTCATCTGTCCAGCCATGATAAACATCACAGATATGATGGTTCCATGAGACACCATCATGAAGACCGCACCTTGAATTGCTAATTCTGTACCAACAGCAACTCCAAGCAATACCCATGCCATGTGATTGATTGATGTGTAAGCAACCATACTCTTCAAGTCAGTCTGAGCCATTGCAGTAAAAGCAGCATAGATACAGGTGAAGATGGCAAGAGCTGCGAATGGAATACTAAGCCGTGCAAATGCATCAGGGACCATCCAGAGACCTAAACGAACGAAAGCATATCCACCCATTTTTAGTAAGATTCCAGCAAGTATCACAGACCCAGGTGTCGGTGCTTTTACGTGCGCATATGGAAGCCAGTTGTGCATTGGCCATACAGGCAGTTTCACACCAGCTCCTGCAAATACTGAAAGAGCAAATCCAATCTGAACCATTGGTGCAAGACCAATAGAACGAAGTGCAATCATATTGAATGTGTTAGGTTCGGCAATGAAGTAGAGTGCAAAGAATCCGACCATCATGATAGCTGAACCGAGATGCGTGTAAATGAAGAACTTAACAGCAGCGTGTTGACAACCCTCTTCGCCCCATTGTCCGATTACAAAGAACATAGGAATCAGTACTAACTCCCAGAAGATGAAGAAGGCAAATAGGTCAAGTGACATGAAGACTCCAAGTAAGCCAGATTGTAGAATCATTAAGAGACCGTAGTAGAAACCTTCAGACTTTTTGATATGGTTCGAACTAATGACCGCGATGAACATCACCAAGTTGGAGAGGAAAATCATCGCTACTGAGATTCCATCGACGCCAAGCATAATCGAGGTCTCTGTTACGAATATTCTACCCAATGATAACTCCCATATGAACTGCATACCGAGATAGGGATCTGCAGAATCAATTGGTGAAGTATCGAGAGCTAGTGCAAGCACAATAGCCAATCCTAGCTCGATTGCGGTTATTAGAAGAACAAGTACTCTTGCAGCTTTTCCGCGAAGCAATATTGCCAGTGCACCAGCGATTATCGGAAGGATTAACATGAAGGGCAGGATATCCATTGGAAGGAGCCCGAGAATTGTCTGTACTATGGCAAACTGCATTCTAGAGCACCCCCATTGTGACGAGAATTACAAGCACCATTATTCCGATTCCGAAGATGATGACTGCAACATAATCATTCACACGACCTGTTTGAATTGTTTGTCCATCTGACGATGCATCAACAGCAATAGTGGACACACCCTCAGCGAAAGCATCAACCACATTGTCATCAAACCAGCGTATCCTCCTTGCAAGTTCCTTAGCGGTAGCAGCTGATTTGAAGTCTATTCCGTCTATGATAATATTGTCAACCTTCACGCGCCACCATTCTGCAAAGTTGAGGAACTTATTCAGAATCCAGAAATATGCCTCATTGATGTACCATCTATGACGCAGGAAATTGTAGATCTTTCTCCTAAATCCGGACTCTGGAATTATTGTGTTTTGTTTGTCTGCGTTCTTGATGTAAATCATGTACCCGGGGATTCCACCCAATGCAAGTGCACCCAGTGTAATGATGAAAGGAATGAAGCCTTCACCAAATTTCACGAGAATCATTTCTTCAACAAATATCTGAGTCCATGTGTGAGTAGTCCCGAGTAACAAATTCTGAATGAACGGGAAGAATACAAATGCCGCAACAGAGAATGCAGCAAGAATGTAGAGTGGAACCATCATCGCCGGACCAGGGTCATGTGGCGCATTATGATAATCCTCGTGAGATTCTTCTTCAGGGTTTGACTCCTTCTCACTTTCAGAATGTTCAGAACCAGCTTCTTCATGATTCAATGTCCCATAGAAAGTCATCCCCATGAGTCGTAAGCTGTAGAAGATTGTACATGCTGCAGCAAGAACTGCAAACGCAAAGAGTATCCAACCAATAGGTTCATGAAGTGCAAGTTCGTAAGCATATTCAATTATTGAGTCCTTCGACCAGAATCCAGAAAATGGTGGAATTCCAGCAAGTGCAAGTACTCCAACCCACATCACGATGAAGGTCTTTCTCATATGTTTCTTGAGACCTCCCATTTTTGTGATGTATTTCGTATGAAGTGCGTGAATTACACCACCTGAGGCAAGGAAGAGTAATGCCTTGAAAGCACCATGGGCCACTATATGTAGAACTCCACCTATGTAGGCATGTTCGTAATGAGCTAAGAGACCTCCAGTACCCATTGCCAACATCATGTATCCAAGTTGACTGAGAGTAGAGAAGGCTAGCACTTGTTTGAGCTCATTAGATACCATTCCCATAGTTGCAGTCATGAGAGCCGTGACAGCACCGATGACTGCCACTATGATGAAGAATGTGGTAGCCGCTTCCAATCCGACATATTGTAGTATATTGAAAGCATGCTCTTCTCCATGTTCGCCGCTTCCTGAGGCAGCAACCATTGTGATGAGAAATCTTGCTGTGATGTAGACCCCAGCCTTCACCATTGTAGCAGCATGAATAAGAGCTGAAACCGAAGTAGGTCCAGCCATAGCTTCAGGAAGCCAAATTTGCAATGGAGCCTGTCCAGACTTACCAATTGCACCCATGAAGATAAGCAAGAACGTTGGCACAAGCATTCCGATGCCAGCCATCACCTGCCACCAGTCTTGGGCATTGCTTGCCATATCAGTGAAGGAGAAGGTGCCAGTGAAGAAGAAGAGGAGAAGGATTCCTCCCAACATGAATGCGTCACCAATGCGAGTGACGATGAAAGCTTTTGTTCCACAGTGAGTGTTGTACTCACCCTCTGTTTCGAAGTTCAAGAGAGGATTATCAGTTTCGATATCTGTAGGATCTTTCTCTGGAGGAGTACGTTTGTCGTTCCAAAAGCCAATCAGACCATACGAACAGAAACCCATTATCTCCCAGCCAATGAATGCAATGAGTAAATTGTTGCTCAACACAAGTGTGAGCATACCACCTCCAAAAGCCAACATTAGGAAGAAGAATCGGTCACGGTCTTCCTCACCTGCCATGTACTCGGTAGAATAAACATAGATGAGGAAACAGAGTGTGCTTGATAGTACACCCATGATTACTGAAAGCGGATCAAGAAGGACTTCAAAGTTCAGTCCAAGAGACTCTATCCAAATCCAACTCGTTCTTTCGGTAGTTCCTATATCTAAAAGGAGTGACCAGCAGAGAATCATGGTTATTCCCATAAGGATTGCAGGAGTCCAGTCCCGTAGTCGTTCATTGAACTTGCCAACCAGTGGCACTAGTATTGAACCTGCAAGAGGTATCACGAAGATGAGATAGTATGGTAGTCCAAGTAACATCGTTCTTCACCTCACCCCAGAATCCCGGAAACAGCTTCTACTGCTGGCTGAATTATGTCCAGAGCCAGACCTGGGAATATTCCAAATAGCACAATAAGCACACCAAGAATAATCATAGGTATAGTCATAGAGCGAGGTGCTTCCACAATGTTCTCCAACTCTTCAGGATGGGGTCCGAGGAACACGCGCCACAGAAATCTAAGCATATATCCGGCACTCACGATTGAGCTTGAAACTGCAAGTATTGTCAATATCAAAAATTCAGGTCTTGCAAGTATACCTCCAGAGAGAATAACAGCCTGAAAACCTCCATAGAACATCATCCACTCACTTGCGAAACCGGACAATGGTGGACTCCCTGCAATACTCAAAGCACCAATAGCCGCAGCGAATGCTGTGATGGGCATTTTATTCGAGAGACCTCCCAATTTAGAAACGTCTCGTAATTTCGTCCGGTGGATGACCGCTCCTGCAGTCATAAACAAGAGACCCTTTGAGAATGCATGATTAATGAGATGGAAGAGACCTCCAGCAATACCAAATGTTGTGTACATTCCTAGTGCAAAAAGCACGTAGCCCATCTGTGATACCGAAGAATAAGCAAGAAGCCGCTTGATATCCATCTGAGCAAGTGCCATGAAGCCACCGTAGAACATAGTCAGTACACCGATCACACCAACCCAGAATGAAAGGGCTGCTGCGGCAGGACCTAGAGTAATCATACCGAATCTAACAAGGGCATACGCACCAGTTTCAATCATTGCACCTGAAAGCAGAACAGAGATAGGTGTTGGTGCCTCAGCGTGGACTGGAGGAAGCCACCAGTGAATCGGAAAAACAGCCATCTTCACTAGAAATCCAGCAGCCAATAGAACGAAGATTAGTTTGAGCATTTCAATCTGACCTATGTAGGTGGGCAACATACTGGTGATGACCTGAAGCTCAAATGAACCAGTAAAGAAGTATAGTAACCCAAACCCGACAAGAATACAGACTGCACCAGACTGAGTGTAAAGCCAGAACTTCATAGCCGTTCTTTTCCTAGTTTCTGGAAGACCCCAGAATAGGATGAGAAAGTAGCTGGGAACAAGCATGAGCTCCCAAGCAATGAAGAACTCAAGTAAATTGGTTGCAAGAGTCACCCATTGCATTCCCATTAGAAAGAACAATTGATTCGCAAAGAAAGTTGGTTTGCTGTGCTCATGTTCTGTGTATCCTACAGCATAGACAACTGACAGAAAACCAAGAACTACCACTGCGAAAGTTATGGGAAAAGCAATGCCATCAAGAAATAGACCGAACTCACCAAGGACTGTAGACCATGTCATAGATTCTAAAGCAACACCACCTTCTACCATCACCCTGTAAAAGGGAGGAAACATAAGAACCATGCTTATTCCAGAGAAGAAAACTGCAATCTTACCAGAACTATTCTCTAAACGACCTTTCAATAGATAGATCAGAAGACCACCAATGAACAACACTACAAGCGAAAATGTCATGAATGGTAGTTCGATCATCTGCATTAACGGAACCTCCTCCCACGCCATTCAAGTGGCTCTCTTTCGAGATTTGTTATCTTATCAGGCCCATATACTAAATCTTCTCGGTCCGCTTCACTCAAATCGACAATCGGAGTGTGGAACAAGGCGTCGAATCTACAAGCTTCTACGCAATGACCGCAGAAAATGCATCGAGTATAGTTGAAATACAGTGCTGCATCTCTCTCATATTTCTGATCATTTTTGTCAATTCTAATTGCTACTACGGGACATGCTCGAACACATTGACCACAAGCTGTGCAATTCTCACGAATATGTATATGCCGACCTCTTGTGCGCTCAGGATACTCTCTGTCTTCAAAGGGATAGAAGTACGTGAAAGGTCTCTTGAACACTTGCCTGAATACATGTTTCAAGACAGTGAATATGTCGTCTAAAACGTCAAAGAATCCCATTTTGTTAACCTCCTGGAATCGCTATTATGGCAGCTAAGCCAGGTATGTATGCAATAACGAGCAACACGATGACTATGTTCAATATTGACAAGGGTAGTAGATACTTCCAGCAATAATGCACAATCTGATCCTGACGTAATCTGTAGAATGATGATGATACTGTCACGAACACAAAGAATACAATCAAGAATTTGATGATGAAGTTCACCACTCCTGGAAGAAATGGTACGCCATAGAATCCACCAAGGAAGAAGGTAACAATGAGTGCTGAGTATAGCATCTGTTCAGCAAACTCTGCAAAATACGTCAGAGTGAAATAAATGCCAGAAAACTCGGTTCGCCATCCAAAGATGATCTCAGAGTCTGCAACGGGTGCATCAAAGGGAAATATTCCAACAGAAGCGATTGAAGCCACTAAGAAAGTTGCAAAGTTGATTGGCAGCAAAACAATGAACCATAAAGAATGCTGAGCAAGAGCAATTCCCATTACACTTAGAGACCCTGCTAACAATGCTGGACCAACAGATGAAATAATCAGAGGTATCTCAGCTGCAAATTGATTGTTCGCTGCTCTGAAACCACCTATCAAAGTATATTTTGAACCACTTGTCCAACCTGCTAGTAAAGCAATAACTGGAACCGCAGTAAGAAAGGCAAAGATGAGTACTAGGCTCACTGAAAGGTCAGCAATGAACCAATCGGTGTCCCATGGAATGAATGCAAATGGCAGCAGAACAACTATGAGTAGTAAAGATGGAAGGAACCGATACATCCATCGTCGGGCATTCTTAGGAATAATTACTTCCTTGGCAACTAGTTTAATTGCATCCGCAAACAGTTGCAAACCACCATATTTACCCATATGAAAAGGTCCTCTTCTCAGCTGAATCCTTCCCCAGAGTTTTCTTGTGAACCAGACAGCATAGATTAATGTCATTACTATGAAGACCAGTCCCGGGAAGATGATGGCTTTGAATAGAAATCCAATATTTGTTATGGCTAATCCCCAGACATAGAGGAATAGGTCCCAAATGTAAAGAAGCACAGCCTTTAGAATTCCCCAAATCCAGAGTATTACACCATACAACCAACTCGGGATTCCTGCTAACCAATCAATAATCCAATCAAACTGCAAAGCAACACAACCCCCAATCATCTGTCCCACCATCCTACATAGGGGTCTAGACTTCCAAATATTGCAATGAAGTCTGCAAATCTAGAACCGGGTACTAAATGCTTCAAGGAATAATACGAATTTAAACAGGGACCACGTATCTTTGCTCTCCATGGAGTCTGTGCTTTCTCCTGAGTCTTTAGCCAAACTGAGGTTATTCCACGAGTGCCTTCGACTCGACCGTAAGCTTCACCTTCTGGAAGCCGATTTGCTTTTGCTCGAGCTTTTCTGTCAACTATCTCACCTTCAGGAACTTGTGGAAGAAGCTGTCTTATTATGCTTGCAGCAGTTTCGACTTCTTTGAAACGTTGAACCATCCTGTCATACGCGTCGCTTTCTCCAGGATGCTCAGGATTTTCAGTTATAGGAACTTCCCAATCAGCTAGATCATAAGCCAAGTTAGGATCTGGCATATCTTTACGGAGGTCCATTGGGATTCCACAGGCCTTAACATTTGGACCAGATAAGCCCCATCTTATCGCTTGTTTACCACTAAAGCGAGCAACACCATCAGTTCGTTCTCTAAATGTAGGACTACCCATAAGCATGTCCTTGAACTTTGGAAGTTGCTTCTCAAATCGATCGAGAGCTAACTCAAGTTTTTTGACTGATTTCTCAGTGAAATCAAATCGTACACCACCTGGCGTGTTATACGATACAGTATGTCGAGAACCAGTTAATTCCTCAAATGCATCAAGGAAGAACTCTCTGTCAACCCAAGGCCATAACAGCATTGTGAAGAATCCAAGTTCTGCGGAAAATTGTCCCCACCAAAACTGCATACTATGTATCCTTGATGCCTCCATCATTATCGTACGCATAATTTTGGCTCGTTCAGGCACTTCAAGTCCAGCAATCTTCTCTACTGCTGAAATGTATGGATATTCTGAAAGAAATGCCTCTAGCATGCAAAGTCGCTCAAGAATCATTGAACCCTGCCTGAAAGTTCTGAACTCAAGACACTTCTCAGCAGATCGATGGAAGTAGCCCGCTTGCGGATCACATTCCACAATGTAGTCCCCGACCAATGTCAGCTTTGCAGCCCAACCATGAGCTGAAACATGCTGCGGGCCGAACCAGATATCAATTGCTTCATCAAGAATATCAGGAGTCATCAGTCATCACCTTCGTTCTTTCGGGTCGGTCTTGGTTTAGGTTGTGGAAGCCCAGATTCTTCCAATCTGCTTCTGTCAGTTTGAAAGCTCTTTCTGAGAGGATACTTACCCTCTAATTCTTCAGGAAGTAAGAGTAATCGTAAGTCGGGATGATCTTCGAACAGAATGCCAAACATCTCATGGGTCTCTCGCTCATGCCATTCAAGACCAGGAAAAATATCAGAAATCGTAGGCACGGTCAAATCAGACTCGTCAAGATTTATTCGAAGTTGAATTAGCAATCCATCTAAGCGAGAATAGAAGATGTAAATGACATCGAATTTACCATCGCCAAGGTCAACACCAAATACTAACTCTGGAAAGATTAGCTTGATTTCCTCATCGAGCAAGTTGACAATATCGCGAAGGTCAGCTCTATCAATGACTAGTTCAAATGCATTACCCTCGAGGGCTCTATAACTAGCAGAAGTGTATTTGTTAGTGAGTTTGCGACCAAGAGTAGCAGCATTTTGTTTCGATGTCCCTTCACTCATTAATTACTAACTCCTTTTGTATGGGATGGCCGAAGTCAACAGTTCCATATCGTTTATTGTACATCAACATTAGAACCAATGCTAATGCAGTATGTGCAGCTGAAACAGATATGATTAGGATTATCAGCCCCTGTCCTGTGAACGAAAAGACATTGTTATATAGTGCAAACGCAACAAGTGCAATATTCGCACCATTTGCCATTATCTCAGCAGAGATGAGGATGCGAATGAGATTTCTTTTGACCATCATTCCATATGCACCCATTCCAACTAGAATGAAAGCAACAACGAGATACCAAGATAATGGAATCATTGTTCATCACCCTCCAGTGTGGTAGCTTCGATCTCTACCACTACCTCATTATCATCAGAAGGGTCTGCTTCAATGCCAAACTCACCTTCAATTGATGCGAGCTCTTCTGCTTTTTCCATCTGAAGAATAGCAATGGACCCAACAATTGACGTGATGAGAATTATTGCAATAATCTGAACATAGATACCATGATCATCCCAGAGCCAGACGGCTAAATCATGTAAACTCTGAGATATGTCTGGAGAGCCAGCAGGAATAACTTCGGGCCAAGGAAATATAATAGCCAGCACTGCTGAGAGCCCAATTACCACACCAGTTAATGCTAAACCGAGTATTCTCGCTCGCCGAGACGCAAATTCCTCGAGCGTTCTATCTTGGGCGCGAGGGAGAAGCAAAACAGCAAAGATAATGAGGGCACTGATGCCGCCCGTATAGACTGCGATTTGCATCCCCGCAATGAACGGGGCATCTAGAAGTAGAAAGAATCCAGATACAAAAGATGCCATAAATCCAAAGAAGAAAGCTGCATATACGATGTCCTTATGCTCAAGTGCAAGATATGCTAAGAATATAACAATGCTTGCTATTAGGATGAATTCAAACTGCTCAAATAATTCGATTGCCGGATCTACCTCTTGAAGCATGATTATCACCCTATTTACCGTGCTGCTCCTTTTCCCGTGCTGCTTTTGCTTCACGATATAGTTGTAGTGTTTCTTGTCCACTGAGAAATGCTTGCGGTAGCATCTTCATGGCATATCCAATACCACCCATAATAATCACGAGAAATATCAGTGTCTGCCACACAACTATTGGTTCAAAACGGAGCTCTGAAGAGGCTAAGAGCCACAAGAAAGCACCCATGACATCAACAACAACAAACAAGATTGTGTACACGAAGTAGTTGTAGGGATATGACACACGGGCAGTCCCAATTGGTACCTCACCACATTCGTAGGTGGATGTCTTTTCTGAATTTTGCAAAACATGTGGTCGTAAAACCCATGAAGCTAAGAGCATTATAATCACTAAAGCTATGGCCAATAATCCCCACACGATCACGGGTACGAAGTCTACGAAGAGCCTCATTCTCTCAACCCACCATCACTCTTGTTTGTTGAAATCGTGGTATGTCTTTGTTCAGGACCATTTTTCATGGTCCATTCTTTGAACTTCATGAAAAGTAAATGAGAGAACTCAATCACACGGTTGCATGTTTTTGTTTTCTTTCGTTTTTTTTTCATTACAGTTCATGTAAGGTTGTAACCGGAGAACTTTACGGGGTGATAAAAACACTTCGGGCGGAATACTCAAAGAAGTTAAATGTTGGATTATAATTTCTAAGAACGGCGAAGCCGAGGACGAGAATCATGTTTGATTTGAGATGGTATCAAAGGGGCACATTCTTCTATTATCTTGGATTAATTGTGGGAGCCGCATTCTGTGGGGCCTTTTACGGTGTTATTCTTATGGCATCTCTACCACTTACGTTGTTCAACTATATGATGCTTGGGTCTAGTGGAGTGGTTCTTCTTGGTTCTCTGTTATTTGCTCATCTTCATGGTAGAAAGCCACGCCTTTTCCTAACAATACTAACTGCAATACCTGCTGGAGTCTTTGGATTTCTCAGCGTGAAATTATTTCCCGGACTTGGACTTGTCTATTTCGGATGGTTGATGTTTGGAATTCTAATCTTATCATCTGTGTATTCGTGGACAAATGAGTGAACTCAATCTGTAGTTTCTGTAGAAGTAATTGGTTCACCTTCTTCTTCAACTAATTCTTCTTGACCTGGTGGATAATGAAGTTTTGAAGTATCAATTATTCCAGGACTTGTACTCTCTTCCACTGGTGGAAACATCATTATCGCTATTGCGATAAGAAATGCTGACCCTGCGCCCCAAGTAGTGATAAGTGTGCTTGAGTCTAGTGCCCAATCATGATATATGAAAACAACTATTGCATAGAGCAGAGTTAATACGCCAGAGATTGACATCATCAATGATTTGATTTTCCCTGTATCGGGTTTCAGAAATCCAGTATATAGAATCAACAGTAGCAGTGGACCTCCAAGTACAGCTAGAAGTAATGTAATACTTCCAATCGTACCTGTCATCCAAGTATAGAAGAAGCTGAAATAATAGGCACTGAGAAGCATTACACCCATCCAAATCATGCAATAGTGAGAACTGTCCTCGCGAAGTCTCATTTCATCATCCCCACTGAGTCTTGATTCTCATGCTTTTGTTGCCAGTGTGTAGTACCAGCACGAATCTTGTTTTGAAGTATAATATGCGCTCTCACAAAGTCTGAAGGTTTGGGAGGACACCCTGGAATGTAAACATCAACAGGCACCACTTTATCAGGCGGTGTCATGAGTGAATATCCATCATAGAACATTCCTCCGCTAGCAGCGCATTGGCCAAAGGAGATAACAAACTTTGGTTCAGGTAGTTGCTCGTATATTCTTCGGAGGCGAGGCGTCATCTTCTTTGTGAGAGAGCCGGAGATCCATAGAACATCACATTGTCTCGGTCCAAATAGTGGCAACATTCCAAATCTCTCGATGTCCCATCTTGATGCAACAGCTGCTGCACCATCAGCCATACAACATCCAAGTCCGTATTGAACTGGCCATGGACTATGAGCACGACCCCATCGCAATAGCCATTTTACGGGTGGTAGATTCTGTACCCATTTCAGCAGAATAGGTGCAATGCGACCAAAGCCGTTTCTAAACAAATCATACCCAATCCACATGAAGTACTTACCAACCCGAATCATGAACGGCAGCCAGAATGCAAACACCTTACCTGGGTTAGAGACCTCATTTGGGTCATACTTGAGCTTGGCAACTCGTATTTTTGCAAGCCGTTTCTTGCCAAAGTACTGAGAGGCATAGTTAGCGAACCAAATACCGGTTGAATGCACATGACCTCCGTGACGTTGAGCAATCTTAAAGATGACAAAACTTTGTGACCATGAGAGAAGATAGAATGGTCGGCGCTCATCTTCGAGGAAGTACCCCATCATCGTCGCACCACTCTTAGAAGTTATATAACCATCAATTCCAGCTTCAGCAGATGCCTGCTCAAATTGGAAATCATCAAGTATTGCGTGGAGGTTCTCAAGGGGGGCAAATGCCTGACCCACAACTAATGTCGGACCTACTTTCTTAATCTTCATTGGATAGAATCTATCATGCCACTCATGATCTGCTACATGTTCATCATAAACAGTGCCTCTGAATTCATCAACTACCTCTCTGAATGTCTGTTCACCAGCTTCTACTTCTGCGGGAGACCCTTCGTAAGCAACTAAGAGAACACAATGATAAACAGGATAGGGGAACGGTTCTTCCTCCTCCCAAGCTTGTTTCTTTAGATCTGTATACTTGCTCTCTTCAAACTTCATAGTATATGGAAGAGGTCCTCTCTCTAGCATATGCTCAATTGCCATTGTTAATTGGTAATTTTCTTCGAAGCTTGCTACAAGTGGACGAATTTCAGTCGTCTTCTTAATCTTGATTTTTACCTCTGTAATGATACCGAGGATACCTTCGGTATCGCAGAAAAGATCGGTGTCTTTTGTTATGATGAGCTGACCTGTTGGAAGTACTACCTGAAACTCAAGCACATTTTCGTTGACATTACCATATTTCAGGCTACCAATACCATCTCCACCTTGTGCCACCCATCCACCAACTGAAGCTGAAATTCCAGAAGAAGGATAACATCGTAAATCTAACCCTTGACGATTCAATTCATGCTGAAGGTCCTGCCATGTTATTCCTGGCTCAACAGTAGCAGTGAGATTTTCTCCATCAATGTCAATGATATTATCCATTCTGCGCATGTCAACAATAATTCCGCCCTTTCGAGGGATTGCTCCACCATATCCGCTAGTGCCTGCAGCTCTTGGTACTAGAGGTATTTTCTCTTTGTTTGCAAATTTATAGAGTTTCATAATCTCTTCAGGATTAACTGGTTGGACAGCCGCATCAGGAGTGTTATTGATGAACCATCCTACCTGTTTTGGTAGAGATCCTACATCTGTCTTGAAGAGATGGAGTTCATGTTTAGCAGTGACCAGTCGGGCTCCAAATATTTCTTCTAGAGCATCTAACTGCTTTTTTTTCAGACCCATTGATAGCTCTCCATGGTATTGGTTTCTTAAGCTACATTTGAGCCGAGAGGAAAGTTATGGCATAAAAACCCTGCGAGAAAAGAAGAAATCCTATAGTTACTTTCTGAATTGCCATAAGGGCAAACATATTTGAGGTCGTCAGTAATTCGAACAATAACTGAGACAGTAGAATAAGATACAATGTTCAGTCAAAGGAGAAACAACGAATGCGGTTTCCTTCACTTGATGCCCGTGAACTCCAAGAAATGGCCTTTACCTGCGCACAATGTAGCTTTTGTCAGGTTGGAAATGGGGCGTGTCCAACATACAAAGTGAAACGGCTTGACAGCTATTCTGGGAAAGGTAAGATGCTTCTTGCTCGTGCGTTAATGCAAAACAGACTCAGTGAGAAAGAGGGATTAGAAGGTCTCAAGGATGCAGTCTTTGGATGCACACTCTGTGGAGGTTGTGAGGAAGTCTGTCAGGTTGATATTCCCTTTGTAAAAATCTATCAATTATTGCGACATGATTTCTTGAAACTTGGTATGTGGCCAGAAGGGCTTGTTCTAGCCAGAGATACGCTACTGAAGTCAAACAACATTCAAGGTCAACCACAGATGGACAGATTGGAGGGATGGTCATATTGGGCACCAGATGAAGACATGATTCTTGATGCTGAAAGGAGAAAAGCAAAGACTGCATTCTTTGTTGGGTGTGCTTCATCGTTTAAAGGAGTTTCAATTCAATCAACTATAGCCATGGCTTTGATTATGAATAAGATTGATGAAGGATTCACTATGCTTGGCGAAGAGGAATATTGCTGTGGAGCTCCAATGATAATGAGTGGAGATTTTGAAACAGCTAGGGCTCTTGCACTTCATAATATCGAAGAGTATCAAAAGTTAGGCGTAGAACACGTTGTGACTAATTGTCCAGGTTGTTACAAGATGTGGGATCATGAATATCATGAGTTTCTTGATATTGACCCACCATTTGAGATCCATTATGGTCCAGCATATTTTGCTGAATTATTGGATAATGGAAGATTCAATGGGCTTCTCACTAATCCATTAGATAAGACAATAACATTTCATGATGGGTGTGACGCTGGACGCAATACCGGTTTCTTTGAAGAGCCAAGAAAGGTTCTAGAATATATTCCGGGCATCATTTTTGAAGAACTACCACACAACAAGAATAATTGCTACTGTTGTGGCTCAGGCGGCGTGTTACGGGCAATTGACAATGAATTTGCTGGTAATATCAGCGAACTGAAGGCTAAGGATATAGATGCCACTAACGCAGAAGTCGTATTATCAGGATGTCCCTCATGCGTCGAATACATGCACAGTCAATTACCAACAGCGGGAGTGAATGTAGTTTCAAAGGACATTATTGTGATGCTTGCTGAATCTATGGGATTCACGTGGGAAGGACTAGATGAGGTCTACGGCTGAGGTGGAGGTCGAAGAAGACCACGTAGAAAGTATAAGACGATTCCAAACATCACTGCACCAATCACCGTTATGAAGAAGACATCTAAGTTAAGATTCGCAACAATGAATGCGAATGACATGAATAGTCCTACTAGCAAATGGACCATCACAGTGGCAACATTGGCGGGGACAAGTCTTGGAATTTCATCATAATATTTCCATGCGGTACCAACACCAATCGCTGCCAAGGGGAGAGTGATGAAGGAATATAAGACCCAGATAGTTGTGTAACTGAATGCTATTGGTAATAGAATCGACAAATAGGTGCAAAGCATTAGAAATGCATAACCTCGAGATGCTCTTTTCTTTCCTAACCGGACAACAATGGTTCTCTTTCCCGCACCTCGATCAGCACGATAATCCGGAAATTCGTTAATATAGAGTATAGCACTGATTAATATTGCAATTGGAAGTGAATAAAGAATAGGTGTGATCTTTAACTCCATTGTTTGGACATAGTATGCTCCCAAGACCATTAGAACTCCAAAGTTGAGTCCGATGAAAACCTCCCCAATACCTCGCTTAACAAATCTGAAGGGAGGAGCGGTGTAGAAAAAGCCCGAACCTGCACCGATAACTCCAAGGACGATAATTATGATGCCTCTTTGATATGCCAAGTATAAACCAATCAAACCACCAATAGCAAAAAACACCATAGCTCCAATGAATACTTCACGAGGGGATAAATAGCCAAGTTGTATGGTCCTACTGCCTCCTGTAAACGGTCGGATGAACTCCACATTGATATCATCAGTTCCTGTTTCATCCTCTGAATGGTCAAAGTAATCATTTGAAACGTTTGCTCCAAGATGAAGACAAACACCTGCAATGAGTGTTAGAATGAAATAGTCAAAGAAGAACACGCTTACTTCATACCAAGCAACTGCTGTCCCCAGAATAACAGGAATGATACTTGCAGTAAGAAAAGGTGCTCTGAGTTCCATAATCCAAGCTTTCAACTTACTTGGTTTTTCCTCCACTCGGTTTTCTGAAAGCTTGTCTTCAGCCAAATGAGAATCCTCGACAGTAATTATGTGAGATGCACTGCTAGTTTCATAGAAAAGGCTTCCCTATAACCTTACAATAAACTGCTCTTGAAGGAACTACTATATATGGAGATATGTTCTCTGAAACGTAGCATACGGTTGAAATATGGAGTATCAATGAATGCATGAAGAAGAGATGACCAATGGCGGTCCATCTTCAAAGAGGATGGATATGAGAGAGAAGAGGACAATAGGCCATGCAAAAGTCATCGATGACCTAATGCAAATCGAAGATATCAGAGTCCGGCTTGATTTGATTAATGAAAGAATCAATGATTTTGTTGATAGAACTATGGGTAGTCCCATTGAGCTTTATTCAACAGCATATCATCTAATCAAAGCAGGAGGTAAAAGACTTCGTTCGTTACTATTCGTTTTATCATCAGAAGCAGCTGGAGGAACCATTGAGAAGGCACTACCCTTTGCATTGGCAATTGAGTTGACACAAACAGCCAGTCTCATCCATGATGATATTATGGATGAGGATGAAGTCCGTCGAGGAACAGAAGTCACTCATAAAAAATTCGGAAAAAAAATGGCACTCATTGCAGGCGACCTTCTAATTGCACAAGCAGTACATCTTGCTGGACAAAATGCATCCTCAAAGATGATTGAGATGCTAGCAGAAGAAGCCATCAGTATGTGTGAAGGGCAAGCTCAAGATTTGATGATAAAACTTGATTTAGTTGATTCAGTTAGAATTGATACATATATTGACATGATTGGAAAGAAAACAGCGGCATTCTTCAAAGCAGCTGGAAGAATGGGAGTAACACTTGCAGAAGCATCTTCAGAAATTGAAACAGCAATAGTCAACTATTGTGAGAATATAGGATACGCATTCCAAATTCGTGATGACATTTTGAATATTGTTTCATCAGAAAAAACCACAGGGAAATCTTCCAAATCGGATATTATTGCAGGAAGATGTAATTATGTACTATTATTGACAAGTGAGTCACTTAATGAAACTGATAGAAATGAATACTTGCAAGCAGTACAGCAAGCCAATATTCACGAGGCCCTTCAATTCGTGGAACAGACAGATGCAATACGCCAAGCGGGAAACATGGTTGAGGAATATGTTGATGCTGCAAAGAGAGCCCTCTCAGGACATTCCAGTATTCAAAAAGAGCTTCTTTTCATACTCGCAGATTTTATGCTAACTCGAATTCACTAATTCTCCTCGGTTTGAAATAAACTGTCTATGTTTGATAAAACACGCTCGAGCATCAAAGCCTGAGACTTCAACGTATTCCCATGTTTTCTGACATTGACCCAAATCTCAGTCAGCTCCTTAGCGCCTACTTTCACTGCACTTTCAGGCAATTGTGTGACCCAGAAAATACCCTGTGGAAATTCTAGTATTCTGTCAACCAGTAGACGGATGTTGTCCTCATAGATGTCAATCACTTTCGCCATTGATTGAAGATTAGATTTTGTAAGTTGAATGAATTTCTTAATCAAGGGATGGTTTCTAAGATCAGGGCGTAGTACCCAAGAGCTCTTTATCAAAGGAGGTCCTGAACGATCCAACAAAGATTTTGGATAACCACTTGCTCCTATGATGATTTCAAAATGGGATTGCGATTCTTCATTCAATGCACTTGACATTTCAATAACTGATTCGATATATTCTGTTAGAGTATCTCCCTTCTCCTTTTTCCATTCCTTCTCAGAAATATCGTTGTGTCTTTTGGCAGTGATATCAATACCCATTGACTTCATCTTATCCAAGGCATGTTCACATTTCTCAACAGCTTCGTCTAATCGCTTTGGAGTCTGGAGTTCCTCAAGTTTTGAAATGTCAATATACTGCATGTCAATCCGCTCATGAACTCTGCTTACCAACTCCCATTCTACAGTATCAAGGACTTCTTCGAAATTCCCGTTATCGCCGAATTTTTTGATATCGCTCCTTATCGAGCCAGACTCTTCAGGAGCAGTGAGCGTGAAGATTCGATTCATCATATTTGTAATCATAACACGATGCGCTTTCCCTCTACGTACAATGATATTTTGTTCCTCCAGATTTGACAAAATATCAAACATATCAGAACCCCGAAGAAGGATTGGTTCCATAGAAATTTCGTTCTCGAAATAAGCTGGAAGGTTCTCACCTTTTATATAATCCTCAGTGAGTTTTCCTGTCAAAAGTACATAGAGACACAGCTCGCTAAGTTTCTTCACCGCTTCAACTGCAGCAGCGCTAGAATAACCGCCTTCAAGTAAAATCTTACGCGCGGAGTCTGGAGTGGATATGAAATCTTCTGCATAACTCATGAGTTTACATCCTTGCAGGTTCAAATGTAATATGTAGAAAAACATGAAAATCGACTATATAGCAGTAGTTTGTATTACTATCATAAGTCAAGGTAGGTACTGTGCGGCAAAACTGGCAATTGGAGTAAGAGGAGAGAGAACTACGGGAAGACGACACCTAACAACTGATTCTAAACCATGAGTTCCTGTGATGCTCATTGCGATGGATGTTAGAGTATCTGAACTCATGACAATATCTGCTACTCGAAGAATCATGAGTGCTGTATATAGTTCTGTACCAATCTCAGTCTTCCATTGTTCTTCATACTTTGATAGAGGAACGTCATATTCAATGTGGTCAGAAACACACTGCCCGGCAATCTCTCCAGCAACTAAAGCAGTGGGGATGCCACCACCGTTTGAGGCCATAACATGTCCAGCTGCATCACCAGCAAGGATTGCATTTGAAGTGTATGTTCTGTCTAAAGGGCCTCCCACAGGGATGAGCGCAGAAACTCTGGATTCAATCTTCAT
This sequence comes from uncultured archaeon, assembly GCA_964610875.1. Taxonomy (GTDB): domain Archaea; phylum Asgardarchaeota; class Thorarchaeia; order Thorarchaeales; family Thorarchaeaceae; genus CAZSWP01. Next base: position 47,661 of record CAZSWP010000020.1, read on the forward strand.
ATTAGCAACGTGAGGTTTGACTTGTGGATGGTTAAGAAGCATAGCAAGATGATTGCGTAGTGATACCCCCTCAAGAGAATGCGATCTTCTCAAACCCAATCCAATATTTACCATTCCATTACCTTTTGGAATCACCCAAGCATACCCGCCAGGTGCTGCTTGACTACCAAAGAACATGAGAACTTCATCATTACTAAAACTCGTATCACTCAGAATGTATTGCATTGCAAAGCTCATGTCACGTGTCCGATTCCTATAAGAAAGACCAAGACTCTTGGCTACTATTGAACTGGGACCATCAGCACCAATAATTGCCTTTGCTGTTATTCGGTGTTGTTTCGCAATATTATTTACTACCAACGAGTGAGGTCCTGAGAAGCCGAGAAATCTAGTTTTTGTACGCAATTCTGCCCCAGCTTGAATTGCTTTTTCCGTAAGCGATTTGTCAAATGATTCCCGGTCTATTACATTCATAGCAAAAGGGAAACTGTATCTTTTTCCATTTGGAGCTATAGTAGAAATCACGTTGCTGCGATTTGTAATGAAAGCTGATTCTACACGCACAAGCCGTGGTGCACGTTTAGAAGAAGGAAATAATCTAATTATCTCACGAGGAGTAGGTAGCAGCTCACCACATTGTATAGGAAGACCAATCTCCTGTCGACGGTCTATCAGAAGAGTACGATATCCATTGGTTGCCAGAACAAACGCTGCAGTACTTCCCGCAGGTCCTGCACCAATAACAGCAACATCATAATCGTATTCAACCATATTCAGACCTTCAACTCGTTCTGTTGAATTTTCGGTTTATCAGGGATAAGAGTGTATCCACAGATAGTGTCTTGTGAATGATATGAGGCGATGCCATTATTAGTGAGCCTGACGAAAATCCGACGAGTAGGGAAGTGCATTGAAGAAACAAACGCCTATGCAAAGACAGTATCTGGAGCTAAAACGCCAGCACCCCGATAGTATCTTGATGTTTAGGTTAGGCGACTTCTATGAGATGTTTAATGAAGATGCGAAGGTTGCTAGTGAGATTCTTGATATTGTGCTCACATCTCGTGGCGAAGGTGTAGATCGATGGCCCATGTGTGGAGTCCCACATCATTCTGTTGAAGGATACATAGCAAAGCTGCTTAATTCTGGACACACAGTGGCATTGGCAGACCAAGTAGAAGATGCATCAGAAGCTAAAGGGCTTGTGAAGAGAGAAGTTGTTCGAGTAATAACTCCAGGAACTATTCTGGAGTCCAACATGCTTGAAGAAGCATCGAACAATTATCTTATAGCTTTCATTCTCTACAATGACATAGTTGGAATCGCAGCCGCGGATGTTTCAACCGGTGAATTTCTTGCCACAGAAATTAAAGGGGCACTTTTAGATGACAAGTTCATCAATGAAATATTCAGACTGAATCCCTCAGAAATTCTCATCCCAAATGAATACAGCAAGAATCAGAGATTATTAGAGAAACTCGTAGAAACTGGAGCAAGGTTAACTTATCGCGTTGACTCGGATTTCTCAGCTAAGACAGCAGAAGATAGAATCCATGAACACTTCGGTGTCGCCACAATTGAAGGATTTGGCTTGAAAGACAAGAGAATTGCACTGGGAGCTGTGGGTGCAGTAATGGCATATCTGACTGAAGTCTATAGAGGTAGCCCGTTAACGGTCAATGCAATCCGAACATATTCCATTGAGAGCCATATGATTGTTGATAGCACAACTCAACGTAATCTGGAATTAATTCGCAATGCAAGAGAAAATACGACAAGGGGAACGCTTCTTGAGGTACTCTCTTCTACAGTGACGCCAATGGGTAGGAGAAAGCTCAAACAATGGATACTCCAGCCGCTACAAGATATCCCAGAGATTGAGAAACGTTTGAATGCTGTTGATGAACTTGCACGGAACGCTATGAGCAGAAAGGAACTCACAAAGAGTTTGAGAAATCTTGGAGATTTAGAACGTATTGTGAGTAGAGTAGTATTTGGTACAGGCGGTGCAAGAGACCTTCTAGCACTAAGAATTGCACTCGGCAGAATTCCCAATATAGAGAAAGCACTTGGTCAGTTTAAAGCGGAAATGTTGATTCAGTATGCAGACTTTATTGACCCATGTGAAGAACTATACAAAACCCTAGAGAAAGCAATCGTCGACGATCCACCAGTTTCAGCACGAGATGGAGGTATCATCAAAGAAGGATATTCCAAAGAGCTTGATTCACTGAAGAGTTCCATATCTTCTGACAAGAAATGGATTGCATCACTACAGAATAAGGAACGCCGAAGAACAGGCATTAAGTCGTTAAAGGTAGGCTACAATAAAGTCTTCGGATATTATATTGAAGTTACTAAATCAAATCTCAGCAGTGTCCCATCCGAATATGAGAGAAAACAGACACTGACCAGTGCAGAGCGATACATCACACCTGAACTAAAAGAGAAAGAAGCCACTGTACTTGCTGGCGAAGAGAAGATCAATAATCTGGAATACCAACTCTTTGAAGAACTCCGTACCAAGGTCAAGGAATCTTTAGAAAGTCTAAGACTGAACTCTGTAGCTATTGCTACCACTGATGTTTTGAATTCACTTGCGGAAACCGCCATTACTCGCAGGTATACCCGTCCAAAATTAACCGATGGAACCAGGATAAAGATCACTGATGGAAGACATCCATCTCTAGAGGTGATGCTGGGTCCAAATGAATTCGTCCCCAACAGTGTGGATATAGGTGATGGTGGAACTACACTCATGATTGTGACTGGTCCAAACATGGCGGGGAAAAGTACGTACATGCGTCAGATTGCCCTCATCGTACTACTCTCCCAAATGGGTTCGTTCGTGCCTGCAAAGAATGCGGAGATTGGGATTGTTGATAGGATTTTCACACGTGTAGGTGCATTCGATGACCTCACCGCAAGACAGAGTACTTTCATGGTTGAGATGATTGAAACTGCAAACATCTTGAACAATGCTACAGAGAAGAGTCTTGTAGTTCTTGATGAAATTGGTCGAGGAACTTCAACCTTCGATGGAATGGCCTTAGCTTGGGCAGTAGCTGAGAGAATTGTCCAGATGAAGACCCGTACATTATTCGCTACTCATTTCCATCAGCTCACTGATATGGCATCATCCTATCTTGGTGTGAAGAATGTACATACGCTAGCAAGAGAAACGGGAGATTCAATCGTGTTCCTCCATAAGGTTGTAGATGGAGGAACGGACAGAAGCTATGGGGTGCATGTAGCGGCTCTGGCAGGGGTGCCTGAACCAGTTGTGGACCGAGCTAAGAAACTCCTCAGTCAACTTGAGAAGGAGAATCTAACAGTCATTGAAAGCTATGATAGTGAAACGAAAGAGACAGCTCAGACAAGTCTGGAGTCATTAATGGTCGATGACCCCATTGTTGAACTCATCAAACATATGGATCTTGATAGAACTACACCAATAGAGGCTCTCACCAAACTGAAGGAATTACAGGATGAAGCAAAAAGGAGAGAAGAATAATGTCACATTCTTCTCTCATATCGCAATCAATGGAATACACTGATGTAAGTGTATTTCAAGGAATGGTATTATTGATTAGAGTCGCTCAGTCTTCACAGACATTATTGCACCGCAATGTGTACATCGGACTGAATCAGGTCCAACCCACTCCACTTCTTTAGGATCTACTGGTGCACCACACTTGAAGCAATTCTCAGGCACCTTTCTGGTCACCATTACTTCTCGTTCGATTGTTCTTACTCCACCGGTACTAGACTCAGATCTATAGAACACGCCACTTCTTATTGTACCATTAATTTTACCCGACGCAATGGCACCATAAAGAGCATCTGAAGCCTTTGGTGTATTAACACCAGCGAGTTCAGCAAGCTCCTGAACTGAGATTTGTTCGTGACCTCTTGCTATACCTACCACCCTACCTGTAGTTGACAATTGTGTTCGTCGTTTTGAAGCCATATACGCGAATATCCCAGCAATTGCGAAAATGATGATAGCGACTATCCACATCTGACCTTCGCTCATGATCATTGTGGTGATTCCACCAGCTAGCATGATAAATGCAAGCAGTGTAAACATACAGAATGTACAATCTTGACAATCCTCTGATGACAATCTCAATTCCTCCTCATTTTGTGTATAATTACCAAAAAGTGCAGTACGCAGAACCCCTCATGAATCACTCGTTTCTATGTAGAAGGATATTTCACCTTAGAATCCACTCAAACTACTCAATCATTTTAGTATACCCATTCTCCATCATTCTTCACTCCTTGTAGAATTCCTTTGTTACATCTTCGTCGCAGATTTGACTCTATAGAACTATCATGGCCTTCAGCCCTCGATTCTTTGGATACAAGTTCATTCATGATGTCTTCTAGAGTTCTTTTGTTAGGTAGCTTGAAGTAACCCTTTTGATAGGTGCGTTGAGTTCCCTTTTAGTGCGACCACTGATTTGAGAACTTCTCTTATCCATAAGGAGAAGCATGTCAATAGATATGATGAATTCTCACTTTTACTGAGCTCATTGTCCAATCGCTTTTGTCTAATATTCTAAGTGAAGCTATATATGGTAGATACTTGATGAGTTCATGTAATTCATGGAGGATGTTTTCATGGACCCTATTATTGCACCATCAATTCTCTCAGCAAATTTTGCTAGACTTGAAGATGATATCAAAGCTGCTGAGAAAGGGGGAGCAGACTACTTTCACATCGATGTGATGGATGGTCACTTTGTTCCAAACATTTCATACGGCCCAATTATGGCTGAAACAATGAAGCGGATCACTGATGTTCCACTTGATGCACATCTCATGATTACGAATCCGGACAAATACATACCTGCGTTTGTCGATGCTGGAGTAGAACTCATTTACCCACACATTGAGGCTTCTTATGATGTCTATCGCACAGTTCAGCTAATTACAGACCTTGGTGCCGAAGCAGGAATAACGCTTAATCCGGGTACGCCAGTGGATTGGGTCATTCCATTGTTGGATCGGCTTGATGCTATTCTTTTGATGAGTGTATGCCCAGGATTTGGGGGACAAGAATTCATTCCAAATACAATGAATAAGATCAAAGACCTTCGTCAGATTCTTGACGACCATAAACCAAAGTGCAGAATTGCCGTAGATGGAGGAGTCACCCTTGACAATATTCAATATCTTATGAAGGCCGGTGCAGATTTCTTCGTTGCAGGTTCGGCCATATTCAAAGCGGACGATATAGAAGCTGAAGTCAAAGCTTTCAAGAAAAAGATGGGTACTCTTGATTAGCGTAGTTCCACACAGACAGCAAGATTAATGACTCATTGAAAACGCCAAATAGATAGAATTACGTTTGAGCTGAGTACAATGAAGTTCTTTATAGACACCGCAAATGTTGACGCAATTAGAAGAGCATATGAGAGAGGAATGGTGGATGGAGTAACCACTAATCCCTCACTCGTATCTAAGGAAGGGAAAGATTTTCGAAAGATAGTAGATGAGATAGCCTCCTTTGTCAAAGGACCTATCAGTCTCGAAGTAGTAGCCGAAGATGCTGAAGGAATGATGAAAGAAGCACGAGATCTCAACAGTTGGATCGATAATGCTGCCATCAAAATACCGATGACATGGGAAGGTCTCAAAGCTGTAAAGATGTGCGCAGATGAAGGGATACAAACCAATGTCACACTGTGTTTCAGTGCCAATCAAGCCCTTCTTGCTGCAAAGGCGGGAGCATCTTTCGTATCTCCTTTCATTGGCAGACTTGATGACGTGGGACACACTGGAATGCAGCTAGTGTCTGAGATTGTAGAGATCTATGCCAACTATGGATTTACAACTGAAGTAATTGTAGCGAGTATCAGACACCCTATACACGTCTTGGAAGCTGCAACACTAGGAGCAGACATCGCAACAATTCCACCATCAGTTCTGGACAAGATGGTTAATCATCCATTAACAGACATCGGAATAGAAAGATTCCTAGCTGATTGGGAGAAAGTAAAGAAATTGGATATTTGAAGGAGAACGGATGCATTCCATCTCTCAAGGTTTAACACTTACCACATATAGCAAGAAAGATATTGTATGGCATGTATCGAAAAGGTGGTTGATATGAGGATAGAGTCTGACCTTGTCATTGTAAATGGAAATATTCACACAATGGATCCTACGAAACCTCATGCTACAGCTCTCGCTGTGAAGAGCTATAAGATCATAGCTGTTGGATCTGATGAAGATGTGCTCGATTTAGTCCCTCATGCCAAAAAAGTAATTGACATGGGAGGGAAAACGATAATTCCGGGTTTTGTGGATGGACACACTCATCTGACTTCTACTGGTGTGAGATATTTCCAAGTCCATTTGCATGATGTTTCTTCTCTGGAAGAAGCAATAACTGCTTTAAAAAGCGGTGCTGAGCAAAAGGAAGTGGGTGAATGGGTAATTGGATGGGGATATGATGAAAGTAAGTGGAAAAACAGACGGTATTTGACTGCAAAGGATTTAGACACGGTCAGTAAGAAACATCCTGTTTGTGCCATCAGAGTCGATGGTCATCTCATGTCACTCAATACACTAGGTTTAGACAAAATAGGGATAGATTTGAATCAAGAAGGTGTGGACAAGGATAAGAAAGGAAACCCAACAGGAATCCTTAGAGACATAGATGATATGTATAAAGGCATTAGAGCTAGTCCAGAAGAGACCTATGAAGGTGCAATAATGGGGACCCGCATTGCAGCGAGTCTGGGAATCACAACCGCCATTGATAATATTGCACATGGTCAGCTACGACAGATAAGAGAAGCTGAACACAAGAATCTTCTCAATGCAAGGATTGTTGTTAATATTCCAGACGACCTTCTCAGTAATCTAGTAAAAATTGGGATTACATCTGGAATGGGCACACCACTATCCAGAATTGGTGGTCTGAAGATATTCACAGATGGATCGATAGGTGCGAAAACCGCAGCAGTCAACGAACCGTATCTTTGTGAGAAGGACAACAAAGGTAGGCTACTCTACGAAAAGAAGAAATTCCAAAGGGTCATCAAGAAGGCCATTGGAGCAGGAATTCAGACAGTGACACATGCTATCGGTGATAGAGCCATTGAGATGATACTAACCGCTTTTGAGGAACTCTCTGATGAAGAAAAGGCGATTGTGAGAACACAACGTCATAGAATTGAACATGCAGAAATGATATCAGAAGTACAAATTCGTAGGGCGGCTGCTCTTGGAATTATTCTCTCCATGCAACCAAACTTTGTGGGAGAATGGCAGCTCGAGGGAGGTATGTATGATGAGAGGTTTGGTCCGGAGCGAGTAAAGTATCTAAACAACTTCCGGGTTGTGCTTGACAATGGAGCCCGTCTCTGTTTTGGTTCTGATGGAATGCCACTTGGTCCACTCTATGGTATTTGGTGTGCAACCACTCATCTAAATCCCAAAGTGCAGCTCACCGTAGAAGAAGCACTCAGATGTTACACTCTAGAGAGTGCATATGCATCTTTTCTGGAACATACTGTTGGTAGTATCATGGAAGGTAAGCGAGCTGATTTTGTCGTTTTGTCAAAAGACATTCTAAGAACTCCTCCAAATATGATCAAAGATATTCAGATAGAGAGGACGTTTCTTGGTGGGGAAGCAGTATACGAGAGTCATGCATGAAGTGAAGAAAGATGGGGAAAATCAGAGTCCTCGATGAATCACTTGTAGCTCTAATATCAGCAGGAGAAGCAGTGGAGAATCCAGCATCGATAGTAAAAGAATTGATTGAAAATGCCTTAGACGCTGAAGCCACAAAGATTGAGATTGAAATTGAAAATGGAGGTATCAAATCAATCAAAGTGTCTGACAACGGTTCAGGAATCCTGAAAGAAGACACACCACTTATCACTCTACGTCACTCGACCAGTAAGATTTCGTCTAGAGATGACCTTGAACAAATATTCACCTATGGATTCCGAGGTGAAGCATTAGCAAGTATAGCGGCTGTTGGAAATCTCGAGATAATAACAAGACATGAGTCTGAAGAAATAGGCACTAAAATAATAGCTCGTGCAGGAGAGATTCCTTCCACAACAGAAGCAGCTAGACCCCATGGAACTACAGTAATTGTAACAGAACTCTTTGGAAAAGTACCCGCACGTAAGAAGCATCTTTCCGATGCAAGAGTAGAGAGTCAGAGAATCTTTGATGTCATCATGAGGCATGCTATCATTCGCAATGATGTTGGATTTAGATTTCTCAGAGATGGGAACACGTATCTTGACTGTCCACCAAATCATTCAAGGATTGAACGTGCATTAGCACTCTGGGGAATGGATGTAGCTGAGTGTCTAATCGAGATTCATATCAATGAGGATAATGTCATACTTAATGGCTTCATTGGAGACCCATCTATTACACGAGGAAACCGCTCCCGTGAGTACTTCTCAGTCAGGAAGAGACCTATAGAGGAACAACGTTTTGGAATTGCTGTTGAAGAAGCATACTCAACACTGTTAATGAAAGGCAGGTTTCCTTTCTGTGTAATTGACATCGATATTGATGCAAAGAAGGTGGATCCCAATGTTCATCCAACCAAAAGAGAGGTGCGTATCCAAGATATCGATATGATTGCAGAGATAATTCGCACAACAATTCGACAAGTACTTGCTGAAACACCACCACCTGAAATAACCGAGTCACTTGAAGATTTCAGTGATACTACGCTAACCGGAAAGGTTGCTAGTGAAACTGAATCCTCGACATCAATACAACTGAAGGATTCACGGCTAATTGAGGAGATGAAAATTCATACTGCTGAGGTAAAGCATCCTCTAGAATACGAAGCTGAAGAATTAGGCGGCGCTTATCGAATCCTAGGTACAACTAATGAATTGTACATTATTCTTGCTACTGATAACGGTTTACTTATTGTGGACCAACATGCAGCCCATGAGAGGGTTCTCTATGAGAAATTACGAGATGAAGTAAATTCAGGTACAGTTGTGGTCCAAGAATTGCTAGAACCAATTGTTCTGAAGCTCGATTCTACAGACGCAGAAAGAATCACAGAACTCTCCTCTACTCTTGAATCACTTGGTTATGAGATCAGCAGTTTTGGTGGAAATGAGATTCTCATATCTTCACTGCCTGAAATTCTGGGAAGACGTGCCGATGAACAAGAGTTGATAGCATTGATAGACAGAATGCTACTGCTAGGTGAGAAGGCTGCTTCAGTCACGTTCATGGATGATTTTGTTAAACTAACCGCTTGTCATTCAGCGATCAGAGCTGGTGAAACACTCGGTGAAGATAAGATTAGAGAATTGCTAGGTAGCTTAATTAAAACTGAGAACCGATATCGATGCTGTCATGGAAGACCGGTTTCTGTTAGAATAAGCAGACGTGAGCTGGATGATAGATTCGGGAGGCTCGGTTCTGATGCCCTAGAGCGATATCGAGCTCGACATGGTATCAAGAAATAGTGTTGATTTAAGAATTTAATTCATCCGTAAAATTAAACTGTCTTTATGTATAACACAAACTAGCCAAAGCTGGCATTGACGTCACCTGCAAGCGACTTTCGCAAGCCTTTCGCGTGGTGCTAAGAGGAGAATTCATATGAAGCATGCTAAGTTAATTTTCATACTATCTTTGGGAATGCTATTGATAATTTCAAGCTCCATTTCTGGGAGTTTGGATACTACTGTATCAATTGAGAATGAAATGGAGAGTAGGGGTATAGTTGCCTATACGCCATATCCAGTTATTGATATTGCAAATGACTCAGATTTTCATGAGCAAGCGACTATTGCAGGCTGGGAGGGAACTGGAGCAATAGATGAACCCTATCTCATTAAGGGATACAATATCACTAATGATGGGACTTGTATCTATATTCGCAATGTCACTCAGACTTACTTCAAAATTACTGGTTGCTACTTTGCGGAGAACAGTTCTTCATCAGGATATGCGGTTAGATTCAATAATGTTTCAACAGGAATCATTGAGAATACAACAGTTTATGCAAATAATTACGGATTCTTCATTCAGGATTCTTACAATATCAAGATTGACAATTGTACCTTTTTGGACACCAGTAATTATGCAATCTATCTCTGGAATAGTGAGTATACCCAAGTGACTGATATTGACGCCTATGACTGCTATTCAGGACTATTCGCAGCAAATACGAATTACACAACTGTTACAGATGCTTGGATACAAGATTGTCCCTATGTTGGAATCTATGTCGAGTGGTCAAATTATTTCCAAATCTACGATTCAACCGTATATTCGAACGATCTAGGTGGAATGGATATTGAACAATCACCAAATACAACAGTAAACAACTGTAATGTATCATATAATGAAGGTCATGGAATCTATCTTTACGAATCCGAGTATAGCACAATAGAAGATTCAGACTTTGAGGGAAATTACTACCTTTCTGATATGCGATGTGGCATCTTGGTAGAAGGTGGACATAATGTTTCGATCCTGAATAATGTTTTTGATGATAATACAGAGAACGGAATCACACTGATATCAACTCCTGATGTAAAGATAAAACACAATCATATCACAAACAACTATATTCACGGAATCTACCTCCAGAGTTCTCATTCCGCATATCTCGAAAACAATACCATCTTGAATAATGGAGAGGGTCTTAGCTCAGTTAAGCACTGTGGGATATATAGTGAGTATTCACATGATGGGGAAATCTATAACTGTACCATAGCATATAACATAGAAGATGGAATCCATTTGGATTCTTCCAATGGGTGGCAGATACACCACTGCAATGTAAGCAGTAATAATAGACATGGTATCTATCTTCAGTATTGTGAAAATGATACATTCTATGAGAATGTAATTCACGACAATATTGGTGATATGGGATTTCATCTCGTCGGTCAATGTGGAGTAAACATTTATGATTCGAGCTATCTCGTATTTGATGAAAACGTGATCTATGGGAATACTAACAATGGAATAGCCATCACTGAGTGTACTTTCAGTAATTTCACAAATAACAAAATATTCGAGAATTCATTCTCAGGTTTAGTTGTCGATAGAGGAAATAACCTCACGATTTCTGATAATGAGATCTATGGTCAAGAAAGGGGATTATATCTTGAAGATTCTCATAATAACACAATCACTAGGAACATTATCTATGACAACGACTATGGACTTACTTTGAATGACTGTGAAAACACAACTCTGTACTACAATGACATAGGCTGGAACGAGTTCGATAATGTTGCAGACAATACTGGTCAGAACAATACATGGGATGATGGAATAAGCATAGGGAACTGGTACAGCAATTATACAGGAAGTGGAACTTTTACTATTCCGGGTGATACTGGTTCTATAGACCATTATCCATCCAGAAGCCTCTATGCTGGATATGCTGAAGACATCACCTATCAGCTAGGCTCAACCGGAAATGTGCTTGAGTGGAACTGCAGTGCATTGAACGGTTGGAAAGTCATGGTTTACAAGGATGGAGTTTCCCACATTAATGACACGTGGGATGGAACAGACCTACAGCTTAACGTCGATAGATTCGAGATAGGGGAGTTCAACATTACTGTGTTCTTCTATCATGTTTCTGGACATCATGTGAAAGCAACTGCATTCGTGACCGTGATTGATACGGTGAGTCCTTTCTGGACAACATTTCCAGATTTCTTGATCACTGAGTTGGGCGAAGACTTCAGATATGACGTTAATGCATCAGATCCGTCAGGATTGGACCATTGGTGGATTAATGACAACTACTGGTTCACCATTGATGAGAATGGCGTGGTTACTAACAACCGTGAGCTTGAGATGATGAACTATAATCTCAGTGTTTATGTGAATGATACTCTTGGATGGTGGTCAGTGATTTCATTCACAGTTTTAGTTCAAGACAACAATGCACCAACAATAGTCAGCGCACCTGATGATGTTAAGTATGAAGTCGGTGATACAGGTAATGTCCTAGAATGGCAATTCTCAGATTTTGACCCTGATTCGTATATCATATATCGAAACGGCACTCAATATGGTTTCAGTAATTGGGTAAGTAATTCTGACACGTTCACAATCTCAGTGGATGGACTGGCCGTTGGTGTACATAATTACACAATTGTTGTATTTGATGGATCAGGTAATTCAGCCAGTCATACTGTTTGGGTCACCGTAACAGAAGCTACTACAACAGATACAACAACTACAACAACTGATGACACCAACGGAGATACTACTACCGACACTGCAGGACCACCCATAGATCCGACAGGTCTTGGGCTTGCTGTAGCTGGGCTCGGAGCAGGAGTGGTAATTGTAATCGTTATAATCTACTACGGAAAGAAGAAAGCAAGTGGATGAAGGAGTTTTGCTTCAGTAGAATTGAACTACTGAAGCTTTTTCTTTTTTTCTCAATTTAGATAAAACACCAGCCAGATGAAAATCATAAGCATTGGAATGAACAACATATAATCAAATACATGATCCAATGGAATGAACTTGGTATATTTTAAGGTGTAAGCCGAAGTTTCTTCCTCAGAATAAATTGATGCTCTTTCCAAATAATCATGCATTCTTTGACGAATCAAAGCATTATCTTGCATCTTCTTCTTTGTGCAAAATAAAATGAAGGGCAATGCAATGAGAGCATATAATGTAGGAAGAAGCAACAATGAAAGTAGGAGATTACCTCTATTCCATGTGTACATATCATAGAGAAAGAGAGGTATTACAAGTGAAACTAATGGAATAATAGCTGGAGCCCAGCCTCGTCTAAAGTCTGCGAAAATATAGTTAGCCCTGATTTCATAGGCTAATTTAGCAAGTACATTTTTTATCCCTTTCTCAACGGATATATCATGAATGACCAAAGAAAGGGTACCTTCATCCTCATATTCATAATCCACAAGGGTTTGATTTTCAGGTGCAACTTCGTTATAAGTTAGGTCAACAGCCTGTACAAAGTCATCTTCATTAAGATTCATTGTTGTGTACAGTGTCCTAATCCTTTCTTCATATTTCGTCTTTTCATCTTCGTTCAAATTATCACCCACTATATCAATCCCAGATATCATAGAGGATTGGCAAAAGTTCTTTCTATTATCCTATCAATCCACTGATTCAACAAATTTGCATGTTTAATTTCATGCATCATTTTTACTAGATATTATATATTGGTTGCAAATGCTGCTTGACTTAGGGATATGTCTAAGGATTCATATTGAGGTAAAAGACCATCCACATGAATATCGAAAAGAGTGGCACAAACAACACATATTCTACAAAATGATATAGAGGTAATCTATTCGTAATTGTTGATACAAGTTCATCTATCTCGTTTCTACGATAGATCTCCGCTTTAACCAAGCATTCTTGAAGTCTATTTCTCACAAAATTATTATCTTCTTGTTTTTTCTTTGAGAGAATTAGAAGCAGAGGAAGTGTGATGAGTGCATACAAAATGGGCCCTAGGAGAAGTGATAGACCTAAGTCACCTAATGCAACCTCACCGAAAAGCATCATTGGGGGAATGAAGGTGATTATCGGGAGAATTGCAGGGATTGTTGACCTCCTATGAGGGACAAAGATGTGCTTTGCTTTGAAATCCCATGCGAATTTTGCCAACATGTATTTTACACCCATCTCAAGGGAAGAGTATTGGAGAACAATCTCCAAAGTTCCATCTCTTAGGAAAACAAAACTTACATCATTTTTTGAAGAATCCGAAACAGGTTGATAATTTAATGATACATCTTTGATTTGGTATTCATTTATCTTATCAAGACCCATCCTATTTAAAGAATCCAATATCAATTCTTCAGATTTTTCGTGATTAGTAGCAAAATGGTTAGCAGTCATCTTTCTTCACTCACCTTGATACTCCAATTTCTTCTATATATTTGGGGGTGTAAATCCAGCAAAGAACTCTTGGAGTAATGAAATTCATATTCCTTACCCCAAGAGTATGCCATTTACTACCACTGTGCATGCTTCATCTCAATACCAGTACGCAGCAGTAGTTGCATACCTACACCCAGTGTTGCAATGAATTTCTGTGCCAATGAATATGCAGTGCTTGGATTTTCACCAGTGACTGTCACTGTATCACCTACAGCAGAATAGTTGCCGAATATCACTTTTGTGACCAATGCAGAAGATATTCCTGCAGCAATAACTGCTGTTAGGAACTCTAGAACAATCTCAGCTGAGTCAGGGATACCATTTGTTGCATTCTCATCTGCACCGACCATTATTATTGGGATAAGCACTTCACTGATGGCAAATATTGTCAGACAGCCGCTTAAAATTGCACTAAATACTGTCATTCTTTTTTGTTTCCAAGAAACTCCAGCATTCGCGGCTTTTGAGGCTTTTATATAACACCAAATAGCAATTCCAAATACAAATAGGGAGAGTATGAAACCAACTGGAATTCCTAACATTGGGAACAACCAAAGGCTCGTGCCAAATAGCATTCCAATGTAATCCAGAATCCAAGCTATGAGAATGTATATGATGATAGAACCAATAATTGAGGTTAGTGCAGCAAGAACTGCTCGTAGTGGTCTTGAGATAGCTTCATTCTTCAGAATGAAATTACCAATCAATTTCTGAACTAACTTGTCTATCAACCATCCAACAAACAACGCAAATAGAAATACTACTAATCCCACTAGAACAGGAACTATGTTGAAAATATAGAATACCACTGATGATTTATCAGAGATGTCATCCGCATGAGCCTGTATCTTGACTCTATGAGCACCATTGTCAAGATTATCATTAGCTAATCCTCCAATGTTCGTCAATGCGTCAAAGGATTCCTCATAGGTCACTCTAAGAATTGTTCCATCTTCAACTAGCAGAGGGTCTCCAACAGGAGTCGCCTCCTGATATTTTCCATTGTCGATATTGACCTTACATCCGATATTGGTTGCATCACTAGGATAGTCAACCGTCCATCTAACTTTAACCTCTGGAACATTGTGGAAGTATTCACCAGGCTCAGGAGTTAGGACCATAATATTGAGGTCAGTCGGATTGCTTCTTCGTGGAGGAGTTGTGTAGTCATCTTCAGCTGGTGTATGAGTTTCTTTGATTACTGTAGGATCTCCACTCAAACCCTTTCCAAATGTATCGAATACACCTACTAAACCATCATCTGAATCAATACCAGCTGATTTAATACTGAATTCACTTTCTCGATTTGGAGCGTCGGAGTATTCTATTTGTGTAGTATCCGAATCAATAGAAATATCATTCTCAGTATGAATGTAAGGTATGGGGATTGTAATTTCCACTTGACCAAAAGGCCAGATTGTAACATTGACTTTATGCAATCGTATTGATGGATATGATATCCTTCTAATCTTCAATGTCTGGTCCTGCAGTTTTGCTTCAGCCATAAGAAATGCCAAGCACCCAAAAGTAAGGAACTCTAAAGCCACATTCACTGCTGATAGCAACATTAGTGGAAGCATGAAGAGTGGTGAGTTACCACCTTCAGTCTTTCCACCACCTTCAAGCACTTCAGAAGAAGTATAAGGAATAGCCTCAGGTTTCGTTTCTGCAAAGAGACTTGTACCTCCATACCACGCTTCTATATCATAATCACCTTCATCACTTGGAGACCATTGATAATATGCTTCGCCAAATGAATCAGTGATTAAATCAAAGGCAGAATAGCTTCCATCAGCATCATATATTGACAAGACTACATACTTGTTAGACAAAGGACTACCGTCAGCATCTGTAAGCTGAACATGAATTGTATTCTCAGTATTCGTTTTCATTGTTTCAGGTACTTGTAGTAGTAATTTTGTTTCCTCATATGCAAAGAATGATTCTGAGCATGATAGGCTCTCATAGACTCGATTTTGTTTAACAGTAATTGAAACCTCATGGGGACCAGCCTGTAAATTATCTGGAAGCATGCTTAGGATAGAGTCGAAACCATCGTTTCCATTGAATGCACCAATTGCATGACCGTCTAC
>CAZSWP010000021.1:0-62841 GCA_964610875.1 uncultured archaeon
ATTTGATGCAAGTTTCACTATGACAATTGAAGCAATCCCTGTGTTAATTCTATTTGGAATAGTCGCTGGTTTAATCTCAATTGTATTCAGTGTCGTACTAATGGCGACAAGAAATTTCTTCACAATTAAGTTGCCTGATTGGATGGACCCAATTGCTGGATCTGCTATGGCCTGTGTTGTTATCTTCCTAGTATCATTAATGGCTGCTCCACCTTTGACAGTAGCAGGATGGGGCTATGATGTGATCAATGCATTGGCAGAAGCTCAGTATCCTCTGCTTATTCTTGGAATACTTCTTGTCGGGAAACTATTTGCTTCTTCATTTGTTGTAGCCGGTAGAGTTTCTGGTGGTGTTCTTGCATCTTCTCTCTTTATCGGTGCTACTTTAGGTGCTATCTTTGGTGAGATTTTTTATCCTGAAGCTATTGCAGCTTTCATTGTGCTTGGTATGGGTGCAGTGCTAGCTGCTACCACGAATACTCCTGTAGCTACAAGCATCATGATGCTTGAGATGAGTGTTGCTTTTGATCTTGTGATTCCATTAGTTCTTTGTGTAGTCATATCATATCTTGTAAGTGGTGGAACATCACTATATGAAGGTCAAAAGATAAGTCGTGTTGATGAGGGTAATGACTTTTACAGTTTGGTAAACATAATTCCAGAGAAATCTCTTTACATTGACTCAGATGCCACGAATAGTAATCTTGAGATCGATGAAGATATTGTAGACGAATAAAACCCAGAGCAGTGATAATTAGATTACCCCTGAAAGAAGGTTTTTTTGTTTCTAGGTTATGGTTGTGATGCCGCTTTACTAGAGGTTTCTACGATGAGGAAAGAACTCCTATGCACGCTTCTTGTATTTGTTCTTGCATTTACTCCACTTACTATCTTTGATATGAAGGTGAAATTTACACCTCATCAAATCCCAAATGGAATTGACCTATCAGAAATACCTGATGAATTTGGTGAAGTTCTTCCAATTATTGCTAAAATCCCATCTTTGATTGATAGCACACTCTTAGACACCTTGAATGACTTGGATATCACATTTACTTTGGGTTCTCCAAAGTTTAGTCACGTGAATGAATACTACTTGATTGAAGGCACTGCTGATGCTCTAAATAGACTCTTTGAAACAACCGAAATTGAATTCATTGGATTTCAGACTGCTACTGCTAATTTACATTCTACAAGGGATGTATCAATTCCTGAAATTAATGCGTCACTAGTTTGGAATGCACTTGATGATTTTGATAGAAATGTTACTGGGGAAGGTATTCTAATTGCAGACCTTGATTCTGGAATTGATTGGAATCATCCGGAGTTCTGGTATGCGCACGGTGAAACTTATGATTGGTTTGAAAACTCAGTTGATGGAATCCCTACAAATGGTTCGGACTTCATCGACCTTGATAGAAACTCTACATCATCTCCAGATAAGATACTCTACTATCTTGATGAGAATCATAATGGACAATTTGATACTGATGTTGATTGGATATGGGTTGACAGTAAAGTACAAGATGGTATCCCGAACATTGGAGAACCGTTCTTTGTAGTTAAAGATACAAATCAGAACATGCTCCTAGATGTGGATGAGAAATTAGTGATGTTGAACGAATCAAAGACACGATATATCGTAGAAGGTGACGGAACAGCACCACCTAGCAATGTACGATGTTGGGAACGTGGTGTGAATCTTACACAAACAACCCATGAGGATACTGATGGACATGGCACAGCCGTAGCAGGAATTCTGCTTGGAGGTCAGGTTGGTTATAGAAAATATGTTGGTGTTGCACCTGATGCTGAACTCATGATGATTAAAGTTCTTGGCAACACAAATGAAGCATTGACCATTGAAGCAGGACTCACCTATGCATTCACGCATGATGCAGATGTCATTTTAATTGAGGTTGGTTCTTGGGTATATCAATACTTGGATGGCAGCTCTGAAGCTGAGCATATACTCATAGATACTATTGTGGAATCTGGAGTTCCCGTAATTGTTCCAAGTGGCAACCTTGGTGGTAAGGAAAAACACGCTCTTTTCAATGTGATTGAGAATACTCATTATGCAGTTGATTTCCATGTTCCAGTAATGGATTCATCTGCTGATGAAGTTTACATTACTCTTCTATCGGTCAATAACACTGATTTCTCACTCTGCGACTTCAGTCTAACAATGAATTTTCTAGCTTGGGGAGGGCCTTCACAATTTGTCATCAGCCTATCCCCTGGTAATGGATATCTCTCATTTGGTAGTGCTTCCACAACTTCCTTCGGACCTAACACTTTGCGAGTCGAGTCCTTCATTTCCACATCACCTAGAGGAACGAAAATGCTTGGGATTTGGATCTATACAACAAGCGGTTCCATTCCAACTACATCATCGCCCAATGGCCCCCCATATCACAAGCTGAATGTCACTTGTCCTCTTGATACTACATTCCATGCTTACATAGCTGATGATAAGACATCATGGTCTGGGGGTGCAGTATGGACTACAGATGTATCAAATGCATATCAGATAACTTGGCCCTCTACTGCAGATTCTGCACTCAGTGTTGCAAGCTATCGTACAAGGGCTTTAGTGGGTGCAACTACGGTTGGTGAAATTGCTTCATTTTCATCCCGTGGTCCACGAATTGACGGGATCCAAAAACAGGGGATTGCAGCTCCTGGTGGATATGACATAATTACGACGTTCGCCAATGACTCTAACTGGTATTCGTGGTACAATGGTTATGGTGCATTACCATACGAGGATTCTTTTGGATCTTATCAGCTATTTAGTGGAACAAGTGCATCTGGACCCCATGTAGCCGGAACGGCAGCGTTGATGCTGCAAGCCAATTCCTCTTGCGGTGCTGAGATTGCCAACATAATCAAAGAAAATGCTAGGACTGATTCATATACAGGAAACGTTCCCAATAATGAATGGGGACATGGGAAACTAAATTCCTTTCATTCGGTTCTGGCTGTATATCCGATACCAGATGTAGAAGCACCATCAATAGGAATACCTGTCTTAACTCCTTCTGAACCAACTTCATTTGATTTTCCCACAATTAATGTGACAGTAACTGATGATTATGGAATTAGTTTGGTGCTCTTGGAATTCTTCAACGGGACTCATATATTGAATAATACAATGCAGAATACAAATGGTATATACACATCCAGTCTTCCTCAAATCATTTCTGGAACGAATGTTACCTATAGAATTCTTGCAAACGATACTAGTGGTAATTGGGCTTATTCTCCCATCTACTTCTTTGTTGTTGAATCTGATGATACAACAACTACGACCTCATCTACAGATACTACAACCAATGATAATACTACAGGTACTTCTACTGATGACACCACAACAATATCTCAAGAGCATCCTGATTCACCAGACTATCTTCGTTTGGCAATCTCATTTGGCATAATTTGTGCTTTGGTGATATTATCCTTCTTTGTGTCTAGAAGAAGGTCATAAACCAGCTAGATTGGCTTATATGACAACGTTTTTCCTCATGAATTGATGATAATAGTGTGAAGGTAGTATAACATGAAACAACTGACAAGTTTCGAATTATCATTTAGACAAGACAGGAAAGAACGTAACATGCCTGTCCAGGTTTTCTTGGATAACGAACATACAGTTGTAGTACTTGATTGCGAATGCTGTCCTGATGCAATTTCAAACAAACTCCCTGGTGGAGTCATGATTTCCATCGCAGCAACACTGAGAGATTTCTTTGCGAATAGAGGAATGAAGAATATTAGTGTACAAATGGCAGGTCATGAAATGTGGCGTACCTATTCGGGCAATTTAAGCAATGACGAAGTAGAAATCATGAGAAGTGCTTTATCTACAAATATCTCGCAATTTCTTAAGAAACGAAAATAAAGTGAAAAATGGGTGGGAGTTTACCCCACCTCTTTGGAACTATTGATGTTCGTCGTAGAACTCTTTCATAAACTCAGCCAGTTTCTTGACACCTTCAAGTGGCATTGCATTGTAGATTGATGCACGCATGCCTCCGACTGATCTGTGTCCTTTGAGACCAACAAGACCTCTCTTTGTACCTTCTTCAACACATTTCTGTTCAATTTCTTCACTGGCCATGGTAAATGTCACATTCATCAACGAACGGGAATCTTTCCTAGCATGTCCTTTGTAGAATCCATCAGAAGCATCAATCACATCATATAGCAATCTAGCTTTCTCACGATTGAGTTTCTCCATTTCTGAAACTCCACCAAGTTCTTTCAAGCATTCCATTGCCAATTTACACATATAGACTGCAAAGACGGGTGGTGTGTTAAACATTGAACCTTTGTTTGCCTGAGTGCTCCACTTGTGTAGTGCAGGACTGTTTTCTGGTACACGTTTTAGGAGGTCTTCTCTAATGATAACTAGAGTTGTTCCTGCTGGTCCTAGATTTTTCTGAGCACCTCCATATATGACACCATAATCTTTGACATCTCTCACTGCATCCATTAGATTTGAAGACATATCAGCAACAAGAGGTACATCTTCTGGTACTTTGGGCATGTAATGCCACTCAGTTCCATAGAGTGTATTGTTGGTGGTGATGTGGGCATATGCAGCATTCTCACCAAATTCTACATCTCTAGGAATATAGGAGAATTTTTCATCTTCAGAAGAAGCAATGACTTTTACATCTCCATAGAATTTCGCTTCTTTGATAGCTTTCGTTGACCAACCTCCGGTATTCACATATTCCATTGGTTTGCCTTTGATTTGGAGATTGTGCGGCACCATCCAGAATTGAGTTGATGCTCCACCTTGAAGCCATAGGATAACGTAATCGCTAGGAATGTCCATTAGCTCTCTAACTAAATCGGTGGCTTGATTGATTTCTGCATCCCATTCTTTTGATCGATGAGAAATTTCCATCACTGACATTCCAGTTCCACGGAAATCCAAAAGACTCTCCTGTGCTTTCTTTAAGGCAGACAGTGGGAGAGTAGCTGGACCCGGATAGAAGTTGTATACTCTCTTCGTCATTTTATGCATCATCCAATTTTTTGAGGAAAACTGCTGTAGACTTTATTGTCGACGAGAAGCTCGCATTCATTCCCTAGTATTAAGGACATCGATGAGTGAAATTATTAGAAAAAAAAGAGTTGGAATCGGACTGAATTCAATCAATCCGAAGTTCTAATACTAATCTAGTTTGTTTATTGTAAATCCGGTCCATACTTTAGGTTGGAAGAAGGTACTCTTTTGTGGCATGCACTCAAAGTTCTTTGAAACCGCCTCTACTTCTTCAACCTTTGTTGGGTTCATTAAGAATACAGCTTGTGCGTCATCTTTGACTGATTGGATTGCTTCTTCAACCGCATCTCCAATGCCCTTTAGATAGACAACAAATCCGCCGCCCGTCATCGTCCCCTGTTGTAATTTTTCTTTATCGATACCTAGCATTTTGTCCAGAATAAGTGAATGAAGTATTGTCACATCCAACTGTTTCAGTTCATCGGATTTGTCTGGTAGGAGTTCATTCATGACCCTTCTATCTTTGAGAGTGAGGGTATAGAAGTGCCCGTCATCCATAAAGAGACCGAAGGAATGTTTACCTTCTTTGAATTCCTCATCCATCAATGAGAACATAGGTTCCTTTTCATCAAAAACAGATACTTCAAAGTATTCCTTCAGCTTCTTCAATACCGCGTCTTTGTCAAACTCTTCAAGATTTTGAATTAATCGATGAGTTGGCAAAACTACCAAACCCGGATTTGATACATTCACAAATGTTAGCATTCTGTATTTTGCTGAATCCAAGTCGGGGTTTTCCTTAGATAATTGAAGAGCTGTCTTATAGCGATGATGTCCATCTGCGATAATTACATACTTATTCTTCATCAATTGGGAAATCTCTGATGTTTGTTTTTCATCATCAATCTTCCATATTCTATGCCTGACGTCTTCATAGTCTGTAATATCAATAACAGGATTGTCGTTCATGGCTTCTTCTAAGACCTTATCTACTCCACCTTCATGGTCTGGATAGATTACGAAAATCTGACCGAAGTTTGCCATTGCCTCTCTACAAAGGCTAAGCCGGTCGATAATATCTTTTGGCAACGTTTCTTCATGTTGTAGTACTCCTGCAAACTCTCCGTCTTTTGGAGCTTCAGTAGCAAACTCCTCCAATTCAATTAGTCCAATGAATCCAAACCTGAAGAGTTTCTTACCATGAACCTCGAAATTCTGTCCATAAACGTAAAAGGATTCCTTTTCGTCTTGTTTTAGTATATCCCTTTTGATCCATTCATGTAGAAGGTCTCTTGCCCTTGTGTACTGATTGTCATTTTCAGTATCAGTGTTTCTTGGTTTATTCTTAATTATCCAAGCTATGTTATAATCAGACATTGATTGAATCTTGTCAACTTTTTCTCCCTTGATAATGTCATAAGGAGGTGCAAACACCTTGGAGAGATCTTTAATTTTATCTGGATTATACCTGTACGCCTTGAATGGGACAACCTTAACCATAGCAATAATCTCCAT
Source organism: uncultured archaeon (assembly GCA_964610875.1). Classification (GTDB taxonomy): domain Archaea; phylum Asgardarchaeota; class Thorarchaeia; order Thorarchaeales; family Thorarchaeaceae; genus CAZSWP01. Next base: position 6,536 of record CAZSWP010000021.1, read on the forward strand.
CATATGTTAATAGAATCTGACCGGTCGCGTGTGAAGTTGAATCATAAATCTTTCCTTACGAAATATTGTTTTTCATATTCCATATTTTTCATCAGCTCGCATTACTATCAAAGAAATAGAATGGATTTATGAAGATGCAAAGAACATTTTAGTTGGAATATATACACAGTAATGCTCTCACTGCGGAGCTGTTCTTGGTATAAGGACTATGCGAGTATACTCTTTATGAAGTGATACAAAACAATATCATCTTTACAACAACTCAAGAAATGTTATATTTGTTAGTTGAGGATAGACTTTATTATCAAAGACGTAAAAAATCTTAGTTTAAATGGCGCAAACGTCACACTTAAATTCAAATCTGATAGGCTGCCGAGAGCCATTACACTTTGAGGGTACCAATATGGAATTCTGTGAAAAATGTGGCGCATTAATGCTTCCTGTGAAGAAAGATGACAAGCGTATTTTGAAATGTAGAGAATGTGGTCATGAGAAAGAAGTTAAGAAGGAGAGCTACAAGGTAGAATTCCGCGTGAAACATTCTCCTCGTGAAAAAATAGTTGTCGTTGAAGATGAGGAAAGAAGACAGTCTGAAATGTCTGAAGATGAACGCAGAGAGCGCCGTAAAGAGATTCTTGAATACTATGAATCCGAGGATTGATAATCATAAAATCACTGCGAAAAAGCTTTAAGACCAAGGAATGAAGATATTATCTAGTGACGCTGATGGAATCTAGACGTCGCTCTGAATTCTATTCAAGCTTTGTGTAGTGATGATACTAGAGTCAACTGGAGGTATAGCTGTGAACCTTCTATATGATACAAAAAATTACATTCTGAGAAATGGAAATATTGCTGAAAAACTAAGAATCACGAATGCTGGATTTGATGTCCCTTCTGACACCATCGAGTCTTGGATTAAGGAACTCGAAAGCTTAGTCAACAATGATGGAGGGGTACCTTTTGATTTTCAAAAAGGGAATCCAAGTTCTGTAAAGGTTACAGCAGAGGTTTTGCCACTCATTTTGAAGTTCGAAGATCAACATTCTGATTTGGTAAAAGGAATGATTCAATTTCTTGTTTCAAGACAGAAGAACGATGGCGGGTTTGCCGAAACTCTAAATCTTGATGCTTTGATCGAAGACAAATACGGTTCTACATGGGGGCGAGATTGGTATCCTGTGGGTAAGAGCATTACATGGTTGACAGGAAAAGCTTTGGAAGCTTTATGTCTTGCAGGATATGAAAACACAGAACGACTACGAAGAGCTCGTGACTTTCTTATGTACTCTCAAAACGAAGATGGTCATTGGCCCGATTATATAGAAAGGGACGAATCCGATCCGCTTGGTACAGGAAACATTCTTCCTGCGTTAAGAGAAGTTGATGTGCCTGTTGATAACAAGGTCTATGAGGACGCAAGGGCGGCACTTCTGCATCATCTTGCGTCAGCCGTAGAAAACAAATCCGTTTCTGACATGGTTGACTTGACAGCTGTTGGCCCACCTAAGAATGACAAGGAGCGAGAGGTTCTCAGAAAAGGCATGGACCTCATCTCCAAGACACAGAATGAAGATGGTGGTTGGTCATTGATGGGTTCAAAGAAGAGCGACCCTGAACTTAGCTCTCTTCTTGCTTATGTTGCCAATAAATGCTGTTGAAGTGAAAGAGGTATCCAATTGGACAAAGAATTAGCCATCCTTGAACAAGATGGACTATTCGCTGTAGGAGTCTTTACAACTGCAGGTCTCTATGCTACATGTCTGCCAAGGAAAAATAGAGAAGAAGCCATTGATACTGTGGATGGAAAAGAACTGCTGATCAATAATACACCACCGCGTCTATCTATTTTACGGCTGGTCCATGACATAAACAATGGAATGAAAGTGAATTTGAATCATATCAATTTTGATTTTTCAGGACTCTCCGAGAATCATGTGAAAGTACTCAATGTGACATTGAAAATTTCGTATGGCACCACTATGCCATATGGCGAAGTTGCAGAGCTTGCAGGTCTACATAGAGCTGCAAGGTTCGTAGGAAATGTCATGAGTAACAATAGATTTTGTCCAGTTGTTCCCTGTCATAGAGTAGTAGGTAGTACATCTTTAGGTGGATATGGTGGAAGATTGGATATTAAAAAGCGTCTATTAAAAGCAGAACGTGCATATGCGGATTGAATTATCATACCCTTTTTATTCACTAATACCGTTTATGCAAGTGGGACCTAACGCGATGGGAGTGTGCCTCCTTGAACTTAAAAGTGAGAAGAAACGACGATATTGTTGAATTGAGGAAAGTGGAATTGGAACCAGTGAGTCCGCCTCTTTTCCGGACCATGATTGGTTATAATTCTTTGAAACGTTTAGGATATTCAATTTCCTTCATTCGCCCGAAAAAAAGCGTAAGTGGAGATTTTGAGAGAATTCGGTACAATTTCATGGAACGAGGTTCTATGACACGTCAACTCGAGGATGAGCTTGAACCGGACATGAAGAGGGGCATTCTCAATCAACTACCACGTGGTAATTTCAGTATAGTTCTTCTACTCACACAAATTCCAAGGCGTGGTGTGAATATTAGGCTTGATAAATTTGAGTATGAGTTCTTGGGTTGTATCTTGATGCGAAATGAAGAAATGCTTGATGTTGTTATGAATACAACTCCAACACGGGATATCCTCATGCCTGCTTATGAAAAAGCGGAACAGGTAACTTAACCTGCTTAGTAATTAGAGTTGTCTGGTAAATGGTGTAGTTTTGGATTCAATCTCTTCAAGTTCTTGTTTCTTTTGTTTTGTTCTATATGCTTGAAGACCTGCTCTTCCAAGCAGAAGAAGAAGTGGCACAACCCACCAAATGATTATCATAGTCATGTCGAATTGCATTGTCGTATTCTCTCGGCTTTTTTCGTATTTGAAATTAATTAAGGCTGATGTACTGTGCAGATTTTAAGTCGATTTTTTTAATGGGATATCCTCTTATCATCATATGCGAGGAGAAGATTATGTCTCGTACTCAGAGTGATGTAATTAAAGAAATTGCCAAGTTTGGTGAGCGGCAATTTAATGAAACTGGAGCGCAGTTAGTGGAAGTACTCAGAGTAAAGGCTTCAACTCTCAGGAAATATTTCAAGAAGTTGAAGGGTATTAACTACTTGGTTGCTGTAGTCAGTCTCGATAGAGTGCGAGTGTATTTCTTTAGAATGGATGGGATTATGGCAATTGCTGAGAATATTGATTCTCAAGTATACACAAAATTACGAAAGAAATCGAAACTAATTAGAAAATTTGAGAAACCAACGCCTCCAACCGAACTTGAACTAAGGATGGAAGCGACTGATGAATTTCAGTCTGCAATTTCAAAAGCAATAAGAAGAGTTGCGAATTATCTTGGCGAATCTCAAACCGACTTTCCAAATCTCTACCTAGTAAAAGACATACTAAATCATGAAGCACAAAATTTTGGCCATAAGGTAGTTGAGGATAACACACTATTATTTCAGGAGTCCATTGTCACAACGGATCTTCTCGATGGTATCGCTCTGCGAACAGCTTTCCTAATCCAAGTTGGTTTCGAAAAAATGCAGAATGAGTCCATCTCCTGCATTGCAAATGGATTTGCATACTCGTTACTAAAAGGCAAAAACCGTGAAAAATGGGGTATATATTGGATAGAGCTAAGTAAAGCTACTCCTTTCGAAAAGCTTGTTTCTCATTTATTGAATCATGCTGCAGTGTATTTAGAATCGGGCTATTCCAGAATTCTGAGACTATTGAAAGAAGTCGCTCCATCAATCAATGAAGCACAAATGAGTACAGCAATGCAGGTCTTGCATGACTTACATGAAGTATCATTAGGAACAGAATCAATCCATGTGTTCAATAGTTTCACAAAGGCTCTCCAAAGACCTAGAGAACTTCCAAAGAAGAAACAAGGAATGGACAACATCCATCTTGCTCCAAGACTTCTCTGTAATCCTATTCCCTTGGGAATCAATCTATGTTTTTCCACTGACTCAAAGAAAGAAGATTCTTGGCTTTCCATTGATTATCTCAACGGGTATGAAGTATTTACTCTTTCAGTTAGTCCTCATGGGTCAAATATGATAACTGAAATTGAGTATATCTTGGATGTTGCTGATATATTTCCAAAAAGTGGGGGAATTCAATCCAGAGGTGAATCAATAATCCGCTGGGCGCTAAAGAAAATCGGACTTTCAATGGAACCTTCTCAACTATTTAGAACCAAGCTGCAATTGGAAGATTCAGCTACAGTTACGGATGCTGAAAAGGCTGTTCTTGAGCGTTTGATAATCGGTGACTCTAAGATATTGCTTGATACTCTGATAGGCTCTCCTCAAAGAGTAGAGTCATTAGTCGATTCTGGTCTAATCGTTTTCGTACCTAATTTCAATCATATTGGAATTCGTTCTACACACTTGGTGATGGGGGAGAAATCGCAAGTCTACGACTCTATATTAGGTAATTCTCTTGAAAGCACAATAATTACCACTGAGGAAAAGTGTGCTGCGATAGTTTCTGCACCTTCTGTATGGGGAAATAGACTTCTGGATTCATTTTCAGATTACAACATTGCTCTTTATCCAATTGTCGAAGAGAGTTCTGACAGGTCTATTTTACGTTTTGAAAATTCATTTCCTTTACTTCCAGAAACTTCTTGAATTTAGGCTCTGTTGAACTCTATGTGAAAACCTCGTTCACTAGTTCCTGCGCATCAACATAATCTGATGGAATCATTCCGTCAAATTTGGAGCCTGGATACTTTGTTTCAAACCTCTTAGCAAACTCACGTAGTAAATAACGTATATCAAAGGTTTCCTTGTCCACAATCAAAGTCACAATACGATATTCTGTATGCTCCATCATCAATGTGAACCCTTCATGGTTTATTGACCTTAAGAGACCGCTGTGTCCCATCAATTCTGACGTGAAAGTTGTTATTGCTGAGATAAAACCACTGAGAAGATGACTGTCCATTTTGATTTCAGAATCAAAGTGATGGACAAATTCAGCCAGTGCAGAATTCCTGTGAATAGCCACAATTGCGTGTAGATGTGGCAATGGAACTTCTTTTAGTGTACTAGCAGGTTTAAAACCTGCAGCACGATCCATTGACTTTTCAATACCAAGTGCTAATTGTTCCATTGCAGTGCTAACTGGTTGTTCAAGTAGTTGAATTCTAAGCTCGGCTTGTTTCTGAATGCGTTTATCTCCTACAAACCTCGCCACGCTGATTACTCGTTCAATATCCCCCTTCGCTTCGAGGTCCTTATTGGCTAATCTGAGAACATCACTTCGCAATAGCAAACCTTCAGCATAGAGCGATTGCAATCCCTGTTCTTTCCCGAGTTGGATAAGATCATCAAGATGATAAGCTGCCTTGCCTAGGTATTCCTCATCTTTTTTCTCCATGTACATATCAAGATATGTTCGTGCGAGTTCTAATTCTGACCTAACTAAGAACTCGAAGATTGAATTCTCTTTAGCGATTTTCAGAACATACTCATATGACTCGATGGCTGTTTTCCATTTCTTTGTTGTAGAAGCAAAAACACCTACTGCATGGTGATATGCACATTTCTGAAGTGGCCTTTCTGAAGTCCTAGCAATCACTTCAGCTTTGTTTAGATATTCTTCGGCTTCCTCATATCGATGAAGCCTACTCAACAAGATAGAATAGTACGCAAAAGTTTCTATTGTGCCACTCTGTAATTTTTCTTCAATTTTTAAGGCATCTTTGAAATACTTCTGGGAATCTTCGTATTTGCCTAGCATAAGACAAATTTCACCTAGGTTGATTAAGGGATGATATTTTAGCACATCAACTTCCATAAGGTCAAGTGCTCTCTCAAATGTTTCTAGAGCTTCCTCAAGACGGAGTGAATTCAGTCGTAAGGTTCCGAGATTATTATTCACCATTCCTAGACCAAGATTGAATGACAGTTCCTCACTGAGCTCTTTCATGCGAAGATAATGTTTTTCTGCTTTTTCAAGATCGCCTCTTAGATTACAGATATTCCCACGAAGAATTTCGCTCAGCCCAAGGAACATGCGATTATTCTTCTTTTCAGCCATGTCCTCTAGAGTATCAGCTATCCGAGATGCACGGTTTGCTTCTCCTACTTCACGTAATAATGCTCCCACAACATACATGGTAAACATGGTTTCTGTTAGAGGTTCCTCAACTTGTTCAGGATATGTTTCCAATAGATTATCAAATTCCATTACGCACATTATAACACTCGTATCTCTCTCAGCCGCAGCAAGTAACACTTTTACTGTACTGAGTCTAATTTTGTCAGATGGGTTAGAATCATCTTCTACTTTCTCACTCATTATTGACACAATTTCTCGTAAACCATTGACATCCGATAATACGAATAATCCTATAGCTCTTAGACTGAGCGCTTGAATTGCATCAGCCTCTGTCGAAAGGAATAGGGCTTCAGCTAACCTTCCTCTGAATAGGCAAGCCTGTACTCCCAACTCAATAATATCTTCGTTAGGACTTTTCATACTCTCCTTTGAAGCCAAGTCTATGACTGCGTCTGTGAAAGCTTCAAATCTTGATTTCCCCTTCTTCTCTCTCTTAAGAGCTTCTTTCCTTATGTTTTTCCACGGAATACTGTCCCTTTCGAGCATGAAGTGAAATTCAGGGGGTATTGTCTTAACACTCATGTCCAATTCCATAACCATCGCTTTCAGTATTGGCTCTTGTGGTCATGTATCAAAGCCATTGCAATTTTCAATTCTTTCTACTCAATCATAAATAGGCTCTGGTCTAAGATTACTATTATCCAATATCCCTACAGACTGTTCTTTATGGATGAGAAAATAGTATTGTGAAGATATATCGCTTTTTTTCTCTCAGGCAAAAGCATATCAATATCAAAAAGATTACGTGGAAATTACTGGTCAGAGGTCGCACAATGAAAACCTTAGAAATTGCCATATTAATTTTGATTACATCGTCAATGATCATGTTCCCCACTATTGTGCCTCAAACACAAATGAAGCCTCAAGATGTATTTTGGAACAGAGTTGATTCATCACTCAGATTGGAATTGAAAACACAATCTAAAGAACATACTCTGGCTAGTGACGATGGTATATCTGCCATATTGATTTTTGACAAGGAGTTGGATGCTGATAAGATAAAGATGGCTGAATCTGCCGGTGTTGAATTTGTATATAGAAGGCAATCAGTAGTTCACGTGGGGAGGGTATATTCAACCAGAATCACCAAAGATGTCGATTTTCAAAAATTGCTGTCATTAGGATTAGAGAAAGCCACATCAGGCAGTAAGCAATTTTTCCCTTCGTTGACAACATCCGTTCCATCTACAAACGCTCCACAAGTTTGGGATAATTTGACTATTAATGAGAGCCCTGTTACTGGTTCTGGAGCTCTAATTGCTGTTATTGACACAGGTGCCACTTGGCTTCATCCCTCCTTCTGGAGACCAAGCACAAATGCTCTAACAATCCTGTATGATGGGAGTAATTATTTCGCGGATCTTGACTCTGACAACTTAATAGACTCGGATGAAGGACCAATCAATTCTGTGAACAACCAGATACTTCCTGATTTCTCTTATCATAGCGACTACTTGTTTATTGATGTCAGTGATGATGGGATATTCGAATATGATGAAGGTGATAGGTGGTTAGGTCCCCTAGATCAAGATGGAGATGGTGTTTGCTCTCTGGAGTCCGAACAGGTTGTTTTGCTTGGTGAGTCGAAGGTCTACAAAATTTATGACCAAAATACCGGTTCTGTTTATGTTCGAGGTGTGAATTTGACACAGGCTACATTGTTGTCTGACACAAATGGGCATGGCACACATGTAGCTTCAACCGCAGCAGGTGGTATTCCTGATATGACATCATATGTAGGAATGGCCCCCGGAGCAGATCTTTTGATTATTGCGAGTCCTCTTGATTCAGCTTCAATACTTGATGGAATTTTCTTTGCTGTAGAAAATGAAGCTGACATCATCAATATGTCATTCTCCAGTTATTTGGGATTTCTAGATGGAACTGACCCTGAAGACATTGCAATCACAGAGGCATTTCTTAGTGATGGTATCATTTCAACTCTTGCCGCAGGTAATTTAGGTGGTAGGTCTAAACATGCTAGTTTTAGTGTAGATGGTGGAAGCGAAGCTGGTGCTACCATAAATGTCAACAATCCCTCTCAATACTCATTTCTCAATGTCATCTGGAGAAGCGAAGATGACGATGAACATATACTTCTAACGCCACCTAGTGGTGAAGCTATTGATCTTGGTAAATTCTCAGAAGTGGTAGGTAATCCGTATGCACTTGATGACGATGAGCTTTCAGCTTATGTCTTCATTGATGGAAGTAAAAAGGGATACAATCGACTTATTGTACAGATTTCAACTTCAGACCATGATTGGTCTTCAGGCACATGGACGATGAGCTTGTCTAATCCTGAAGGTGCTGAGGTATTCGTTGATGCTTATGTTTGGGACAATAGTTGGTCTGGTACTCAACTAAGATTTACATCAAATGTGAGCAATGAACGAACTATTAGTTCACCTGGTACCGCTGATTTGGGCGTCACAGTTGCATCATATAATGAAGTTACAGAAGACCTGAGTGCCTCCTCAAGTAAGGGTCCTCGTATCGATGGTGCAATCAAACCTGAAGTTGCAGGTCCTGGTGATGCAATAAACGCTGCGAGAAATAGTGTTTCATCCCTTTGGACAACACGTAGTGGAACCAGTATGGCAGCTCCCCATGTTGCAGGACTTGTCGCTCTACTCTTCCAAGCATCTGGAGATGATAATCAATGGCGAATTCTTTCAGCATTATTACAAGGCTCAGGGGGTATTGAATCAAATTACTTGGCACCTGACATCGAATGGGGATGGGGTGCAGTAGATTCAGTATGGTCCGTTGAACAACTACTCTATCCCGAATTCAAGGAGATATATTGGAGTGGGCAACCAGTTCTAGTTGAAGATGAAATACTCTCGACAATAGAACCAAATCAAGATATAATTGAGATTAGATACCATCGTGGATTAAACTCCATCTCTATTTGTACAGAGATGCGTGGAGAAGTAGACTTCTCACACTCTGATGATATCTTCATTATAGAGGCAAACACTGACAACTCTATGGCAACTGGGAATAATGGTATTGATCTATTACTGAACATATCTGATAATCTGTCAGGTATCTATGAATGGGATGGTTCATCATTCTCAGTTTCATCGCTCGATGTAGATTGGTATAATATTTCCTCCAGAGTTATTGTTGAGATTGCCGCTGATGAAGCACTATCTGACTGGGAGATCTCTATAATTACTAAGAATTCAACTGTATCTCTGGCTGATACGACCGATGATAAATTCATAACAAATCAGTGGAGTCCATTGATTGAATCGCTAAAGACCACTAGGGATCCCGAGGGCTATAACATCACGGTTTCAATTTCTGATAAGGATACTATGGTGGATGACTTCACTATTAATATTAAAGCCACGGATGGCGGTGGTGAAACAATCAAATCGAAATCGCAGAGCGGTGTGTCGAATATCGAACTTCGGATTCTATCATCAGAAATCACAACCGATGACTTGCTTAGTCTAAAAATTGAAATAACTGACAATAACGCGAATCTAATATTCCCCCTGTCCCCGATGAGTGCGAGTATCAGCAGCATAATTGAAATCTTGTCGTCAACACTTGATACTGAGATAGTACGTGTTGGACCTTTCATTTCTGAAAGGATATCAGGTCAGATTGTTATAGGTGGCTTTCTATTAGTAGAAGATGTAATCTTATCTCTAGTTTCTACGAATGGATTCACACTGAATTTCACTTTGAATGGCGAAGACGGTATCTATGACTTTGAAATCTCTCCTGGCAATCTTCCTTTAGGTGAATACGAAGTAGTTGTAACTGCTATTGGACCTACAGGAGAGGTTTCCAGCAATTTTGCATCTCTGTCTATTGTTCCAGATTATTCGTATGTAATCCTTATTGGGGGTATTGCAGTGGTAGTATTAGCAATAGTGGTGATAGGAATGAAGCGTTACCGAGGTTAAAAGAAGATGAACGTGATAATAATTGGCTATGGGCCTGGCGGTGTATCAGCAGCAGTAGCTGCGAAGACTTTCAATAGAGATGCTGAAGTAAGTATATTGACTGAAGAAGTTTATCCAGCTCATCGCAAACCTGGTTCATCGTTAGCAATCGAATATCCCGAAACGAGTGATTTGCATATTGAGGATTGTTCACCAAGTTCTTTGAAGAAAAAAGGAATTGAAGTCATATCAAGTGTGACCGTGACGGAAATTGATACTGACTCCAAGAAAATTACCTATTCTTTGGATGGTAAAGAGAAACAAATGAATTATGACAAACTGATTTTGGCAACAGGGGGTAAGCCCTCTGTACCAAAAATAGAGGGTTTCGAACTGTCCGGGGTTTACACTATCCAGAATATGGGTGACACTTCTCAAATTGCGCAAGACATGGAAGGTAAGAATATCTTCTTCATTATTGGTGCGGGTTTCAGTGGTCTAGAGGTGGCTGAGAAACTCTTAGAACTAGGGAACGAAGTGCATTTGGTCGTTCGTTCTCGTGTCATGCGTAGATTATTGGAGGAGGAGATGAGCGAAGAGCTTGTTGCAAGGATGCCCCGTACGCTAACCATACACACTGGAGTATCACCCGCAAAACTCAGTGGTGCTTCTTCAGTGGAGAGGATTGTACTAAATGGGATGGAATATGAAACTGATGCAGTTCTGTTTATGACTGGAGTTAAACCGAATGTGGACCTTGCTAAATCAATAGATGTCAAAATTGGGGAATTGGGTGGCATAGTTGTCAATGAATTGATGGAAACTTCTGTATCTGATATCTATGCAGTGGGGGACTGCGTAGAAATGAAGGACTCCTTGACTGGGAAACCTCAAATGATGCCAATTGGAAGTACAGCTGCTAGAGCCGGAAGACAAGCTGGTGTTGCAGCTGTTGGTGGAACCAAAAATTATGATGACAAGTATATACGTTTTCAATATGACCGGATTTTTGGCACAGACATTGTTTGCACAGGTCATTCCTCGGTGACTGCTGAAAAACTAGGAATAAAAACCAAGACCTATTCCATTGATGATGAAGCCGAGTACACAAAGATTAGTCTGATAACAGATACATCCGGCAAAATAATTGGGGGTCAAGTTCTAGCACCTCGTTTGGGAGCAAGAATTGGGTACCAGATTTTCGAACGAATTGAATCTGGTGCAAATATCAATGAGCGTGGTCTCTTAGAATCTCGTCACGAACAATTGAAGGACCTAATGGAACGAACATTTGGTCCTATTCAATAGACGGCGGAGATCCATCAGACTCCCATTGAGGTTCCCACTCTCGCTCAGTCACTCTCTTGATTTTTCGTTTTCCACCAAACTTCAGGAAAGCAACATATCCGAGTGCTACTCCAACGACACCGAGTAATATTATCATAACATTGAATGACAATTCTGGATCCAACCCTTCCACAGGAATGAGAATTGAACGTTTTACAATTTTCATATTGCCTTCAGCATCACTGGCAATAATAGTGACATTATAGAAACCCGCTCTCTCCAAGAGAAAAGTGGCTTGAAACTTATAACCAAGCGATTCGGTAACAGTCAATGAGACTGGTTGGTCATCAACTCTTGTGACGGTCATTAACACATCCAGTAAGGTTTCATCAAAGACATATGCTGTTATTTCTGCATTCTCTCCAATCTCTCCATATTGAATTTCCAGTTCTGATATCCTCGGAACATCTGGGATGATCAGCTTTGCGATATTCCTAAGCAGATTTAGGTTGTCAGCTTCAGATAACGCAGCATCGTATACTGTTGTATCATAGAGAAGTGAACCATCTGAAACTGCTATGACTTTTCCTTTTCCAGACTGGGCGTAAGCCACAATTGCATACTCTTTTTCGGTAGTAGTCCAAACCAGTCCCTCTGCGCCAGCAACTGAGGGATCAACACTGAATGTACCGCCATTCAGGATGTATAGATTCTCAACTCCATCAGTCAGTGAATGATTTTCTACAGTGCCTCCATAATCAACTCCATACACTTCTCCTGTGAATATATCTCCACCTTCACCTATCCAATTACGTTCGCATTGAATGCCATACGGTGCCAGAATCTCATTATATGAATCAAAAGCAAACGCAGGTCCACTAGCTGATGAATCAAAACCTTCACTCAAAATCAGCAGTATTCCTCCCGCTTCAACAAATGAATGAACTGCTTGAACCTCGGACTCCAAATATGCTAACTCGGTGTCCATAATCATTAGAACTTCAGTGGTGGATAGTTGAGATGAATCGAACGACACTCTCGTGCCTGCAATTTCATCCCAGTTCTCAGGATATTCCGATGTAACAAATCCTTCCTTCCTCAGATATTCACTGAAATAATTGTAGTTAGATATGTCATCGGGATCTTCAGCTGAATGATGTCCCATATCTACAATCATTCCGCCTCCATATGTTGTAACATCAAAAACTAGTTCCATGGAAGCAATGGCGGTATTGTTTTGGACAAGTTGGAGATGTCCGGTATAATGCCCCACAGCCGATAATGGCAAATTCTCAGGGACTTCCAAGTCTACTTTGAAAAATGAATGTCCAATAGATATTGTGAATTCTTCTACAGTGTCTATGAATTCACTAGCATTTCCAACTGTTCTTACATCCGCAACACCATAATTGGATGTGGAGATAACTGTGATACTCTGATTAGGTCTTTCGTCACCAAAGATGAATACTTGTGAAGTGCCAGGTAGAGTTGGATATCTCAATGGCGTCATTATTGCAATTGAACCTGATGTTTCTTCAATCATCCTTGATGATTCTGTAACATTCCCAATTCCGTAACCCTGTTCCATTGCATCAAGACCAAGGTCTGTAGAACCTGCCATCAGAAAAGCTTTCACCTGGGTGGGAGTTAAAGATGGGTGTTTGTCAAGAAGAAGAGCTACAAGACCAGCTATTTGTGGCGCGGATGCAGATGTACCTGACCACAATGTATAGGTATTTCCATATTGTGTTGTATTAACTCTGGGATAATCCCATGTGTTCGCATCTGGCCAGATGCCTGAGAAGACATAAAGACCTGGTGCTAGAATGTCTGGTTTTGCATAATAACCAACTGGCTCAGTGACAGTCCTCACCACTGGCCCTCTGCTGCTGAATGACACAACTTCGGTAGTAGATCGAGAACTTCCCACTGTGATAGTTTCGTCTACTATTCCTGGTGAATTGATTGTCATAGCAGCAGGTCCACTATTTCCTGCAGCGATGACTACTGTCACACCGGCTTCTACAGCTGCTTTTGCTGCCAATGTTGAAGGCTCAACTATGAATCCTCCATCAGACCAATCTCCACCCAGACTTAGACTGATTATATCAACTCCTTCATCAACTGCAAATTCTATTCCTTCTGCAATTATTGAGTCGTCGCCTGCGCCTGTGGAATCAAGTACCTTCACTCCCAGAATATCTGCTCCTGGTGCCATCCCTGTATATTTCCCGCCATTAACCACTCCTGACCCGGAAACCAACCATGCACACGCTGTACCATGACCTTCATCATCGTATGCATCAATACCATCAGTTTCATTCATATCTGATTCATCATTTACAAGATCATAAAATCCAGAAAGTTTTCCTACAAGGTCTGGATGATCACCCATAATACCTGTGTCTAGTATTGCAACAGTCATATCTGATCCATCATAGCCCTCGTTCCAAATTCCTTCAGTTCCTAGAATGATGTCTGAATGGACATAACCATTATTTCCGCCGGACTGTGACGGAACATATGTTGCATTAAGAAGAGATATTGAGCGTGTGGTTTCAGGCATAATTGAATGGACTAAATTCTCTTTGGCAAGTTTGAGTACTTGCTCTGATGTAACTGAAATTGTTGCTACGGGGATAATATGAAAGATATGATGCATCTCAAAATCATCGTTCAATAGATGAACTAGATTTGCTTCAATTACCTCCTTAGGCAAGTTTTCTTGAAACCGCACGGAGATTTTTACTCTCTGATGCTCCGTAAGTGAACTCAATATATGTGAAAGGTTTTCAGCTATCTTGTTGTCTTGATTGATGGAATCCTGCACTGTCGGACTTACCTCTATTGGCAGTGGTAGTAGCATAATTGTTACAATAATTAAAGCAACTAAGTAGTTTTTCTTGCCAGACACTATTCTATACATCCTAGAAACTCAATCTGATTGGATTCCCATCTTGTTTGAAGTTAAGGTTTTTCTTGTTGGCGAAAATGCACCAATGCAATATAGCTCGGAACTTCCGAGAAATGAAAGTAAATGCTTTTTTTCTATAGTACACTTGAACAAGATGAAAATCTTGTATCACGAGCTGTAAGAAGAATGACTACTAACTCACGAACATACAATCGCCGTCTACAAATCAAGCACTTCTTTGATGACCGCGAAACTGGTCAGACAAGAAGGACTTGGCTTGAGGTACAACTGGCTCCACCAGTAAAGACACCTGAAGGCTGGGTTAATGACGGTAAGGTTCGACTTTCATTGGGGGAGGACAGAGACATCAAAGGAGCGTTTCTCCTCTCGATTGATGAAGTCTGTCGACTTCACAAGGCACTGGAACTAATAATTTCAGATCATGAGATAGAAAAGACCAACCTATGGAGCGAGTAGACCTATAGCATACCGTTCTCATTATCTTGGACGGTATCTTCCGTCTTTTCTAGTTGTTTGAAAACACCCCCAGAACAGATATATCTCATCATCTCTAATGTAATCAAGTAGCCTAGGAGGAATGCACTTGATTGGAGCTGAAAACCAATACGCCTTCGAGATTCTAATAGACTTTGGATTTCCAAGTAGTGATTTAGTTGCTGTATTACCTTATGCGATACCATTACTTTTTGTCAGTCTTCTACTATTCTTCTATCAAAGACATATGCCACAAGACGATATGAAGAGGAATGTAGTTGTCTTGGCTACATTAATCTGCTTTGTAGGTGCTTTCTTTCTAGTTCTATACGCTGGATTTGGCTCAGTATGGTGGGGTCCTAATGAATTTACTTTTGGGTCATGGTGGGCTTTCATAACTGCGCTGCAGGGATTGACAGATGTGATATTCAGCTCTGTCATCATCGGTATTGTATTCCTCACATCCATAACTATTGTCTTCGCATTTCTTGCTTATTCTGTTGTATCTCCCCCTGACCCTGATTTTGTTGGTCTTCGAGAGGAACTCAAAGAAGCAAAAGTTGAGGCATCTCAAGCTACAGATAGTGTACAGAAAATTGAAGTTGAAAATAAAAGATTGAATGAATATCTCTCTGAGAGAGAAGACAATCTTAAGGTTCTAGAAGAAGAATTAGAACGTCTGAAAGAAACAATCGAGGAACGAGAAATTGCAGTTGCCGAAATGGCGACTAAACTATCCGAAGTTTCTGAAGTTCCAGAGATTGATACTGAAACGGAACAAGAATATCTTTCCACAATATCTAGGAAAGATGAAACAATTAGCCGATTACAATCAGAACTTGCAGACCTGCGTTTGGTCGCAGAATCTGGTGAGGTTATTACTCCAGATACACCTGCAAAAGATGAGTCAACAAAAGCGATTCAGGAAAAACTTGAATCTGTACAATCCGTCTTGGAAGACTATAGAAGACGTGCTCGGACAGCATCTGAAGTTGCAGATAGTGTCATATCTGATCTTGCTGAACTAATTTCACAGGTTGAAAGCAGCGCATTAGATTCTTCTTCAAAAGAATCCCTTACCAGTCTAATTGAAAACCTAGGAAGAGCGGTTGGTAGAGTTGCGGGACATGCAACTGACAAAGATGAAGGTCCGAAGGTTGAGATGATTGGAGCAGTAATGATGGTTCACGAGATTGTTGACGCAATAAAGCATTTGACAAGAAAATGACGAGGAATGTAAGAATTGATTCTCTATGACAGGAATTGTTAACGGATGGATGATTTTACTTCCACTACGCATAATCTCACTTTCAATCGTAACCCTTAATAGTACCAAGTTCTCAAGTTTGAACTAATCACAACACTGTAGAGAACGCGCATCAGAGGAGACGTACTCGAGGCATTATTTCCTCGACTACAAGAGGTATTTTTTGCGTAAGAGAGAATATTCTATATTTCTCCCATTTTACGCCGTGTTACTCTACAAATACATGTGAGGAGTAGAAAACGGAATATGAATAGCAATAAGGCTATGGTTCTGCTATTGGTTGCAGTTTTTGCAGTTTCTATGGCATACGTGCCATTTGCAGCTGTCACACCAACCGCAGCAGCACCAATTGAATCTGCTCCTGCTAGTATGGAACAACAACTCATGGATAAATATGCAAATCAAATCATGAATGATGTTCCATCGGCAGAGAGAATGGATCCAACCCTAAGGTCATTCATGGAATCCGGTTACCTCGATAGTGACGTAGTAAAGACCTCTAATGACGAGGTCAAAATCGTCCTATTCTTGTCACCTGATGCTGACTACGCAGCAGTTAAAGAAGTAGTCAACGTCAATTGGCGAATGGATCTAAAACTTGTAGCTGTTATTTCTGGCTCAATTGCTGACAGAACAGCTCTTAAGATCCTGGAAACAATTAACGGTGTCAAGTACATTCAAGCAGACCGCATGCTTGACTATGTCGAAATTGATGATGTGGTCGCTCCAGACCAATTCGCAATTGACGATATTGTCGGTGCATCATATGCACAAGCAAAGGGTTACACAGGCGATGGCGTCGTCCTCGGTATTGTTGACGATGGTGCCGACTTTAGTGCCCCTGACTTGAAAGATGCAGTCTTTATTGATGAAGATGGTAATCCAGGTTCCTTTGACCCGACCGGACACGGTATAACCGAGATGGTGGTTGGAAACTATACAAATGTAGCAAATGTCACAGCTTGGCTTGAAGAAGGTAATGTGCTAACTTACAAAGATGGCACTGATTACTATATCAATGTCACAGGCTGGGACCCAATGACTAATAATGAAGGTGGTCATAGATCACTCATGGGTCTGCTGCCTCCATATGGCGATGGATATCCATACGGAGCCAATATTGGTTTCATCGGTCTCTATGAATGGGCTTGGGGCATAAACAATGGTTCTGAGTTCGTTTACAATGAGATGTGGAAAGACTGGAAGATTCCAGAACCAGCTGATGGAGTAAACTACACCTTTGGTTGGGTAATGCAGCAACGTCAGAGCCCATACAACAAGCTCTTCGCTCCTTCAATGATCTACGATGGTGAATTGATCATTGACTGGAACGGTACACTAGCTTGGACAATGATGTGGAACTGGGCGTTCTATTATGAGGAAATTGACCTCAACGTGACCGCAGACCGTGATTGGATCACAGGCATGATGGACTGGGACTTCACTGATGAAGTCACAAACCTTAACGTATACAAAGTCGGTGATCCTGCAAACACTGCTGATGACATTGTTCTATCAGCTGACATGGACAATGACGGCGTAGATGACATCGGTATCGGTTCATTATCTTGGGCCTATGACGGTGCAGGTTTCCTAAGCAGCCATCTTGATCCATTAGTACCTGGTATCTCTGCTGATAATATGACATGGGCAGCCATGTATAACAGCGGCGGTATTCACGGCACATGGTGTACAAGCGCAATGGCTGGTCGTGCAGTTTACGATCATGCTCTATATGACAATTCAACAACTTACACACTCGCAGGTATGGCACCTGACGCAAAAGTGATTGCAACAAGAGGCCTTACTTCGGGTTCAGATCTGGGTTCACAGTTCTGGGCTGCTGGATTCCATCTAGACACTGATGGTAACTTCACATACACCACAGCTGGCGCAAAGCACAAAGCACACATAATCTCCAACTCTTGGGGTTATGTCAATGGTGCTTATCTCGACTTAACATATCTAACATTATCTTGGGACTTATTGTCAGTACCCGAAGTGATTAATGCCTCCTATCCAGGAACATTATTCTTTGTTTCGGCCGGAAACTCCGGTGGCGATTACATGACCGGAAGTCCACCTGGCGACGCGTTCTCTGTTGTTTCTGTAGGTGGTACAATTGCTACCCACATTTACGACGATGTCTATGGTCCTCAAGAACAATATAGCTTGGGCCAAGAAGCATGGTTCGCCTCAAACGGGCCTAACTTCGTTGGTAGTCCAAAGCCTGATGTAGTTGCACCTGCAATCTTCGGATTCAGTGCTACACCTTCAATCAACGTGTGGAGTGGACTCGGTGACTCATTCTCAGGTTGGAGTGGTACAAGTCTTGCTTGTCCAATAGCAGTTGGTGTAGGAGCACTCATCGCAGAGGCTCTAATGGATGCCTATTCAATAGCCCCCGAAGACATGAATCCGCTATGGATTAAGAATGTACTGCTCTCAAGTGCCAAAGATCTTGGTTATGATCCATTCATACAAGGTCATGGTCTAGTAGATGCAGCTGCAGCAATTGATGCAATCGACGGTACTAATACGGATGACCTGTACATCACAGCATACAGCTTCGACCACTATGCAGATGCGGTTGCTGATGCTTGGGCATACTGGATTCCTGATTGGAACCCATTTGGTGTCTGGTTTGATGAGGGATTGACAACACCAGTTGGTCTAGAATCAAGCAGTATCTTCTTCGGAAATGTGCAACGTGATGGATCATATTGGGTCAACATGACCCTTGAAAGCTATACTGCTATACCAAACTACTATGACCCAGATGACTTCACCTACGAAGCCTGGTACTGGGAAGTCGACGAACAGTTTACATACGAAGTCGAAACAACTTCACAAAACGATACGAACCTACATTACGTCTATCGTGGCGATATGTGGAATATGAGTGCAGAGATGGACTCGCCTGACTTCACAGCCATGACTGGCGCAAACTATGTAACCATTTCAGCAACCTTTGATGCTGACTATGCTGGCGACATTGGTCTGCGAATCATTGACTACAATGATACAAACGCAGATACTGTCACAAACTACTACTACAATGCCACCTATCCTGGTGACTACTTGCAGTGGATTAGTCGTGACACTAACAATGCGAACTCGCTACATGCCAGATTGTCAGTTCCTGAAGGTACTGGAACAATAGCTGACCTCTTCAATAAGTATCCTTGTGTCTTCCTAGATGATGACAATGCAAACGAGACCCATGGTACCGATGTATTGCTCACATTCACAATCTGGAAGAAGACAACTGATGCCCAAATTGGAGACGATACAAGCAGTCTGAACCACTTCAACTTCACGTTGGATGTTGCATCTGATGCCGAATACGGCATCAACCAAGGCACCATCAAAATAACCCATGGTACATGGACTCACATGATTCCATACTCATACATGGTTACAATGGATGTTGGTGGTGCTGCAGGCGACCTCAATGTCTTAGCTAATGGTACAGCTGATACAACTGTCACACCTTATGACAATCAGAAGTACTTCGCTTCATACGATATTGACGCTGTTTACAGTATGGATGGCGGTGGTTACAGAACCTTCGTCTTGAATGTTCCAGATGTCGGCTATCCAGCTAACAACATATCGACACTCGTTCTCAGAGCTGAGTGGGAGAATCCTGGTACTGTCGTTGACATGTACCTACGTGCACCAACCTATCACCTGCTATGGCAGAGTGACGATGGCTGGGGCGGACCATTCGACCCAACTCCAACTGAGGACACCAAGAATACACTAGTCTATCAACCAGGTGGTTTGATCAATGGCACATACTACCTCGCAGTAGGAATTCACGTCTTTGACGGAGCCGCTGCATGGGAGAATGTGACCCTCACAATCCAATGGTTCAATGATACACACATTCCAGCTCCAACAGTAGATCCACTCTTCTGGGAGCGTGGTGATGAGGCAAACAAGGCTTCGTTCGACGGTGATGATGTCCTGACTGGAGATCACATTTTCGTATCGAATACTTGGGATGTCGATCAACCCGCGAATGTGTCTGAATACGACATTGCTTGGACAAGGATGGCATTCCTGAGTGGTCTTTACGAAGTCAGAACTGGTACATACGCTGATCCTGGTGGACTTGATGATTGGCCAATCGCACTGAGCCTCACAGACAACTATGTCTGGGAAGGAATCAAAGGCGATGGCGAAACAGCTATCAAAGCAAACGAAAAAGTACAAGTCTCCCTAGACGCTGGAGGTGTTGATCCATCATTCGACGTATACGTTTGGGATGATGCGAACAATGACGGTTTAGTCGGTCTAGATGAGATTGGTGCTACCGCTCTGCTATCGGTTGACGATGGTGGTGGCGATGCTGACGAATCTGGTTCATTCACTGCAGCAGCAGACATGGATATCGCTATCCGGGTATTCACATGGGCTTGGGCCTACCATGCCGGTGCTCAATACATTCTGGAAGTCGATACAAGACAGTCTGTTGACGAGGATAGCACAGATGAATACACTGAATTTGACACCTATGACCTAGGTGCTAACTTCACGTACACTGTCATCTTCACTGCTTGGACCTACACTGATGTCGTATTCACATACGAAGTTGGTGCAGTCACCTTCAACAACCACTTTGTCCCACAGATAGAAATCACTGCTCCTGAAGCAGATGATGAGTTCACGGACGAAGTAGAGATCACATGGACTGCGTCGGACTACAACTCTGATGATGAGCATTTCTTCGAAGTACTAGTATCATCAGACGGAGGAACTACATTCCAGCTATTAGCCAAGAATATTACAACACTCACCTACACATGGAATTCTGAAGGATTCCTGATTGATGAGTATGTTGTGATGGTTCGTGTCTATGACAACGATCCTAACCTGAATCCGAATGCCCTTGCTAACGAGGCATACACGCCTGGTTACATGAACTATGATATCAGTGGGGCGTTTCTAGCTGGTACTGTTCAACCACAGACAACTACAGAACCAACTGACACAGATACCGGACCAACTACACCTCCTGGAATCGATCCTCTATGGATTGGTCTACTTGGTGGTATTGGAATCGGTGTTGTCGTGATTCTGATTCTCTTCCTCGTGAAGAGAAAGTAGTCGATCTAGCTTATTGGGGACTCATGTCCCCTACCCCCTTTCTTTTTTCATTTTAATCAAAATTAGCTGACACTAGCAGTATGCATTACTCAACAAAGAGTGGCATTTCAACCCACAAAAGATTGGAAAAAAATGAATCTAGAAAGAGTCTTCTACTGTTATCTGAGATAGGCTACGTCTTGGTCTTGGTGATGGGTCTAATGCAGGTACACCAACAGGGACCAATGAAACTGGTTTCATCATTGATGGTAGATTAAGGACTTTTACTACTGCATCATCATCAAATGCACCAACCCAGCATCCACCAAGCCCCATAAAATAAGTGGACAGTAGAATGGCATATGTTAGTGCTGCAGTATCTTGAATGCAATATAGATTTCTCCCCCTCTCTCCATACTTATCAGCGGATTCTTCAGGTACAGCACAGACTCCAAAGACCACATCACTGTTTGCTACAACTGCTTGTCCATATGCTGCATCTGCAAGCCTACGGATTTGCTCCTTATCTCTTACAATCACGATGCGCCAGGGTTGTTTATTTCCAGCTGATGGAGCTGTGATTGCGGCTTGGAGAATCTCCTGTATCTGCTCTTCAGAAACGGGATCTCCAGTAAATTTACGTATTGATTTTCGAATTTTTAGAAAAGAAATTAAATCGTACTTGTTCATTCTAGAGCACCTCTGGATTCACAATATTGGGTGGTTTTTCTCCACTAAGAGCTTTGATAAGGTTCTCTACACACATATCTCCCATCTTAGTTCTTGTTGTATTCGATGCACTCCCTATATGTGGAAGCACAACAACATTTGGGAACGTGAGAAGTACATTCGTCGCTGGAGTTGGTTCTTGTTCAAATACGTCTAGCCCCACTCCTCCAAGATGGTTTTCTTTCAAAACTCTAACCAGTGCCTTTTCATCAATGACTGCTCCTCTTGACGTATTGATAAGAAAAGCACCTTTCTTCATGGATATGAGTTCTTCGTAGCCAATCATATTCTTTGTTTCATCTGTGAGAGGGACATGTATTGATATGAAGTCTGCCTCTTTTAGAAGAGTCTGTAAATCGACTCTTTCCGCTTGTACCTTGTTTTCAACCATTTTCGTGTACTTGTTTTCCGTTCGAGTAGTATAGAGCACCTTCATATCAAATCCACTACTCCGCAATGTGACAGATGAGCCAATTCTTCCCATACCTACGATACCAAGAGTGCTACCATAGACATCTGTTCCGACCAACATATTTGGTCCCCAACCTACTTGCCATCTACCGTTCTCGACGTATTTATGCGCCTCCACGATTCTTCGAGCTGTGGACATGATTAAAGCCCATGCGAGATCCGCAGTTGTTTCTGTCAATACGTCCGGTGTGTTTGTAACAATGATTCCTCTTTCAGTTGCTGCTTCAACATCAATATTGTCATAACCCACAGCATACTGTGCTATTATTTTCAGATTTGCTAGACCTCTAATTAATTGCCCATCAATCGAATCGGAAAGAAGTGTGATCAATCCATCAACATCTTTTGCTCTCATACCAATGTCTTCTTTACTAGGTGGTTCATCATGTGGCCATACCTCCGTTTTATACATCTTCTTTAGTATGTTCAGTCCATCCCCAGGAAATTTTCGCGTGACAAATACAGACTTGCTCATTGTTACTCCATCCTTGTGTATCTGATTACACCAAGACGTTCTTATGAATTAATACTAATATAGAAACCAAGATATCTCAGGGATGAGTAACTACCCAGATGAAGGTTAGCATGCGGTGAACCGTTTGCTTATATTATATTCCGAGTAGGAATATTCTAGGATAGTCTTATCCTATGAAATTATGACGGGTGAAGAAGGTGAACATGTCTGGATTCGAGCTACCTAGAAGTGCCATTATTGTTCTTGATCGGTTGACTAGTGATGGCCCGATGACACCTAAGGATATCAGCAATAAAGTAGATCTAGCTCCCCGTACGGTTTCCTTTGCTCTTAGGAAGCTGATTGGCCAGGAACTTTGCAAGAAGATTCCAAATCTTAGAGATATGCGACAACCATTGTATCTTGCAGATGCTGAAAAGGCACGAGAACTTCGAATGAAGTATGAACATGTCTTCAGACAGATACTCGTATAATCTGGTGTATTATCGTATAGCCAAAAATGAACAGTGAAATTGTTTTTGGGCTTTTCATGTTTTTACAAATGATTTATAGCAACATCAGAGATTTTGTTTTGGTGGTGCATATACATTGGCGCATGAAGGTCTCACACTGTTCTTTGCCATCCTCGGTACCCTTCTGATAATTGCTTATGTTTTGGGCCCTGCAAAGGAAGTGCGGTCGGTAAAGAGAACAGAAGGCAAGATTATGCTTGTGCCAACTGGTATTCTATTATTTATTATTGCAGCAATCGTGTTCTCAGGCATTTTAGGATAGCCTTAGAATGTCATGTCAAGTATTTTGCAGAATATGGCTGCTGATATTAGGTCAGCTGTGGTTCCAGGATTTAGTAGATTACCATTACTTCTTAGTATGTCATCAAGTTTTTTCAGTAGGATATCCGAATCATCGATTTCCCGTGTTTCATGAAGTGCTTTTGCTAATGTTTGAACCTCTAGAGCTTTTTCATAACCAACTTTCTTAATTATAAGACCATCTGGCTGATTTGCTAGTAACCAAATGAAAGTCTTTACCACCCCTTCTTCGAAATCATCAAGTCCTGATACATATGAATTGAGGATGGGGAGGATACTGTTCAGAACAAAATCAAAATGGATTGACCATTCCTTTGCAATTGGATCAACGTCAGCTGACAATCTGAAGAGTTCAATAAGACTGGTTCCATCTTCTTCAATATTTTTCAAAGCTTGCGGATTCTCTATATCGTATCTATCATGAATATTGGTCCAATGTCTTGTATCTCTATTTAGACTGCCTTGCGATTTTATCAAATGGAATCCCTTATAGAGATGAATTGCATCTTGAATTGTTGTAGCTTCTATTAATGCAGCTAACCATTTCTGAGTTGATTTTACAGACAATTTTCCCTCATCATGAATACAAGCAGCTACACCACAGACAAGAGGTACATCAAGAAGGATAGTTCCCAAAATAGTATTTCTTCTATTAAGACCTCCAAATACATCGCTAATGCATGAGTATATCAAATAGCCCAATTGAATCTCTTCTACTTGTATATTACTCTTAGCAACTTGACCGCCTTTCTCTGCTGCTCTAAAGAGTCCTTTTCCAAGATATGACGCGCTCGCAAGGAAATGTCTGTATCCAGTATCTGAAAATCGACGTAACCTATTCACGTTTCCTGGTTTTGGTGAACTAACTTCGAGAAGTGCTGCAAATTGTGCTGCACTTGCCAACTTCCAAGATATCTCAGACATAAGCACACTAGCTACTATAATCGAATTAAACCAATCGATGATATTTCGAAAGATACTTAGTGACCATTCTTTACTAAACTACTGATGCTCATGAGTCTTTCAGCTAGATTGACATTTTCACAGGTTGGCATTTTGACATCAATCATTGTATATCTCGCTGTCAGGGGCTTCTTCGTAGTACTGAATTTTGGTCTTCTCTGGACCCATGTTGGTGGCTTCTTGAATATTGCTTTGCCTCTTGGACCGGTCATTGTGTTGGGTTTTGCAGCTTGCGTGATATCATACGGATTTTCATATCTAGGATTGTGGTTGATGGATCATAATCAGTATATTCTTGGAATTCTAACCATTTTTCTGTCGGTCATAATTATGCCCGGTGCTTTGGCTGTATACTCTTGGGTCTATTTTCCAGTGTTGTCTGTTTAAGATTTTATTATCTCTGGTACTATTTGGGAGGCTCGACCACAAAGAACCAGGTCTGCGATATCATCTCGATTGGTTCCAGCGATATTGATAAGAATGATTTTCGCTCCATTATTTTTTGCAAGTTGTGGCAAGAACGCAGCTGGATAAACTGTAAGGCTAGAACCAATCACCAGCATGAGATCCGTTTCTTTACAGATTTCAACAGCTTCTGACATAGGTTCTTCAGGCATAGGTTCCCCAAACAGGATTGCTTCCGATTTCAATACCCCTCCACATGCATCGCACAATGGTGGAATCTCTCCATCCACAACTCTCCTGTGTATTTCTTCTCCTACATAGACTTTCTTACATTCCATACAATATGCCTTTAGATAGTTGCCATGAAGCTCAATGACGTTGGTGTTCCCTGCAGCTTGATGGAGATTGTCGATATTTTGTGTAATGACTCCCAACAGCTTGCCTCTTGACTCCAATTCAGCCACTGCTTGATGTGCAGGATTGGGAGAAGCCTTTAACATTACTTCAGCTAACTCCTGACCCATAGTCCAAAACTTGGAAGGGTCTTGCATAAAGCTCTCGTAAGTGCCGTATTCATGTGGGTCATATCTATCCCACAGTCCTCCCTCGGAACGAAAGTCCGGGATACCAGAATCTACACTGATTCCAGCTCCAGTGAAGACACAAATCTTGTTGCTTTCTTCAATCAGCTGTCTTGCTATCTTAATCTCTTCATTAGTGACCATAATGATGGTATTGAACATTACTATACATTTCATTTTCGGTATTTTCTATAGTCAAGTCGAAAAGTTTTTCTTAGGATTTCTTCGAAGACGGCAGGAGTCACTGAGGGAAAGTATCACTAGCCATGATACACCTTTCGGATTCCTCCGAGATGTTTCTGTACGTGTTTGCCTGTATATTCACTTGGAAATAGGTAGTGTGAAATTACGATGACCGGGAAAAAGATGGATGATAAAGTCGATATGCCTCTTGATGATGGTGAAGAAAAAAATGAATCTACCAAAGATACATCCACTGAAGATCTCGAAAAGGCATTGGCAGATGAGAAGAAACGCTCTGAAGACCTATTTAGTCAGTTACAACGTGTTCAAGCTGATTATGATAATTATAGGAAAAGAATGCTAAGTCGAATGGAAGAAGCTACCAAATTTGCAAGTGAGAAGATATTGTTAAAAATTCTAGATGTCTATGACAATCTGGAACGAGCTTTAGAAACTGATTTTGCCGCGGACCCAGAAGCTGCTAAATCTGGTGTAGAAGCAATCCAGAAGCAGATTGACAAGATTTTTGGTCAAGAAGGCGTAAGACAAATAGAGTCACTAGGTACACAATTTGATCCCTACTATCAACATTCTGTAGGCACCGTGAACAAAAGTGAAACACCTGATAAAGAGGTTGTTGAAGTGTACCAGAAGGGATACATGCTTCATGAAAAGGTATTACGTCCTGCACTTGTGTGTGTGAATAGGTACGAAGTCATCTCAAATAATGATGATGAAGAGACCAGTGATGAAACATCAGAGAATGGTGATGAATGATGAGTAAGGTTGTTGGTATTGACTTAGGAACTACAAACAGTGGGATTGCCTACATGGAAGGCGGCAAGCCCACAATAATCCCAAATGCTGAAGGGAAACGATTAACTCCCTCAGTTGTAGGGATAACCCAGAAGGGTGAAATTGTCGTTGGAGAACTAGCGAAGAGACAGGCTGTATCTATGCCAGAGCGGACTGTTAGATCTATCAAACGAAAGATGGGTCAAGATTACAAAGTGAAGATCGGTGATAAGGAGTACACTCCTCAAGAGATTTCTGCAATGATTCTTTCCAAACTAAAGAACGATGCTGAAGCATATCTTAATGAACCGATCAAACGGGCTGTAATTACAGTTCCAGCATATTTCAATGATAGTCAAAGACAGGCTACAAAAGATGCAGGAAAAATAGCAGGTCTTGAAGTGCTTAGGATTGTAAATGAACCAACAGCATCAGCTCTCGCTTATAATCTTGAAAAAGGCGAGGAGTTGAAGGTTCTTGTATACGATCTTGGTGGTGGGACCTTTGACGTATCGATTCTAGATATTGGAGAGGATATCTACAAAGTATTGGCAACCAGTGGGAACACTCAACTTGGAGGTGATGACTGGGATAACAGGATTATTGATTGGATAGTAAGCGAATTCAAGAATCAGTCAGGTATTGACATTTCTGAAGACCAATCTGCATTGCAACGGATTCGTGATGCGGCTGAGCAAGCTAAAATTGAGCTCTCCACTGTAATGCAGACAAACATTAATCTCCCATACCTTACAGCTGATGCATCTGGACCAAAACACTTGAACCTGGACTTGTCACGATCAAAGTTTGAACAGATGACGGAGGACTTGGTTCAAGCTACAATTGGACCTATCCGTCAAGCCCTATCTGATTCCAAACTCGAACCCGAGCAGATTGACAAGATACTACTGGTTGGCGGTGCTACACGAATGCCAATGATTCAAAATATCATTCGTGCAATGTTTGGAAAGGAGGGAGATAAGAGTATCAACCCAGATGAGTGCGTTGCACTAGGAGCAGCAGCTCAAGCTGGTGTCCTTTCAGGTGAAGAAACCGATATCCTTCTTCTTGATGTCACACCATTGACTTTGAGTATTGAAACTCTCGGTGGTGTTGCTACACCATTGATTGAAAGAAATACAACTATCCCTGCGAAGAAGAGTAAGGTCTTCTCAACAGCAGCGGACAATCAGACTGCAGTTGATATCCACGTCGTTCAAGGCGAGAGACCTATGGCTAAAGATAATATGACTCTCGGACAATTTCAGTTGGTTGGTATTCCCCCTGCTCCTAGAGGTGTACCTCAGATTGAAGTCACCTTCGACATTGATGCAAATGGAATTGTCAATGTCACTGCAAAAGATAAGGCAACTGGTAACGAACAATCAATTACAATCACAGCTTCCACCAATCTTTCAGAAGATGAAGTAAACCGAATGATGGACGATGCTGAAAAGTATAAAGAAGAAGACGAAAAACGGAAAGCACAAGTAGAACTGAAGAACAACGCTGACCACATGGTGTTTCAAGCTGATAAGATGCTTCGAGATTTCAGCGATAAGATACCGGAAGACCTTAAGAAAGAAACCGAAGAGAAAATCGAGTCACTCAAAAAAGCTATTGAAGCTGAAGACTACGAGAAACTAGAGAGTGGCACTGAAGATTTGCAACAGACCATCTACAAGATTTCCGAAAAAGTATATGGTGCTCAAGGACCTGGAGCAGCTGGATTTGATCCAAGTCAGATGACTGGATTTGATCCATCTCAAATGGCTGGTGCTGGGACTACCTCTAAATCAGATGATGAAAAAGAACCTGATGATGAGGATGTTGTTGACGTGGACTTTGAAGACGTAGAATAAATCGGATATGATCAGGGTGCATAGATTTGGCTGAAGATGACTATTATGATATTCTAGGTGTTAGTAGAGGTGCTACACAAGATGAGATCAAGAAAGCCTATCGTAAATTAGCTAAGAAACTGCACCCTGATCGTAATCCTGACAAAGATGCAGAGGAACAGTTCAAGAAGATCAACGAAGCATATTCTACTTTAGGTGACCCTGAGAAAAGATCCAATTATGATAGGTATGGCACTGCTGATTTTCAAGGCATCAATATGGATGGATTTAGCTCCATATTTGATGAGATATTCAAAGGCTTTGGTGGCTTCGGTGGTTTCGGGTTTGGAGAAGGTCGTTCAGGACCCCAGAGAGGTGAAAATCTTCGAATTAGAATTCCTTTGACTTTCGATGAAGCTTTCTTTGGTACAGAAAAGGAGCTTGCCTTCAAAAGAAAAGTTGCATGTGAAACCTGTAATGGAAAAGGTGCCGCACCGGGGACATCTGCTACAAGATGCCGTACTTGTGGTGGGCGCGGTCAAGTTATGAGGTCAATGGGTTTCATGTCTGTTGCACAGACTTGCCCCGCGTGTAGAGGGGTTGGTGAACGGCTAGATACACCCTGTAAAGACTGTAAAGGCACGGGACTAAAAGAAGAACGTACTGAAGTGAAATTCCCTATACCTGCAGGAATTGAAGACGGAATGGCTCAGAGAGTTCGAGGTGGCGGGAATGCAGGGCCGCGTGGTGGTCCGCATGGTGATCTAATCGTAGTGTTCTCCGTTGAACCACATGACGATTTCATACGAAGAGGACTACACGTCTATTATGAAACTGATATTCCTTACTCAGTTGCAGTACTTGGTGGCGAGATTGAAGTCCCTACCATGTGGGGTACTAGTAAGATGAAAGTAAAAGCTGGCACAGAAGGTGGTACTGTCTTACGAATGCGAGAAAAAGGTGTACACTCAGCTGATGGCAGAAAGGGTGACCAATTAGTCCGTGTGAATATACACATTCCAAAACAACTATCGAAGGAGCAAAAGGAATACCTCGCGCAATTCGATGAAGTACTTAGTTAGAATTTCAATGGTTTACACAGACACCCTCTCATTTTTAAATCTGTAAATTGATCTGTGTTAGCTGGTTTTATTATCCATGCAGTATCTGCACCTCTTCCTGTACCTCCTACACATATTATATCATCATCAACATTTACCAAACCTGCATCTGCTACCATCATTGCAATTTCAGCACATACCTTTGTTCCTTGTCCAAAAGTACGATACGCATATGCAATAATTTCTGAAACTTCGTACGTTCCAAGTGCTTTTCGAACGCCTCTTGGAACCCCAGCAAAAGCATGTGTTGTTGTAAGTATTTTAGTTCCCGTTTCTGCAATACGTGTTCTAAACTCTGGTTTCAATTCTTGATGATTTGGTTTTCTAAAACCAGTCTGATGTGTTACCACAAGAACTTCTTTGTCAGCTATTGACTCTGCAAAGAGTGCTCCAGTAGCCCCCTCTGTCGTGGCTACGACTATCTTCATGATATGTGGATTCTTCTTAATATAGTCCTTCACAATTCCAAGGACTTTTTCCGAATGTTCAGCGGATGCTTCATCAAAATATTCAGTTTTTATTATCATCACGTACACTTTCCTAAAATTTTACATTCACAATTCTTGATAGGCAATCACTAGTTCTCAGAACTCTTCTGCCAGTTTCTCAAATAATATTCTGCAGTAGCGATTATCACGAATACAATGAGGGCAGTCCAAAAGTCAACTATTGAGTTTGGAAGGGATGATACAAACCAAGAAGCTGCGATAACAACGATTGCTGTGAAAATAAGACGAATGATGAAACGTAGATTATCCTTCTCCTCGTCGACATATTCATCAGGTTCCTTTGTTTTACCATATTCTTCTGCAATATCTTCAGGTTCTCCGAGTTCCCCAAGCACGTGCATTGCTAGTTCATATCGATCTTCTGTTGGTTGCTTCTGTGTCTTATCTTCCAAAGCAGTGATTATATGGATTCGTAAGTCATCTATCAAATCATCTGTTTCAAAAGAATCTGGGAGCAGTTTCCTAACTCGATTAAGATAATTCAAGATTAGTTTTTCCACCTTATCACTCATTTCTTTAGTTCCTCCAGTTTTTCAAAGATATCATTCAAAACAACCGACAGTTCTCGATATACTCTATCTCCTTCACCTGTGAGTACGTAGACTTTTCTTCTAGGTCCAGCTTCTGACTTTTCAGTTCTTACATCTAGGAGACGGTCTTTTTTCAGTCTATGAAGAATTGGATAAAGTGTCCCCTCTTTCACTTCAAGAAGTCCTTCGGTCTTCTCATCCAATTCTCTTGCTATTCCATAACCATGAATTCCTTCTTGATGTTGCTTCACAATTGCAAGAACCGCATATTGAAGAAGACCCCTTCTGATTTCAATCTTCCAGCCATGCTCAAAAGACTGTGTCTTCTTCAATCAAGCATACCTCACTGTAAACACAGCAATGTGACTCTATTCGTAGCCTTAAGTGTGTCTGTGTTTTTTTGGCTCTGTAGAATAATTCGGATATCATTTAGATTATACCCCTTTTGTTAGACGATTTATGTAGTTATTTTGTGAATTATTGAGATATTGTAAGCTAAATGATGATTCCATCTGACATAGACCAGACTTTTTCTACAGAGCCTGTTTTTTTATACTCTATCCACATCATGTCTTCTTGGTGAAACAAGAGATCTTAATTCACGCCACAGAGTACTCTCATATTCTCTGGGTTCCTTGATTAATAGAAAGAAGAATGAGCCAATAAACCGCAAGGTTGCACTTATAATTAGCATCCAAAAAACTGCAAGATATCCTCCAATTTGGAGTGCTAAAGCGTCGCCAATAAAACCACTGATGAGAGAGCCGAATAACAGAATTATTCCAGTGAATGTATTATAAACCGCAATATGTGAACCTCTCTCTTCTTTAGGCGCAACATCATAAATGTAAGCTGTGATTGAATTCACTGTGGCAGCAACTGAAAAACCTGCGAGAGCATTTGCTATATAGATAATATAGACATTGGTCGCAAAAGCGTACATTAATGGTACTAAAAATAGAAGACCCCTTCCCAGTACAATCAATGGCTTTCTACCAACTTTGTCACTAAGATACCCAAATGGTATTGTGAATATTATAGTGGAGAGTGTCATAATCGCTGATGCTAGAGTTATTTCCAATAGGGAATTCTCTAACCAGATTCTCTGAACTACAGTAAAATATGGCCAAGCCATTGACATTGCAAATGAAAAGAAAATTGCAATGAAACAGAATTGACGAAAATCCCCTGGTTGAGATAATAATCTAAGGAGGGGTGGGTATTCACGTTCTTTACTTCTATCTACCTCTTTTTCCTTAATAGTCAAGGCTATGATGGATGATATAATTCCAAATATTGCCGTGAAATAGAAAGGAAGATAGTATGCTTCTCTCCAACTCTCTACTGGAGGGAATACGACTGTGCCCAGATCTCCCAGGATGGCCCGCAGAAATGGCAAAATTGCAGGAGATACTGCAAGAATCCCTGCTACAACTGTTGCCATCATCGATGCTACACTTGCTACTAGATTCAATCGACTCAGTTCTGTCCCACGTTTGTCCTCATCCATCAGTCCTCCGATTAGTGATAGCCAAGTTGGTATCTGAATACTGAAGAGGATTGATTGTACACCGTATAATGCTATCATATGAATTGGTGTTTCTGCCCAAAGAAATAGAAGTACCATGAAGAGACCTGTAAGAGTACCAAATGCAACAAAGTGTTTGTTTCTGCCTATTTTGTCCGATATAGCTCCCCATGCTGGTTGAAGGAAGGTTGGTGCTATATTTCCAACACTACGAAACGACCCTATCTCAGCGTATGTGGCACCCATATCTATGATATAGCTATTGAGCATAGAGCTATGCAGACCTAAAGCTCCCTGAGTGAGAGCTGCAACCAAGTAGACTTTTGGTGGTAGACGACCAGATTTAGTAGAATCTGCCACATCAGTACTAGGTATTGTCATTACCTTGGCTCCATTTGCGAGGGCGGTTCTGACCACCTATTAACTCTGTTTACCTGAACAGAGGATTTACAGTGTACACCGACAGTGTTATCTATTGCGTTCCTAAAGCGCAATTCGTAGTGAGAGTTGTGCTCGGTAAGAATGTTTTCAAAAAACGGATTGATCGTGTTATCGAATATGTGAATGAAACAAATACTGATTTCGCCCTACTGACTCCCTCACCAGGATACCAATACCTAACTGGATCTGCATATGAGATGCATGAGCGTCTTGTTGCACTGTTAATCCCAAAGGATGGCGCGCCAAGTTTGATAGTTCCAGCTTTTGAGAGATCTGACCACGAGAAGACAACATGGTTGACTAATATTCACACATGGACTGAAGAAGATGACCCCTATGAGCTATTAGCAGAGCTAATTGACCAAAGCAATGGCGATGTAAAAGCCCTCTTTGATTACCACATGCCTCTTGGTATCTATTGGTCGATAGAGAAGGCTGTTGGTGGTTTTAAGAACACATACTCGATTGCTCCTCTATTAACAGATATGCGTCTACGCAAATCATCAGAAGAAATTGCATTGATGATGAAGGCTGGAAGAATAATACACGAATCTGTTCAAAAAGGGTTCTCACAGGCTCAAGCTGGTATCACTGAGAAGGAGTTGGCAAGTT
The DNA here is from genome assembly GCA_964610875.1 of uncultured archaeon. GTDB lineage: Archaea > Asgardarchaeota > Thorarchaeia > Thorarchaeales > Thorarchaeaceae > CAZSWP01. The sequence continues at coordinate 39,672 of CAZSWP010000021.1, forward strand.
CAGTTAGTGGAGAAGTAACAAGGCAAGGGGCAACTCCGACTTTCTTTGCAATCCAGTTTGGTGTAAATAGTGCGATGCCTCATCATCGTCCTGACAACACAGAACTGCAAAAGGGTGACATGGTTCTTATGGATTGTGGATGCAGCGTTTCTGGTTATAACACAGATATGACGAGGGTAGGAGTCTTTGGTCAACCGAGTGATGAACAAGACCTAGTGTATCGAATTGTCTTGGATGCTCTAAAGACAGCTACTGAGAAAATCAAACCTGGTATGGCATGTGGCACTGCTGATGGAATAGCAAGACATGTTATCGAGGAATCAGGCTATGGAGATTTCTTCACGCATCGATTAGGTCATGGTATTGGGCTTGAAGTCCATGAGCCTCCCTACATAGTAAGGGGTAATGCTCTCCAACTTGCGAAGGGCATGACACATAGTATTGAACCAGGCATATACCTTGAAGGAAAATTTGGAGTCAGAATTGAGGACCTTGTAGGCATTACAGATGATGGAGTAGAACTGCTAACATTCATGCCACATGATTTGATAGAGATGGATGCTTAAGACATTTCAATCTGTTTCTTTCTCTTCAGACTTTTCGTCATTCTCACTAGTTGGCTCACTTTCTGAGTCTTTCTTTGCCATGATCTCATCGAGCTTCTTTCTATCTTCTTCGGACATGCTTTTCATTGCTTCAGCTGATTGTTTTAGCAGCTGTGTAAAGATTAGAGAGTACAAAGCTGGGAGTGCTGAATATGTTTCCATCCTCTCTTGATATTCTTGTTCTGCTAGGTCTCTTGCTTCTTTTAGTGCCTCCTTTGAAATTTCTCCCTGACCTATTCCAGGACACTCTTTATCCGTCAGGAAAAATTTTTCCCCATTGTATTCTAGTGGATATGTTCTGCAAGAGATTGGCCGTGCAAATCGAATATGGCATCCATTTGATTCTTCATGATAGAAGATACAAGCAGTTTGCTCAGGGTCGGATTCCAGAGGTTTTCGGAGTGTTTCAAGTACAAAAGGCTCAGTTTCAGATTCTGGCATTATCAACCCGAGTCCGTTGATAGCATGTTGAAGATGATTCTGAGCTGTCCAACGTGACAAATCACCAATAGTGACATTCACACTCGGTCTTACATGACATGCTTTTGTTGTGCACTTTTGTTCTAAGCATTCGAAACTATACTTCTGTTTTTCACTCATTCTCATAACCTCTAATTGCTGAGAAGCACATGTGCATCTTAAACTTAATATTTTCGTTTGAAATTTACAGATTACACACGCCGAAAGGTATTTGTCTATTCACACTTGGCGAAGTATAGCAATTCGACCTAGATTTTCGCCAAAAATCTGGCCCCGGAGCGCGTAAAATGGAACTACACTGGTATAGCAACGACATCGACTATGTATACAAGACCTTGAACACATCCGAAGAAGGTCTCAGTACAAAGGAAGCCCAAAAGCGCCTTGATGAATACGGTTACAATGAACTAACAGAAACTGGTGGTATATCTCCACTCCGTATGTTTCTTAATCAATTCATGGACCCAATGGTCATTATTCTGTTAATTGCTATTATTATATCACTGGCCACATCAATGCTACCTGGCTCTCATGAAGAAGGGGGCCTTATCGATGCAATTGTAATTACCGCGATTGTGATTTTCAATTCTATCTTTGGCTTCGTTCAAGAATACAAGTCTGAAAAAGCTCTGGAAGCACTAAAAGAAATGGCTGCCCCCAAAGCCACAGTTATGAGGGACGGTCGTTGGTGCGTAATGGAATCTCGTGAAATTGTCCCTGGCGATGTAGTATCTCTGGAAAGTGGTGATATGATTCCAGCTGATGGACGTGTCACTTATGCTGTTGGACTCTCTGTTGATGAAGCAGTATTAACAGGCGAGTCACAATCAGTTCGTAAAGTCAAGGATACAATCCATCTAAACCGTCCTATTATTGGCGATATGAAGAACATGGTATTCCAAGGGACGACAATCACTGCTGGAAAGGGTCGGGCGATTGTGACCTCCACGGGAATGAAGACTGAGTTTGGGAAGATTGCAGAGATGGTCCAAGAAGGTGAAAAAGATATGACACCTCTCCAATTGGATCTGGATGATCTTGGTAAGAAACTTGGTGCTTTAATAATTGCAATGTGTATCATTGTGTTTGCTGCTGAGATTATCAGAGATGTTTCTGATAGTCTTATTGAAGAACTAATGGCAGCAATAGCTCTCGCAGTTTCTGCAATTCCAGAGGGTCTACCCGCAGTAGTCACGATAACTTTAGCCATTGGTGTACAACGGATGGTTCAAGAGAATGCAATTGTCCGACGATTACCCTCTGTTGAAACACTTGGTTCAACCACAGTCATTTGCTCTGATAAGACGGGCACAATTACAAAGAACGAAATGACTGTCAAAGTTCTCTATACTGATAGAAAAGAAATCGAAGTTACCGGTGTCGGATACAAACGGGAAGGTCATTTCTTACATGATGGAAAAGCGATTGATGTTCTCAATGATCCACATGCCCGTAGATTATTCCAAACAGGTCAGCTATGCTGCAATACCTTACTTCAGGAATCGGAAACAGATACTGCGGATTTTGCTGTTGTAGGAGACCCCACTGAGGGTGCTTTACTTGTGCTTGCAGAGAAGGCAGGAATAAGTCATGAAGACACCCTAAGAGAATTCCAGGAGATAACTGAGATCTCTTTTGATTCCGCACGGAAAAGAATGACTGCAATAACAAAGGACCCTGATGATGAATTAATTGCTTATAGCAAAGGAGCACCTGAAATCTTACTTCCCCTTTGTACAAAGATCTTTGAAGATGGCGAGATCAAACCCCTTTCTGATGAACGGAAGAAAGAGATACTTGATATCAATGCAGATTTTGCTCAGAAAGCACTGAGAACTCTAGCAATGGCTTATCGCCTCCTTGAATCTGAGATTCCTGATTGGGAACCAGAAAAAGTTGAGAAAGAGCTAATCTTCATTGGTCTTGTTGGTATGATTGATCCCCCTCGCAGAGAAGTTGAGAAGGCTATCCAAGTATGTAAGGATGCAGGAATTCGTCCCATTATGATCACAGGCGACCATAAATTGACTGCAAAAGCAATTGCAGTTGATGTAGGTCTTGTTGATGCTAATTGCGAGGTATTAACAGGGAAAGAAATAGATGATATGAACGATGCTGAATTTGAATTAGCAGTTCAAAATTGTAGTGTATTTGCACGTGTTGCTCCAGAACATAAGCTTCGAATAGTGAGTGTTTTGAAAGCTCAGAATCAAGTTGTCGCTATGACTGGAGATGGGGTCAATGACGCACCAGCTATCAAATCCGCTGACGTAGGAATTTCAATGGGTATACGTGGGGCAGATGTCACAAAAGAAGCATCTGATGTAATTCTCACAGATGACAATTTTGCCACAATTGTATCTGCTGTTGAGAAAGGTAGGGAGATTTATTCCAATATTAGAAAATTTGTAAGGTTCCTGCTAGCTGCTAACTTTGATGAAGTCTTCCTTGTCTTTACAGTAATTATGTTGGGACTTCCACTTCCAATTACTGCAATTCAGATTCTCTGGTTAAACTTAGCTACCGATGGATTTCCTGCATTAGCACTTGGTATAGATCCTCCTGAAGAAGGTGTGATGGACCGTCCACCTCGCAGACCTGGAGCTAAGATGATGGACCGTGGGATGATCACATTCATCCTTGTGGCTGGATTCGTCGCATTCTTGGCTTCTGTGACTGTCTTCATGGTTTCAATGAATACCTATGGTGGACATATCCCAGGAATTACTGGTCCTGCTCTAACAGATGTTGAATGGAGAAGTGCAATAGCTCCAACAGGTGTTGCATGGCAAGATGTACTCAAACATGCACGAACAACCGTCTTCGCGAGTGTTGTATCATTTGAGTTGCTCTTTGTCTGGAATTGCAGGGATGAATATCATCCAGTATGGAGGACAAAAGTGAGAAAATCAGGATATTTGATTGGTGCCGTATTTCTCTCCATTGTTTTGACATTGGCTACTATCTACGTGCCTTTCATGCAACCACTCTTTGAAACGATGCCTCTAAATCCACAAGATTGGGTGATTATTATATTGACATCACTACCAGCATTATTGATTCCACCACACATCATATTTGGCCATCACAAAGAGGACCGCCTTCGAGTAGAGGAAGTAGATTAGGTGGGCATACGTTTTTCGAGCCAGTTCTCCATATCCTGGAGGACTTGCTCTTTCTCTGGTTCATTGAACACTTCGTGATATAGGTCCTCATAATAGAGCCATGTCTTATCTGGAGATCCCAGATTCTCAAAGAATTCTTTATTCTTATCTGCGACAACTATTTTATCCTGTCCTGCCTGTTGCACGAGAGTTGGAATTTTGATGAGGGGTGATGCTCTGAATGCCTTATCAAGAGCACTTAATCCCTCGGCACCAAATCGAGGTGTAACCAATTCATACCTTAGCTCGTCCTCTTTATGTTTCTTCACAACATCCGGGTCTCTTGAAAGATATTCTAGTGTGACTCCGTTGGATATCATTTTCTTGACATTTAGAAATGATAGAAACTTTGCTAGTATTCTAGTTGCAGTACCTATTGGCAGCTGTTGTGATACTGCGGGACCTGAGAGTATAATACCATCAACTTCTTTTGGATAGTTCATGATGTAGTTAACAATCCATTGGCCTCCTAATGAATGTCCATGGACAAAAGTCAGTTTATTCAGATATCTGTCCTTGATTTGCATCACAATGTTGTGAATATCCTCAACATATTCATCAAATCGCATAACATGTCCTTTCAGTCCTTCATAGTGACCGAAACCTCTCATGTCTGGGGCAAATACTGCAAAACCTCTTTCTGCAAAGTACTCTCCAATACTGTGATGCGCTCTTCCATGGGAACCAAGACCATGCAGAGTGAGAAGTAATGCACGTGGCTTGTCATCTTCAGGCAACCACGCATTCATGTGCATTCTAACACCATCGTATCCAACATAGTGACTCTCTTCAAACTTCATTTCTCACACAATAGTACCAACTATGAAATTCTGTATTAATGTATTGAATAGGTGCTACATTTTGGAAAAGAAAGAAAAAGGGATGGAGATGACCTTGAAAGACAATCTCCTATCTATCCACTAGAATCTCATTGGTTTTGGTTCATCACCGGAATAGTCGTAGAAACCTTTTCCTGCTTTACGACCAACCCACCCTGCACGTACCATCTTTCTCAATAATGCTGGAGCCCTATATTTGCTATCCTTGAACTCCTCAACAAAATAATCTGCGATGTAGAGTAATGTATCAAGACCTACAAAGTCAGCTAATGTCAGCGGTCCCATTGGCCAGTTCAGTCCTAACTTGATGGCAAGATCCATGTCCTCGACAGTAGCCACTCCTTCCTGAATGGCAAAGATGGCCTCATTGATCGCTGGAACTAGTAATCTGTTCACAGCAAAACCTGGTGCTTCATTTACAAGGACAGTTTTCTTTCCTACCTTCTGAGAGACCTCTTCAATGACTTTCACTGTTGTGTCATCTGTTGCTTGTCCTTTAATGATCTCAACGAGTCCCATCACTGGAACTGGGTTGAAGAAATGCATACCTATGAACTTTTTAGGTCTCTTGGTGACAGCTGCCATCTGAGTGATACTGATGCTTGAAGTATTCGAAGCAAGAATGGCATGTTCTGGTGCTGCTTCATCCACATCCTTCCATGTGTCAAGCTTGAGCTGGACAATCTCTGGGATAGCTTCGATTACAAGGTCTGCATCTTTTACAGCTTCTTTCAGATCGAGCACTCCAGTGATGCGATCCAGAATCTCATCGACTTCCTCTTGAGTTATTCTGCCTTTCTTTATGCCTCTCTCCAGATTTTTCTTGATTGTGTCCATTCCTTTGTCAATGAATTTCTGGTCAATATCTCTCATATAAACATCATATCCCGCCTGTGCACAGACATGAGCAATACCATTGCCCATCTGTCCTGCTCCTAGGACGGTAATTTTCTTGATTTCCATTGTAATACTCCTCAAATGTTCCTTCGGATGGTTTTAGTCGATTACTACCTTGTAAATATGTGTGTCGAAGGAACCGTTCAGAATGAAATTATGAGGTTTTGAGTCTGATTGAATTGCAGACTTCTCTTCAGAAATAAACTGACACACTTGAGCATAAGATTATCTGTTTACACATATGACATGTATTGTGATTTTGTGGTGAGGATTCATCTATATGTATCATCCAGCTTCTTTATATACAAATATCGATAATGATATCTTTAGTGATATCGCAAAAGATATTCACCGTAGATAAGAACAAAAGGTCGGAACAATATGGAACGCGGCATGAGGCAGAGGATTAAACGAGCAATAACTCGTTTCAAAAAGAAGGGCGCATTGAGTGAAGAAACCGCCCTCCCCCTAAAGGAGTTGGGTCTCCCGACGATGTTGAAATACATCGTCAATTCTCCATTTGGGGAAAACCTTCCCTTTGTCCAAGTCGGAGACAGTTTCTATCTATCTGAAGAGAAACTTGCGAAAATTGGTGATTTCTCAAAACTATCTCCACAACGTGCATTACGTCCGTGGATAAAACATACCTCACGTGTGCCAAGAGGATATCTGAGATATCAGGTTCTTGAAATGCTACGTGATGGTCCATTATCTGGATCTGAAATGACTACCAGAATCGAAGAAGAAACAGAGGGTCGATGGGTCCCTAGTCCGGGTTCATTATATCCCCTTCTAAAAAAGCTTCGAGAGGACAACATCATTGAAGAACTACCCTTGGAGGAGGGTATGAAACGATACAAGTTGACTGAGCTCGGCGAGCTACTCTTTGAGGATGAGATGAATGTAGGTGCAAGAATGCGTGAGCGATTTGAATCTGGGCCATTCACTATTCCTCTCTTCATTGAAATGACTGAGGAAATCAAACCTCTTAGAGATGAGTTTCGAGAGTTTTTCCATATTTCAATGGATTTAAGCGTTGAACTATTAGAAAATCCCGATTCTGATGAAGTCAAAAATGTGGTCAAGATACTGAAGTCAGCAAGAAGCAAGTTGGAAAAAATATTAGACGGACTGATCTCGAAATAATCCATTGTACCGACCTCCTCTTTGGAGGTCACGAAATGACTATAGTATTACAAGCAGAAAACCTAACGAAAACTTACCTGCTGGGACAAGTGCCTGTGAAGGCACTCCGAGGTGCAGACTTCACTGTGGAACAAGGTGAACTTGTCTCAATTCTTGGGCCATCGGGGAGTGGAAAATCAACACTACTCAACCTCATTGGTGCTCTAGATCGGCCCACAGATGGGGTTCTTCATATTGAAGGTATTGATGTTTCAGAGCTTTCAGATAACGAACTCGCTGAAGCACGTAAGAAAGTTGGCTTTGTATTTCAATTCTTCAATCTTATACCAAGACTGAATGCTCAAGATAACGTCGAGCTTCCATTAACAATTTCTGGTGTACCGCGAAGGGAGCGAAGGGCTCTATCTGAGCAGGCACTGGTCAGTGTGGGTCTAGGAGACAGGATGCATCACAAGTCTTCTGAATTAAGTGGTGGAGAACGTCAACGTGTGGCTGTTGCACGAGCTCTGGTTAATAATCCTACTTTTTTGTTAATGGATGAACCAACTGGGAACTTAGATTCACAAACAGCTCAAGAGATAATGGATTTAGTGATTAAATTGAATGAAGAACGAAATGTCACGGTGATTATTGTGACTCATGATTCTGAAGTTGCTGCAAGAACGAAAAGGACTCTTCGCATGAAAGATGGTCTTGTTGTTTCAGATGAGGTGAATGGACATTGAAAATACGTGATACGCTCTCTTATTCATTCGGTGCTATTAGACTGAGAAAAGTGCGTTCTGGGCTTACTACTCTTGGAATAGTGATCGGGATTGCTGCAATTGTTGCACTAATGTCTTTTACTGAGGGTTTTGAGGTTGCAATCACAGGTCAATTCCAAGAAGGGTTCTCAACCGATACTGTAACAGTATCAGCAGGGAGTGGTAGCGCATTTGGAGGATTTGGTGGAGAAACTGATAGCGATTTTGTACTTTATGCAAATGACACAGAACTGTTGAATGAGTTGGATGGTGTTACGGAATCTGCTGCTACATTAAGTAAGAGTGTCACAGTTGAATTCGAGAACTATGATAGGATATTATCGATGACCGGTGTAGATTTCCAACTGTATGCAGACCTCTATTCTACCTTCACAGCGGAAGTAGGAGAGATACCTGAGAATCCGTCTAATGAGTCTGCAGTCATTGGTTACAATATCTATGATCCCTATGGAAATGGAACTCTCTCTGTTGAAGTTGGAGATTCTCTAAATGTATATTATACAGTCCGTAATGGTACTGAATTAGTTCCAATCAATATATCGGTCACTGTTGTCGGTGTCTTAGAAGAAATAGGCTCTTTTGGTTTCGGCCCTTCCGATTCTGGTATCTATATTCCCATTGAAACAGCAATTGACTATTATGATACTGAAGAAGTTAGCCAGATAGTCGTTAAGTTGGAAAGTGATGATGATGCATTCATTGAACAGGTATCAGACGATATCGAAGAATTATTCCATAATGAAGTCACTGTCACCTCTCCATCAGCGATATTGGATACTTTATCATCAATTCTAGCCACTGTTGAACTTCTACTTGCAGGAATTGCTGGAATTTCACTCCTTGTTGCGGGCATTGGAATTATGAATATCATGATTGTATCCCTAATGGAACGTACTCGAGAGATTGGGATTTTGAAGGCACTTGGTGCAAAAGCTCATACTGTCCTTGCGGTATTCTTGGCTGAAGCGTTACTTATTGGTGTGATTGGTGGAAGTCTGGGTATTATGGTTGGAATACTCTTGGCTAATCTCTTTTCAGGAGGTCTGGGTGGATTTGGTGGCATGCCTGTAATAACCAATTCTACTTCTATGATGATTGCTCCTGTCGTGACACCTACTCTTGCAATAGAGGCTCTCTTTTTTGGTATTATCGTGAGTGTGATATTCGCACTGTATCCAGCATGGCGTGCTTCGAAATTGACTCCTGTTGATGCATTGAGACATGAATAGACTCGCTCCTACCCACACCTCACATCGAGGCGTGGGTGCATTCTTTTTTCTCTCTAGTCGGAGCACTTGTTTTACGGAAAGGTCTGAGCTGTCCTAAGCCAGTTATCCGAGATAATATACCCGAGGCAACTCTTGTCCCAGTGGGAGCTTCTCAAGAGTAGGGCCGCCACACCGTTCATTGTAACTTGTACAAACTTGGACACCAGAGTGATGTACCTCCATAAACGGTAATGGATCGTACTCTGTGAGGTTATTCTATGTGTCTGGTCAACCTCACAATACTATGATTATCTTTTGCTATACAAAGACCTACAGATGTACATTCTTTATTCAATCATTCACTAAAGAAATGTCCAACTTTGACCAGATCTCTTGTAACTGTTGGCAACCCTCTTTTTTACTTGATAACGAAGGTTTAAACATGTAATGCTGAAGTATTCCTAACTCGATAATAAGATGGGCTGTAACATAATGAACTCCACTTCTAGAAGTAGGGCGAAAAACTATCCCGTTGTATCAAAAATTCAAGCAGCAAAGAATTTTCTGGCACAGTATAGGTCAGATTTCAATTTACTTCTTGCAGCAACAGTAGCAGTTTCTTTGACATCTTTTCATTACCTCTGGACCATGTTTCAATACACTGGACCTGGTTTCACAATAGATGACTCTTGGATTCATTTTGTCTATGCTCAACGAATCTTTCAAGGAATACCATGGCAATATTCTCCTGGCTATCCTAGTACTGGATCAACAAGTCCACTATGGTCTGTGATTCTTTCTCTACCTTTTTTCCTATCACAGGAAACCAATACCATAATTCTGATGGTCTATTTGATCTCTATCATATTCTATATTGCTTGCACATTCTTAGTGGGAAAATTGATACAATATGTAACTGAAGCTAGTATATGGGGATATGTTGGAGTTCTTGGATTTATCCTCATCCCAAGGAATACTTGGCTTATGTTATCAGGAATGGAAACTCCATTATTTGTATTCATGCTACTTTTGGGCTGTTTCGTGCTCAATTCTGAAAACCACAAGACTGATTTCGTTATTGGGGTGATAATTGGACTTGCTTTCCTATCAAGACCTGAGGGAGGAATTATACTGGGCTTTGCAACAGGAGTCCGTTTCCTCTACCTTCTTATTTCAAGGAATATCGATATTGAACGTCTAGTAGCTCATGCTATTATTCCCATGGTTACATTGATTGTAGCTTCACCATGGATTATTCATTGCTTGCATGTCACTGGCCTTCCACTCCCTGATACATTCTATGTTAAAGCACATGTTCCACAAGCATATGAAATCGAAGCATGGAATTTCTGGTGGAATCTTCTCTCAATATCAATGCCTTTCCTCCTATTCGGTACTTTTTCTGGGATTATCCTCTTCTTCAAAAAACAACCTTATCCATGGATTCTAGCAGTGATGTTGACGCTACTATATCGTCTATCAAGTCCATATGCAGCATTGATTAATAATTTGAGATATCTCGTTCCAGTCTTTCTTCTTATATTTGTCAGTGCAATTGCGGCCGTTGGTATCATCATTCAACAAGTTCAAAGAAAACTCAAAAAACCTGACATCAATCTTAACCTTGAAGTAATAGCTATTATTATCACAGTATTCATGTTGATTATTCCATTGATTTCTGGTTATTCTTCTCAATCAATATACTATGCAAAGGCTGTTAGAACCGTAAATGAACAACATGTTGTAATAGGAAAGTGGCTTAATGAAAACACATCCCAAGATGCGGTCTTTGCTTCTCACGATGCTGGTGCTTTGGTGTATTATGCAAATCGAACATTCATTGACATTGTAGGTCTCGTAAGTCCAGAGATTGCTCATGGAAATATGACAACTCAAGAGCTTCTCCAATACCTTAAGGATCGCAATTGTAGCTATATCGTATCTTTTCCTGGCTTGATTAGTGTGTGGGCAAGACACCTCTCTGGTGCTTATGTTGTTGAACTCTCTGTATATGTGGAGGATCATGTAGGTGGGGGTCGACCAATGATGAATGTCTATCGCATACTTTGGAATCAAGTAGACTTGCCTTAGTTAACATTAGTAACATTAATACGGTTCCCGGCATGACTTGTGGTTGGTGTTAGATTTGTCAAATCGTCCCGTATTTCTTTCAGTACAATACTCCGACCGTGGCTTAACAACGATGGGCCATGAGAAGAAAATGATTAGAGAAAAAGATGTGAAATTCGATGATGAAGATGGCTCTCTTGAAGTCACGGATATCCGTATAGTATGGATAAAGAACCCCTCTCGTTGGGGTGGACTGAAGAAAGCTGGAGCTATTGCTGGAGCAATCGCTGGTGCTGTTGCCGTTGATGCACTTGGTGACTCAATAGGTGGTCGCACAGGAAGAGCTATTAGCAGAGCCGGCTGGAGGATGGGTGCAGGTGCAGCTGGTCTTGCCATTACCAAGTGGACTATGGACTCATATTACAATAAGGACAAAGATGGTAATACTGAGAGCATAGCTTTACCTATTGTGGCTATTAGTCAGGCTACACAGACAGGTGATAGACTGATAGTTGAATTGAAATCTGGGGGCCACATGGACTTCAAATTCAAACAAAAGAAGGTAATACCCTCCATCATTGCATCAATTTCTTCTGCTCAGAACGAAGGGAAATGCCCATTCTGTGGAACTCAAACCCGTGGTGGAACACAGTGTCCAAACTGTGGTGCACCAATTGAAGGTGGCGGTGGCGGAACTTCAGGTGACACTTCTGGTGGAGCTGAGTTCTGTACAAACTGTGGGAATCCCGTGCCTGCGGGTGCTAAGTTCTGCGGTAAATGTGGCAATAGAGTATAAGGATCCATTAATCAGGTGAAGAGACTCTCTTCGTAGGGTCTCTGCACATCTTTTCCTTTTTCCTCACCTCCTTGATATTCATACCCTCGGATGATCACTGCAGGGATTGCTTCACCTGCCTGTCCCATTAACAGCTCAGCAGCACTTGCCAACTGATCTATTTGACATACAGTTGATGATTGCAATTCTCTTCCATATAGATCTAGCTTTCCTTTGTTATGTTTGAAAGCATTGATACCAGCACAACCCAATGCAATGTTTACTGCCCCTCTCCTCCAAGGTCTACCTTCCGTATCAGCGATAATGATTGCTATCTCAAACCCTAAATAATTGACAAATTGCTCTCTCAATAGTTCAGCTGATTTATCGCTATTTAGAGGTAGCATCACATAGCTGTCCGCTGGTGCATTCGAATGGTCTACGCCTGAGAAATTACAGATTAACCCTGACTTGGTCTGTGTAATGAGTGCTCTTTTTTTTCTGAGTATACGTTTTGACTCATTTAACGCAAGTTCCACTTGGTAAGGATCAAATGCATTTGCTTCTGCAATTTCTAGAGCGTGTGCTGAAAGACAAATGTCTTGTTTTGATTTATATCTTGCTTCAGCTTTTGAAACAATAGTATGTGCAATGACTAAGATATCCTGTTTTTGAAGTACAAGCAACTCTTTCTCCATCAGACCTTTGAAGATATTGAACAAATCGGTGCCTTTATTGATAACTGGAATATTATGTACTGGAAAGATATGGATATGATTCATCAATATACGCTCCTAGCATAGAGTCTTTTGATTTGTTTTCTTTTGAACTTCATCATTAAATTGTATATGGCAAACACGCTCTAGATGCCGTAGATTTGCATTTAAGGAACATCTACAGGAAAACGTTATAGGAAAGAACGGATATGACCAAAGAGTCTAGACGGGTAGTTCTTATCCAAAGGGGTAGTAGTAAGAATCGATAATCAAACCCCGACTAAACAAAATATGTTACCTCATGGTGAATGACAATTGAGTAAGAAGACTTCCCCAACCGGTGATATCAAGCAAGGAACTATTGCTAAGTTCATGAGAAAGAGGACCCAGCTTGTTGGTTTCGAGACCGGTCTAAACAAACATACACAGTATGCTATTGAGTTTCTTGACAATGCAATAGATGCATTGGAGAGCTGGTGGTGGAAATCGAAAAAGCACCCAAGACTGGATGACCAGCTAGATCCTGAGATTGTAAAGGAGATACGGGAGAAACTAAAACCTACTTTACATGATTCCATTGCATTGAGTAAGCAGCTGGAAAGAGATTTGAAAGCTGGTAAAGAGATCGAGCTTCCTCAGAGAAGAAAGGAAACACTTGACGAGAGAGTCAAAAGATTCAGAAAATTCCTTGTTCCATTTAGATCACTCATAAAGAAAAGAGAGCCTTTCGCAGTTATACAAATGACTGAAGTATTCATGCCAGATCTTGTGCCTATTGATGATGAGGAAGGTTTCAAGGTCTACGAATTCATCTGCTTTGATAATGGAGTAGGAATGGTTCCTTCAGATCTTGAAAAATATGGTATCTATCTTGCATCAAGTAAATCTGAAAAACTACGACAGACCAGAGGAAGTCAAGGCTTTGGTGCTCCCTCTGCATTTAGTGATGCTCAGAATACAACTGGAAAACCAATCTTTACTGTTTCAAAGCGATTCACCTCAAAGAAAGCCACAGTTGCTGATTTCTATACAACTACTGCGAACACAAAGGATTATGTCGGTGGACCTATTGAGATGGATTTACCACTTCGGAATGGCACATTCATTCGATTGAACTATCTCAATATTCAGTATCGCCGTGGTTATGCAGATACCTACGCAGAAATGGCTTCATTGCTTAATTCACATGTCACAATAATTTTCATTGATCCGTATGGTGAGGTTCATATTTATCCTCGAAGAGTGAAGCAATTCCCTGACGAACCAAAATATGCACAGCCTCATCCAGCAAGCATACGAATCGGTGAGTTTCAAGATCTCTTACGAGAAACACAAGAAACGGATCTTCGTGGATTTCTGACTAAAGCCTTTGTAAGGCTGAGTAGAAATAAGGCTAAGACAATCATTTCTGAAACAAATAAAGAATTACGGCGTCGGCGATTGGACACAATTAAATCATCAACCCCTACTGATGCATTAAGCAAGACCGAGGTCGAGCTATTGTATAGAGCCTTTTCAAGTCAGGATTATATTGCTCCCCCTACAGACACAGTAGTGCCAGTTGGAGAAGAGGTCTTTGAACAAACAATTCAGATGGCATACAATCCAGATTTTGTTACAGCTGTGACAAGAAAACCAACTTCTGGAAAAGGCCTTTCATTTGCAATAGAAGTATGTATTGCATATGGTGGTGAAATCAAACCTGCAACGTCTGCTCCTATGGTGCTTTGGCGGTTTGTGAATAGAGTGCCAAAACTCAGGGATAATAGTGACTGTGCTACATGGAAAGCTGCTGCGATGGTGAACTGGCGGAATTACAAAGTTTCGTCATTTGATAATGGGATTCCAAGGGGTCCAATTATGGTGTTTATTCATGTCTGTGGGGCATATGTACATGTTATGTTCAAAGGTCAATCTAAACAAGCTCTTGCAGAAGACGAAGTACTGCTTAAAGAAATCAAGCTTGCTCTTGAAGATGCAGGACGAAAATTCAGGAGATACATAACCAGAAGAGAAACCGCCAAGCGCAAGGCAAGAAGAGCAGGTGTGCTTGCGATGTATGCTGACCAATTTGCAGAGAGTCTTACAAATATAGTAAACACTAGTGTTGGGAAGGATCTCTTTGATGCAGAAGTTGTTGCTGGCAAGCTACGAGACTCAATTACAGGTTTTCATACAGTTGAAGATGAAGAAGAAACTGAAGATGAAACAACTGTTGATACGGAACTGATTGGTGATGCTTCAATAAGCACTGGTGAAACAAAGGAAGCAACTAGCTAAGGAGGCCTGTGGCAATTGAGTAAGAAAAAGAAAACCGAATCAATACAGACGACTTTAGGAGATGCAGAAGAAGAGGAACGTAAGAAGAAGACAGGCCAAAAGAAGTCAACGAAAAAGACTCCTAGGAAGAGTACATCTAAGAGTTCAAAGACTAAGAAATCTTCTACAAAAAAGACAAAGAAAAGTAAAGAGAAGAAAGCCAAACCCGAATCTGCACTCATGAAAATTCCAGGTATTGGTGAAACACTAGCCCAAAGATTGGCAGATGCTGGTTACGAAACAGTGGAAAAACTCTCGAAGACAAGCTACAAGACACTATCAAAAAAGGTGGATGGTATCAGCGAAGATGGAGCTAAGAAACTGATTTCAGATGCAAAAGAAAAGATGAAAGCATCAAAGAAACCAGCAAAGAAATCTACCAAGAAGAAACCAACAAAAAAAGCGCCCAAAAAGAGTACAAAGCAACCAAAGAAGAGTAAGAAGAAGACAGTAAAGCCTGAACCAGCACTTCTTGAGATTCCCGGAATCGGCGAAACACTTGCTCACAGATTAGCAGATGCTGGTTATGAAACAGTAGAGAAGTTATCGAAAACACGCTACAAAACATTATCCAAGAAAGTAGATGGTGTGAGTGAAGATGGAGCTAAGAAACTTATCTCATCAGCAAAAGATAGTTTGAAGAAAGAAAAGAAAGAAGAATCAGAAGAAGCAGAAATTGAAGAAAGTCGTCCTTCACTTACTGAAATCTCTGGTGTCGGCAAAAAATTAGAAAAGAACCTATCTGCTGCGGGTTATGACTCCATTGCTCGTTTATCCAGAGCAAATGTCAGTTCGCTAGCTGACAGAGTTGATGGACTTGGTGAGGATCGTGCGGCTGCATTGGTTGATGCGGCAAAAGCAATCATGAAGAAAAGGGAAGAAGAAGAGCTTTCAGGTACTGTCAAAATATCCGCGAAGAAATCTGAAGAAAAATCACCTGAGAAGCCTAAAGAACCAGAGAAAGAAGAAGTAAGATTAGAGGAGTCGAAGGAAACGCCAAAGAAGACAAGTAAAAAGAGAGATACTCCAAAGAAAGAGAAGAAAGCAGAATCGAAATCACAGAAAAGAAAGACAAAAGCCCCACCAAAGAGAAAGAAGCCAAAGCCAAAAAGAAGCTCTTCTGGTCTACCCGTTCCAGAATCCGTTTCTGATCTAACCGTCGAAATGAAGAAACGTTGGGCGAAAGCGGCGAAAAGAAAGAAAGATGTTGCTGAAGGGAAAGTGGATGAAGAAGAGTCAGAAATGCTTGAAACGGTGGAAGTAATGGCACTTGAGGCTGAAGACACTCAAGAAAGACTTGTGGAAACAGCTTCAGATGTTTTGAATGAAACCATGTTGACTGGACGTCCTGCTTTTGAAATCCCTAGTCGGTCCAGCGATAATATCGTTTGGGATGAAGTGAGAGACCTCTTGCTTCTAGGAATGAAGACCATAAACCGTCCATATCACTCTCTTGCTTCTGTTGTTGATGCTACAAGAACAGCTAGGGTGATGGAAATTGTCTTTGAACTCCTTCGCTCCAATCTTCACGCAACAAAACGTGAGGTATTCTATAGTGATGTGAACCTCTTCAGAGATCAAAAATACAGCGACAAAATTATCGAGGATGTTGCTTCAATGCTACAAGCTACTCGTGATAGTGTCCACATTGTGGCATCTGCACGAGGTTCAGCAATGGGGCGAGTGAAGATTCGTGATGGTGGCGATCTTATTGATCTCACTAAGATGGGTACGGGTGGTTGGGCTGTCACTCCATTTCTTGACCAACTAGAGATAGTAGAAAGCGATGCCGAGTTCATCATTGTTTCTGAGAAGGACGCAGCTGTAATGCGTTTGGCAGAAGCGAAGTACTGGAATAGGATGCCCTGTATCGTACTGACAGGAAAAGGTTCTGGCGACATCGCTACAAGAGCATTTCTGAAAATGCTAGTCAAGGAACTGGAGATTCCCGCATTCGCACTTGTGGACTCTGACCCCTATGGACATTATATCTACTCTGTATTTCTCAGAGGTAGTAAGAGATTGAGCTATGAGTCACCATTCATTGCTACTCCTGAGTTGAAACTGTTAGGAGTCCTGAGTAGAGACCTTGACAAGTTCAAGATTCCGAAGAGTGTCAGGATTCCTATGGAACCACGAGACATCAAACGTGTTAGAGAGATGTTGAAGGAACCTTTTGTTAGACAGAACAAAGAGTGGGTTGAGGATCTCAAATTAATGCTATCACTGAAGGAGAAAGCAGAGATACAGGCCTTCGCTAGTCATAGCTTTGAATATCTGACTGATGAATATCTTCCTACTAAACTCGAGACTGGGGATTGGATATAGAAAATAACTAATCTAATCCCGATTATTCCTTTTTCTTTTGCCACCTATCGGAAGAGGACCAGCTGAGGAACCTATCATTCCCGGTGTGTATGAAGCATCATACACATTCTCACGTCTAATATCTCCATCAAATCTCATCCCCTTGAGAAGATATGCAATTACTAATAATACTCCTGCAATTACCACTCCAGCAAGTAATATCTCAATCACAATAGACCACATTGTATTCTTGATGTGAACTAAGACAAGCTTATTGATAATTCACCATAGCGAAACAGTTTCGAAAAATAATTTATGACTGATATTGATTATGTTGTATTTTTGATAAGATAGTTTCCCTGGAAACCTGACCAGAGTACCATTGAATAGACTGCAATTTTCTGCATTAGTGCTCCACCAATGAAGAAGATGTGTAATAGACAGATGGTAGCTACTGCAAACCCAACAAGTGATAGCAAGCTGTTGTATTCTGGATTGATTAGCATTCCAACTGAATAGATGATTATTGCTAGTGAATATAGGATAAAGAAGAGGATTGTCGCCCATCCATGTTCAGCTGGATAGACATCACCTGCAAAGATAGCCAGCAAAGAAAGGCAAGGAGCTGCAGCAAAACCCAGAATAGAACCTATCCAACCAATAGTTTTCACCATTCGGCTATCTGAGAACACCATCTTGATTGCATACCAGAATGGTATTGAGCAGACTGCGGCAGAAGAACATGCCAAGATGAAGAGGATGTAGTTAAAGAATGCTGGTTGACCATTTATGACTGTCAAGCCAAGTTGGCTGAAGTAATTATCAATGAATGAATATCCGCCAGGATATATCAGCATATCAATGAAAGTGAAAATCACAAATAGAAGACCACCAAGGATTCCAGCTATTGCTCCAACTTTTTTCCAATCGGTCATGATGAAATCATCCAACAAAAAATAGTGTGTCTATCTCCCTAATAAAAAATTGTTAGATTATACCAATTGAGGTCATGAGTAACTAATTCGCGTTGCTATAGTGAAACAGCCTTAAGTAATTCTATCCACTTAACTATTATTAAATTATGATAGGAGTCTTAAGGAGGAATAGGTTTGCTAGCAAAGGATATTGGAATCCAAGTAATCGATGCACATGCTCATTTCATGACTTATAGCACTGTAAAGGAAATTCTTGAGAGATCTCAAGGCCTTGATAAAATTCAGAAAAGAGTATCAAATCTCACTGACATGAAGGACTTCAAGCTTCCAGATGAAGACTGGGATGCAGGGAGATCTTGGGTTAGTGAACTCGATAAGTATGGAATAACCTCAATTGGAATGATGATTGGTGAAGAGTCTTGGGATGAATTTAATGAAACTCGCAAAGGGTTTCCAGGTAGGTTTCTTGGATATGCAAATATCAATCCAGCTGCAGACAATGCCGTTGACCTCGTGAAACGAGCCGGTAGTGATGGATTTCAGGGAATAAAGCTCTATCCGAGTTCATGGGATCGTCATGTGTATGATGAGAGTGTCTATCCGATTTACGAAGAAGCCCTCGAACAGAAACTCCTTGTCATTCTGCATTTTGGAATAACAATTGGAACCAATGCAAACCTCCGATATGGAAACCCATTAGACATCCAAATGCCAGCTCATGACTTTCCAGACCTAAATTTCATGGTTGCTCATTTTGGTGCTGGTTTCTTCAGAGAAGTATTGATGTTGATGTATCAAACAGATAATGTACACATGGATTCAAGTGGAAGTAATGCATGGATGACATACCTTCCGTACGATTTGACAATAACCAAAATATTTGAGAACGCACTCAAAGCAGGTGGTCCCGATCGAATCATTTTCGGTACTGATTCCTCATTCTTCCCAAGGGGCTTTAGATTCAATATTTTGAAAGAGCAGTATAAAGCCGTGAAATCAATATGTCCTCAGTTCTGCTATTCAGATGATGACATTGACAAGATATTTCGTGCGAACATACTTAGGCTTACAGATTTTAAACCTGCGAAGCTATAGCTTCAGAAAACTCATGCCTTCATGATTTTCTTTTCAAGTCCTCTGAGTTTCTTGGGTTCGTCGCCTTCTCTATACTTCTTTGCAGCTTCTTGATATTTTGTCAAAGCTTCTCGAGACTCTCCCATCTTTGAAAGACTGTTTCCTTCATCCTCAAGATACTTTCCCCATTCCACAAATGCTTCGCGAACCTTTTGTGCGCATTTTACTCTCTTCTTGGTGTCTGTCGTGAGCATGAATAATTCCCTTGCTTTCTTGTATTGTACTATCGCCCATTCATATTGTTCTTCTTTCATATGGGATTCTGCTTGCTGATAGTGAAAGTCTGCCATCGATTCATAACCTTCATCGATTTTCTTGATTGATTCTTCTATCATCTTTTCATTCTTCGCACGTTCATAGAGTTTTTTGGCTTTCTCAAATTCTGCAATAGCCGCCTCGTGTTCATCTTCTTTTAGTTTCATTTCTCCATGCTCTAGCCGTGCTCGACCCATCGCTTCGTATACATAAGCAGGATATTCAAACTCATCAGATGAAAGCGCCATACCACAGTTTGTACATAACGGGTCCTCTAATTCCCTCATAGGCTGTTCCAGACCGATTTTCTTAGGTTTCCCCACAACAATATCGATGAAATCCTTTGATGTTGAACCTCTACCTTTGGGGAAGAGATGTGTTACAGCTTCGCGTGTATCGGTTTCTTCGGAGTCTGGAAATAGATGTTCCATTGCTTCCCCTGTCGCTATAGCATCATCATCGAGAACAATTGGGGGCTTTACTTCTTTGAATGGCATTCCTTCACGTATCACATCAGATGTATCCCATTCTAACTCAGCTCTAGGTTCTATAGCAGGGATATCATCTGCTCTTTGTTCAATCTCGGCAACTGGGGTTTCGTCTTTAGATTCTGGGGTTTCTTCTATAGGTGTAGTGTCCCATTCTAGCGTTTCCCCGGGGGATTCAATTAGTTCTGTTTTTGAATCCCCTTCGACCTTTTCCGATTCTGTTTCATGAGTAGATTCTTCACTATCTCCCAAAATTGATGGAGCTAAAGTGTCATCAGTTATTAAATCAGATTCATCTAAAGGAGGAAGGACATCATCTACGTCCTCTGAATCATTTTTCTCTTGTTCATCTATGGTAAGTTCTGTGTCAGTTATTTCAAAATCATCTGTTGAAACACTGGTTAATCTGGAACCACAGTTAAGACAAAAGGTGGATCCTTTCCTAACCTTTTTGCCACACTCGGGACATAATATCGTGTCTGACATAGTGATTTATAGCACTTCCATAGATAATTCTCGAATTAGACGGTATTCAGGGACTCCACATTAACTCTTACTTAGGGATTGTATATGAAGTAAGCTCGTATATTGAAATAAATTTTCTAGAACCAAAGCAAAGCGTAAGTTGCTCCTGTTACGATAATTGCCAAAAAAATACCTGTAATCGATTGAAGCAGAGTGTGTTGCTTGAGATAAGTGCGTGACCAAACAACAGCAATCCAGATCAGAATTACTAATGTTGCTGGGAGTCCATAGAGAATAATAAGTGCTGTACCTGGACCTGATGTTCCTGCTCCATGTACCGAAACCTTTGACCACCTAGTTACAAGCATAACTGTGGTCGTCACAGTAATGTACGCTGCTGACAATACTCGCATAACGTCGCACTGTAGCATCCAATATGTAAGATATGCTGTAATATAACACAAAATTGCAAAGAAGAAATATGGTGTTCTAAGCTCTTGCTCTGAAACATCGAGATCTATGTCACCTTTCCATGCTCTGTAAACTATTGGTACAATTGGTAATGCCACCATGAGAATCAAACAGATGAACAGATTTGTTATAGGATTGAGGATTGGACCTAAACCAATTAGTGAAGTATAGGATATGATTGTACCTACGTATAGATTGAATAATGGTGCTGGAGTTAGTCTAGATATTATTCTAGCAAGTAGTGTTTTCTTTCCCTCAAGTTCTAGTGTTTCATCGGCATACTTCAATCTGAATCAAAAAAATACCATCTATATGGTTCTTGAATGTTCCTCAAATAACGTTTGAGAGCCTAGAGCAAGTAAAATCAATCAGGTATCCTTTGAATCAGAGGTATCATCTCCCTGTTCAAAGGGGTCAAGTCGCCATCCTGTCCTTTCCATGACATAGGTCATTATGACATTGGCTACCTTGGTTATCTCTCCGAGAGAATCAAGCAGAATCTCTCTTGTACCCCCCTTGCTACTGCTGAGCAATCCATTATTCATCTCTGAAACAATCATATAACTATCTTTGTATAAGCATAAAATCAAAGGCGGATTTTGAATCAACACGTCGCGCAATAACCAACCTTTTTTTCTTAAGGATCAGTGAATCAAGAACTCTACCTAGAGTTCTGGAATTGTTTCGCGTGTATGAATCATCTTCCATGCACGCTCTAGGTGCTTCTGTGGAATATGCATCCTGCGGAGCTGTTTATGTGCCTCTCTACCAAGCTTGACCATATGTAGGAGTAGAGCAGCCTCATAGCGTAGTTGCATGCCAAGGGCACAGGCATCATCCACCACTGTTGGAGTGTCAGGGCGTGGTTGCTCTCCCTCAGGGGGATAGAGTACCTCACGGGCTATGCTTGGGTGTATTCCAACGCAGTTTTCCAGTATCTCCACACCGTCAAGAAGGCTAGTGTTCAGAGTACCCTCATCAACAAGCTTGCGGATGCGCTGGCGAATGCTCTCTGCAAACTCTGAATGATCATCATGCAGCTGAATGTCCTCGACCAGTGTCCAGAGTTCCACATCATCACGCTCTGCAACCGTGATGAGCTGCTGTTTTCCTTCCCTGTCCATGCCCATCGCCATATACAGCCTGTGGTCAGTTGTCCGATAGTCAATGGGATGAGGCTTGTACCAGCGGACCTTACCGAACCTTCTGCTGTTGAAGATCTTCCTTCCTGCTCGACCTGGAGCTCTTGACAGAGTGATGGTCTTCTCCCACGGTAGGATTGGAAACGCGAAGTGCAGGCCATCAGGGTTGCCAAGCAGGACCTCGCCCTTAGAGAAGATCATCTGTCCATCCTCCAGTCTGAAGTCCATACGCCGTCGAGTCGCCGTGCCGTTGAGGACTCCACCGTGTTCTTCCACTTCAATGGTGAGTCTTTCTGTCTCCTCGTCCATCTCTTCAAGAGGTGGTTCGTACTTTATCATAGAATCTGTCACTGTCATGCCACACATTGGTATTGGATGTTATAGTATAAGAATACCTCTATCAGTCTACTGTGCTTTCACTCGTAGCCACTATCACTCCAAATCGTCTTCCTTGGGTGTAAGTTTTCCCTGAATTCTATCAATTAGGTGGATACCTCATACCAACAGACTGGCTGTGGCTTCTTCTGTATCACAGACAATCTTCAAGGTTGGAAGAGAAGAGTCTGTAGATGTCCCATACTTAGTTCCATACTCGGACGGACGGGGAAGCCAGCCAGTATTTTCAAAAATACTGTAGGATGTTCTGCTGTCAAACTGGATAGAACCCTCTAATCCATTTGGAAGGTCTATCTCAAAGAGTGCTTGTCCACTGTATAGAAGTAGATTGACACTCATTTTCCCATCAACCAGTGATATTCACCTGTTCTGTGAAGAAGAACCTGATATTGCCTGTGTCTGCGGAGATGCCTACTCCATGGGCATATATGTCCCCGCCAATCTTGGCATTGTTGTCATAGTAGAAGTCCGCATTTACCCTATCGCCATTCAAGCCGATACCCACAGACATCGCAGTCCCAATTGTGATGTTGGCATAAGCAATCCCAGCCGCATCATAGACATCAAGGAGTGTTGGATTGTCCACGTATCGTA
>CAZSWP010000022.1:0-60982 GCA_964610875.1 uncultured archaeon
GTATTGTTCCTGCTGTTGGCTTATCAAGTGCTCCTAGCATTTTTAACAATGTAGACTTGCCTGAACCACTAGGTCCTACAATAGACAGAAACTCGCCGCTTCCTACCTCGAAGTCAATCCCTCTCAGGGCTATGACCTCTTTCATTCCACGTTTGTAGACTTTCATCAAGTCTCTGACGACAATTTTGTATTGTTCTCCAAGTTGTTCAAGATTTTCTGCCATTCCTATCACTCCATGTATTGTATTTCTTCTGCAATATTTCTTCCAAGTACTCTTCTTGTCACCATGAATGTAG
This sequence comes from uncultured archaeon, assembly GCA_964610875.1. GTDB lineage: Archaea > Asgardarchaeota > Thorarchaeia > Thorarchaeales > Thorarchaeaceae > CAZSWP01. The sequence continues at coordinate 297 of CAZSWP010000022.1, forward strand.
CAATTAACGAAAACATAATAGTAACACCAATGATTGCCATCAATGTCATGTAAGGCACGTATATCATGACAGGTAAACGTAACCAGAGTCGGCTACTTGTACCACCCATATAAACTAGAGGAATGTTCACGGCAAATGCACTGAGTCCTAGTCCAAGTGCGCCTCCAATTCCTGCTGCAATTAGCAGACTGATTAGCGTGTCTATCAATGCCGCTGAGGTTATCGATCCGCTTTCAGCTCCTAGCGCTCTCATAACAGAATATTGCTTCTTTAGAGAACGTGTCCGAACCGTAGTAACAGTGACCATTCCCAATGTTAGATAGATAATTGAGAAGATCACATTCAATGTATAGACACCATATATCGACTGTCCCGCTCGTGATTGAGTACTCTCGTTGATATTCGTGTAAGGAGATTCCATCGATTCAAATGAAAATGGTGCAATATCATTAATTGCCCTCATGATATCAAGATAGTTGTTTGTATCGTCTATCGAAACCAAAAATCGGTTTACATGAGTTGTATTGAGGACTTCATGAATCCAGTCCAGGTTCATTACAACAAATCTCTCTTGATTTGGTTCACCAGGCAAATATTTCGCACTGTATTGTTCTTCACTATCTGCCAAGACATCTACAATCGTACAATCGGTGTGATTTATTCCATCTGGGTCATGTAGATACACATCAATATCATCTCCATATACAGGTGTCCGTGCCCAACCAGAGCCAGTATAATGATCAATCGGTTTGAATGATGCAAGAACGTTGGTATGATCATCTACAAGCAATTGTAATGCCTCTGATGGATACATCTCATATGTGAAATAGGGGAGCCAGAAACCTGCTTCTAACCAACTCATCGGATCTACCGCATAGATAGTCATAGTTGTATTGACACGATTCAAGTATCCCCAATCATCAGTTATGTAGCGTACATTCCCTCCAAATTTCAGTACTGGGGCAACTGCTAAAACACCGTCGACTGCAGTAATATTCTCAATCAAATCAGTAGTGACATTGCTCATAGATGATTTCACATCTATTGTGATATCCGCACCAGTCTGGAATTTATAGAGCTCGGTCATGTGTTGATATCCGGTATCTGCTGAAATCGATGCAAAGACACTTGCAGTGAAAACCATGGCAATGAACATGACTCCCAATGCTTCACTTTTTTTGTAGAGACCTACATTACGGGCTATCACTCTCGTTCCAACACTAAGAGGAATACGTTTGAAACGAGCCATCAAAGCTGATTTTATCTGTGAGGCTGGTCGTGATGTCAATCTCGTTGCTGATATGATTAGTGCAGCAAAAATAGGAATCAGCATGATTAGGAATGGTGCTGCCATCATACCATATGCGCCCATATATGCCATAGCCTGTAGAATTGGTAGAGCTATATATGCAGAAATACCTAGTACGGCAAGGTCTACTAATGGATTGCCCATTGTTTCTTTCTCTACAAGTATGTTTCTTTCTAATTCCGCATGAGCTTCAGTTGCACTCATTAGATATACCTTAACTGCAACTGGAATTGCTACTAAGAGTCCAACACCAAACGAGAACGCAAAAACACTGATGACTGCAATTGGTTGTAAAAGCAACGTGAATTCTGCAAGTTGTTCCAAACTGAAAGTCAAGAAGGTTTTTACGGAACTTGAAAGGTATGTTGCCAAAATCCCAACGAATACCGCTCCCAGACTTCCTATTCCACCAGTCAAGAGTGCACTACTAATTATCCATTTGAATGCTTGAACTCCAGATGCACCTCTTGTTTTCAGAGTACCAACATCTCTTCTTCTTTCATCGCTTAGTAATGTTGAATTATAGTAAACAAGAAGTATTCCCATGAATATGGTTGGAATTGAAAACGCCACTGCTATTCCGGTGAGTCCAATTGCCCAAGATGTATATTGAAGAACTGATTCTCTGAGACTAAATTGCGAAACCATACCATATGGTAACGCGTCTTGTTCGATTCTTCGCTTCACATCATCTAAGTCATCAAGTATTTGAGTTGTGTCCGTCTGTAGAATCTGAGTTTCATCCAGATTAACCCAGACTCGTTCACTGATTCTTTCCCAATACCCAAAGCCAACTTCTCCCAGACCATCCAGAATTCCATCTCTGGTTGTAATCATCTTCAATGTCGTTTGTTCTTCTGTGGGTCCATAATAATACCATATCTGTTCCATAAAGATATTAGATTCAAAAGTACCCACAATCTCGTACGTATGATTCACTTCATTGTATTCGTAGGTTTCTTCATCCCATGTTTCTACTATGACCGTAAAATCGTCACCAATTGAATACCCCTGTTCTTGGAGGAAATCATTTTCCATGTAACAGGTGTCATCTGTCAAAGCAGGAAGCCCACTCTCAGTTTCAACAGCTAGTGGGAACTTATTAAAGAAACCATCTTCGACTCCTAGGTATGTATGTTGTCCTGAATAGTAATGTCCCTCGTCTTCATCATAATAGTGGGCCCAAGTAGATAATGTAGCTATCCACTCGTATTCGTTTACAAGATCTTGCTGTGAAATCGCTTCAATTATGTCTTGATGCGTAGTTTGATTTTGATTATAGAAACTACTTGTCACACTTACTTCCATATCATAATAGGTTTCACTCGTGAAGTCTTCCAAAACAGTTGGACCTGCACTGTCCATATAGAAAAGTATACTCCCTAGAACTCCAGCTGAGAGTGAGAATACTAGCAGTGTCACAACCACTTGAGGTGCATTTGCAGTCAAACGTGAGAAAAGGAACATCTATAGATCCCCTCCATATGGTCCGGATTCAGCCCAGGTTGCATTAAGACTCGTTGATAGACTGATTCTTGTACTTAGGGATGCAACAACCAAGATGAATATGGATATTGCACCAATAAAGAAAATCAGAACAGCAATCATTGTACTATATGGAAATACTGGGAATATCGATACTGGGAATATGTATGTAGAAGTGTTGTAGATAAGAAGTGCATTTGTGATATGAATTGGTGAATATATCAATAGTAATCCTAGACCTATTACCATCAACACAGCCATCTCCGCAACCTGTGCTTTGATAACATGGTTTCTTTCTGCACCCATTGCTCTTAGTAAAGCAATCTCTCGTTTCCTTGCTGTCACACCTTCAAATGCATAGATTGCGAAGGCTCCAAAGATGATTGCTACTGTGGTGATTGTCAACATGGTGTCTACTGCTCTATCTATCTGGTATGATGTCTGTCCTAGGAAACCTTCAACATCATAACTTACGGAAGCCCATCCTTCAGAAGAGTAAATGACCGTATTTCCTCCTGCATTGATTATATCTTCCACAAGTTCTGTTGAATTGGCCCCTTCTTGAGTACGGACACATAGTATGCTTTCGGAATTGTTCACTAGGGTTAGTTGTTCATTGAGATAATCCTTGTTTACCCACATTGTGTTAAGACCAATATACCTATACCACCACCAACTGTCACTTTCCCAACCTGTGTCTGTATAGCTTGCATCGGACAATGCTTCAACAATACCAATTATACTGAATGCAAAAACCTGTTCAACATCTTCGCCTGCATATGCGAATGCGCGCAATGAGTCGCCAACAGATACATCATATGAATCTGCTATGTCACTTGTAAGAATGATTCCAGTGGGATTGCTTTCCATGGAATCCAACATGGACCCAATCGCCGAGCTGTCCAAAGGGATTCCTCGATAGTCATATCCAACGCGTTGATACTCTGTTGGATTCATAGCAAGCACTGATACTTGCCCTCGGTATCCTGCACTTAGATACAGATTCAATCGAGATACAAGTGTCGAGTATTCATGTATTGCATGGGATGTTACATTAGTCGTGAAGTTTGTCCAATGTTCATTAGTCAAAGGTTCCAGATGAAATGCAACATCTCCACCAAAGGCAAACCGTGCTTGGTTAACTTTAGTCTGAGGTAGTGAAGCATCAATTGTTGCATTTGTCCAAGCTAAGCTCATTGCTAAAACCAATACAATAATAGCTGGTCCTGCCGAAGATGCACTTTTTCCTATCCTACGAACTCCCACCGAAGCGGGCATTTCTCCAACCACTCTAGAGATCTTTTCGGCAATTGGATTGGCTGTTCTTCTAATGAATTTGACAGTCAGACTTGCGAGAGCTATGAATGTAGCTAATGGTGTTAAACCTACTATCATTCCCAGAAATGGTATAGCTTGAAGAATTGTCCCAGCACCACTCATCAATATAAGAATAAGAATGGATAGTCCCAGTACAAGAATATCCCATCTTATGAAGGCGAGACCTCGTGCCAATTTGGAAAGTCTTCCAGTTCCTTCTTCGGCTCTTCTTTTCGTTGAAAAAATTGCGTTATATGATAAGAAACTGAGAACAGGAAGTAGAAAGCCTACAAGGATTGCCATTATAATGGATTCCAAGCTGACAAGTAATGGTTCGGTATATATCAGAGTTAGATCGAACTCAAAGAAACCCGTTGAAGCAATTGCGAACCTGCTGAACAATATTCCTAGACCAAGTCCAATAATAGAGCCCAGAACTGAGAGCGTTACAATCTCCTTAAAAATTCGTTTTTCTACATCTCCTTTAGAAGCACCTCTTGCCATCAACATATTGTTCTCATATCGCCTCTCATTTACATTGTGTCGAATTGCAAGGAACATAACAAGAACTACAAGGAGTAGTGCACCGCTGGCTCTCAGAACCTGACTGATTCTCATATTGGTTTGCCAGTACATATATTGCCGTACTTTGTTGCCAATGATATTTTGAACGTAGTATCTTGAGTAACCATATGGGGAATTGTAGTTGTGATCTAGCGCTCTGATTGATTCTTCAATCTCAGTCAGGTAGGTATAGCTACCTCGGGAGTCAAATGGAGTTAGTGGTGAACGATCAACATCGATATGTATTTCATGTCTTATATCATCATCATACAACAATGATTCATTAACAATTGCTTCTATATAGGAATAATAGTAATAGTATTGATTTGAGTATTCATACGGATTGTACATTGTGAAACTGCCAACAACTGTGAGTAATACAGATTCCTGTTCCCATTCATTCCAACCGGTTGTATAGTTGACTATATCTCCTATTTCGATATCCGCCCATTGCATCATTTGTACATTTATCATTATCTCGCTTTCATTCTCGGGAAATGTTCCAGAAGCAAGTTGGAAATATCCTGGGAATGCTTCGTAGTACTCTTCATTATTGGCCATCACTGAGATATGATGGTACTCATTTTCGAATTCGGAGATTGGATTATAGATTTGTGCGTAACTTGTCTGTATTGAAGCAACCTTTGTTACACCATCAATATTCTCCACTCTAGATGTAATTGATGATAAATCTTGTATTTCCCAGCTTTCAACAATCATTGCAATGGGTCCTACAGTTGATAATTGGTTATCCCATTCGTGCACCGAATATGAATCAACATATACAAGTAATCCCATAGCCATGGAACTCGCTAGGAGAATGCATAACAGAGTGACTCCCTTTCTGCGAAGGCTTTGAACACCTTCATATCCTACCGGAATAGCTGACATTCTAAACCCCTCACGCAACTCCCTCGATTAAGCCGTCTCGCATCTTGTAGACTTTGTCCATTTTCTTACCAACTTCAGGATCGTGTGTTACAACAATCAGCGTACCACCTTCTCCTTTTGTGAGTTTGATTAGAACCTCCATAATCTCTTCACCAGTGTGTGTATCGAGATCTCCTGTTGGCTCATCAGCTAACACCACAACTGATTTTGTTGCTTCGGGGGCTTTCGCTAGAGCACGTGCTATTGCCACTCGTTGCTGTTCACCACCACTCAATTCATCTGGACGGTGTTCAGCTCTATCCATAAGACCGACTAAACCAAGCAAGTATTCGACCCGTTCTCTTCTTGATTCCTCGTCAATTCCTGCAATAAGAAGAGGTAGCTCTACATTCTCATAAGCTGAGAGCACTGGTAGTAGGTTGAAAAACTGGAAGACAAAACTAATCTTATCCCTTCTAATTTTCGTTAGCTCACTCTCAGGCATATTCGTGATATTGACACCGTCAATTACAACCTGCCCGTTTGTTGGTTTGTCGAGTGCTCCAATTAGATTCAACAATGTGGTCTTTCCAGATCCACTAGGACCCATTATTCCAATAGCTTCTCCCTTTGTGACTTGCAAAGATACATCACGGAGTGCTGAGACTTGTATATCTCCCATGGAATAGATACGGGACACTGAGGCTAGGTCAACAATTACTTCTTCGGTCATTATTCTCATCCATCTTCCGAAACAACCATCGAATTTATCACGATGTTATGTTATTATGGTTTACTCTTCACGCTTTTCTGAATCCTAATAATGTATTCCCTGAATTGAATAATGTACTAATATTTGAAAATCATCATATTACTGTTAGACGAAGATTTATCTACATATAGAGCATTTATGTCCATAGAATAGTTGAGAGATGTTGCATATGACAGAGGACATAATGTCGATGAAGTATGAGTTCTTCAGTTGGAGGGGTTTTGCTGTTGGTGCTTTGGTCATCGGAGCAGCTCTTATTCTTCAGTCTATCATAGGATTCCCACAAATATGGATTGAGTCTCCTGTTGCGTATTCATTCTTCATTGCAGTATCTATGTTTATTGTGGGCTTTTCAAGTGGGAGTGTGTTAATCTTTCTCTTTCCTCCCGATCAAGATGTGATTGGTATTGCTGGACTTGGAAGTGATGATATAACTCAACACATGGCACTCTTCCTTGTCATTCTCGCACTCATTCAACCACTCTTCTCAGGATTTGTCTTCTTCTTTGATTATTTCGGACAGGACCCATTTGCCGTGATATGGGTTATTGTTGGTTTTGCAGCTCCGAGTGCTGGATTTACTGCTGCAATGTATGACAGGACCCATGCAATCGCCTCAGATCTCAGAATCTACTTTAGTCATCATAGAACCATGGATTTAGTAACCCTCGATTGGTTACATGGTCTTGGTCCCCGAACTGCAGTATATAGAATGGGGATGCTGGAAAATGCTGCGCAAAGGATTGATAATGTTAGAATTAGAGGACATGAACTTGTTAGAGAGGCAGACCCGTACCCGATAAATCCACCGGAAGAATAAACGAATCAATGACGTTTTCTTATATGAGCTGCTAGCCCCTCTTCAGTCCATGCGACCCAGTCACATTTCAAGCAGGTTAGTTTTTTACTTCCCGTACCAAAACGAGGAGGAGGTTTCTCTTCAAGCTCGTAAATTGTACCTCCGTAACCACTGCGTTTCTTGGTTGTAATCTTGAATCTTTTCTTGAAACAATCTTCACATATTCCTAGACGTTTCATTTCGTCAACCGCAAATTGCTCTTCTAGCGTTTTAGCTAATCTAGGCATTTCAAATGTATTGCCACAGCTTTCGCAGTATTCGACTATATTTACCACCACTTAGTATAGAAGCATTGAATGGTTTCTAATGATATAGATTCTAGATACTTAATGCACCTTATTTCTTTTATCACGATAACCCCATAATGCACTATGTACTGCTGATGCATAAGATACACGGCGCTATGTAAAGGTGTCTACAATGTCTTAGAAAAGAACTCCGCAGCCGTCATAAAGACTGCTTCAACTCCTTCACCTGTTTTGCATGAAGTTTCAATAAACCCAACAGGATGAATTTGTTCTTCCGTGCCTAACGCATTAGCAATCCTCTCTGCGAGTTTGAAACCTTCATCACTAGTAACGCAAGGTTCTAGTGGGTCTGAATCCGTGCTTTCTCTGGCATCTTTTTTGTTCGCTACAATAATGATTGGTGGTGGTTTATCTGAAAGTACGGTAGATTCTTTGAGCCAAAAGTCTACACTTTCAAAACTCCATCGGTCTTCTATACTATATACTATAATTGCAACATCAACATCACTATAGTATGTCTGTCTGTTTATTTTAGCATCAACTGCAGCGTCGAAATCCCAGACATGGAGATCTACTCTATGAGTTGGTGTCTTTTGAACTCCAATAAAGCAGAACGTTTCTGTTTCTGAAAACTCATCTTCTGTTCGTAGATTTGCAGATTTAATAAGTGATGATTTTCCAACTCCCACTTCTCCTACAATAATTACCTTTGCTTGGATGAGTGGTTTTACTGCGTGAGAGGGTTGCGCTATTAGTTCTTTAATAACAGGTTCCGGTTCAGCGGGTTCTTCCATTATTGTTGTATCTTTTATTTCTGGTTGTGTTTCTTCTAATAATTCATCAGCCAACTCAACTTCTTCAGAAGCCATATGCACGTCTTCTGAATCAGGTGTTTCATGTATTGCTTCCTCAATATCCGGTGGAGGCAACTCTTCTAGCTCGATTTCTTTTGGAACATTGTTAGGAACTGTCGGTTGTGATTTTGTAGAGGCAACTATCTCCTCTGAACCTGAGAGAGAGATTGATATCTTTGCAGGTGGCGATGGAGGTTGCTCTTCTTGCCTAGTTCTTGGTGCCATAAATGAATCACTTATTGATTCGACAACAGAAAGGGCTTCTTCGATGTCTGGTAAGTCATCTTTCGAAAGTGAATCTTTTTTTGGTGTTTCAATTGTTGTTACTGGACTATCCTCATTTTTCACCACTTCATGTGTTCTTACCACGGGGTGCTCTAGAGTTTCTACTATTTCTTCATCTTGTATTTCGACTACCACTTTTTCTGAATGTGATTTTGCCACCTCCTTCTCATCTTCCATCATAGAATCAGGAGCAAGAATCATTTTTGCCTGTGGTACTCCTATGCTCACTATAGTATCTCTTAGCACTCCCGGAGGGAGAATCTTTCCTCGGTTTTTGAAATATGAATCAACTTCTTCGAGAACATCATCAAAAGAACGAGCTTTCACTTTGATTTTTTTCTTAACAAGTCCTCTATCACGTAGCTCAACGTATCCGGGTAATAGTGCAAGAGCAACTGTTGTACCTGGTACTCTCACGTAGGCTCGCGTCTCCAAAATGGCTTTGATAGTCAAGAGTGATTTGCGAGTCTTAACTGTTTCGGGACTGAATATAAATTAGACTCTATTGTTCCATAGAAAGAAATATCTCTGATTATTCCTGTCAATGAATTAGGTTGTTACTGTGGCTGAGGTAAATTTCATAGATTATGTAGAGGTCATCGAGGATTGGCCAGAGCCGGGAAAAGCTGTCTGTGATATAAGCAGACTGCTTGAGCATCCCAATGTATTTCATGAAGCTGTAGTTGCATTAGCAAAACCCTTCGTAGAAGTACAACCAAACAAAGTCATCGGAATAGAACAGAGAGGTCTGGCTCTAGGCAGCGCTATCGCATACTACTTAGGCTGCGGTATTGTGCCAGCTAGATCTATCGCCTACATGCCTGATGATTATAGCAGACCTGTTGAGTTTCTACCATCTAGTAGATTGGCAGATAGAAGGCTAGCACTCGTTTCTGAGTCAATTGATCCTGGGGATCGAGTTGCGATTGTTGATGACTGGGTTGTAAAGGGGACATCAGTTCTTGCTGTGAAGAACATAGTAGAGAAGTTAGACGCTCAGGTTGTTGGATTAGCTTGTGTGATCAATAATCTAAGTGAAACCAGACTGAAACTCCTCGGTAGAATTGAAGTATATTCTCTGATAGAGAATCTGCAATCAGATGTCCTCAATCCTGGTGATTAATCGCCAAAAAATAGTTTACCAAAATAAAATGCAGGAGACCCAGATTTTCTGGGGTCTCCTCATTATGTTATTTTTTCTAGTCTTCCTGTTCTCGCAATTCCCTGCGTAAGACCTTTCCTACCATTGTCTTTGGTAGAGTGTCTACAAATTCCACATCTGTTGGAACTTTATAGACAGACATCTTTTCCTTGCAGAATGACCGAATCTCATCAACAGTAGATGTTTGACCAGATTCTAAAACGATGAAAGCTTTTACAGTTTCTCCACGCTTTTCGTCGGGGATTCCTATGACAGCTGCTTCCATTACTTTTGGATGCTCAAAGAGAACCTCTTCTACTTCATTAGGCCATACCTTGTATCCTGAAGCATTGATTAGATCCTTTTTACGATCTACAATGTATGTCCAACCATCAGGATCCATTTTGGCAATGTCTCCAGTAATGAGCCATCCATCACTTGTCAATACATCTGTCGTTTCATCAGGACGATTATGATAACCTTTCATCACCTGTGGTCCTTTCACTGCAAGCTCTCCAACCTCACCTGGTGAAAGCACTTTCGTTTTATCGTCCAAGTCAACGATTTTGCAATCAGTGCTTGGGAAGGGTAACCCAATAGATCCTACCTTTCTGAGTTCCTTATCTAGAGGATTTGCGTGAGTTACTGGTGATGCCTCACTGAGGCCATATCCTTCAATGATTATTGAATTAGTTGCTGCTTCAAATCTACGGGTGACTTCAGGAGGAAGTGCCATTGCTCCGGCTATGGATAATTTTAGTGATGTGATGTCGTATTTTGCAACCTCTGGATGTGAGTAGATTGCTATTGCCATAGTTGCAACGATTGGGAAGAAAGTAGGTTTGAGGTCATCAATAGATTCTTGATATCTCTAGCATTTGGGATAAGTATGATACCACATCCCCAAGAGATTGCAAGATTCATTGAAACAGTTTGACCAAAGATGTGCTGAATTGGCAGTGCTGCTACAAACTTTTCTTTACCTCTATCTGCCATCCATGACATCCAAGACGCACACTGTTCACAGTTTGCCTTCAGATTGTTATGAGTCAACATTGCTGCTTTCGGTATCCCAGTTGTGCCCCCGGTAAATTGATAAACTGCAAGATCATTGTCGGCATCTATCTCAACTGTAGGGCATTCGGGAATTAGAGAATCTATCCAATCGTTCCATTCGAGATCTCCTTCTTGTAATGACGGGACTTCTTTCATCTCTTTTCGGTATACTAGCATTGGAGCAAGAATCTGCTTCAATTTGCTCATGGGGTCCCATGCAGCTGTAACAATTACGTTTTCCAAGCTAGTTTCTTCTCTCACTGCTTGAACACTCTTGTAGAAGAAATTCAGCGTGACGATAGTCTTTGCTTTTGTATCCTGAAGATAGATTCGTAATTCCTTTGGCATTGCCAAGGGATTCACGGGTACTATTGTTGCCCCACATTTCAGTGCTGCGTAGTATGATATCACAAACTGCGGACAGTTTGGCAGCATTATAGCTACAGCATCTCCCTTCTTTACTCCTAATTTAGAAAACCCACAAGCAGCTTTGTCAACAAGTTCTCCAAGTTCCTGATAAGTAATTTCAACTCCTTCATAGTAGAGTGCAATATTTTCAGGGAACTCTGCTATGGCTCTATCCAGATACCCATATAATGGTCCATCTGGTAGAGTGATTTCTTTGGGAGTGTCTCCCACATAATGTTTGTACCATGGTCGATCCAAATGTTCTCTCTCCATAATCCAAGCGATTATTCGTAATACTATCACGATTTATTGTGTAACATAAATCCTTTCCGATACCCTAAAAAATTCAACTAGAGATGAAAAGCTTCTCTTAAACAGACATATAGGGTGCGGAGTAAAATCCCCCTCTTGTCGAGTTTGTCATCAGATGATTCTGCCATTGCTTGTGAAACCATGCTTTGGAGTTTTTCATCTCGCTGACCTATTTCGAAAAGAGTCGATGCTATAGGACTGGTGAATATTTTTTGTATCCTGACAAGAGGTCCGAATTCATATCCAAAATCATTCCGCCAAGCCCTTTCATATTTTTGCAAGTCTTTACTAGATAATCTGTCCTCTTGGATAAAATCGTTCAACACCTTAGCAGCAATTTTAGAAGCTTGCATAGCATAAGCAATTCCCCCACCTGTCATGGGATTTACCATACCCGCTGAGTCCCCAATCAGTATACACCTATCACTGATGGTTTTTTCCAATGCTCCTCCGGTTGGTACGAGCGCACCTCTTACATCCATCAAGGTTATTGAATCTGGGAGGAGTGAATCTTTCTTGACAACTCTTACAAAGCTATCAAATAACTTTGGCAAACCCATTGCATGTGTACCTACAAAGCCTATTCCAACATTTACAGTCATTCTCTTTGGAAATAACCAACCATAACCTGGTAGTCCAAATGGATTTGCATAGAAATGATATTCCAATTCTTCACCATACGTTTCCTTAATGAACTCTGGATTTAGGGGAACTTCCATAACCCTACATGCTGTAATGGAATTGCTTGCCCAACGAGTATTCAGCTCTGTTTTTCTTGCAACAATGCTGTTTGAACCATCTGCTCCTATAATTATCCTTGCACGAGTTTCATTTCCATGATTTGTCATGACCGAAACAAATTCCTGGGTAAATGAAATTTCTTTTACTCTTGTATTTTGGATAACATTTGCTCCAGCATCGCACGCTTCTTCATAGAGAACATTATCAAACACTTCTCTAAGAGTAACTGCCATGTCTACTTGACCTTTCAAAATCGTCATTCTATTCGGAGAATGTAAAACTCCTGTACGGCAAATGCCTTCAAGAAATTCACACTCTCTCTTTCTAAGATAGGGAAATTCTCTAATCAGGTTATAAGAGAATCCTCCACCACATGGCTTATCTCTTGGAAAAACATCCTTCTCAAACACAAGTACATCATGTCCAAGTTTAGCTAGATATCTAGCAACTGTTGCTCCAGCTGGACCACAACCTACAATAACTACATCATGCATTGTTTCACTTCTTTCACTATTGGTCTTTCACGTTTCTTTAGGTGACTTCAGATAAACTTCAAAAATGCCCTGCCAAATATCACTTCCTTCAGCAAGTTTGATGAGCATGTCTCCACCCATATTCACAGCTACTGCTTGATTTTTCTTCTTCTTCCATATATCACTAAAAATAAGTGAATGCATATTGTTTTGGAAATCACTAGTGACTCGTGAAATATTATTTTCAACATAGGCTTCATCAATACCTAGAGGTGACATGTCTCTAGTACTCTTGAACATTCGTTCTTCACTTACTGCTCCTATCTTCTTATCAAATGTATATCCCAAGCCTCCAACAAAATGAAATATTCCTAATGGAACAAATGGGCTATCTCCAACCACAATCATACTACCATCTTTCAAAACAATATACTCAGGAGATGCAACATTGAAGGGAAGTGCAGCAGCTTCTGCGGAGACTTCATCCAGTTTTAGCTGTTTGGAAAGGAAATAATCCAATGTATGAATCTTCCCTGCAAATAGGAATGGAGTGAATAGACCCAAGTGGATGATATTCTTTGCTTTGCGTAAAACAACTTCAATTATCTGTTGACATCTTTTCAGAAAGACAACTCGTTCATCTTTTGTTTCTAAGATTCCTCTAGCATTGATCACAACTTTGAGATAATCTAGATTTTTCATTTTCTCAATAATGCATCGAGATAGAAAGGTCGTGTCTGACGTTTCAAGAAAACCTTCGGTTTTCGCTAACTCGGAGGGAATTGGATTTCCAAGATATACTTGTCTTGGGTCGCGAATACCCTTTTCTTTGAAGAACAATCCTACATCTAATCCTTGACGCCTAATGTCTGCAAGCTGCCGAACGAAGACACCAATAGGAATGACCTCTTTTGTTCTTACCTTTTGATATATCTGTGAATATCTTGAGAATATGTCTTTTCTTGACATTAATCCACATCCCTATATAGTATCAGAAGATAATCGTGGTTCTTATCTGTTGTTCTTGAGTAACATTATGCAAGCCGTAAACTATTAAGGCGGTATGTAAACGCCTGTGGCAGACCACCATCAAAGACAGTCTGACATATGGTGAAACTGAATGGAACGAAAAAATTTGGGCATATTATTCGCATTGATTGGGATAGGAATTTTTCTTGTTTCGCTATTTGTCTTCTTACCTATAACGGAGTTCTACTTACTTGCTCTCATTCTATTGTTTATTTCAGTAGTGCTTATTGGGGTTGGGGGTGCACTAGTGAAGGAATTTGATGGGAATGGCACTCTTGAGATTGCTTCTGATGAATGCCATTATTGTAATGGTTCGGGGCTAGTGGGCAATTCTGAAGATAGACAGAAATGTCCAAGATGTGGTGGCACGGGTCTTGCCCGTCCAGAGGATTATCAATAGTCAAATTCGAAAAATGAGGACTTTTCAATGATGCCAATTGTTGTTGGACATCGTGGAGCCTCAGGATTAGTACTAGAAAATACAATTCTATCCTTTCAGAAAGCTATTGCATTGGATATTGAAATGGTGGAATTAGATGTCCAAGATACTTCTGATGGTGAGATTGTAGTATTTCATGATTTTGATCTATCTCGCCTAACCGGAGAACCATTTCTTATTAATGACCTAGAACTACGAGAAATCTCAGAGATAAAACTTGCAGGTGGACTCTCTATTCCCACGTTAAAGGAAGTCTTAGAGTTATGCCATGGAAGAATAGATGTCAATATAGAAATAAAGAAGCCCGGTATTGAAAACGAGTGTCTAGAAATTGTAAGGTCTAAGGGAATGATGGATCATGTTATCTTCTCATCTTTCTTCCAAGCATCTCTAAATGATATTAGAGCCTATGACTCTGATATTGCGATTGGTGTTCTTATCCAAAAAATTGATGAGAGCTATTTAGATTACTGTAGAGAAATTCATGCGACATCAATCAATCCACCTCACGACATACTAGATGAAGAGAATCTCTCACGATTGCTTTCTCTTGGTATTCAGGTTTTACCATGGACCGTGAATGAACCTGAGAGAATCGAATACCTTTACAAATCTGGTGTGCATGGTATTATTTCTGATTATCCTGATGTAACAAAAACAATCCGGGACGCTCTATTTCGATGATTGACTAGTTATGTTCGAAATGAAACTAAGAATATACGGAAACATCTCGTATCTTTTAGGATGACATGTAATAACATGTTCTGCATCCTCAATAACACGAAGTTCTTTTTGTATTGATGAAATTCCTTCAAATACGATTTTTCCACTCTTGGGATTTATTGTCTTATCAGCCCCTGATTGAATAATTAGAGTTGGAACAGTAACTTCATCAAGTCTCTTTTTTGCTTCTTTTGATATTTTCAGCAATTGTTGAATGGCACTAAGCGGCTCTCGGTCATACTTAGTCCGAGATAAATCGTATAACTCAGGTATGTATGAGAGGTCTATTGTTCTATACTTTTTGAATATTTTAATCAAAGGCAACAAAGGCGCTAGCGGATTACTAATTTCAATTGCTGGTGATAGTACAATGAGACCATCTATATCATTATGCTCTGCAGCAAGAAGTAACGATAGTGCCCCGCCTAAAGAAATGCCTGCTACAAAATTGTATTCCGTGTCCCAGCTGCGAATTATCTGGAGCCCTTGTTTCAAAGCATTTTTCCAGTCTTCTCCTGAAACATGCTCCAAATTTTCGGGGATTGTGCCATGTCCTGGCAGTCGCAGGTTGAAAGAGCTGATTCCCTGTTCTTCAAGAAATTCAGCAACACTTCTCATTTCGTCTATATCTGCACCGAATCCATGAACCAAAAGAAAAGAAACATTAGCATCTTCGAGCTGTCGTACATAACCGTCAACTCGAAGAGCCAATGTAGCCCACCCAAAGTGAATTTACTGGTGAATTGGAGCTACTACTTCTTCAGGTACTTCTACGACTTCATCAGAAGCTCTTTTGAAGCTGAAACCACTACTTAGCATTCCAAGTCTTATTCCAGCTGAGAGCCATCCGATGAATGTTAAGATCTCTAGTCCGGTAACCAAGATTACTAGAAGTGTTATTGCACCTGACACTTGGAGTGCAGATGGAAAGCCTGAGAAAACAGTCAAGGTATACACAGCAACAATAGCACCAAGAACAATGGCCGTTATAGCTGTCATCCTGATCAGCATTCCTTCAATTGGGTTTCCAGTGTCTTCTACTTTTTCTGCAAGATTGAGATTGAGGGAAAGCACCAATACGAAGCTCATGGCATAAAGTGCCAGCATGATAGATGCTGCTGTCAACGCTTGGTGTGTAACTCCTTTGAATGCAGAAGCTATAATTGGAATTAATAATGCAAATAGCATGCTTATTCCCGCCAAGATATCCTTACCAGTGATACCTCTACCATATGCATATCCAACCAAAGCGACATTCCTAACTAATAGGACCATTATTGGAAGTACCATTATAGTGGGTGCCTGTATAACCCTTGAAAAATCACTGAATAAATCTATGTTAAACCATCTATTTGTAGGCCAAAGCGCAGATGGACCACTTCCAAGTCCTCCTAGCATAATCCAGACAAACAAAGCAGAAAATGCTAGAGTGACAATCACCGAGAGGGTACCCTGCTGGAAATAAGTAAATCCACGTATTTTAGTTTCCAACATCAAAAAGAACTGTGAAACAATGACAAGTATGTAGGGTATGATAACAAATTGGGATAGAGAATATGGATGCACGAGTATAAATATAGAAGCAATGACAAGAGGTAGTCCTGTCACAATATCCGTTCTACCGGCGTATATACCTCCAGCTATGAACATTACTCCCGCTGGACACCAAGTAAGAAATAGTGCCCATCCAGCTACTGATAAACCGAAGTTCGTACCTACCATTGCTGCAGTAAAGATGCCTAATGAGGCCAAGAATATCATAAAGAACTTGGAACCACCTTTGATAATATCATCACTCACGTGAGCAACTTTTAGTTCCTTTTTGCCAAGTCTTGGACCTAATAGAATCCAGAATAGTAAGGCACCACAGAATGCCCATATCAAGGCGGGATTTGTAAGATATTCATAGTTTTCTGCGTGGGTTGTCCATGGGTACCAAAGAGATACTCCTTCTTGTTCTCCAAGTGCACCATTAAATATTGCAAGAGCACCAATCAGGAAGGTAAGAAAGCCGGTGACACCAAAGGCAAATTTCGCTTTTTCTGGACTTCTTGCAAAGATTCTGATAGATGAAAGTGGGCTCCACCAAAAGAACATTGCAGACAATTGACCTACAGCTAGAAGGATATAAGCAATGAATACAAAAAGGCTACCAAGAGCTTGTCCAATGCCTAGAAATAGTAAAGCCATTCCATTGAAAATTCCTGCAAAGAATCCTATCCATGACTCACTCGCATCAACATAAACTGATGAGAAGAATTGCCATAAAATCAAGAAAATGGCAGTCACGATTGCCAAGTTTTGCACATATGATGCAACTTCTGCTGAGTTGTTCCAGTACAATCCACCGTACATAGTTATACCTGCTAATAAGAAACCTACTAGAGCTGTCAGATATCCTACTGATGGGAAGCTGGTTCCCAATCTTCTTTTTAATTCTGAAGAACCTCTCATCTGAATAAGCAGTCCTAGTGAAAGTAGTCCAATGAATATAGCAGAATTTGTGTAATGAACTGAATCTTTCAACAAAGGAGCAAGCATTGAGGGTACTGGAATCAGTGGGTTGCCAGCACCGAACACAAGGCCAAAAGCTGCGGCCGCGAGCCCAATAAGACTGCCAAAGCCGGCGAGTCTTCCCACGGGTTCGTATTGGTCACCACTTTCTGTAGTTTGGGTGAACATTGATTTTACCGAGACCTGAGACATATCTCATTTCCTCACTTTTTGGATGGTCGCCATCTAAACCGGCTACGATAGAATAGTGTATATATCCCTATCGGAGCACGCTGTACATCGTTTTCACTGAAATTTCCTATCTAAGTACGTTTCGTTTTGTGCGTAACCGTTACTGGTATAAGTATGACCGCCTATAATGTGTGTCGGTGAAAAACATGGTTGCTGATTTTGATCTTATAATTAATGGAAAAAAAATAGCCATGAATGAGTTTGTGAGTGATGTTATCCATGATATTATGGTAGCTCTATTATCAAAACTACACAATGTAGAGCTTGAAAAGATAAGAAAGATTGAAGTTGAGTAGTTCTTCCAGAAAGTAGCTATAGGAGTACAACTCATGACACACGAATGCTGGCAAAAGAAGATATTATGGATAGATCTCTCAAATAAAACAGAGTGCGTCGAGGAGATATCCGATGACATCCTTGAGCAGTTCATTGGTGGGAAAGGACTAGGTGCGTATTATCTATATAGAGAGTTGGACAAAAATGTAGATCCCCTATCAAAAAGAAATATTCTTCTTTTTCTATCTGGACCTCTCCAAGGACTACCAGCTCCAAATGTAGGAAGATGGAGCGTTGTTACGAAATCCCCGCTCACCGGACTATTTTTGGATTCGCATTGTGGTGGTGCTGTAGGACGTGAGATTAAACGTAGCGGCTATGATATTCTTGGGGTTCGAAACCAATCTTCCACTCCTATCATTCTTCGTATTGAAGATGATAACGTCTACTACGATGATGCTAGTGATTTATGGGGTAAGGGTGTATATCAAACCACCAAATTACTTCACGAAACGTACAGTGACTCACATGTAGTTTATGTTATTGGTCCTGCGGGAGAAAATGAGGTTCGCTTTGCTACTGGTTGTTGTGAGGTCGCTCATCAGACAGGGAGAGGTGGTGTTGGTGCAGTCATGGGGGCAAAAGGTATCAAAGCTCTCGTAGTGAAAGGTACAAAGAAAATTTCCTCTTTTGATTCCAAAGGTATTCGAAAAGTCAATAAAGAGTTTGTCGAAAAATGGCAGTCTCTGGATTTTGATTTCAAATATTATGGGACTAGGCATCTGGTCGAAGTTGCAAATGCAGTTGGGCAGTTTCCGGCCTATAACTACCGAAGTGGCTATTTCGATAAATATGAGGAACTTGACCATGTTATGATGGAAGAGAAATATGGCTTAGGAAATCATCATTCTTGTCCTCATTGTATAATGCGATGTACTCATGCTCTTGAAACTGAGAATCCTGAAGATAAAGCAGAAAAAGTAGAATCAATGATTGAGTATGAAACGCTTGGATTGCTTGGTGGAAATTTGGGTATCAGTGATCCGCAAGGAGTGCTTCAATTAAACTATCTGTGTGACGATCTCGGTCTTGATACAATTAGTACAGGTGGAGTTATTGGATTTGCAATGGACCTCTATCAACAAGGTATATTGACTCAACATGATATTGGCTTCTCATTGGAATTTGGAGATATTGAGGCGGCTATAAAATTAATCAAGTTGATTGCACTAAAGAAGGGTATTGGTGAAACACTATCTCATGGAGTAAAAGTAGCTGCCAATAAGATTGGAGATAATTTGGAACAATATGCAGTCCATGTCAAAGGACTTGAAGTTCCTGCTTGGGACCCAAGAGGTCGACTGGGTATGGGTCTACTGTACGCTACTGGAGATATTGGTGCGAGTCACCTTAGAGGATGGCCGCCGACTTCAGAAGCTCCAGACAAGTCCGTAGTTCCAATAATAGAAGGAATATTGGAGAGCAGAATCGACAAGACTCTAAAAGACTGTCTTGTAGTCTGTCATTTCACAAATAGATTGCCCTTGACATTTGACCAAATGATTCGGATGTTGAATTCCGCTTCTGGAATGGATTATGATATGGAATCAATAATGGAATTTGGCAAACGTGTTGAAACAATGACGAGAATGTTCAATGTCAGAGAAGGGATTAGTCGGAATGATGATACTCTTCCCAAGAGATTTTGGGAACCTCAAAAGGATGGGCCTAGGAAGGGAAATGTTTCTTTTAAAAACCAAGAGGATTTTGAAGATAGCCTCTCTAGGTATTATGAACTTCTCGGCTGGAATGATGATGGAGTCCCCACAAAAAATACACTATCGAACTTGGGATTGTCCAAAATAATTGAAAAGCAATGATTCCTCAAAACGGGCGTAGTCTGAAATTTTTACGAAGATACACTTCTTTATGGTGTTCCTCAAATCCAGATTCAGAATATAACTCGATTACATTCATCCGTTTCTCAGTCACCATTGCATCAAGAGCGCGTACACCTTTTTCTTCTGCAAGCTCTATGGTCTTTTTCAGCATTTTTTCACCTAAATCTGTTGACTCGAGTTCATCCTCGATTTCAAAATGTTGAATGTATCCAATGAGACCTAGTGAAGGATCATTTCCAATGTCGAGTTTTAAAGATGCACAAACCATACTATCAGTAACAGCTACAATGAACATAGACTCACGAGCGGTTCCAATGGGCAAAGTTGTAGATGGCTGAATTAATCGTTGAAATCTCATACCTTCTCTAGAATAGAATTCGGAAAGTGCTTTTCTATCCTTAGCGGTTGCTAGTCTAACCTCGATTGCCACCGTTCATCCTCCTTAGAGCAACAAAGGAGAGTAAGTGCCGGTTACAAGTCTTTTGCTTGTGTATAATGTTGAAAAACTCAAAATTATTGCTGCATGTGTCTATAGAGATCCTTCATGCACTCTGTGAATTTACTATCTGGATGTCGTAGAGTTACAACATATCTACTTCCTGCCTCAATCAACAAAGGCAGTAGAGGTATTATTGTTGCCACTTTAGTCTTGAACTTTGTTTCTATCTGTTGAACGATATCCTTGTCCTCGTATATGCTTGGTTTCTTATTGACAACAATATTAATTGCTGGAACTTGAAGTCTTCTTGCTACACTCAATGTTGCTGCAGTTCCTAGTAAATCCTGTTCATCAATACGTGCAACTACAAAGAGATAGTCTGCTGTTGCCATGGACAGTAAGGTTTCTCTGTCCAGACCTGGGTGTGTATCAATGATTAGATAATCCAAGTCTTTCTGTTCAATGACCTCATTGAATCCATTTCTTAAGTCACTTACTTCATAGCCTTCTCTTAAAATGCGTGTGATATCAGTTGCACTCATAGAGCTGGGAATCAAGAATAGTTTTCCTTGTTTAATGCCGGAAGCCTTCGTAAGATCAATACAAGTGTCTCCTATGTTACATTCTCCCCTCAGATAATCATTTAGAGTATATTTGAGCTTCTTTCTACCTTGTCCAAAGATAATATGAATTCCCGGTGATGCCATATCTGTGTCCATTACTGCTACTCTCTTGCCATCTAAAGCGACGATAGCTGCTAGATTCGCAGCAATGTTCGATTTTCCCGTGCCGCCACGGAATGAATGTATACTCACAATTTGTCCAGACATGTTATTCACCGTACCTTTTGTAGCACTCTCTCATTCAACCATTCTACATGATTCCCTAATTTTCCAAGCACATCTAGTATTCTTTTTGCTGCAATTTCAGTTTTCTCTGACATTTCCTTAATGGAATAAGCACCATTGCAATATTGCCAACATTCATTGACAATGTCAAAGCTCTTCTTAGGTATTCCTATGACTTCAAGATATGCTGCAAAACGCTCATCACGCTCTCCAAGAACGGGGTATAATTTGCATACTTTTACATAGCCTCGAGCAATTAGATGTGCAATCGCTTCAGTGATTTTTGTTTTTGAAAGTCCTGTAGTTTCTTGAATTTCAAGAATCGTCCTTTTATTGTTGATGAGTTTTGTTACTTCAACAATACTCGAACTAATGTCATCAGTTACATCAGTGAAGTTCGCTCGTGTATCAGATAATATCTCAGAGATATCCGCTAACGCAACAAGAATATCATAGTCATAGAACCCTGTTACCTCTTCTGTTCCAATTGGGTTGATACGTTTTATTGCAGTGAAATCAGCACCATCCACGTGTTTCAACAATGGTTGAACATCTTTCAAATGTTCTTCATTATCCTTGCCTGCACGAACGATGAATATGACATACCCTATTTCAGGCTTTGGAACAATGAAGAATGATGTGACTGGATCTAGACTAGTATGTACTACTTTGAAAGGTTCTGCTTTGTTACGATCACTTACCATTTTTATTTGATCTAAAACTGCTTCCAACTCGTATGCTCTCAGATTCGATGCAACAATGTAACCATCATTTGTAAGAAGAGCAGATCTGAATACATCATGATTTGACTCAGTGGCCGCCATTGCCACTTTCAATTCATTAAGTTTGACCAATGGAATGAGAGCTGTTTCATATCTTCGTGCTAATCCTGGTATGCCATTGAATTTTTGCAAAGTTGTTTCTACTATATCTGTGAATGAATAGAAATCTCTAGGGGTTACAACATTCTTCATCAATTCTGAATAAAATCTACCCACAAATTGGTCTGATAATTCTCGTAAGATGGCTTTGTATATTTCAGGACTATCCTCTTTTGCAACAAGTGCAATAAAAAACAAGTCACCTTTTGTTTCCCAAACGAATTTGCTATTTGCAAAAGACATTCCTCGAATTTGTTGATCTGAAACTTGCTGTGCCATTGAACCCATGGCTGAAAGAAATCCTGCAACAAGCTCGTCAAGTTTCTTCTCTCCACTAACACTGTAGTGGTAGAGAGGAAGACCTGAGTCTCTCATAATTACGATTTCTTTTACCAAGTGATGACACCCCTGGAATTAGCACTCAGAGCATTGAATATCTGTACCAAGATTGCCTCTTATACCTTCACTCTGTGCGATATTGTTGTGTATGACTAAAATGATGTGACCTTTTGTAGTTGCCACTCTACCTCATCACCAAGCTTTACTAGAACCTCATATAATCGATCTGCAGTAACATTGATTCTCTCACTGATAGCAATGACTGAATTTGAACCATTACATAATAGTTTAGCTCGTTCCAAAAGCTGGTAATCCTTTTGGGGTAGTCCAATTATATCAAGAAATGCATCAAACCTTGCATCGTTTTCTTTTAAGACCGGACACAGCTTAGCGATCTCTAGCACTCCCCATATCGCTAGATATTCAATTATTTCCGATATCTCATCAACTTCGAGCCCAAGGTCTTCACTCATTTTTGTAATGGAGGAATTACCATCAATGGCTTCTAAAACTCTATTCCCTGGTCCTCCGAAATCTCTATGAAATTCATCTATGAGCCCTTCTGATTTCACTGCTATGTCCATTAGTTCTTTATTAAGAATTGGTACAACATATGCACTGAGGTTTGATGTAATCATCATCACACCTTCGTAGTAATTAAAAGCACGTTCTACTTCAAAGGCAAAATCCTTGAAGTCTTCTTCAACTAAAATTGATGATTTCAGTTGACGATCATACCGCAGAAGGAACTTTCGACTTAGATCCTTGAGAACAGCTCTCAGCACTTTCTTTTGAGTACCAGTGTCCACAAGGAAGATGAATATAGCTTCTTCTTCGGTCTGCTCATAAAGAAGCTCACTTCCCTCAAAAGATAAGCTTTGAATACTACGTTCACCAAATTCCGATGCAAAACTTGTAATCGCTGTAAGAAAGCCGCTGAGCAATTCATCTAGTTTACGAGTGTGTTCTCGTGAATAGTGGAATATGGGTACACCTCCACTACTGAGAACCATGAATTCCTGGACACGAAGTCTATTTCTCAAACTAGATTTCTCCGATTTAGGTTCGGAATATTTCACAATTTAACCTTGTAGTAGCTTTATCCTCATTGTTTTATATACAAACGAAATGTCCATATTGGAATTAGGTCGAGTCAAGACCTGTCAGGTGTTCGCATTGCTGGAGTATAGAGAATTTCCAATCAAAACAGCAGTATTTTATCTCTTGCAGGCTTTTTCATTGGCTTATTATCTTCGTGTTATATTTCAGATGATTAGGGGTGAAATAGTATCTGAGAGTTTGGGCAGTATAGGTTTGCTTGGACTCGGGTTTGCTACTGCTGCAGTTCTGGTATTTGTATCTGGATTTGTGGCTGATCGACTTAGAAAAAATGAAATAATCATACTTCTTTGTGGAATTGTTCCACCTTTACTAGGACTTCTGGTCCAAATCTTGGGGTCGCCTAGTTTTCTATCTCCGTATATCGAAATGATATGGATTTTCTCCGTAACCTGTGGTCTTGTATTCTTGATTATCAATTGGACCGTGATGTTGAATAGAACGGTTGTTGTGAGATTTCGTGGTAGAATTTCAGCTATTTTCATTGTTCTAATTTTATCCATATTCACATTGTATAATCTTATTGAAAACGCAGGACTGTTATCAGTAGGTATTTTTAGATTTCTACCAGAACTTCTAACAATAATGATTGTCTCATCTACTGCCAGCTTCAGGTCTTGGAGATGGGGCCGATATCCTCTAGCTGTTCATGGCAACTTCAAAGGTTACTTTGTACCTCTATTCTTTTTGCTCGCTGCTCACATACTTTGGTTCTATGGAACATATCTTGATATCCTAGCTGAGTTCATAGTAGCTGGTAGAGGTGGCGAATTTATTTCTCTTGGTCAGTATACTGGCCTGACATTATATGAACCAATATTTCTGGCGATTGGTGCTCTATTCTCTGGTTCACTCTCAGATATCCGAGGAAGAAAAACCGTTTTCAGTTCGTCTGTTTTCATGCTAGGAATGTTAGCAATCTTTTCATCAACTCTATATGGTACATATGCTGGTTCATTCTACTTCTATGCAGAACTACTTCTTTTCTTTGAACGATTTGTTGAAGGATTCATACTCGGTTTCGCTGTCCTCTTGATTTGGACGGAACTAGGTAGTCCGAAAGACAAAGGGAAACGTATGGCATTTGTACTTCTCTTCTTCATGGGCTATGCTATCTTATTCATAGGATTGGAATTACGAGTCTTTGGTCTCTTTCCTCCTGAAGAGATTGTTTTATTCGGCTCACAGGTGGCCGTTGTATTATCTCTGGTTGCACTATATCTTAGTGGCAATGTCCCTGAAATTCTAGGAAGAGAGATTGAAATGGAAGAACTCGAACTTGAGTTCGATGAAAAACTTGTTGAAGAAACAGTAGATGCATTTGTTGGACAAGAAGATTTCGATTCAATAAAGAGTCAAGTGGATATTATCGACACCACTCAAGATCTAAGTGACAAGGATTTGAGCGATATACTTGGTGAAGACTTTCAAGAGATGCTTCCTATGAGAAGAATTCCTGGAATAGGTCCCAAGTTGGAAGAGAGTCTCAAAAAAGCGGGTTACAAATCTGCAGCTCAACTTGCTGGTGAAAATGCTGCAAGATTGTCTTCTAAGATAGATGGTCTCAGTAAGCAACGTGCTGAAAAAATTCTAGCTGATGCACGTGAACTTGTGAAACAGACTCTAAAAAAGGGAACATCTCAATCCTAATATTCGTCGCTGAGATGTTTCATTACCTTTAGTTTGCCGTCTGAACTATGTGGAGTCCTAAGCACTGTATCGTTGGATTTTTCTATCTCACGTGCTCTGTCTGCAAGCTTAGACGCTGCGCGAATCATCTCGTGTGCTGCTGAAACTAATTTCATATAACGTGCAGGATTGGCTTCTTTAAAACAAGCTTCTGTAGTTATCGAGCTCACATTCTCAGCTATTCTTGCAGCTGCATAGGCTTTTGCTTCTGCATAGGGATTTGAGAATTCAGCAGCAGCTATCGCTGTATCTACATCAAGAATGACTTTCGGAAGGGTGAGTGCATTTCCTATCTTCAATTCATCTAATACAAGATCTATGGTTGTGTGCATGTATCTGATAAACCCACATGTTGATAAGACGGAGAGTACATGGCTATTGAAGATAACCATCTCTGTGGGATCAAGGAATGCTTTTCTAGCACCAATCATTGGATCTGCTGAAACTAGAATGAACCCAAGCTTCTCCTCAGTGTTTGTGGTTTTATCCTTATTGAAAAACGCCTTCTTTGCAGGTATATCACTGATGACAATAGTTGGCACATATGCATCAAGTATTCTATTTCTTACTAAAGTTGGTCCTGGTAATGATGCATTGGGTGAAATAACCAATGCAATGTCACAATCTTGTTCTAAGACAATGTCTCCAATCTTTGAACAGGTCTTTTCGTCTAGTTTGGAACCTGAACCAAATGTTCTAACAGTAATATCTGAACGACTAGCTCTCTCATCTAGAATGAATTCAAATAATGGACTGCTTCCAATACATCCTAGTTTGATTATTGCTATACAGAGATGTTCCTTTTCCATGCAAACCACTTCGGTTGGTGAATAAGTAGTTAGTGAAAATCATTTTGGTTTTTTGAAATCCTTTTTTCTTTCTTCAATTGCTTCATAAGCAATTCCTGTTCCTGCCAGAAGATCTGTTCCTATTAGATACTTTCCACACATACCACATGTTAGAACGATTTTTGGTTGTTCACTAGCCAGTCCACAATCATTACACAACATCTCTATGGCTGTAACAGAAAGATCCGATACTTTTAGAGAGCTTTTACAATGTTGACATGACACCTCTGTCAAATTGTCTACCAATACTGCATGGAATTGATGACTACACTCAGGACAGAACAAAGTGTAAACTTTGTGGATATTATCGGACTTACATTCATTGCATTGAAGGCCTATTATAACGTCTGATGAACCACATTGCCTACATTCAATTCTTCTTCCATACGTCTTTGCTGATATCATACCAACATTCTCAAGGTCCTGTAGAATCCTCTTGACTTCATTTCTGTCGGAACCTAGATACTGGGAGGCATCTGGATAGAAATCAGTACCCTCGAGTAGATATTTGGGCGCTAATCTTTCGATTCTCCCATCATAGAGGTCTTGAAGTAGTCGTTTTATGTTCGGATTCGTAAGAAGGCTTTCACCCGTGGTTTCATCAATCAATTCGACTAGCGCTTCGTATGCTTTCTTGATCTCTTCATCCCATGATTGTGAGTTAAAATCAATAGCTTCAGCAATTCTGACTATGTTTCTTTCAATCACTTTCGGGTCTTCGTCATCATGAAGAAGTACAGCTATACAATTAGGTCGTTCCATTATTGAAACAATCAAACCAATAGGTATCTTTGTGTATCCAATTTTTGCCTTCTGTTTAGAACCATGACTCATGAAAATTGTCAATGCATCTGATTCTGAGAGTTGAATAGATTCTGGATATGCACGTCCAACTAGTGGTCCTAATCTATCATCCCACCAGATGGCAAACATTGCTTGTGGCATTGTTACTATCCCTCGGGAGTATTAGGTATCAAAATATCTATTCTACTTAATAGGATTCGTCTGATGAATGAGAATCATATGTATATATCCTCTACTACAGAGTCTACAAAATCGTCATTTATGGGTCAACCGTTCATGCACCGAAGAGTATAAAACCGTGATTCAAAGTTCGAGCGGCTAAGAGCATAGCTTTGATGCCGTAGGGTGCATGGAATGGTCTCACATCAAAAGAAACGCATCATGTTTGGAATACTAATTGTCTGGTTAGTCCTCTCTCCAATAACAGCAAATTTGTTGGATATGAATTCTATACCGGCAAGAAGTGATGATTTTGTTATTGCTGAAATATCAATAACCAGTCCAGATGACATAACATTTGAAAATGGTTCTCTGGGAGAAGAAATAACATGGAACGCTACAACCGCTGATCCCAAGAATTACACAATAACACGCAACAGTGAGACCTACAGATCTAGCTCTTGGGATGGGAGTCTTCTCACGGTCAATTTGAATCACCTATATTCAGAAAACCTTACTCACACATTGCCTGTGACATTCACATTTGTTTGCACTGTATTCAATGAACTTAATGAATCTGTATTTGACTCTGTTGAAGTCGAGGTGATTGCAGATGACAACCCACCAATTTTTGAGAATGTTTCTTATGATGCCGAGTATGAAGTTGGCAGTTTCGGACACACAGTCACATGGAATATTACTGAAACAAATCCCGATTTCTATAATATAACACGTACATCTAACGAAACAACAAGTAATGACACAATCATTGAATTTGGCGATTGGGATGGTTCAAACATCACTATTAATGTGGACGGCTTGAATGCCTCACATTGGTATGCATTTACGCTATTTCTAAACGATACATTAGGTCATAACGCAACAAATACTGTAAACATCAGCGTCTATCAAGACCTCACTGTACCTACTATCACATCTCCGGATGACGTTTTCTATGAGTTTGGGGCTGATGACAACCAAATCATATGGACAGTTTATGATAGCAATCCTGCCAACTATAGTCTTGAAGTGTTGATTCTTTACAATGACACAACCTACGGAAATCTTTCTACGGTGCATGCACCTCCAGGTAACATAACCCAAACAGAATGGTCTCTTACTAATCCTAAAGGAGATAACATTACTTTCATCGTTGATGATCTCTATCTAGGTAACTATACTTTTACTCTCATATTATTCGATCAATTTGGATACAATGCGAGTGATAGTGTGAATGTGTCTATTTATCGTGACGAGAGAGCTCCAGTGATTACAGGTCTAGACGAATTCTCCTACGAAGAGGGTTACACTAGTTACTCATTAAATTGGTCAGCAGAAGAAAATAACCCCATGTTCTACAATCTCACTCGTGATGGAGAACAGTTGATGAATGGGACATGGAGAGGAGAAAACATCACAATCGTAGTT
Organism: uncultured archaeon; assembly: GCA_964610875.1. Taxonomy (GTDB): domain Archaea; phylum Asgardarchaeota; class Thorarchaeia; order Thorarchaeales; family Thorarchaeaceae; genus CAZSWP01. The sequence goes on from CAZSWP010000022.1 coordinate 28,658, forward strand.
GATGGTCTTGCAGTGGGGGACTATCTATACAACATTTCATTCACTGACTTTTTCAATCAATCGAGTTATCTGGTCACAACACTCACTGTCACTCCTGATACTCATAATCCGATAGTAAATGAAGTCCATGTCCTTCAATCATATACAACTGTTATCACGAATAATCTGTCTGTGAGTGCATATGTATGGGATTTGAACAACCTCTCAAGCATTACCATCGAATGGTATGTAAATAATGAAACTGAAATTCAAGAGATGAATATGACTGCTCAAGGTAGTGACCTATATTTAACGGCAATAGGTGAATTTCAACATAATGATGTTGTCAATTACAGAGTGATTGCTGTAGATAATTCCTCTGTCAATCTTGTGACGACAACCGAGTGGTTTGAGTATAGAGTGTCACCTATGAGAACTGAAGGTACTCCTGCATGGTTATGGGGATTGACACTGGTGGTAGGTGCTCTTGCATCACTGGTTCTTTTAGTTCTGTACTTCAGAACCAGAACCAAGTAAATTTGGAAGTATCACTGCTCAAGCAGAGTGGCTGATACTTCTTCATGTATTTTCTCTCTATTTTCATAAGTAAGATGAACTAATCTGACATCGTTACGTTCTCTTATTCTATTCAAGAATGGTATATTTCTCATCTGAATCGTGCCAAGTACACGTTTTACATCCAAGCACTTGATAACTTCATCTTTGAATCTGGGTGATTTGAGTTCCATTGCGGCGATTTCATCTATCACGATGATACCTGGCTTTTTCTTTGCAAGTTGGAGTGATGATACCGCGTAACTATCAATATTTTCAACACTTACTCCGTATTTTCCAACTCTATGCTGTTTGGGTAAGTCAACATGGGCAAGGATACCTTCTCTATTGTCAAGTGTTATCAACATGAAACCTACTCGTCTTCCCGCTTCTCTAATCTCTCTTGAGAAGAACCCTCCTGCACATTTATCTCCCAATCGTTGAATGATTTTATGGATTGCGGTTGTCTTTCCGATTCCTGGTGAACCAGTAAGTAAGAAATTCATAATCCTCTCTCTGTTTGAAGTTTACTATCGATCTCTATAATGTTTAGTGGCTTTCAATCTAGCAATATTGTCTATTCGACGGATAGATTTCTCATCTAGCTCTTCTGCGATAATATATCCGTTCTTTAGTGCCATGTCAAACAGATTCTCTCCAAGAGAAGTCCTAACAATAGTTGTCGTCCAATCGTCATCTGAACCAATATTCCCAAGGGATATGTCAGCAGACTTGCAAGTCAAATCATAACATGTAGCACATGAAGATGCTGCACAATTATCAAGATCTGATATAGGACATGTGCGGTCTTCACTATCCAATTTTACAGTGAACTCTCCTCCAGAGATTGCCATATGTGTCACATCGGAGATATCTATTTCATGGGACTTCAAGAAACTCTCTAATTTGATATAATCAAATGACTCCATGCAGAAGAGACCTAACTTAGCAACTGTGATTCCATCTGCCAAATTAAGAAAACCAGCTGGATGGTTTTGTAATCTTTGTATAGCATCAATGTTGCATGAAGTACCTGTCACAGCTAATGAGTTGAAATCTTGTTTAATTCCCCTTAGGACTTCTTCAACAATAGGCGCATGTGTGTATACGGTTCCCCCAGACGACTCAATCTGCTCTTTCGTCTTAGCAATTGATGCTCTGGGTAGCCACCTTTTTTCTTGATCATGATGAACTACAACTGCACCTTCGATCATATCTTGTTCAATCGCAGCAATAAGAAGAGCTGTAGCCACACCTCCATCTTGCTTCCTACCTCCAACTATCTTTGATTTTGCCTTGTATATTTTCAGGTACTTGCCAATCAAGTCTTCACGCAGTGACAGTGTTCTTGGACACATAGCGTAACATGTTCCACATGCAATACATTTTCCAACAAGAATCGGGATATACTTCTCCGAGTTATCCTTGGGTGCAAGTACTTGAACTGGGCAACTGGAAACACAAGTTCCACATTCTGTGCAAACACCAGTTGAAATTATCTCCTTCTCGAGACGTTTGAATGCGTATCTTCGAGTATTCTCTTTAAGCCATTCTTGTGACATATTTTGAATTGCTTGAACATCACGCTTCATTGAGGTTCACAACTAACACTCAATTCTCCACTATTTAGTAATACCGACTAAAAGCAAAGCTATATCATATCGCATCCTAGTTTCATTAAGAGTTACAGAGAGAAGATTTGGTGAGATGAGTGAAGTTATCTGAAGAGAAAATTGAGATGCTTATTGATGCCAGTTCTGAACATAGATGCGAGCCTTACGATTGTTGTGTTCAGCTTGTTGCTATAGCAGACCTACCAAGTAGGTTTGGTGAATTTCAAATCTGTGGTTTAGTTAGTCCTTGTGATGGAAAAGAACATACTGCTATCATTAAAGGCGACATAGTGGGGAAGGAGAATGTGCTTTGTCGAGTTCATTCAGAGTGCCTTACAGGTGATGTAATGGGCAGTAAAAGATGTGATTGCAGGGATCAACTACTTGAATCTCTAAAAAGAATTGAAGCAAATGGTTCAGGAGTTTTGCTTTATTTGCGGCAAGAGGGTCGGAACATTGGCCTCACTGAGAAATTGAAGGCATATGCACTACAGGACCAAGGACTTGATACCGTTGATGCTAATCTCGCGTTGGGATGGCAACCTGATGAACGTGATTATGGTATTGCTGCTCATATTCTTCGAACATTAGAAGTGAAGTCAATTCGATTGTTAACTAATAATCCTGAAAAACTACAACAACTTAAGAATCACGGAACCAAAATAACTGAGAGAGTCCCGTTAATCATTGAACCCACTGATGAGAATGAATGGTATCTAAAAACAAAGCAAAAACGTTCTGGCCATCTTTTAGGTGAACTCTCAGAAATCACTGACGTTGAAAAAGCTATAGAAACATTTGGTGGTCATTCATAGTCTATTCAGGGGACGTACTAATCTCCTGTTTCTCATAGTTTCCAATATTTTTGAGGACCAATCCTAAAATAACTATAAATGTTAATCCTAGGAATCCAGAGAAAACAAAGAGATATCGAAGACTTCCAGAGAATGTCCAAATCCATGCGCCTATGTTAGAAGCAAGTACACTGAACATACTCATGATGAATGAGAATGTGCCAAGAGCTCTGCCCTTTTTCTCTTCGCTGACTTCTGATACAATTAGAGTCCTTTCAGACCCAATCCAAAATACTACAAATGGCGACCAGATTATCATCAGGAAGTATAGAATGAAAATTCCTTCAAAAACGCCAAATCCAAAAATGATAGACACATATCCAAGTGCGCCAATGATAGATGCTGTTCGTATTTTTTTGTCAGCATAAGTTCCAGCATAAAAGGTAATTATAGCAATACATAGTGAAGATATTCCCCAAGAAATTCCATAATCCCAGAGATTTATTCCCCAGTCATCGACCACAAGATTTCCAAGATATGGGAATGCTAATCCTGTAGCAAAATATAGACCTAGGAATCCAACTGTTACTTTCCAAAAATCAGTGCCCAAGCCTCTTATGGCAATCTTTGGACCAGCTCTTGCTTTCTTTTGTATCTCTGTATCCAGCGTTTCTCTTAGTATCCCATAGGTTATAACTAATGCAAAAGCCGCACCGAGTCCTCCTAGGAGGAGTAGAATTCTTGCTTCATATCCAGAATATAATAATGCTGATGCAATGAACGGGCTGATTCCATCGACAAGAAATGCAGGTAGGAGAACCATCGCAAATGTACGAGCTGAATCCTTCCCTTCATCTATTGCGATTTGGTCTGCTGCACCTGCTCGAGAGATTAGGACAACAAACGACCAACCGAATGATAAGGTGAAATTACTGAGTGGGAATAACGGCCAAATTGGAAAGAAGTATAGCATTAGACCCCCAACTACCATAGGGATATATCCTACAACAAGGGTCTTCCTCCTTCCTATGAAATCTGATACTATCCCGCAGACAAATGAACCAACTATATGCGCAAAAGTCCCTGCAGAGAATGTTAGACCCATCTGCCAAGGCTCTATTATTGTGGCCATGAATACTCCGAATTGCCAGTACCAAATACTGATCGAAAACTGTCCAATTCCGACAACAAATGCTAGGCGCCATAGATTCTTCGTCAGACCACCATACCTTCTAGAGCCTGCAAGCACATCTGCTGGAATATCAGGCATAATGGGGTCTGTCAATTTCTTTTAACCTCACTTAGTATAATCCGTTCAAAATGTGTAGTATAATAAACCGCCGTTTAAAGCCATCATATATACCATATCATTGTGACTAACATGAATTACATACAAGTATTAGGTTTGAGATTCTTCATGTATCACACAACGCTTAAAGTGCGGCTGTATTTTGTCACAGTCGTATTAATTGAAATGAGTGAAATGAATTGATAATTCTAGAGGGGAATGATCTAAGGCTCAATCGTGCAGTCACTTTTGAGTGGCTATACACAAATGGTCTTGGAGGATATGCCTCTTCAACTGTAGTTGGATTGAACACACGTGGTCATCATGGTCTCTTAGTTTCATCCCTTAGTCCTCCTGTCGATAGGTGGCTTACTCTCTCTAGATTGGACGAAGTTCTTGCAACATCTTCAGAACCCTGTAATCTGACAACCGAACATGCAAAGAAGGGAGTCACTCAGCGAGGATACAGAAATATCAAGAGATTTCTATTGAACCCACTACCTCAATTTACTTATGCTACTGATTGTGTCAATGTTGAAAAGACGATATTCATGGCCTACAGAAGAAATCTTACAGTTGTAAACTACGAGTTAAAAAATACTAAAGAAACGATACTAACTGTCACACCTGTTCAGACTTGCCGTCCGTTAGCAAATAGACACAAAAAACTTGATTTCACTCCAGAAGTTGAAGCAATGGATGAGCATTCGTACTTGGCTTTTGATGGGCGTGAGAATAGTCCCTGGATGTATGCTTATACTCCTGACGCTGAGTTCATGCCTTCAAAAATCAAAATCACAGAGCCTCAAATTTATCGCAAGGACAAGGCAAAGGGTCATCCACATACTGAAGAATTGTATGTTCCCGGTGTGTTTCACACGGTATTGGAGCCTGGCGAGCATTTTCTCTCGTTTCTCTTTGCAGTGGATTCATCAAGAAAGAAACTAATGCGTGAACTGGGTAATCTTGCTCGAGCAACAAGAAAGGATTTTGCAAAACTTAGATTCGAAGAATTACGTAGAAGGAAGATTCTCAATGATAGAGCCTACAGTCTCTCATTACAAGCAAGAGATGAAGATATAGAATGGTTAGTTTATAATGCTGATAGTTTCATTGTTGACCGTGCAACCACAAAGAGAAAATCTGTAATTGCGGGATACCATGAACTTGTCGACATTGGTCTGGATGCCATGATTGCCCATACTGGTCTTACAGTCGCCATTGGTCGCTTTCAGGATGCTCGTGAGATTCTTACGACATATGCTCGTTATTCCAGATACGGATTAATTGCCAATGACTTTCCAGACAAAGGAATACAGCCTGAATACGATAGTGTTGATGCATCATTGTGGTTCATCATATCTGTTAAGAGATACATCGATGCTACAAATGATGTTGAATTCTTGAGAGGAATTATCTGGGAATCAATGGAATCAATCATCAATTCATTCCGAATAGGTACCAAGTTCAATATCCATGAGGACCATGATGGTCTAATCTTTTCTGGAATTGAAGGAGTCGAGGTTTCTTGGATGAACGAACGTGTTGGGAATTGGTGTGCAACACCACGAATTGGTAAATGTGTTGAAACTAATGCGCTCTGGTACAATGCTCTTATGGCGATGGGCGACATGTCTGAAATGATCGGAAGAGACCCCTATGAATATCGAGCTGTAGCATCTTGGATAAAAGAAGCCTTCGTTCAAACATTTTGGGATGAGAAGGTTGGTTATCTTTACGATTTGGTCACTGATGATGAAAATGACGCTTCGTTACGACCTAATCAAATATTTGCAGTTTCTTTGCCATACACCTTACTAGACAAAGACCAGGCAAAATCGGTGCTCAAAGTTATAACTAGTGAACTCCTGACACCATTTGGTCTTAGAACTCTAGATAAGAAGGATAAACGTTTTTCAAGAGCAATGACTGGTGGCCCAAAGAGTAGGGCTGGGGCAGCTCACCAAGGAACTGTCCATCCTTGGTTAATAGGTCCCTTCATTTCCGCATGGTTAACAGTAAAAGGAAGAACTCCTGGTAATCAGGAAATTGCCGAACGGAAATTCTTCAGACCTGTGCTGGATACAATAAGAAAAGGGTCTCTCGGAACAGTGTCCGATATGTTCGACGGAACGAAGCCATTCCGTGATCGGGGTGTTGTGTCTAGAGCTAGGAATGTGGCAGAGCTTTTGCGGGTATACTTCCAGGAGATCGAGTGATGTCACTACCAGAAGGTGTGCATCTCATAGAGGTACCAACTCCTTTTCCTGTCGGTAATGTGAATTGTTATCTCATTGATGGTGAACCCCTTACTCTTATCGATACAGGACTTCGTTCAAGTAAATCAGAGAAGGCACTCAGACAAGGTCTAGAAAAGAGAGGAGCACTATTTGCTGATATTGAACAAATCCTTCTTACACATGGTCACATTGATCACACTGGTCTGGCAGGACAGATCGCACGTGAGAGTAACGGGGCATGTGGCGTCTTTGTGCATGAAAAAGATGCTTTCAGAATCATAAACCATGAAAAGTATATGAACGAGCGACTCGCTGAATATTTGAGGTTGGGGAGAATTTCTGGAGTTCCACAAACGAAAGAACTTGATGAATATGTGAAAGTGATAGAGCCTCTGTTTTTGAAATATGGTGAATCGGTGTCGAATGTGACTACATTCAATGAGGATGTTTCCCTTAAAACAGGATTTGGTGACCTCCATACTATTTGGGTTCCAGGCCATTCACTAGGCTCGGTGTCTTATCTTAGTCACAAACATCAAGTGGCATTTACAGGTGATCATATTCTAGGAAATATCAGCTCTAATCCAAGTCTCGATTTTGAGGAAACAATGGGAATCTCAATGCTCAGATATTTAGACTCTCTTGATGTCATTGAACAATTCTCCGATTATGTTGCGTTACCCGGACATCGCGGTATTATTCCTTCACTTGGAGAAAGAGTATCGAACTTGAAAGAAGATTATGTCACAAAGATTAGACATGCTAAGACAGTTCTTACTAATGAACCGCTGTCATTTTACGAGATTTCACGACTGATATTTCATGATTATCCTGTTGAATCCATGATACTAGCTCTAGCTGAAACAAAGGACCTGATGAGAATCCTCGAGTCAAGGTCTCTCTGTAGAATCCAAAAGAAGGATGGAGTGTATCTCGCTTCCTTGCGATGATTTGTCTATATGATTCATCCAGTGTAGTTTAATATGCAAAGTGTACTATCATACAATGCAGTTCGCGGGTCTATTCCATCAGAGGACGTAAGGAACTGATCCTTTGATGAAAAAACACTCTGGAGAAATCTCAAAGCACCATTCGAATTTCTTTGCATATGACAACTACTATTCTAGTCGAAACAATGCAAAGTATGATGGTCTTTTTATGAGAAACACCAGAAGTGAGGGAATGTAATAATGAAAAAACCGTTAAGCATACTATTAATCGCGATAATGTTAATTGGTTTTACATCTACAATTGGTTTAGTAACAGCTCAAACAGCTGACCCCTACACCCGAGTTGGATGGCAAGTAGTAGATAAAACCGAAGACATTTCGCACAGCGAGCAAAATTCAGAATGGATTTTCGGTCCACAACCGGACATCTGGATTAGCTACGCTGCTAATGGAACCGATATTGCTGAGAATGGTTACGAGATTGCGGTTGGGGAAGAGCTCCTCATTAATATCACAATACCGAAATCATTTCTTGGTGATGATGTAACACTTGATGTTGCCAAATTCTGGGGTGCTGCTGGACAGGAACCTGGAGAGAGAGCAATATTTCTTGTGGAATATAATGCAACAGCTGATGAATTTGCTCCAGTAGTAACTGTACATTATGAACCTGGACAACAAACACCATCGATGAGCAATTTCCTTGATTTGATTGAGGATGACTGTGAATATACAGCAACTACTACATATTATCAAGTAGTATTTGCAGTGAATTTCACCGAAGCCGTTATGGATGCAGTCTTTTGGACTGGCATGCAGGCAATTGATAATCTTGGTCGACCAGTATCACCATCATGGCTTTCTATGATTCAATCAGGTGGATTTGTGACTCCACCGATGGCACTTGGTGTTGTTGTAGATCCAAGAGACTTCTCATTGCCTCAGTATTACTATGGAGATATTGTTGACACCAATGGTGAGATTATACACTATGTATCCAACAATGACACTTTCATTGTAAGACTTCGTGCAAATCAGGAGTTTGGTGAAATAGTCATACCATTTACTACTCTGACATGGAATGCATCATATCAACAATGGGTTAACTTCACACAACCAGTGAATTGGCCTGACTCAATGTATATTGAGAATCCGCCAACAGAGAAGGTCAACTATTCACTAGGTCCTCAGTTATTCCTTGTCCATAATGAGACCGGTACTTTTGCAGTTGCAGGGTATCCAGAGATATCATTCTATTGGGCGGAAATTGCAGAGGGTATTGGTGCCTGGTTACTAAACTACACTATGACAGAAAACTCAACCATCGATGTAGATCAATTCTTTGTACTCAGTGGCACTTACACAGGAGAGTTCAATGATGGCACGAGTGTCCATTGGGGTGGTTACTTCACAAATAGCACTGATATGGATCCACATCCATTCAAAGAAGGTGCTGTAATCAGACCGAGTGAAATGCTATACTGGTCCGTTGTTGAGGATGTCGAAGGAAACAAACTCTATCCTAGACCTGAAATAACAACACTTGAAACTATGAAATTGGCATATAAAGCGGAGTTCATTGAAGCCTTTATTTTCGACGCTGAAGGTAACTTGGCTCAAAAGGGTGACCAGGGTGAAGAACTCAACATGACCTTCTTTATCCATAAACCCGAGAACCTAGTAAATGGTTCAGCTGAATACTATTGGCAGGACAACCTGTGGCAAGTAACACAGGAACTTGTCAACATGTCATTGCAGATCTCTGGTTCAGGAAGTGGTGAGAACGAAACTTACTATTGGCGCACAGCCGCAACGTACAACATAACTCTGGACTTTGAAAATGATATCTGGCAAGTTTGGTCAGTTTGGGTGAAACAAGCCTATTTCAAAGCAAATGGTTCTGAAGCTGGTGATGTAGAGGTTCACATTGGATACAATATGGATGGCTATGTTGTTGTCAATGATTTCAATCTTACAATTGAAGAGGATATGACCACTTTGTATCTTAACATCACATTTGATGAAGATGCACCATCGATGGTTCTTAATGAAGCTCATATGACAGTAGGTCAAATAGAGAATCTTAGAATATGGAATGGAACTCATTTCACTCTTCCATGGTGGACATCTAATCCAGATGATTATGCTGATTGGATTGATCAATACAAACGACATGATGTAAGTGGTGAGATAGTCTGGAGTCCTAATAATTTCCGACTTGGGAATGTACCTGTTTGGAAACCACCAATTTGGACGGTGACTGATGAAGGTGCAATAGATCTTGATGGCAATACCTATACAACCGAGGACCAGTATTTCGTTAAGAGAACTGGTTATTGGGAAGACTGGGGTAATATCACTATCGAAGGAATGCATGTCAATACTACATTTGATCCATCACCTGGAGAACCGGGTGACGAGTTCTTCTCTGATACTTACATGGGTGTAGTACAACTGATCATGGAGTTTGAAGCCAACGAGACTTTCTACTGGTACAAAGCCTCAGATATGTCTCCTGTGCCTGACGAAGAACTGGATGACATTCGCGAGATAATGTGGGCAGATGAAACCGAGGATATACCTTCACCGGGTTATGTCTATGTTGCATGGCTCTCCAAGAATCGAACTATTGACACTTCCCAAATACCTGGCCTAGAAGCTGGTGTCTGGAAGAATACATGGTTTGCTTGGGGTACAACTCAGATATTTCAGGTTTCAACTTCAGAAGCAAGGCGGACTTGGGCAGTATTTAGGTCTGAATACGCTGGAATGCTACTATACAACGACCCAGCTGAGGTCAGTGCACCTGATTTCACTGTCGAAGATGGTGGAATTCAAAGCGACGAACTAACACATCTTGTATTGATTGAAGACATAGATACCATCGAATTAAGACAACCATTTGGAGCAACCAATGGAAGTGGACTAGTCACAGTATCACCTGATACCGATGTTGAATTCGGAGTGTCTATCAAGGGAATCGATGTTGTCATCTATCCACTACAGATCGAAAATGGTGAGGGACTCAGAAGTCCTTGGGACCTACGTCAATCATATGAAGGTGGGATGGGTCTAAATTCATCCAACTTCGACTACTGGATCACAACAGCCACGATTGACGAAATGGCATTCGATGTCACATTCAGTGTTGACATGGTTGCGTACAATGCATCTGACCCTACAACATGGAACCATGCTGCGTCATTCAAGATAGACCAAGTGATTGGAAATTGGACTCTGAATGAGTTTGACAATAGTGTACTTGATGAAAGGTCACTTGCTGTGAACTTCTTTGGTATCTTAGGTACTGTATCTAGAACTCAATATCAAGCAGGTTCTGAACCTGTCACGGATACCAACGGCGGAAGTGTTGATGCCAACTATTATGAGTTTGGTGCTGAGAACACAGTCTTTGCTAACGTTAGTATGGGCGGTCTTCCTTATACTTGGGGCGGAGATGGCTTCACTACAGAATACATGTCAGGCTCCTCAACAGCTCCAATCGGTGCATTCAGTGCTATGTTCCAATCTAAGTCAGGTCAATCGATAACGCAGTGGAATATCGATGCTTCAATGCTCTTTATGACTGCTGGCTATGCTAACTGGGGTGGACATGCTGTACACGTTGACCCAGTATTTGTTTCATATTCCAGTGCTCATCAGACACCTGCTCCAGCAACTACAACTAGCACAACTTCCACAACGACTGGTACAACCACTGGTACGACCACTGGTACAGTAATACCTCCAAATGGTGGTGTTGGCAACTTGGGCGTGCTGGTTTTAATTGGTGGCGGACTTATGGTTCTTGTAGTTATTTGTACACTAGCTCGCAGACGTCGTTAGAATATGATAAGAGGGATATTTACTATCCCTCCCTTTCTTTATTTTTTGAAACTTAGAATAAACCTGGCGGCAACCCATCCGCTATTTTTGCTGGGCTACTCAGAAAACTATCATCGAATGGCATTACCAAAGTCCATCCATCTTTCGAATACTCATAGGTTGCACAAGATGCATGACCAAGATAGAGCCAGTCCTCCACTCTTGGTGGTCCACCAACAACAAGGAGATTGAAAAGAACAGCAACTAAGGGGTGCGTAACAACAGCAATGACATCTCCCGAATTTCTCTTAGCTAAATTCATTATGCAGTCTCTCATTCTTTTTTGTGCAGCTAGTAGAGATTCGCCATTTGGAGCAGGCTGGGATTCATCCTTCCAGAGTTCGCTGATGATTTCATATGCCTTTTCATCGTCTAACTTGACTCCAATATCAATCTCTGATAGACATTCTATAGTTTCCATACGTGAACCGAATTCTTTCTGTAGCATCATTGCAGTTTGTTTACACACATCTGATTTTGCAGAGTATAAGGTCTTAACAACAGGAATCAACCGGGACCGTGCTAATTCCATGACTTGGTTCCTGCCCCTTTCAGAGAGACCTGTATGATTATAGTTATGCTCAGCGTGAACAAGAAGGTAGATCATTGTCCGTGTTAGTGTTCCACCAATCTCCCGTTCTTGGACAAGGTCAAACATTGTTTTGTCACAAGATTCTAGAAGAATTAGTCCATATTAAGGCTACTCGAAGTGGTAGAATTAATACTGACAGAATATCACTAATTTGGCGGTGCCAGAATATCTTTAAACGTTCACGATTCTGCTTACTTTGAGGGATGATATTTGAAAGTGTCTCCAAACCGAATTGGTGCCTTTGATGGTAAGACATGCTTCATATGTGGAAGATATCTACTCAATAACACTCCTGCAGATTTAGCGTATCTTCCTGTACATACTGGACGTTCAGTAAAAGCAAAGCCTGACAAGTACTATCTCTTTCAGTGTCCTAATTGCAAAATGATTGGCCACAAACGATGTTGGTACAAACACGGTGAGAAAAAGAGTAGGAAAGGATTTTTTGGTAGCGAATGGCAACTAATTTGCCCTAGCTGTGGTCAAGTACTTTCTAAAAAGAGAGATGACCGAGTAGACTGGAGAAAGGGTTACCAAATTCCAGGACATCCTGACAATGAACTCATTGAATTACATACAAGTGATGTTCTAGCATGGAAAGCAGGATCACTGTTTAGTAAGATTGGCAAAGCAATCAACAATTTCTTTATTGCAGTTGGATTAGGTTCACTGACAGCTGATGAAACAAGTGCCGTTGCAGTTGCAGCAAACCGCATTGGTAAGACAATTCATGATGTTGCTGAGAAAGTGTTCAAACTTGAGATACCCGAAGGACAACGTGCAGATTTGACGGCACTGAAGTGCCAAAATTGCTCTGCACCTTTGCCTTTACCTGACCCTTGGGTTGAAGCAGTGGTGTGTGAGCATTGTGGGACGGCACACCTTTTACCCAATTAAGACCTCCATTGGGTTGCTAGCAGCTCCAAAAATCCTAGACAAAGCTAGACATGTTTCACTGGGAGCTTATACACTTCAGGACGGAATCAATTCACAGGTCACCTGACACCGTTGTGTTGACCCCACGGAGTGACGTTCCAGTGCCGTCCCTGGACAGACAAAGCTCCGGTGTCCAGATTTGTCTAGCTTACAATGAACGGTACAAGATTTAGTTATATAGAAGACTGTAGATGCTAACTGAGAAATCTACCCTAGGAGATGGTTTCTTAAATGCCTGTGTATCTTGAGTTCAATTCATCAGCTTCACAATTTCAGGAAACTACCATTACTGAGTCGAATGACGCAATTCTACTTGTAATGGATGATTCAGCAAAGAAGCTACTTATGACCGTACCATCTAGTATTGGTATGATTGCGAAGAGAGCAGCTGAAAGACAAGCTCGTGGTATAACTAAATCAGGTTATCAACTGAGATCAGGTAGCAGAGTAGGTAGAACCTACGAACTTGAAATTTTAGGCGAAGGCGGACAGCTACCAGAACGGCTGAAGCAAAGCCCTCGTGAAGTTTACTAAATCACAAAAGAGGCCTCACAAGGCCTCATCTAAGTTTATTTTCATTTATCGACATTTAGAAAGAGCCTTATGAGGAAAGTACTTATCATTACTGTACATATCAATGTATAACTATTGTTAATAGATAGGGAGAATGGAATCAAATGTATCAATGCTGTGGCTTGCATTTTAGCCAGTTGAAGAACAAAGAAGTTGTAGATGCGAATAATGAGAAAGTTGGCACTGTTGACGATTTTGTAATAACATATTCTGTTGATAGTATAGAATTGAAATCCCTTGTCCTCGGTGGTGGACGAGTCGAGGAGTTACTTGAGTCAATAGGACTTAAACCTGATATTGATCCTGTCTTTCAATTTGACTGCATTTCAAATATCGCGGATAAACTTCATCTATCAGTTGCAAAAGACACACTCAAGACAACCTTAGATGAGGGTTCCATTGGTGAGAACGATATGCGACTTTCCGATTTCTCGAAACTCATGGTGACTGATGCTGATGGATTCAAAATCGGAAAGGTCATTGATGTTTGGTTTGATGTGGAGGGTTCTCCATGGCTCCTTCTAGGTGGAGGTTTCATTGAAGAAACTCTCGAGAAAATCGGAGTACAACCAGATGTTGATTTGCTAGTTCCAATGCCTTTCATTCATGACATATCAAAAGATGGAATATGTCTGAAGTATACAAAATTTCAGCTTGAGTCAAATGCTCAAAAGGAGTTTGACCGTTACAAACGCGAAGTGTCATCACAGCATGAGCCTGGTGATGCTCAGTACGAAAGCATGCGACTCAGTGGTCGTCCTCAGAGAGGAATGGCATAAAGGTTGAATGGGGCTAAGAGATGCCCCCTCATTTAACTCAATCAGAAAAACTCTGTCAACTAGGGTAGTTCAGGTGCAAAACATCTATCCAATAAATCGGGTTTATTCCCTGAAAGCCAGTTTGCAGCTATCACAGTTTCTAGAGACCCCGTTCCATTAACCAAAGAACTAAGCCCTTCGATAGTCATTTTCGTGTGCACACTTTTGTCATTTGTTTTCACTGCTTCGAGAACTTTTCAATTTGATTCTAGATTATAGCATCCATTATTCCACTCACAAAAGTCATCTATAACATGAATTGAAATCTTACCTTCCACGCGTGCGGGAATGCCTGTAATGCAATCTTCAACGTTAACAACACGTCCCATATGAATACCTCTTGAGAGTAATTTTGTTTCTGCGATATTATACCGCTTTGTCAAATGCCAGTATTCTTGCTTGCTCGGTCGTAGTGGAATTTCAACTGTAACAATCTGATCTGCATGTACATAGATATAATTCAAGAGAGAATTATGTGCATCAATATTGGAAGAGAATATTTCTTTTACAAACATCTTTCCATCCTTATCTCCTCCTTGGAATGGTCCAAATCCTTCAATTGAATATCTCACATATGCCATTGGAGTTTTATCCCTGAGTGCAAATGCTCACTCTCTCATCAAACATGAGATGTTCATTCCAATCTTCATCACTTCGTTGAACAGTACCATGAAAATTACTTGTAGCATTAGAGTGAATTTCTTTCGTATAATGTAATCCCTCCTTCAACGGGAGATGGATAACATGGTAATCATAAGATACATCCCATGTCCACATTGTATCTGCTTTGATTTGAATTCGTGAATTTGGTTGAGAGGAAACATATCCGAATTTGGCATAGAATTCATCCTTGAATGGATAGAGCGCACTAAATGGTATATTCTCTTCATTCATTTCCTTCAACATACAGTGCACAAGTTTACGAATGTGTCCCCCACGTTTCTTTTCTGGAGCACTAGCAACAGAAGCAATACCTCTCATCTTCTTCAGAACACCACGCAGATTCTGTTCAAAAGGAATGAAACGTGCACGAGCAATGACTCTTTCATCTTCTTCAACAGAATAGAATTGATCGAGATATTGTTCAAATTTCTTGTCTATTTTCTCCTTATACCTTTCAGGAGCACTGAATGCATACATCGTCATTCTGGTGTGGGTTTCTTTGTCCTGAATCTTAGATCCACGAACTGTCATTTTTTTCAGCATGAGTGAATACAAGTACTCTCCTTAGGTTAACCACTAAAAAAAATACATTTTTATTCCCAACGACTCACACGGTCTGTAGAGGGCCTGAAACCTGCTGAAAGAGAATTATTTCTAGCTTTCAAGAGTGCCATTCTCCCTTCTCTAGTGCGTGTGTATATCAGTTCCATGTCTCCAACGCGTTTTGACCAAGCATTAGCAAAGGATTCTGCATAATCCTTGCGGACCCCCAATAGAGCTGGTACACTATGATAATCTCTTCTAATAATTGAGCCAAAGAACTTTGATTTTCTCACAAGTATGTATCTTGGATTCTTTATCGGTTCCAGTACTTCCTTGAGCGCTTGAAGATATAATGAGGTCTCTCGGCTTGATGCGCCTTTTAGATGGCAAAATATCTCTCCTTTCTTATCTTCTCTGGCGATGACTTCTAAATCATCTCGTTGTGTTTTGATATAGCTAGTTAGACAAAGGCTGTCAACAAGTGCTTCTCCGATCTGTTGCATGTTTCCTTTAACTGGCCCATTTTGAATCAGAATTCTCAGTGCTGTGTATGCTTTTGGAAGAAACTTGATTGCAAATATCAGAAATCCAATCATTGGCAAATATGCAAGCAGCCATAGATCTGGTAGCCCTGCGTTAATCACAAATCCCGGTAATTGTCGAGCCAAGTAAACACCCAAGATTAGTAGTGTTTGCCAAAGAAGGGTTCCAAGTGTGTTAGTGAACACGAAGCCTCTTGGTAGATGGACTCGTTTGGCTTTTACTTGTTCGACTAGACGGACCCCTTCAGCTCCTCGTGCAAGAGACCTCTCCCAGCGAGATTTTAGCTCATACCTCTTCACTGCAATCTTACTCATCCGTTGATTGATCTCACGTATTGATTCTTCAGTGAAGGGTGGCGGAGGAATTCCAAGTCTACCAAATCCATTCTCGATTGAATCCTCTTGAAAAGAGACCCCTACGAACGCTCTGAATCTCCTTAAGATGGTATCATAATCATCCCCTGGCTCATCGATATTGGGTTCAACGCATACAATATGCCAAATGTTTGAGGTCTTGTCTGGTTGTTCTTTGTATGTTCTGATGGCTCTACCTCGCATTTGATTTGATAGCATGTATGAGCCAACAAAACTAGCGAGAATTAGCGAATTGATAGATGGCGCATCCCATCCCTCTCCTAGAAGGGATTTAGTCCCGACCAAGACTGTTACTCCACCTTTGCCAAATAGCTTGGTGATTAACTTCACAATGTGTTCTCTATCTGATCCTGAGATTGATATTCTTGAGTATTCGCTATCATGGAGAAGTGGATTAGCCTTGATAATTTCTGAACTCAATCCTTCTTCCAATGCACAGTTTTCTAACATTTCAACTGATGATGTGGGTATAATCACAAGACTCCCACTCAATACACCTAGCTTACATTCATCAAGATTCAATCTCCTGATTGACTCAAAGATAGGTACGACACCCATCTTGTCTAGAGGTCTTCTATCATCGGGAGAAGATGGTAGCAGGGCTTTGCGGATAAAATCGGTGAGTATGACCATCCGGAGATTGGACTTCATCGCACTCTGTTCTAGCATTACAATAGCTATGATTGCTTTGAGTTTTGACATGCTTCGTTTTAGAGTCTTCTCAAGTTTGCTTGAATTTTGAAATCTGATTGTTCTGTTTTCTAATGCTCCAATCTTCCTTAATCTTGTTCTAATGGGTCGTAAAACAGGAGCTATCTTTCTTGAATCAATGCCTGAAGGGTACAGTAATCCTTCAAGGAGTCGCTGTATCCACTTATCATCAAGGGAAGGAATCCATGCCGCTGAGTCTGCAATTAATTGAATGTGCGCCTTGGTAATTTGTGACCCTATATGTCTTAGAAACACCAGCATACCAGAGAACACTTCCGGATGGTCGAAGATTTCCTCAAGGTGATCATCAGGATTGAGATACCAAGGATGATTCAGAAGATATTTGATGAAATCTTGATTGGCAATAAGATCACTTTTGAATTGTTCAACATCTTCTCGGAATTCTTGGATGTCTGTATTTTCAACAAAGGTTGGTGTAGTAAAGAGTACAAGATCTTGATGAGGACATAGATTCCCTTCATCTACGAGCTCAGGGACTGATACTTCTGCATCGATAGGACCACACAGTTCAAGATATCTTTCCCACTCATACATAGAGACATCATATGGGGGAGTTGCTGTAAGTGCAACAGTCATTTCACTCTCAATATTATCTAGGAGAAATGTGAGACTCTGCCACCATGCTGCACGAAGATGATGTGCTTCGTCAAGAACAATTGTCTTGACACCAATATTGTTTATCCTGTTGATTATATCTTCACTATTCGGAATTTTAGTGTCAGTTTCATTGTCATCATCATTTCCACCTTCATCTTCTTCGGATTCTACGGGTTCATCTTCTCCTGAGAGCGCACAGTGAAGACTCTGATAAGTACATGCTGTGAAGAATTCAGGATTACGAATGTCTGTAGATATCCAGCTATAATCTCGCATATGTTCAGGGAGAAAAAGGTCCTTCATCCGTTCTACCCATTGGTCTCTAATTGCCAGAGTCGGGGCCAGCACTAGAGTTGGTTGATTTAATCTCTTAGCTACTTCAAGTCCTAGGACAGTCTTTCCAGACCCTGGTGCTGCAACAACATGTAATCGTTCATCATCGAAATACTGTTCAAGTTCCTCAAGAACTCGCGCCTGATAGGGTCTCCACTTATACATAAATTTCATTGAATCTGGGAATGTGGACATTTGTTTCAATTACTTAGACTCCCAACAAAGACAATGTATGTAAATCAATTTGCATAAGCTGTTACAAACTTGTTTTTCCTTTGAGGGATATCTACTTCATCTATAAAGGATTTCTTACAATAAATGACATTTCCTATTTTCAATAGATGTGTATAAAAGAAATAAAAGAGTGTTTAATGTATGTTATAACGAGTTGTGTGCTTTGGACCTAGGATTCGTGAATCTCTCATTTCTATTTCCGAGTTGTCTATCGATTATGCAATTTGGTATCAATACTATAATTCTTATAATTTCCAAGTTAGTAATGTTTTTCTTCGGAATGAGTCATAGAAACCCCTCTGACTTGGAATGGTCACTTGATGAACGCATGAATGAAACATGTGATTCTCGTCCCAAAGAGACTCCAATATTATCAGTTAATCCGGAAATTAACAACCTGTTGAAAGAAATACAACAGCATATTTTAAACATACAATTAGTAGCCTTGGAAATTCATTCAGGCTGGGATCATGGAGCAGGTCTCAACACTGTATTTCATGAGAATCATCATGCAAAGGAAAAAATCCAAATTGCAGAGGAGATTGCAAAAAGCTGTACGAATAAAGAAGTTCTTGAACACATATGGAACATAGATTCCCTTCGTGCGAGTTCCAGTATCTCTGCATGGGATAGAATTCGCCGTGGAAAAAAGAAGATCATGATTGATGTGATGAGAACTGATGATGATAGTATCGCTAAACCCGGTCTGGTTGCTTTCTCACGTGTTGAGATGATTGGTGGTCGTTTTCTTTACAAGATTATGATAAAGAACATCAGTGAGTATGTCGTCACTGATGTTACTACAACACTTGTTAGTTACCCGAACGAATGCATGGACCTTACTGGAGATGCAATTCATATATGCAGGCGTTTGGAGGGTGGCGGATTCATAAACACAGCGTTTGTATTGACACCAAAAAAAGACTGCGTGGAAGGCAGCATATTATCCAACATCGCATACGTGGACTACAAAGATAAACTGTCCATACTGCCTGTTGAACCTGCAATTATTCGATCAATTTGTGATCTACTGAAACCTTTAGAATCATCCACTGATTCATTAAACAAAACACTCACTAAATTATTAGCAAAAACTCAAACAAAGAAATTGGAATGGAATCCAAGAATACTCTTCAAGAAGACTATTGCTCTACTCCCAAAGTTGAATTTTTACATCGTGGATGACAGTGAATATGAAAGCGAAAATAAATTCAAAGGGAAAATACGTGGGCTAGCAATTGGAAAATATACCGAGAAGAAGATAGCCGTAGTGCTTCACTTCGAGGGCGAAGTTAATGGTAAATCAACTGATGTCTGTGTAGAGATGTTTGGTGATGATGAAGCTATGCTACCGAATACAATTGAAGAATTGTCGGGTATGATGAATGCATGGCTATGTCTCAGTTGTGGTGGAGAGCTCAATGTAGATCATATAATGCAATTAGCAACAGGTAGTGTAATCCAATGTCCCTATTGTGGACATTCATTATCTGCAGATCTATACGAACGAGAGAAAAAGACTATCAAACCACAATTAATGAAAAGCAATCTTTCGTCAGCACTAATTGCTGAATCGGAAATTATGGAAGGACAGGATCTAATCTTCGAAAGTCAACAACAAACAGTAGAGGCAATAGAACTCAGTTCTAAGCCTAGAGATTATAGCATTTTAAGAGGTCATGAGATTATAGGCGGGAAATTTCATTACAAAGTCAAAATTATAAATAATACCAATTATGTCATCACAAATGTAGTTACTACAATTGTATCTTATCCACGGGATTGTTTAATACTAGAATCAGATGTATCAAGATTCATTTTACGCATTGAAGGTGGGGGTTTCAGATCATTTGAATTTGTTTTCCATCCTACAAAAGATTGTGTAGAGGGAAAAATAATTTCTACAGTTTCAATTGTTGATATGAAAGACAATCTTCATTCATTTCCAGTGAGGGAAGTAACACTCAAGTCTGTTTGTGATTTACTGAAGCCGCTCGAAACCTCAGTGAAATCAATGGAACTTTTACTACCTGATTTTACATCAGCATCTGAAGAAGTTGTATTGGATTGGAATTCAAGAGTCCTCTACATAAAAGTAAAACATCTACTTCCAAGTTCGAATTTCTTCATTGTGGATGAAAGTACTGAATCAAAGAATGGTCAGTTTGAAGCTGTAATCAGAGGTTTTGCTGAAGGCAAATATACCAAGAAACGTATTGCCTCAGTTATTCATATTAGTGGTCATCAAGATGAAGTAAAATCAACTGTAAAGATTGACGTTATCGGTGAAGATATCACTATGTTGCCAACTGCAGTGATTGAATTGAAGGAATCATTGAACTCTTGGATATGTCTATGCTGTGGTGGAAAGATATCAGGGAGTCAAGTACTGAAAATCAAGGGATCCTACGTTGTTTCCTGTGAGTTTTGCGGTGAATCACTAAGCAAGGAACTATATTCTATTTAAAAGAAAACTAATTGGCATATAGTTTCATCACCATTAGAATTAATATAGTGGAATGATTTGCATATTTGATAAGGGGTTGAAGAGATGTGGTAAGTAAATGCGGGTTCCGTATCTTGATATTTGCTATTTTTTCGATTATGGTGTCTATCGCCGGGACTTTGTATATTTCCTATAATTCTGCGTTTTTGACTCCAAATCGAATTAATTCAAATACTGACATTAATACCAAATTGATAGGAAGTTGGAAGGAAACCGGAGCTGTTGATTTTTTTGATTATACCGATTATGGGATACTTGCTGCGGGTGAGTCATTATTTTGTGTTCACTATAGCTCAGAAGATGACCTCTCTCTTTCCTCTGAATTAGATATTGGGTATGAGCTTATTGATATGGACATTCAAGGTAAGTATGCCTATATCATTGATAAATCAGAGTCTCTTAATATTGTGAACATTTCTAATATTTGCAATTTTCAGTTAATTACTAGGTATACTGGATTAAATACAGCAAAGAAAATCACAGTTAATGGTTCTAATGCGTACATAGCATCGTATAGAAATGGGCTGAAAATCCTTGATATTTCAAATAGTACGGAACCTAAATTATGCAGTGGCATTAATTTTGAAGGAGAAGCTAGAGATTCAGAAGCAATAGGAAAGAATCTTCTAATTGCATCTGATGAAGGTCTTAAGATTTATGATTTATCAAATGCAAGTGAACCAGTAGAAATATCGACAATGTCTAGTGTTGGCATTGCTCGAGGAATTACCATCAGAAGCAATACTGCGTACGTTGCATGTGATAGGGGTCTTAGAACGATTGACATTACGAATATTTCAGATGCATCAATCTTGGATTATGTAATGACTGGTCACAATCCTTCTGATGTATTTCTTAATGAGGAAATTGCTTATGTGCCATCACCATCATCTGGTGTTGCTATTGTGAATATCAAGCATCCTGATGATCTAAATGTTCTTGGATCATTTGGAACGCTAGTTCCGGTTGTAGCAAAATCCTGGAATAACATAATGTGTGTTTGTGATTCAGTCTATGGATTTTTCTTATACATCATTGATTCAGATGGCGATGGTATTTCAGATATTGATGAAGCCGAGTATGGTACAAATCCTACACTCTCAGATTCCGATGCTGATTTACTGTCTGACTACACAGAGATATTTGAAACTCAAACGGACCCTCTGAATCCAGATTCTGATTCAGATACATGTACTGATGGCTGGGAGGTCCAATGGGGGTTTGATCCACTGCTTTTTGATTCTGATTTGGATCCTGATGATGATGACTTAACTAATGAGCAAGAATTTTTGCTCGGAACGAATCCGACCAATTGGGATTCTGACAACGATTCATTACCTGATTCAGAGATCTATGACTACGGTACTAATCCATTAAGCAGTGATTCTGACAATGATACATTACCTGATGGTTATGAAGTAATGTTCGGATTAGATCCATTGGTTAATGATGCACAATCAGACAAAGACAATGATGGTTTAAGTAACATTCTTGAATTCAACTTGGGAACAAATCCATCATCAATTGATACCGATAATGATGGTTTCTCCGATTATTACGAATATATGCATGACATGGATCCGTTGACCCCCAATTTCTCATCCATATTATTTCCTGTTGCAGTGACTTTGCTTTTTTCAGCTATATCAATTGCTCCTTTTTTTGCCAAAAAAAGAAAATTTTCCATTTTTCAAAACCACTTTAAGCGACCCCAATATGTAACAGAACAGGATACATTGGAACGGGTTGAAAATATTCTTCCCAAATTTGACTATTTGATACTTGAAGAAGATTTTGACTTGATTTCTAGCATCTATGATTACCTTTCTGATGTACTTGACAAATTCTTGAATATACACTATGATTTGGACAGTAAAGAATTTCATTCATTAAAGAAAAGGATAGCAGCAAGATACATGGCTTTACCGAATCTGCATCATTTAAAAACTAGGTCCTTAATCGTGTCCATTCTTGTCATCATTTCTTTGATACCTAGTATATTATTACGATACTTGCCAGCAGGTCTAACCTACTTTGTGTACACATACCCACTTTTCATAGCAATCACTGTTGGCTACTTCGAAAACAGAAAAATAACATTGTTCTCATCTCTAAGTTCTTTATTCATAATGATGTTTACGAACCTATACTACCAAATTAATATCAACAGTATATTATCATTCTTGTACGCGACGGAATTCTTGATTCTACTTGTACTATCTGCAGTTATAATAGTGCTCACAGTAGCAATATCCAAAATAAAGCAGTTCCAAGAATTCAATTCAAGGATTGAGAGATACGTGTCAGCCGCTGATTACGCATTAGACTATGATAGGAATCTTGCATCTCTGCTTTATGAAAGAGTATTTGCGACTCTGAATGAAAGATCCAATTACAATTACAGAAACCTTCCTGAATATCAAATATCACAATACAAACATGTAGTAATGCAGCTATCAAAACTGGAACCTGACAAGTATGACGAATCCATTTTGGATACACCTGACTCCTTTGATTCAATTTTGGAGGAAATGAAAGCACCTGCATATTCAACAACGGGTGATGTGAAGTCACTAAGAGGATGTGAACTCGTTGGCGGACATTTTGAATACAAAGTAAAGGTGGATAATGACTCAGGGTTTGTTATCACCAATGTGAGAGTTACAATCGTGTCCTATCCTGAGGAATCACTAAATCTTACAGGGGATAGAATGAGGTCTGTAAACAGAATTGAAGTTGGTGGTTTCCGTTCACTACAATTTCTATTTGGTCCAACAAAAGACTGTGTAGAGGGTACCATTCAGGCTTTGGTGTCATATACAAATCCTGAAAATGTGACCCAGAATATTGAGGTTCAGCCTTATACAATAAAATCTGTATGTGATTTACTGAAGAAGAAGGAGATTTCACTCGAAGGATTCATTGATGTTCAAAAAGACATGAATAAATCAAGCAAGGAGTTCTCTATTGATTGGAACTCTATTATTGCTTTCAATAAAATCCAGCAAAATCTAACATCTAAGAATTTCCACATAGTAAGTCTTGAATCTGAAAGTGCAGGTGGTCAATTTATTGGTTCCATCCGAGGATTTGCTGAAGGAAAATATACGGGAAAAAGAATAGCTGTTATGATTTCTGTAACAGGATTTGAAGAAGGTGCTTCATCTCGAGTCCGAATAGATATACTCGGAGATGATGTATCAATGCTACCAACAATCCTTTCAGAACTAGCAGATACCATAGATTCTTGGAATTGTATTAATTGTGGTGCGGCGTTTGACACTGCTGATGTCATTATTCTAAAAACTGGAGGAACCGTAATATGTAGATTTTGTGAAACGGAAAATAGTGTTGAAAACCTTTCAGAGTTGAAATCAGAATAACTAGGAATTTGAAGGCATAACTACTATCATATCATCCATTTCGGAACTTCTTCTTTGTATTGTAGAAATTCATCTCCAAATTTCTCTTCAAGAAGCATTTCTTCATAGTTTGCAAATTTCTTGTAAGCAATTGACAGGATTAGACAGAACCCCAGCGATATAAAGGACAGGGTTTGAAATGCTAGCCCAGTATAAAACAGCACTGTTCCTAAATACATAGGATGCCTTGTCTTTGAAAATATGCCCTCAGTAACAAGAACTGGTTCATAGACATGGAAGAGATCTTTATGTGATCTGTCCATCAAGTATGCTCCAAATGCGAGGATTATTACTGCTGGTGGAATCGTTACCCAAAATGGGATACATGGTGCCGCAAAGATTGTCCAACGAATGAGAAAAGAATCCAATATCCAGATTATAAAAAAGACAATCATCAATATCATCTGGTACTCATGATTTCTAGGCATCTCACCTGAGAGATGTTCATGTCCTTCGCGTGGCATATTGTTCACATGCTGGTAACATCAAGAACTGGAAAATTTGTTTGAAAGAATGAATTATCATTTGTGGGGTTTTTATTACTCTACTTAGACTAATTCTGGGTGGGATAAGTGAATAATGAGGAACAAATTCTAAACGCAATAAAGTGGCGACAGTATGATTACTTGGATAGACTTGTATCCTATGAGCTCAAGGAATGGGGCTGGTCATGTTTGAGGAAGACCCTTTGTACTAAGACTGAAAAAGCGATAACAGCAAGACTGAGAGACGGTCTTTTACACATCATGGGATTTAGTACGATACGGGGAATCGATGCTGACCCTCTCGAAATTGTAAAAGGAATGAAAACTGAAGTTGATTCTCTTTCAGAGCTTCGCGGCTTGTGTTTCAGGATAGGTGAGAGCATCCTATCAGATATGATTGAATCAAGAAATACATTCTTTCTTGACCACGAGAGGATGGCTTCCGGTCCATTTGCAGGAATGATACCTCGAATACTAGAAGTGCGGACGAGTGAGATTCATGAACTAGAATCTACTGTATCCAAGTGGGATATAGTACAGACTGCTTACGGGTTCTCTATTATAGCAACTGGGGGAGTCTTAACAGACAGTAGAAGCCCTGACCATCAGAGATTAGGTGATGCTCTATTGAAGGTGGCTGGATCTCTTGGAAAAAGAATTGTAGTAACTTCAAGTCCACTTCGCTTAGGTTCTGAAATTCGTGGCTTTGAGAATTGTAGTGAAGCAACTCGGGAGTTACTTTGGCACATCTTACGATTCAAAACCTACAGAGGTAAGCAGAAGATTCGTCAGTCGGCAAAATACATTGAGAAACATGGGGATTCACGCATTGTTCATTTACTACATAATTACCTCTCAAACTCCAGATACTACTATACTGCTGTCAAGATTATGAGAGCTCTAGGCAATATTGGTATGCCAGAGTCTGCAGAGTACTTGTCGCCTTTCCTAGAACGAACTGGTAATTGGCGGACCAGTGCATTTAGAGCTATATCCTCCATTCCTGGTGAAAGTGTAACTGACATGCTGGTTGAACGATATAAGACGGGTGCTCGATATAGATATCAGATCTTACGTACACTTTGGTCAAGACCGCCTCAAGAGATAATCAAGCATATTGATACACTAAAGAGAATCACAGACGGGTGGCAGAGAAGGAGAATTGATAATCTCGAATCACGAGCACTCAAGCACATTGAGAAACTTGTTGCAATTGAGTCCTAAGCACTTCCTATAGTTGCACCACAGAATGAACAAAGTATTCTCTCCCCCTTTGACATACTCTTGAGTTCTGAATCTGGTATCATTGCTCCACAAGTTGGACATCGATATGAAACAAGCTGTGAGTGATGTGCAGATAATTCTGACCATTGAGGGGTTAACACTATCTCCTCACTCTTTGACACTCCCACAATAGATGAAGGAATACCATCTACTCTTTTTATTGTGACAATTGGATGATATCTTCCGCCGCTATCGAGCTCGCTTTCCTTTTTCTCGACATCTCTCTTTGCTATGAAATAAAGAGCTGCAAAGATAAGAAAAATGAAGCAAATGATAAAATCGTAAAAAGCCGTATTGTCTAATTGCAATAGTAGAGCGAACACGATACTCCCTTCAAGCTTGTTATTACTCAAGACAAAATAATGTTTTCAAACATACTCACAATTCTGTGCAATACCATAAATAGATAGGTTTCAAAAAGAAGAGAATAGAGGGCTGATGTGGCCCTCTCATGTAGACAATTTATGCCCAAGCTTCATCGCTTTCTGGAAGCGTGTCCTTTGGAGGATCAGAGCTTTCGAATTTCTTGACTATCTCAACCACTTCAGGTATCCAATCAAGATCCAGATTCTTTATCTTCTCCATACTGGGAACACCATTTCGAGTCCAGCCACGTCTCTTGTAAGCCGCATCTGTGAGAAGTCTATAGCGTTCCTCTCGATACTCGCGAAGTCGCTTGTTCTTCTCAGTTGTTGACATCCCATTGATATCAACACCCAGCTCCTTCAGTTGCTCATCATAGCGATCCTGACGTGATTCGTATTCCCAATCTGTCACAGGACCTGCACTTCTGTAAGGAATAAAAGAATCATGTAATCGTAGACCCTTGCCCTGACGTATGTTGAAGATTCGCTGGAAATTGTAGACCTTTTCAGAGTCATGAATGAGGTCTTCTCCTTTTGTAGGTCTTCCAGTTACTGCTTCGAAAAATTGTGCGTAGAACTCGACATGCTTTGGTACTTTTGCTGGTTCGTCAGTCTCTTTGTTGTTAGCGGGTACTACATCGTTCCACGGCAACTTACACAGTCCATTCAGCCCAAACCATGTTCTCCACATTGGGAAGTAGTGTAATGCCTCGGCCTTGTCTTCGAATGTTGGCATGTAGTTGTGTACCATGTCAAGGAAGATAAGCCATGCTTCATCATGCTGAGGTCCTTTGAGCGTAAGTCCATAACCACCCTGTTGAGCAAGACTCTCCTTGGTGACATATTCAGAGTACTCGAGTCCTTTGTGTTGCATACCTATGTCGTGCATGTGTTTTTCATCAATACCAAACTCTTTAGCAAAGTATCCCTGCAAATAGGCAACACCTTTACCAAAGTGCTTTCCACCGAAGCCTTTGCCTTCAGCCATCTCATGAAGTACTGCAAGTGCTTCTTCTGCGGCTCCCCACTTGAGTTTATGACCACCAGTGGCTTTTTGATCAATGTAGCCTTCTTCAAATAACTCCATCACAAAACCCATTGTTGTGCCAAAGCTAATAGTGTCGATTCCGTAAGCATCACAGTAGAAATTTAACTCAGCAACCTCATACGGATTAAAGACACCTATGTTTGAACCACAACCAGCTATGGTTTCATACTCTGGACCATCAACAACTACGGTCTTACCTTTGAATGGACCCGTCTTTGGCTCAAAGCCTTCAATACAGTGTGAGCAGTTGATTGCACACGGTCTCCAGCAACCATCCCAACCCTTTCCACAGTTTGTGAAAATATCTTCCCAGACATCACCGTAGAGATTCTTGGCTTCTGGATCACTTCCGGTTCGAAAGTTTCTGGTCGGCAGTAGGTCAAACTCATCCATAATCGATGGTAAGTGACCTGTTCCAATGACACGCATTCTGTTTTGTTTGGGGTCAAGTTGCAGAATCTCCCGTGAATGTTCCCGACCAACCTCTTTGACAGCATCCAAGTCTGCAGGATTTATCATCTCAAGTCGTATTCTCTCAAATTTACAGACAAGTGCCTTGATTTTCTTGTTACGGAAGACTGAACCAATTCCACCTCTTCCAGCCTGTTTGTACCGTGGCATGTCTCTACGCATATCCCACCATGAGAAGTTCAGACAACCCATGTAAGCATGTTCAGCAGCAGGTCCTGCAGTAACCACTGACATATCCTTTCCCTCTTTCTCGGTGTGTCGATCACTAAGGACTCTGGTAATCTCATATGCCGTATCCGGTAGGTCTGTGGCATCATGAATCTCGATTATTCCCTTATCTCCGTCAATGAATACATAGATGTCTTTATCGGCCTTTCCCTGAATCTCCAAGGCATCGAATCCTGCCATCTTGAGATTTGGTCCAAAATATCCCCCCACATTACTATCAATCGGGATTCCTGTCGCAGGGGAGATTGATGTGACAATTGATTTTCCTGCACCGGGATATTGAGTCACTCCACCGAGAGGTCCTGTTCCGATACAGATTTCATTCTCAGGGTCATCCCACTTGATAATGCGATCTTTTGGTAGACCATTCCACATAAGCCAAAGATCAAAACCCTTGCCTCCTGTGAATGTGTCTTTCATTTTCTCGTCAACAGGTTTAATCTTAATCTCATTAGTTCCAACATTGATATAGAGGGTCTGGTTTGTATACCCCTTTTCTAATGTTGGAATATCATACTTGAACTCCTTCAGTGCCATGATTACTCACCATCAAATTCAAACTAATTCACTACATTATCTACTGCTCATAGTGCTATGTTGCCTTTGCGGTCTTAGGACACATTTGAGTCTTATCGTAGCCGACTTGTACAGCTGTGCATATTGCTTCCAAGGTCAGTGCTAGAATTATTGTTTTTCCAGAGTTTTTACGAAAACAATTATTTATCCTAATGTTGCCTCTGACGTTGATATTATTAGGACTACCTGATGGACAGTATTCCCAGTAATTGCGGCATAGGAAGGAGCCACTCTTGAATAACTATATTTCCATCTTAGAAGAAGCACTAACAGATGTCAACTTCAGAAAATTGTTGGCGATTCCAAATAGACGTGTCCATAGGTTCGTAGCTGAAGCAATACACCTCTGCAAACCAATGAAAGTTTTCGTTTGCAATGATTCAAAGATGGACACGGAATATATTCGCAGAACTGCTATTGCAAGAGGAGAAGAGACCCCATTAGCGAATCCCTATCATACTGTTCACTATGATGGGTTCTATGATCAAGCCAGAGACAAAGAACATACAATCTATCTAGTACCTGAGGAGGATACCCTTGGAGAGAACCTAGCACAGATGGAACGCCAAAAAGGATTAGATATTGTTCGTAAAAGACTTGATGGAAGTATGGAAAACAAAAAGATGGTTGTAAGATTCTTCTGTCTTGGTCCTCTTGATTCCCCATTTTCAATACCCTGTATACAGATCACAGACTCATTCTATGTCGCTCACAGTGAGGATTTATTATACAGACGAGGATATGACTATTTCCGAAGATTACCCGAGAACCGAGAAATCTTATGGATGCTTCACTCATCTGGAAAACTTGCTCATGCTGTCAGCTGGGACTGGAAGAAACGTGGCGTCATGATTGATTATAAGGAAAATACCGTATACAGTGTTAATACCCAATATGCTGGCAATACCATTGGTCTAAAGAAACTTGCATTACGATTAGCGATACGAAAAGCAGACAGAGAAGGTTGGCTTGCAGAACATATGTTCCTTATGGCTATGAAAGGCCCTCAACAGAGAAAGACATACTTCACTGGAGCTTTTCCCTCCGGATGTGGAAAGACTAGCACATCCATGGTCAGAGGTACAAATATCGTGGGTGACGACCTCGCTTACATCCGCGAAATTGACGGTAAAGCAAGAGCGGTGAATGTTGAGAGAGGAATATTCGGCATCATTCGGTCTGTTTCAGAACGCGACGATCCTCTCATTTGGGATGTACTGCATTCAACACAGCCTGCAATTTTCTCAAATGTACTAATCAATGAGGATGCTGAACCCCGTTGGTTAGAAGATGGTCGAGAGGCTCCTACGAAGGGTGTAAACTTCTCTGGTGAATGGTGGGAAGGCAAGAAAGATCAAGATGGAAATGAAATACCATTTGCCCACAAGAATGCTCGCTATACAATCAGTCTTGTTGGTCTGCCGAATCTTGATGATTCACTTGAGGATCCAAGAGGTGTTGAAGTTGGTGGTATCATATATGGTGGTCGGGATGCTGATACTTGGGTTCCTGTTCAGGAAGCGTTTGGATGGGACCATGGAGTCATTACTATGGGTGCAAGTCTTGAATCTGAAACCACGGCAGCTACACTTGGACCTAGTGGAGTACGCAAATTTCAACCTTTCTCAAATATGGATTTCGTGTCAATATCACTTGGCAAGTACATTCAGAATCATCTTGATTTTGCTAAACAATTGCAAGAAATACCAAAGATATTCAGTGTCAACTATTTCCTGAAGAATGCCGATGGAGATTATATTAGTGATAGGCAGGATAAGAGAGTCTGGTTACAATGGATGGAAAAACGCGTTCATGGTGATGTTGACGCAATAAGTACACCAACAGGTTTCATTCCAAAGTTTGATGATATTGAAAACATGTTTGAGGAGTATCTGGATAAGGAGTATACCAAAGAGGAGTATGTTCAGCAATTCACTCTTCGCGTTCCTGAGCATTTGGCGAAGATAGAGCGTATTGAACAAATCTATAGGACAACTGTACCAGATACGCCTGAGATGCTCTTTATCCTATTAGAAGAACAACGGCAACGTATCATTCAAGCTAGGGCTGAACATGGGGATAGGATATCTCCCAAGAAACTGCTCGAAATAGATGCTGCACCTGTTCAATAATTTAGTTCGCCTTCGAATTCCTGTGTCCATTTACTCTCATCTCTACCTGATTTCATAATCTTGAAAGCAACACCAATAATTATTACAAGTGATGTAATAGTGATGATTAGACTCAGCGTTGTCAGCATATCAAATGGTTGTGTGGTGGCAACATCAGTTGTATCTGTGGGTAATACCTCGCTTGTTACTTCTACAAATACCTCATCTCGATTCCAAAATCCATATGTATTATTGACGAACAGCGTGAAATTGTATGTACCTACTGATAGCCCTCCAACATTGATTGATACATTATTGCCATCCCAGACTCCATTAGCTACAGCTTCTGAGTCACGATATATTACATAGTGTGATGGGCTCGGGTCTCTGGGAGCCCACATTAATATCACATCAGTTTCACCCTCAACATAAGAGATGTCTTCTGGATGATCTATAACTGGATCATAAACTCCTACAGCTATCATGCTTACATGTGTACTGCGAACACCATTCGCATCAATTGCTTCTAAAGTATAATTATACAAGTCCGTATCGAGACCATCTAAATCCACAACTATCTCTTCAACAATATCTGACCATGTATAGCTAGTTGTGAGTATATCATCCACCCATAATCTAATTTCACCTGGATAAAGATCAGAAACATACCATGCGATTTGATGTCCTATCTCTCCGCGCTCAAATGTTTGATCTCCTCCTCCAAAAATAAAGGGAGCTACTTCAGGAGCTGAAACTACACCAGCTTCAAAAGATGCATCAGATGCATCATAGTTGAACATACCTCTATCTTCAACTTCTACAATTATTCTATAGGAACTCAAATCCTGCAAAATATCGAATTCGAAATTATATGAATCAGCAATCAGATTCTTTGCTAGGAGCTCATAGCTTTCACCGTTGTCAGAGGAGATGAATATTGAGTACGATGGGAAAAAGTCATTGGGATTTTTCGAACTTGCTGTCCATTGAATTGAATAGTCACTTGTAATTATTTCTCCGCCGTTTGGTGAAGTCAGCTGGATATCCGGAACGAAATAGTTGTTAATAGTAATGTCTGAAAGAGAGGCTGTAAAGTAGATATTTGTATCAGTATATGCTCTCAAAGATAGGTCTCTTGTGGTGTTCATTCCTAGTTCATAAGAGTCATACTCAATTACATTCGTCACTGTCGAACTTTCAACAGTGTTTGACACCAATGTATCAACAGTCAATGTGTATGTATGCCCTGGAGCATAGGCAAATGCCCACTCAAAGACTCTAATTGCAATATCCATATCATATTCTGGAATAAAACTGCCTGATTCAGTGTATCCGCTACCTCCATTATCAACACTCAGTAACGAAAAGGAACCAATCTCATCTAATCCTACTTGACCATCTGCGTTCGCATCATCCCATTCATAGACATCAAATGATGGGTCACCATCCTGGTCAGGCTGTAATGTAATAGTGACTTCTATTGCTTCTTTAATTCCTTTTACAGTTTCCCAAACGTAATTATCTGTGAGACTCAGTGCAATTGGCCAATTATCTATGCCTTGTGGATCTGCACTGGTACCAGTTAAT
>CAZSWP010000023.1:0-60948 GCA_964610875.1 uncultured archaeon
TTCCTACAGTTAGAATTACCGCGTATGAGAATAGCCAGTAGAGAACTACCCATGACCAGCTTTTGATGTCCTGAATGTAACTCATTATTCTCATTTCTGATATTCATTGAAGTTCATTGATTACCTATTTGGTGTGGCAAACAGGGAAGTCCATAATGCCACTTGCATACAGTTATCAAGGAGAATTTCATCAGCAAGTGGAGGAAACTATTGTGAAGAGTGACAAGGTGTACGATGCAATAATCATAGGTGGAGGTCCTGCAGGTTCAGCAGCAGCTATTCATCTATCCTATCAACATAGGTCAGTTCTCGTACTTGATCGTGGTACAAGTCCTATGCATTATCATACAAATACAATCAAGAACTTTCCACATGGTCCAGGATATACAGAAGGACGTACTCTAATCAGACAATTACAGGCTCAAGCAATTCTTGAAGGCGCAACATACAAAGAGGCAGATGCTGTAGAAATCACAGGAAAGTATCCAGAGTTCGTCGTTCGTACAGAACCCAGCTATCGAACAAAAGACAAATCCGAGTACAGAGGAAAGTTACTACTTTTCGCGACAGGAACCGCTCGTAAGCACCCCAAAGTTGATGGCATGTGGAGGAAGTGGCTGCCAGTAGCTAACGTTGGCAATGGTGCTTTCTATTGTCCCGACTGTGAAGCACCACTATGTAAAAACAAGAGTGTTCTTGTAGTAAATACTGGCACCATAGGGAGTACACTCCATGTAGCGAATGCAGTCAGTCGTTTTACAAAGAATGTAAAAATCCTGATGACAGAAGATGCCTATATTCCATATGAAGAACAAGACACAAGGAAACTGGATACTTCGCCTTTTGAGTGGATGCATGGAAAGATAAAGAGCATCGATTATCTGCTACCAGGCACAGTACAATCAGTTACTCTTGAAGATGAGACAAAGATAAAAGCCAATGTATTCTTTGTTGCATTTGTTGCAACTGCAAGATCGGAACTCGCTCAATCAATAGGTGTTAAGGTTGACAAACGAGGAAACATCATCACAGACCATCGGGGTAAAACCAACATAGAAGGAGTGTGGGCAGCAGGTGATTGCAGACCAATCACACAACAGGTAGCAATGGCCACTGGGACAGGAAATTATGCTGCAATTATGATGAACCAATTCTTAGGCAATGAATATGAGAAGGAAGAATTATTCGATCACCCGGATGTTCGTGGTGTCACTCATATGCAGTAATTCAGAAATCATTCATAAAAGAATGGTCTATGAAAGCAACCTTTATTAGCATAATTTACTATCGTTAACCAGCATTCGTACGGAGCGAATAAAATGTCTGCAGTAAAAATCGCTAAACAAGATACAAAATTAGTGGAATTACTTAGAAAGCAAATCGAGGTTGAAAGCAGAACTCTAAATATGCTATTGGAGGCTGAAGAATCAGTTTCTGAAACAGCTGTAAAACTCGCTTTTATGGAGCTTCGCTTAGACTCCTGGAAACACAAGAAATTCCTCGAAGGAATGATTGAGATGTTAGAACAGACTCCTTGTGATAATTGGAGTTCCAAAGTACAGAGATACATTGATCGTGTAAAGCTTGAGCGTACTCTTCAGAAACTTATGGATGAAGAAAAAGAGATGCTTAACCTAGCTAAACAGGCTTTGAAAGAAGTGAAGGATCCCATGGGAATATTCTTGCTCAAACATCTACGAGATGATGAGATGGAACATTTTAAGAATCTTAAAGAACTCGTTAAAGTAATCAAAACCGCACCTCTTCAGCCTGTAAAAGGACAAAAGGGAACAGATATTGTTTGTGAAACAGAAGATTAAGAAAGGTGATTTTCATTTCGTGATGTAGGAGGTAATCACAATACCAACACTTGACGACGTGACAGATGACTGTTTGACATGTACAGAATATATAGAACAAATGTCCCCTATGTACAAAGAACGATGGAAGGGGACAAAGAAATTCTACAATCTAAAGAAAGAGATTGTAGAAGCACTAACTGAATACAAGAACGATTACTCATTCGTTGTAGTCTTTGCTGATTGGTGTGGAGATGCTAGACGTGCAGTCCCAGTACTATCAAAACTTGAGAAAGAGCTTGATATTAAAATACGAGCACTTGGAGGTATGACCAAACCCCCAGCCGGATCTAAGAAACATTGGGCAGTCCCACCAAGCCCGGCAGAAGTAGATACCTTCGAGATAACAAGCAGTCCTACTATTTTGATCTTTGATTCCGAAGGGCATGAAATAGGCAGAATCAAGACTAAACCAAAAATGACACCAACTATTGAAGAGGAGCTTTTGAGAATGATTCACGACCACATAACAGAGAACTAAGCTCTGTTATATAGGCCACTTTGGTTTTATTGATGCATAAAATACTCCCTTTCCAACCTTTGCTATTGCAATAGGCATATGCTGTGTATCGTAGTCAAAACCAAAATCACCTTCCGGGGTTGCCATTATTAAACCAGCTTCTCCAGAAGTCTTTTGACGCAATTCTTGCACAGCTCTATTACAAGCACTCCGTGCGTCAAGTCCATGTTCTATATGGAGTACAGCTATTCGAGCCATAACTATCCTAAGAATCTGCTCACCTTTACCTGTGCAAGCAGCTGCTGCTTTCTCATTTGCATAAGCTCCAGCACCAATAATAGGAGAGTCACCAACTCGACCTGGAAGTTTACCTGGCCATCCACTTGTTGAGTTACCGACAGCAATGCGGCCCATTTCATCGACAGCTATTGCACCAACTGTATCACTTGGTTCAGCGATTGGAGGCAAGTTTGTACAGGTAGTAGATCTTTCTTTTCTATAACCTTCTTTTACCATCTGCTCATAGAGACGATTTGCTCCTGTTCCAACAACTTGGTATACCGAAGTCCTTTCAAGAACATAGCGAGCTAGTGATATTGGATGAACCAGATTTCTCGCACTCATGACTGCACCACTCTCAAGTCGGTTCCCATCCATAATAATTGCATCAACCTCAATCTCTCCATCAAGATTCTTACACGCACCCTTTCCTGCGGTGAAGAGTTCGGTCTCTTCCATTATCCATATTGCTGCCTCTACCGCATCCAATGCAGAACCCCCATTTTCGAGTACATGTAGTGCATGGGATGCGGATTGTTGGACTGTTGATATGATCTCAGAGTGGTATCTTTCTGTAAATGTCGTTGCTCCGCCATGTACAATTACAAATGGTTCTGTCACTAACCTACCTCTTGGATGCATAGCGTTAGCCAAAAGAAAAAACTATCGAGTATCTTTACCAGCTCCATCCCATTAATGGTTAATAGTAACATAAATCCTCTTGAGTAATACATGGATGGACTGTAGAAATGCCTTGTGATGAGAAGAATAAAAGACTACTAAATTCACTCTTTGTAGGATATTCTCTATCAGTTCTACTTTTTATTCCAAATCTAATATCAGATAATGCAATAAATGAAGTGGCGTATCAGGCAGTCTTGGGGATATTCTCTCTTATTGCTACAGCTTGGATGTATATTCTAATTCAAAGGAAACCAACAAGAACGAACATTATACTGATCACAGCACTCTTCATAAAGTCATTCATACATCTTGGTTCTTCTATTAATCTGCTATTCAGTTTGAGTGTGTCTGAAATTGAACTGATTGTTCGACGAGTCGTTAATGCGACTGACATGATGGTGTTTAGTTTACTCATACTCCTTGGGCTTCTTCTGAAAAATCCAGAAAATATGACAAAGACACCACGACGAATTCTCTCGTGGATAATCATCCTTCTTACTTCTTTAAGTTGGGGAACATTTCAACATTATCTCATTAGAATTTCTACAATAGAAATGCTACAATCAATTGGGACAACACTGTCATTATGTTCAATATTCACATTTACTCTAATAATTCTTCAAATCACTCGGAATACTGAGTTTCATAAGAACTTTGACCGTCAAGTGATATTGAGCGCGATGATTCTTCTTCTTTCGTCAAGTGTAATGCTTCTGATAAGTTTTCTTTCTTACGAGAGAATTTGGTCTTTAGCGATGAATCTAGAAGTATTTGCACTTCTTGGTGTCAGTATTTCTGTGGCTGGGAAACGTGATTCAAATTATCAACTTGATAAAAAACAAGCTTTTCTAATGCCGGTTATCACTAGTGCTCCAGCACTCATAGCATTTACGACAGCACTTACAGTAGAATTCTTGACCCCAAACCTACAGGTCGTCGATCTAGGTGCGTATCTCATTTCTCATATCTGCGCGGCATCACTATCTGCAACAATAGCAGTGATGTTATTCCTATATACAAAAACGAAACCATCATGGAATCTTTATCCATTACTGATTCTATATGCGATATGGATGATGGTTGAGATTCAGCTTATCCTTTTCTGGAGAGGACCAACGTCCATTGTTCTAGGAGAATCAATGGTCCCATATGCAGTAGGAAGCATTGCAGCACTGATTTGCCTCTACAATTCAATTAGATACACCTACAAGCAACCTGAAAGCATCTATTCAAATCCCAAACGCAGAATTCTCAGTTCCATTATACTATTTACCTCAGCGATGTGGTCCGCAGAAATTCTAACAAGTTTCTTGGATGCAAATATTATAGGTTTTGATCATCAACTAATAGCTCGCTCTATTCTGATTTCTGTCAATTTAATTGCTATGTTTGGTTTTGTATTAATCACATTTTTAACAGTAAGAAAGACCAACTCATTTCTAACCATCGAATCATTTTCGTCTACATTTCTTAGTTTATGGATTATCCCGAATCTATTGAAAGGTATCTACAGAGATTGGTATGTTGGCTGGTGGATTGCTGAGATTATCCTCCTTGTAGGATTGATAATCGGACCTGCCATCCTTGCCAAACTCTATCTCGACTCAATGGTGAGGTCAGCAGAATCTAAAGAGAAAGCTACTCTCTATTCGGATATTTTGATTCATGACATAACAAATATGCATCAAGCAATTCTTGTTGCATTATCAATAATAGAGCATGAGGAGTTACCTCATGATACAAAACGCAATGCCCTAAATGATGCGATCTCTAGTTTAAGTCGAGCTGACCAGCTGATTAGTAACGTCAGAAAACTTGTCATGGCAGATGAAAAAATCCAACAGGAATTTAAACCAGTATCTGTTAATGAATCAATCAGAGCAGCAATTGAGCAAGCATGCGTTCTATATCCAGACGAACAGATTGGAATAGATGTGTTAGAAGATAAAACAGAATACTTCATTTCAGCAAATGGATTGTTGGTTGATTTATTTTCCAATTTGATAAGGAATGCAATAAACTACTCAACTAGTGATACCAGAATCGAGTTTTATGTAAATAGAGTGATCCTTTCAAGTTCATCATGGATTCAAATTCGCATAGAGGACTATGGAAAGGGTATTCCTCCTGAGATAAAGGCAAATCTATTTACAAGATTCATGAGAACAGCTGAAGGAACAGGTCTAGGTTTAGCTTTGGTTGCAGCAATAACAAAAATGTACAATGGCACTGTTGAGGTCAATAACCGTATTGAAGGAGATTATTCAAAGGGAACAGTTTTTGTCTTAACGTTTCCAGAGTATACCTTTCCACTTGATGATTACATTACATAATAAGGAAATCCGTATTATTCCCACCCAATTGTTAGGTTTTCATGGATGGTCCATTTTCACAAGTTCATTGTGTATTAGGTTAGAGAAGACCTCTTCAAGTTTAATATCTGTACTTGGTAGTCTGTACAGCGTTATGAAATGTCCTCTCAACATATCGAAGGGACCTTGTCCGATTTCTCCAACCACGACCGCATCCACATTTTCATTGACAAGTGCATCAATCGCAAGCACTCCTCTCTTCTTGTCTGCATCATGACCAGGGTTTTCAATAAAATGCAGTTTTGATACATCACGATTCTCTAAATCAGCGATAGCAAAGAAGGGTACACTGCCAAAGTGACCTACTACTTTGGATGACATACCTTCTTCAGAATCTACTGGGATAGCCACTCGTATTTTTTCCAGTTTCTCAGGCTCAACATGTATTGTGGCGCTCTCAAGATTAGGGATTGCTTCTTTCATTTTTTCTTCAATGATACTTGAAAGACCATGAGCT
The DNA here is from genome assembly GCA_964610875.1 of uncultured archaeon. Classification (GTDB taxonomy): domain Archaea; phylum Asgardarchaeota; class Thorarchaeia; order Thorarchaeales; family Thorarchaeaceae; genus CAZSWP01. The sequence goes on from CAZSWP010000023.1 coordinate 6,112, forward strand.
TCTTCTATCGAAGTATCTCTGATGACAGTAATGTGAGCATCCGCAAAATAGACCGGACCTGCTCTTCTAAGACGTATTGCATGAATATCTAGAACGCCAGGAACTTCTTGTGCGAGTTCTTTTATTTTATCTATCTTTTCTTGATCTGGAGAAGCATCCATCAAAGAGAGTACAGAGTCCCTCCCAATCTCAAACCCTTCTTTGATAATATAGAGTGCCACTAATACAGCAGCTATCACTTCAGCTTCAGCTAATCCAAAAACGGATAATGCTATCCCAATGAACACAAGAACGCCAGCATAAACATCAACTCTGGAATGACCGGCATCAGCAATCAAGCTTTTACTTCCTATTTGGGTTCCGATTTTATACTTGTACTTTGCAAGTATGAAATATGTTACAGCAGATATCCCTGCGGCAAGAAGAGGTATTGTACCATCAACCAGCGAAACTGGAGAGAAGAATCTATTCACAGACTCGTATATTATCTCAATGCCTGAAAAGATAATCATTGCAGAGACAACGAGTGAAGCAAGCGATTCTCCCCTGTAATATCCATAAGGAAATCTCTCAGTAGGTTCTTTTCCAGCCAACCTGAGTCCTGACCAAACCAGAGCAGAAGCAAAAATATCCGATAATGAGTTTACTGCATCAGCCAATAGAGCAACACTAGCATAAACAAGTCCTGTGTAACCCTTGATAATAGTAAGGAATACCATTGAAACAAGAGAGATTTGGGCTACCTTCTCACCTTCTCGAAAATCATGAGTTCTCTCTTCTTCTTCTTGACTCACTGCTTTTTTTCTCCAGACTTTTTTGGCTTTAGATTTCCTTGATTCTTTTCAAGAGTTCGTAGTATTCGAAACTCATGAAAAAAACAAGTCTTGGTCCATATGGGACGTACTATCAAAGTTTTGGTAAGAGTGCATCATATCATACTTTTAGAATACAACAAATAAATACCACACATCCCAAGTCCTCAAATTTCAAATTAGTATCGTTTCCAAGGGAAACATGTGGTCTTCTTATAGAAATGGAGAGTACTATCTACAGGTAGGAGGTATGATTCCAAGAATTGAGATATCATTCATGACAGTTAACGGAGAGAAAAAACTAGAATTTTCTAAAACTGAAGAAAACATCGATCTCTCAGGTATGAAGATTCAAGAAATCTCTCTTCCACAATTCAATGATTTCACTCATCTTTCTGAATTAAATTTAGAGCATAATTCCATTAAGTCCTGTGATTTAGGTGCATTGCTTAATGTGAAACCGAAACGAATATTCAATATTGCAGACAACCCGATAAAAAAACTCAATATAACACAACTGCTTTTCCTAAGAAACACTCGGCAAATCATACTGCCATCTTGCCGATTCTTAATGGACCCTCTTTGTAAATATATTGAACCAAAGCAAATGATGGCAGATTATATCGAATCAGCTCATCTTTTTGAGAATTATGCTGAAATGTCGAAATTTGAAGTCTGGAAATCCATTGTATACAGAACGAAAAGGTTGAACAAACATATCAGGAAACAGGATAGATTTAGAGTACAGAAGGGTTTCCTAAAGGGATTTGACCTTTCAGAATTTTCGGGCTATGATGGTAATCTCTATCATCTCTTTAGATTGCTTTCGCAGGAAGATGAATATCAGACTGCCAGAGAGAAACTTCTGAATAAGTTGAAGACACTCTTAGCTAGATAAATCAAAAAGAATGGTCCAACATTCTTCCTAGATATAGATAGGATATCTCATACTTCGGCATGGACATTAATAAAGCCGATAATTGAGAGGAGAAAGAAAGAGATTGAAGAATTGAGACTTCCTACAAAGAATGATCAAGTAAACATCAAGGGACTTTGGTTAACATACTATGGACAAGATTTTCTTCGCAAACTCGAATATGTTCCGGATGGGAAAAGCCAGTTGAAGTTCTCATCAATTCAAAAGGCAATGTGTAAGCTAGGTCTCAAATTACAGACAGATGAATATGGAAAGGGATATAGCCCAAGCACAAAATATTCGGAAGGACTTTTGGATTTTCTATTATTGATGACAGAATCTATTTTTAACATGAATGATTCTGGAGTGGAATTACGACCACTAACTGTATATGAATTGCAGAAAGGCATCAATCCATTAATCATGTCATTTTAGAGAAGCACTTGCCTTAGATTGCATCTTGGTAATTTGGATAAATAAAGAAGTCGAGCTATTTCTAGTGTCTAATAATCAATTCAACATAGTGATAGTACTCCTAAGCTATAAGACTTAGGAGTCACACAAATTCACATTCCCAACCTATGAAGTTCCTCTTCAAATATTTTCAATCTGTCTGTTAGTTCCGTCCTCTTTCCAGCAAAGACTCCAAGATCTATTTGACCAGCTTTGACTCGTTCATCTAATCTAGCAATCTCTGTTTTTATTTCGACAATCCGTTCTCTGACAATATCAACACGACTAACTGCGCTAGTTTCATCATCAGCTGTTGGAGATTGTACTGACCTAATCTTGCCATCCTGAATTCTGTAGATTCTATCACATTGTCTTGCTATTGATGGATCATGAGTGACCATTAGGATTGTTTTTCCATATTCTTTGTTAACAACATGAAGATACTCTACAATAGTGGCACCGGTTTCAGTATCTAAATCACCAGTGGGTTCATCACAGAGAAGAACCTCAGGATTGTTCGCCAGAGCTGCAGCAATAGCAACACGTTGTCTCTGTCCACCGCTTAGTTCATCGGGTTTGTGTTTCATCCGATCTCCCAGACCAACTGTGGTTAGGAGCTCCTCAACTCGTGCTTTTCGTTTGCTACCAGGGACCTTAGCTGCAAGCATAGGTAATTCAACATTCTCCCATGCTGTCAGTGTTGGGATAAGGTTGAGTTCTTGGAAGATATGACCAACCACATCCCTTCGTATTAGACCCAACTCTCCAGGAGAAGCGTTTGTAATATCACGTCCTGCTACAATTGAGAGACCTGCTGTAGCACGAGTTATTCCGCCGAGTATGTTTAGCAGTGTAGTCTTACCACTCCCTGAAGGTCCAACAATTGCGACCATCTCGCCTTTATCAACATACATGGAAAGGCCTCTGAGAGCCTGTACTTCCACATTTCCAAGTCTGAAGACCTTAACGAGGTCCGTTGTTTCAATATATGAATTCATCATTATCACCTATGCCCTAAGGACATCAACTTTTGATTCGGGTCTTCTCGAAGCCCACCAGACGGGGATAGCAGCAGCAATCAAGACCACTAGTATTATTCCAATCATTGTGATACCAGAGATTCCCCCAAGTACGACTTGTGAAAGAATCAAACCAGTTTCACCTTCATTCAATTGAGCTACATTTCCGAAGTTCTGAATCAAACCAACAGCACTTCCAATCAGAAGTGCAAAGATAACCATAACAAGCATTTCAGCCATCAGAGTTCTAAATAGCTGCCCTTTACTGAACCCTCTTACCGTTATGAGAGCAATCTCAGCTTCCTTTTCTCTTAGAGTAAGAACAATGACGAGACCTGTCACAATAATTGCCAGAGCTACTGCGAAAGCGATGGCAACCCAACGGATTTTCGTGATGCCACTTTCAATTGGTCTTTTGTAATAGTCAGCCATTTCTGTTGTATATGAAAGGGTGCTTTCAATCCCATCTATGTTTTCTATTGCAGTTTCTTGCAGTGCTGTGCCATTATATCCTTGCTCAATATTAACCAGGATATTTGGAGTTGCTACATTTATGAAGCCTGTGTCATTAAGGAAGGAATTAGAAACAAAAGAGGGATAATCACCACCTGCAGATAGACCTTGTTGCGCAAAGAAACTCTCAAGAATTGATTGATAACCTATCAGACCAACAATTGTTAGTTCATATGTATCACTACTTTGGCTAGAGCTTACAAAAACTGTATCTCCAACAACCAAGTCAAGGTCATTTGCCACAGTGATTGAGAGAATAATACCTTCATCTTCCAAAGCATCATACATCTCATTGAAATCCCCTAGGAACCACTCCAGTTCATAGTATCCTATAGATCTCCACTCCTCCAAGTTTATCCCACGAGTATTGAAGGAGGTAGAACCTGTTCTCAGGGTCAATCTATACTCTGTTGTTACAGACTCAACCCCATCATATGTTGTAACATTGCTGACAATGTCTTCGACATTTGTATTCTGTTCAAGAACAAGCCGAGCATCTGCTCCAACTTCATAGTATGCACTTCGTTCAACTCGATCGTATTCAGAATAAAGACTTCCTACTGCAAATACTCCATATGATACAATCAAAGAAAGGATGAAGACCATAGCTGCGTTCCGAGCTGGATTTCTTTTTACATTACGAGTGGCAAGTCGTCCGAAAGCTCCAAAGAATCTACTACCACTATTAACAATGAATTCTTGGAATTTTTGTGAGCCACGCATGAATATTTTTGTTGCACCATAGAGGAATAGTAAGGGTCCAACAAAATTCAGAATTTGATCCAGACCTAGCCAGACAATAAAGAATATCGTAATTAGAAGATTCCCTGCACTTATAGTGCCTAAGAAGGAACTCAGATTAATTCCAAGGATCCAGACAAGTAATTTATAGCTACCAAGAATAAGTGAGATAGTTGGAAGTAATCGCTTGTATTCTGATGTTTCTTCAATCAATACATATTGTTTTAGTGCATCCAAGATTTCCAATTTTGCAGCTCTATTAGCAGGTCTCCAGACTGAAACAAGTGCAAGAATCATACCCAAAGCGACTGAAAATATTGCAGATGTAATATTGTTTTCAAGAACCGTAATCAAACTAAGATCCTCAATTCCCAAAACAAACCATGATACAGTAGCTCCTAAGAAAATAGCAGCAGCACCAGCTATTGCACCTACTATCGTGCCTTCTATCAAGAACATATTCCTAATTGTGCCTCGTTTGTATCCTTTTGTAAGCAATAAGCCAATTTCCCTACGACGAAGATTATAGCTCACATCACTGACCATTGTTCCGGTGAAATAGGCCATGAAGAAAATAGGTAAAGAAAGGGAAATGAAAACAAGATTCATGATAAGGGAAACAACCGAGTAGGCCAGCAACGGAAATGTGAGAGTAGATGTAACAGTGACATCATACTTGAAGAGTCGAGATTCAATCTTTCTCGTTATTTCATCAATTCTAGCATTTGATGCTTGAATGTCATATGGGTCTATTATCGAATATCTGTCTATTTTCAAATGATATGAATTTCTTACTGCTGCACTAGTTCTATTCTCAATTTGACCAATGCTATCAATAAGTGGTTTAGCTGTCAGATTCCAATTAGTCAACATCAGGTTGTATGGTGACTCAAAGGAAAACCCGAATGGTCCTAAAATAATACCAGCCGCAATATTCTGTTGGATACCATATCTTGTATCTGCAGGGACTTCAATAAAACCTGCAATTGTGAGATTCCATTCGATGACTTCAGGTATAGTTTGTTCTTCTATCCATACATTGATGGGTACAGTAATCTCATCGTCAATAGTGAACAAAGACTCGTTTTCAGATCCGTTAATAATATAGGTTTCATTCGCTTGAAGCTCATTGCGACCTGAAACAACAGATAAGCCCTGAGCGAAATCAGAGTCCCACTCGATGGCATGAATTGCAAATCGTGTTTCAGTGTTATTGTATGCATATTGAAAAGCAGTGGTACGAGTAATATCTGTGATCTCTTCAAGTGTGTTTAATTCGGATTCTACCTCATTCATTGTGTCTGTTGTCCAGTTTGAAGGTGCTGAATTAACAGCAAAATCATAAACAACCCCCTCAAGACTGCTGTCCAATGCATCACGTGCAAGGATATCCGCAGCAACATTAGTACTTGCAAAAAAGGTCGTAGCGACAAGAACACCAAGAGTCAATGCAATGAATAATCGGTAGCTTCTAACTACCCGTTTTAGGGCATACTTGAACACGGTTTCCCACATTCCTAACTGGCCGAGATATCATTTATGATATAAAGCGGATGTAGGAATCATCCATACAAATCATCCACATGTGAGAATCCCCTTTTGATACTTCGGAAAGAACTAAAGCAGAATGTTACCAACTATAGAAGATTTTCATCAAGAGATTCGTGCACACGACGTAGTTGAACTCACTGAAGTTACAGGTTCAATATGTAGGAGAAAATGAACCGATAGGACTATTTCAGCAATTCATAATGGAACGTGAATGAAATTGGACATCCGCTATTACTCAGGAAAGAAATCCCTTACATTTGGATATGGCAGCAATATACGAAGCAATAGAAGATTGGGGAAAATGCTTGAAATTACTGCAATTCCTACCTACCTGATCTATCAGATGAGAACCTACTTGGAGCACGGGAATAGGATATTCAATTTTCACTTGGAACAGACTCATACAGTACCGAGCATCTTCGATACATGCACATTGGAATGGCTAATACTTAAAGAGGTGACATAGAAACCAATAGGATTGTGAATAGATTATCCCTATGATGATATCGTAGAGATTCTCTGATAGATAGACCAAATCCTTCTGACTACTCTTCATCAATTGGTGGTTCTTCATAATTGGATGGAACATGTGTGGGAACTGAGTACCGTTCCATTCGCTTATCATAGATGTAGGCCACAAAAATCACACCAGCAAGAATTCCAAGACTTGTAACAACAACTAATGGCATGGTAACAGTGGGATCTACTGGCGTGTTCAGATAAGTGACAAAGTCCAAGGTTCTAACTGATGTTTGGGCTACATTATCATATGTGTCAAATGCATTAAGCAAGACCGAGTATGTGTAGTTGTTTGGAAGTCCCAATACTTGGTATGCATAATGTGTTCCGTTGAATACCAAAGCCTCTCGAAAATATTCAAAATTTCCTTGTTCGATTATCACTGTTACATTCTTAATCTCTGATTGGGTGTCACTTGCATTTGCCCATACGGTAAAGGGAGTTTCAGGAACAGGAGTAGAATCAAACCCCCAAGCATAGATCTCTGGTCTGAGTGTATCTTCTTGGGCTATATCAAACGTGGGTCCACTGAAAGTAGTTATTGATGATTGGAATAGATTGATGTGTATACCCAATCCTAGCAGAAGACAGATTAGGGCTATATTGAAGCTTATTCTGGAACTCATTTCTACCAAGTATCTTAGTAATAATTCCCTTAATTAGGCACACCTTCTGCGCACTACTCATATAGGACTTGTTCATGATGAGTCATAAACGGGATAGTAACCATTCATTCTCTTTTGTTATCTCTATGAATTTCAGAATCAGGTTTCCTCTAGCTTCATCGAACTTGATTATTCGATAATTTACGGATTGACTGCCCAACTTCAATTCAATCCACCCACGAGCCAAATAGTGTTCAAAGACTTTCCGCGTGTGTTTTCGGATTAAAGAAAACAGCTGTTTGAATCGATTCCGTTGAGAAGGACGAATACCCCATCGATCCAAGATGCATCGATTCGCTATGCTATTACTAGATACAAGCGTAGCACTCTTACGATCTGGATGATTGACAGTGTCTGCGACAACGGTCCTTAAAACATCTGGGATACTCCCCAATACCGAGGGAGTGACCTCGGGAGTCCATCTTATTGACCGCTTATTCTTTTCATCTTCGCTTTGGTTTCTAGGCTCACTATTCTGCCGCATCATCTTGTTGCTCCTCACAACTTCAATCATCTTTTCTTACATCGGTATTAAAGGTCATAGAGGACTGATATTCAAAAGTAAAAGGTGGGCACAAATCTATGAGCTCTGCAACGCTTTGCCGCGCCACCACCTAATCTTATTTGCACGTTACAGACCATCAGAGCTTTTTTTAGCCATGATGCAAGATTATGTCTCCGCACGCCATAGAGACAAATCGGCCCCGTAACAATTTGTGCCCTTTTCTTATAATACAGATGTGCCGGTTCAAGTTATAGCTTTCGGTCAAGCAACCTGAAGGGCATCTTGGGCGTACTCTGTTATTTTTAGCTATAAGCTAATAGCTTATAGCATATATCTACAGTGTAATCTTCCATAAAAGTGCTACTAGCACGGACAAAACGTTGTACGATTCTATAAATTCTATTGGTTATTGGAATAATTCATTGGTTTAGACGAGGATGATATAGATTTACCACTATTATCATAGTCATTATTGGTGCACTTACTGTGATTATTATTGTTGCAATAATCATGCAAAAACGTAAGTCATAGAAGATAGAACGACGGAAAGGATTTCACTCGAACCCTTCCTCATACTTTTTTTCTTCGCCAAGAAAAAGATTGGATCATCCAGAAAACACCTTATTTGGAGATATGGATAAAAACTGTGATCTGTTGTTTCTTTCTTGTTGAAGAGTCTGGTAAATAATGCTAGGTTCTAAACAGGAGTTACAAATAATTGTTAATGAAACTTCAATTCAGCTAAAACCATATCATCGAATCATTCTTTTTCTTGAAGCTTTGGGAAAGCTAATGATGATCTATATTTGCGTTCTTAATCAAGTCATCAAAATTGATGAAAACCTAGAGTGAATGAATAACCCTGTCCATCAATCTAGTTTACTTGTATGGCATATCGCAATGTCATATTCCACTACTATCAAGAGAGAGGAGGGGGAACAAGCCCCCTTTTACCTACTAAAATTCTGCCGACGTAAGGAAGAACACAGTTTGAGTATCCAGTTCTGATAGGAACATTATCGATATTGTTTCAGTTGCCGCTGTAATATCCACTTCGAACCATGACGAGGTTCCGTCATCATGACTCCAAGAAATGGCAACCCAACTATTCCCATCCCACACTGCGCCATAGACGAACATTGAGCTAGCATTGAACTGGAGATGATATGTATGGCCTATCGTGACAGTTGCATTCACATAGCATTCCACTGGACCAGTATATGTGTAAGGTAGTGTGATGCCAAGAACCTGCTCTGTGCCTATCGTGTGCCATAGCGGGTCATCAATGGATCTACCTTGATAAGGCTGTGTGAGTAAGGAGACATTTCCAGCACCTCCTCCCACATATCGCAATCGTACGATGTACTCATGGATAGCGCTATAGTCAGGGTCTCCCAAGCTTGGGAGGATAAGATATCGTGGCCATTCATCGGTTGCGTATTCTCCTTCAGTTGTACGAAGAACGACATCTGAATGTGTGGTGTTATAGAGTTCAAGGGTCCAGTTCCCAACACCAATGTAGGGTGGATCAAGATACACTTGTATCACATGCTCCATACCATCATCGGTCATGACATGATACCAATGGGAATCAACATAGTCCCATTCATTTGAGTCCGCGGCTCTGCATTCGCCCACATCAATATGATCTGGCACATCATAAGAGCTTCCAGACTTTTGGACGTGATGCCAAACTATCGTTCCATTGATCCAAGAATTCCAAGTCACTTGACGGAGCTCAATAATATAATCGCCATAGTCCCACGATGGATCCCATTCAATGATTAGGGGACCATCTGATGAAACATTCTCATGTTCTACGACAGAATCTCCATCCAGAGTTATCATGACATCGAAGAAACTCTCCGCAGGGAACCAGTCAGGGTCTATCTCAATAGATTCGGTGTAGGAGTTGTCTGTATAACTAATCAGCCAGAACAAGCTCCAAGGCCAATCCTCTGGAGTTGTATAATTCTCAAAGGATGGTGGTAGCTGCCAATTCTCAATTCCTCCAGGTATCAATGATTTCGGTTGGTAGGGGGAAGTGTGCTCAATCGGAGTGATTGTCATATTGATGGTCTTTGGCCCCTCCTTCTGAATCAGTGTCTTTATGATAATGATTTCAACCAATTTCTTGTCATGATTCCCAGGATTCACTGGCCAAGGTGCAACAGAATGATAGATGGAGAATGGTGTGTTGAAAGCCTGCTGTCTTGAGCCATCTTCATAGACATATATGATTGTGATTTTCCAATCTCCACCTTGTGGTAATTTGAAATTGATGTTGAACGGTTTAGTGCCATTCACTTTGATGCGTTCTACACCACTGGCGTAAGGTCCTACTTTGAGCTCATCACTCACTGTATTGTTGGTATATGTGACATTGACATGCCCTTTACGTTCTGGAACTCCATTGTCAGTAATAGCATCGGTCATCATCCAAGCATAAAACTTTGCAAGAAGGTTCTCCCAGCTAGTACCACATGCCTCAGCGATGGCGTCTTCAGGACTTACATCCTTAGAATCATTGTTGAAGTTGTCTTTCGCTTTTTCAAATGCTTCCTTTAGTTTGTCTTCGCCGTATTTCTCCTTGATGAATTTCATGAATAGGTATGAACCGATATAGTCAGAATAGCTCCCTCCCCAACCTATGAAGGTCGAACGATTCAGGTCTTTGTAGTGGTCATACCAATTATGGTCACCGACACGATCAAACTCATCTTGAATCTCTTTATTGGTTAGATTGAAATTCGCTTTAGTTGATTCAATACCCCAATATGTCGCCTGTCCTTCAATCCACCATTTGTTCTGTACCGGGGCATGGTCAACAGTATCATTTCCTTCCTTCTCAGTATTGAATTGGAATAGGTGCATTAGCTCGTGCTCACAGACATACTTTAGGTCCGTATCCGACTCAATGGTTCCAACCTTGATAGTAATCACACCTTTTGTGGATGCCTTTCCAACAGTTTCTGTTGAGGTTCCGTTCTTTACGATGACCTTGATTGTGTTATTAGCAGCTGTCTTCGGTCCTCTAGTAAAACCCTTACCTAGGTAGTACTCCAATGAGAACTCAAGATGTTCTATAATTGCAATCATTGTATCGAGAGGAACCCCTCCTCCCTCATCAGAGACCTCAATTGTTTCATCCTTGCCATCAATTTCATCATCAATCCCTACATCAATGTAGGGCGCGTTCAAACCAGACTGTATTTCAAATACATAATCACTTTCGGTAGTATACGAGAGGGCATTTGGTTGTCCCGGAGTCACCATGGATTCATTCCAATTCGTGGAATCTCCGGTGTCTGTTCCAAACAGCGACACAGATTTGGTAGTCCTTGAAGGACCATCATCAGATGATGGCCAATTATCGAACACCACGTCTCCGTTTCCTCCATGATATCTCATGAAATCGATGATATTGCCTTCCGAATCAAAGAGACCTACCTCATCTCCATCATCATCAAGAATGGAATCTGTAATGTTCAAGTATACTGTAGCCTTACCATCACTTGCATCTGGTTCGTTTATTCCATTACCCATGAAGATTGCCAAATAATCCTCACCATCAATCCCTGTGATTGTTGGAATCGCAAGAAGCCCTTCTCCATCAAACGTGGTCAGGTACCACTCAGTGACAGAACTACCTGAGAAGCTAGATGGAATATATATTTCCACAAACTCACTATCTACATTGGTATTAGGATAGACTTCGCTTACAAACGCTACATCATTGTATTCCGAACGTGTATCCTGTGGTATCACCTCTGATGGTGGTGTGGGACTTTGCATGAAAAAGTATAGTGCCGCAATAGTACCAGCGCTTACAATTAGAATAATCAATATGATGGCAATTTTCTTAGAATCCATTAACATCTTCTCCAACGCGAATGCAGCTCAAAGTTATGCCGTATGAATACTTCTTTCTTTTGGTGATGAAGTTTCCATTCTTATTTTTCTGCTACACATAGCTGATGCGTAATGCTTGACGAAAAATATGTGAAAGTGGCATTTTAATAAAATAATGCCAGCTCGGTACACTAGAAATCTAGTAATCTCTTCTCTCCTTCGATATTTCTGATATTGGTTATGTCCTGAGAAACCTCCAGACAACCAAGATATTTTCCTTCTCTGTCATGAACGGGGAAATATCTAATGAAAATAAGCTTGCCACCAAGATTGATCCAGAATTCAGCTTTATCAAGAGCACCCTTCTTGAATCCTTCTAGTATACGTTTAACCTTCTCAATACTCTTCTTCGGATGACAATTATGCACATCACGACCTATCACCGATTTTGTTCGCACAAAGAAGCGTTCAGGAGAATTACTAAAGTATTGAACTTGGTCTTCTGCATTGACAAAAGTAATGTCTATGGGTAGTGTATCGAGCATTGCTTCTAGAATATTAGGCGTGAATTGGCCTGTTTCAAATTGGATAATCCCCTCACTCATCTCAATATCTGACGTTGGCTCTTCTTCCTCATCTTTCTGTACATCTACAATTGTATAACCAATCTCATCAAAATCTGCCTTAATCTGTTTCCATTCTTCATCAGTTATGAGCTGCAAAGCCATCTTGAATAGAATCCGATTTTCTTTTTGAAAATGACCTGCAATCAGCTCTGAGAGACCTATAGCATATGAACGGAACTTGTCAAGCTCCTTAGGATTGATGTAACCTTTTTCATCTACCATCTTAAAGATACTCTTCTCAAGTCCACGGATACGATCATGTTCAGACCACATAACTGCAGGAGGTTCCGTAACACCATGCTTCTCTATCATCGGGAAGAGTGCATTTTCCTCACGTAGATAATGATCTTCTGAATTTTTGAGGATATTAATCGATTCAAGGATTTGCTTCGCAATTTCATTTTTTGTTGCAAAACTTTCTTTCTTTCCCAATCTTGTAGCTGCTTCAGCAAGCTCTGTCACCTTACAAAGAATCAAACTATGTTCATCAATTAGGATTCGTAGTGGATGATTTTCAGGTAGGTCAGGAGCTGATTCCTCAAGGGTCTCTCGGAATAATTCCATATGAATATCACAGAGACTAGTTAGTTCCTCTCGTTTCATTCCATCTTCAACCAGACCTTGTTCTGCTATTGCAATATCTGTTGCCGATGTCTCCCTCAGAACCTCCTTTAGTTCAGCTCTAACAGATTCAACGTCTTCTCCTGCGTGCAACTTCTTTAGTCCTACTTTCAATTTCTCTCTTGTTTTATCGTCTGTTCTCTCCGGTGTACTCATATCAATCACCTTAGTTTTCTAATGGAGTTGTCATCTTAACTATTATTGGAATACATACTATTAAAAAGGTAGTAGTTACCAAATAGTAAGTAAGAGGAGAATAAATTTGGACCTCAAGAAACCTAGGAAAAAACAAGATGTGGAGGGTTGCCCAGTTTTCATCACATCTCAGATACTTGGAAAGAAATGGTCAATATTAGTGATTCAAGAACTCCTCGCTTCAGAGAAAAAAGAAGGACCGCAATTTGGCGACCTTCAAAGAGCACTCAGTTGGGTGAGCCCAAAGGTCTTGACACAGAGACTTCGAGAGTTAGAACATGAAGAAATAGTTGACAGGATAGTAGACGCATCTGTGATGCCAGCGCATGTCCATTATCAATTAACTGAGAAGGGAAAGGGAATAGAATCTATTCTTAGAGCCATGCAAAAATGGGGACTTAAGTTTCATCAAGAAGAAACATCTGATTGTATTGGAAAAGGGATTCGAAGATGCTCCGAATGTACTTTAGGTTGAAGATGTTGATTAAAAAAAGGAGTGAAAGCAATCACTCCTTGCTTTATTCATTCTAAGAGATACTAGGCTCTAGAATATGAAAATTATGAGTAAATTCGCTCATAGCTTTCGTCAGACTCTTGACCTCTCTGTTGGCGAATCTGCTGCAACTGTTGTGCCATTTCCTTCATCCTGCTTCGGATATCATCTGCTTGTTCTTCAAGTTCTGTTACATCCACATCAATTGGATATAACTTATCTAAAGCTTTGAGTATCATAGCAGCACCCTCTGGATCAGGCATTGAGGCTGTTGCTGGAGTTAGAAGGGTTGCTAGCAGCTCCAAAAATCCTAGACATGTTTCAGGAGGGGTTTATATACTCAGACAAGGTACAAGAATACTGAGGTCAACCTGACACGTACCATGACCTCACAGAGCCATTCCCAGTACCGTTTTTGGGAAGACAATGCTCTGGTGTCCAGAATTGTCTAGAGTACAATGAACGGTAAATCCAACCATCTCACGAATCAAGCTCTCACTTAAAACCGAACCAGATGTACCACTGATCAAGCCTTTCTTCAAGACCTCAAAGGTCTCATTCTCCTGCAACTCCTTCATTTTCTCTTCTTCTGTTGCGTATAGCACTTTACGTTCTGAAGGAATTCTCCTGCTACAAGAAACAAACACTAGGGAATTTAAAGACTTTCAAAATCCAATGGATTCCTTTCGCAAGCGCAAAGGCATCATTGTTTCATCACTATATCAACTGCATCTCGGTTTTTCAAACACCCAGGTTTATAATTATCCTCAGATTCTCAGTCGGTTCAGTAATCCGAGATTATAAGTACTTAACAGTCTCATTTTTTCTGCTTGAAGAATACTCTGATGATTAACTATGATTTTCATTGTTCAGAAGAAAGTATACAAAAAATAGCAAAACTTATTCTTGAATGGTAGAATTGGAAATCTAGGTAAGCATCGTGGCGAAATGGGGTATCTATTCTCTTATGATAATATTATCAATATTATTGATTCAAGTTTTCCAACCCTTGCAAATACCATCACATCTGAAGGACATCTCTCAACAGCAGAATTTCAATAACACAGATAATGTAAGATCCAGCAATCAATTGATTCCAGAAAGTATGCAGATGGTGCTTTCCGAAGCATCAAACATATCGGTGTCATATGTAGACCATCATTATGGAGATACCGACGGGATAATAGACCCACAAGAATATTCCCTAAATTTCAGTGATTCAGACACACAAGTGAGATTGTGTTTTGAACATAATGATTCACATCTATTTGTGGGACTAGAAGGTCCGACCACAGGGTGGATTGGAATTGCATGGAAACAACATACTGAGAATTTTACAATTGATGGACTTAATCGAAGTGATATAATACGGGGATATGCTCCTGGAACAACTCATACAGATATCATGAGAACAAAAGGTTCAGACATAATAGAGATTAGCTATATCGTGAGATTCAGGAATGGTAGTGAGTTCGGAGCAGGGAAGTTTCCTACAATTGAAAATAATGAACCGATTGATGATTTGAATGTCCTTACAAAGTATAAGGAACAGCTTTATGGAATGCGAATAGGTGAAACAAGAAATTTCATGATTGATGCAGAAGATGCATATTCTATGTCAGATCATCCATTTTATGGTGAAGATCTAGAATACACAATCACATTGGAAGCAATAAACAGAGAGGGAATCATCTATAATGAGAGTCCTTCTGAGCTTAGTGATGTCGAATTCAGTGACGATTATGGTAATGACACATTGAATTTCAAACAAGATGGTGATATGACGAGAATAGTTTCTGTGAATGCCAGTGATGATGGTTCTAAGACGCAAATTGAATTCATAATAGAAATGCTAAGCCTTGATGATGAAGACATATCAATCCTAAGAGATACTTCTAAAGGTGTGCCCTTTATTGTTCTAATGTCAGATTCCGAGGATTTAGAAGCTCAACCAACATATCACACTGATTGGAATAATTTTCATCCACTCGTTTTTCAGAGTAATGAACAACCTATAACTACAATCCTACACCCAGAAACTGATGAATGGGATGGAATTGTTCAGCTGAACATTTCTACATATGACAATTCGTTTGTGAGGTCTGTGGCGTGCTCCTTCGATCATACTCTAAATTATGATGAATGGATTCAACTAAGCTACGATAGTTTTACAGATATTTGGACAACTATGATTGATACAACTCAAATGGATCTTAATTGCCATCAAATATACATAGATGCTTGGGATCCATCTGGTGTAAATGGAAGAATATCTCCAGTAATTTATGTCGTTGATTATACTGCACCATTCATTAATAATCCACCAGATGTTTCATTCTCAGAAATCGATACCAATAAAGAAATAGAATGGAATCCATCTGACCATAGACCTGTATCCTATATAATCAGCAAAAATGAAAGTACATACGAGCAAGGAACTTGGGATGGGTCCAGTATCTCTATTATCCTCGATGATATTAGTATTGGAACCTATGATTTCACACTTACAGTCTTTGATGAAGCAGGCAATAATAACTCTGATTCAGTTATTGTCACCATATATCAATTTGTCATTGAAACAACAGATACTAATACAACGACTGGTTCAACAAAAGAATTTGACCCTTTGGTTATCTCCTACATTGTAACTGCGGTTTCATTTGGCGTAATTGTGCTTGTAGTGGGGTTGTTGGTAAAAGGCAGAAAAGATACCAACTACTCTTCTTGAAGCAAAAGAAACAGAGTTTGAAACACCTACGAAGGGAATATAGCGTCCCCTAATTGGAAACACACTAGAGGATGCTAAATTCTGCTTGGATATGATACTATCTCATTTTCTCTTCATAGTAATAGTTTGGCTCATAAGTTCTTGGCCATTCTGGTTTATTATCCAATATCTCCTCTATCTCCTCGATTGTGGATGAGCTCAAATTTACATTCGATGCACCTGTGTTCTCCACAACCTGTTCAGCATTTGTTGCACCAATGAGAACCGCCGAGATTTCTGGTCTTCTAAGAATCCAAGCCAACGCTAACTGAGTCATTGTAGCATCTAGTGATTTTGCTATCTCAGTCAGTTTCTTCAACTTTTCACGCCATTCGTCAGTGAGATATTTTAAGAATCCTTCATCTCTGCTGCCACGACTACCTTCGGGAATTCCATCATTGTATTTGCCTGTGAGAATTCCTTGATAGAGTGGACTCCATGTAGTAAAGCCCATTCCCAAACTCTTTGCAACAGCCATAATTTCTACCTCAATATGTCGGAACAACATATTGTACATTGGTTGTTCGACAATGGGTCTCTGAAGACCATATTCTTTCGCAATTGCGTGAGCTCGTTCAAGTTGAGCAGCCGTCCAGACGGATGTGCCCCAATATCGAACTCTACCCGAATGAATCAAATCATCCATTGTTTCAACAGTTTCTCTCAATGGTGTTGATGGATCAAATCTGTGCAAGTAGTAAATGTCAATGTGGTCCGTTCCTAGTCTCTCAAGTGTTCCTTCAATAGCATTCATTACATTCTTTCTACTATTACCCCAATCAGTGATTGCATCACTAGTTGGCCAGAACACTTTACTCGATAAAACGATGTTCTTTCGGTCAATCTGTTCTTCTTGTAACCATTCACCTATCACTTGTTCAGCTTTTCCGCCTGCATAAATCTCAGCCGAATCTATGAAATTGACTCCCTGTTCTAACGCAGTATTCATGCATTCTCTAGCAATTCTGTCATCAACAGTGCTGCCATAGGTCAACCAGGACCCAAGTGATAAATCACTAATCTTTAAGCCACTTTTTCCGACCCGTCTATATTTCATCATATATCTCCCTGTTACGGTATAAAATTAACTATATTAAATATTCGAAATGACCATAAAATGAATGAATAGTAAAAGAAATACAACAAAATGCTTTTGATGGCTACGAAATCAGGACGGAGTCAAGAGAGGAGATAGCAGGGCGTGAAGAAGTATGGTGGAGAAACAGTCACAGGAATTGAAAAGGACAAAGATGAATCTTAAGTTAGTCCGGCCTGAGATTTCTCCCACTTTTTCAGCTTCAGAATCCCTTAATTACGTATACTTCTCATAACTTACTAGTGCACTTCATTGACTGAAACAATGGACAAAAAAAACTCTGAATCTACAAAGACATTTAAAGTGGGCAAGACCAAAGTGAGTCCAAATCTGAAGGCTTCGATTATAAGAGCTTTGGATAAGATTGGAGGAATAAGTGAATTCATTCAACCGGGCGATGACATCATTCTCAAGCCAAATCTAAACACTGCAGACCCATATCCTGCTTCAAGTGATCCAGAGTTCATTCGTGCATTGTGTGAGATAATACTTGACGAAGGGGTCAAACGATTACGAATCATGGAGAGTTCCATGTTTGCTTTGGACTCAAATAAGATTGCAGAAGATGTAGGACTCGATGAAGTAGCAAGAAACCTTGACATTGACCTTGTCATTTTTGATAATTATGAATGGGTCAAGCAAGACATTCCCAAAGGCAAGTTCTTCAAGAGAGCACAGTTTGCTAAACCTCTGCTTGATGATTCTAAGCTCGTTATAGTGCCTTGTCTCAAAACACACAAACATGCGGGTCTGACGGGAGCTATGAAACTATTTGTTGGTGCAGTGCGAGGAAGAAGCAGGCTCTTTATGCATATGAGGAATCTTGAGGAGAAGGTCGTTGATCTGGCATCATTTTTCCAACCTGCATTGATTGTTATGGATGCAAGAAAGATCTTCGTCACAGGTGGACCAGCTCACGGACAACTTGAAGAACCAAATGTCATTCTCACGGGAACTGATATGGTATCTATAGATGTCGAGGGAATTAGGATAATTCAATCATACGGTGCTGAGAACGACCTAAAGGGAAACCCATGGAAAACACGACAGATTGCACACGCAGTCGAGCTTGGGCTTGGGGCATCTTCAGATGATGACATCCTTCTCATCGAAGACCAAATCTCATCAATAGAATGATAAGAGACCTTACTTTGCGTTCAATCATGGATTCTGATAGACTGCAAAGACAAATAGAGTTCATTGCAGAGATTGACAAAGCAAAGAGTGTCATTCGTCAGACTTCTCTAATTGATGGTTCCAGACAAGAGAATGACGCTGAACATTCATGGCATATTGCAGTTATGGCAATGTTGCTTTCAGAATACTCTAATGAACCGGTGGACACCTTTAAGGTCGTCAAAATGCTTCTCATACACGATTTAGTGGAGATTGATGCGGGTGATACGTTTCTCTATGATGGTTCGAGTCGTGATGACAAATTTGCAAAAGAAACTGAAGCTGCAGAGAGAATCTTTAGTGTATTGCCTAAGAATCAAGCAGATGAGATGTTAGAGCTCTGGAATGAATTCGAAGCAGGTCGTACTTCCGAAGCTAGATTTGCAAAAGCATTGGACTTGATGCAGCCTGTACTTCAGGGCTACTTCAATAAGGGTTGGTCATGGCAACATCATGGATTATCTATGTCCTTAGTCATGCAAATGAAAGAGCCAATTGAAGAGGGTTCTGAGAGATTATGGGAGTTCACACAGAACCTTCTAAGAGATGCTCTGGAGAAGGGATTCTTCCCCAAAGAATAGACAACGGTGAATATTCGCTTACTCAACTACGTTCTCTACAGCTTCCGGTTCATTTGGATTTTCATGGGATAGCAGTTACTTTATCTCATCCTCCTCGACCTTGGCTTCTATCTCAGGATCGACAATTATCCGTTCTTGTTTGAGACCATGTTGTAATATAACCACACCAACCAACGATATAATCCCAATTATGGTTAGGACAGGCGGGAATCCAAAGATAGGGATGAGCCAGCCAAATATGGATATTTGGGGTATTGCTAACAGCAAAAGTATGGTGGGAGATAGTGAGTATACGTTATTTCGAATCTTATTCGGAATGGCATCAATTATCAATCTCTGAGTTAGAATTTCTGCAAACGCACCAAAGAATGTTGTACTTGCAAAGAGTACAAACATCAAGATGATTGGGAGAATATGAGCCTGTGGAATTTGTATCAGCTCGATGGTCGTGAACGGAATCAATATTGAGATCATGTTCCCGGCATTTGGAACAGGTGGCAGTAAGAACATCAAGATAGCGAATACAATATAATTCATGAAGGAACTGGTAGAAGAAAATTCTAGGAAACGAAATCAAAGAAAATAAATAACATTTCAATATGATTCATAAATTGAGCTCAATGGACAAACTTCCTTCATAAAAGGAAAATGAGGTTCATCAATATTGCTAAAGATGAACCGTTCATTGTAAGTTGGACAAATCTGGACACCAAAGCTTTGTCCTCCCAGACAACGGTACTGGGACTGGCTTTGCGAGGGTAAGATCGTGTGTCAAGACACCCTCACTAAAATATCCTTACCGGTCCTATATAAGCACCTACACAACAATGTCAAGGTTTGTCCTGATTATTAGTATCTGTTCGCGACCCTGTTTTTCATTCATTTTTGTTTATTTCTGAACATGATTACTATGACAACAATGACAATACCTGCAATTACTGCAGCCAAGATGTATATCATAGTGAAATCCGTTGGTGGAAGTTCAGTTTCGGTAGTGGTTGTATCAGTGGTTGTATCAGTGGTTGTAACTTCATTACTGACAGTAACAACGTGAAGTACCCAGTTCTCGTTTCCAGCATTATCCAGAACTTCAACATGGATATCATGTTCACCATTCTCATAATCCGTTGTATTCCAGTCATAAGTGAATGGACCATCTGTTAGATTTGCCACAAGAGTGGTATCTACATATATCAGCACTCTCTCAATACCACTTCCTTCGTCGGAAGCTGTAACACTAATTGTTTCAGTGCCAGAAACAGTACTCTGATTCTCAGGTTGACTTATAGTGACTGTAGGCAGAATGGAATCTGAAACGGTATACGTGAAGTAGTTTGTTCCATCTTTGAGTTCAGATAGCTTTCCGTAGGTATCGTTTGCTGATACATAGTACAGAATCGACTGACCATAGTCCTGACTGGGGATAGTAGCAATGAACGTTCCATTACCTAGATCAGTCATTGTCACATTCGTGAAAGCAGGACCATCAACTTGGTAGTGCAGTAAAACAGTATCCAAACTAGAATCAACCACGTCACAGGAGATTGTAACCTCTTGATCATAGTTTGGAAGTGATGGATTTCTTTGCAAGTTTGTTATTGTAGGTGCTGGATCCTCATAGAGATAGAAGTCATCGAATATCACCTCAATTCTATCATCACAATCAGCACTCAATTCAATGCCATAAAAGGCATCATTAAGAGCGACACCAAAATAGTCAAAATAATCCACACCAATATTGCGTACTGCAGTGTGCCAGACACCAGTTTCAGATGGTAGATCATAGTATCCTGAACTACCCTCTCCTTCATCACGCGATGAACCATTAGCCAGTACATAGACGAGTGCATCTTCATCTTCAAAGTAGATTGATATCTCGACATATTCGTCCGTTAAATTGGTGAAATCATCAATATACCAAGAGAATGTCAAATAGAGCTCACTATCTTCAGTAATTGGCATGTATGCAAGCTCCTGTTCTGAATAGAAATAGTTTGAACCTTCAATAGTCAAGTTGGCTGCCTTTTCACCAGTGAGTGCGAAGTCAGTGACATTGATTTCATTTTGATAGCCAGAATCTACAAGTAAACCATGGGCATTGGTTCCAACGGCACCTTCATCCTCGAAACCCATTGCACTCAATGCTGAGGCATGCAGATCCATATCATCAACTAACAATGTGATATTAGCTTGATACTCATCTGATTCTATTTTGAATTCAACAGACTGAACGATGACTTCACTCGTATCATTCCTAGCAGTTATATCATCATAGATACTTCTATTGAAGAGGTTCCAAGTTCCAGTTGTATTGAATGCTTCTGGAAAGATGATATGATAGCCTGAATAGTTATGCTTGAAAGTATCCCCATATGCCAAGGGGTAGTAGATACTGAACTCCTCAGTACCATCTTCGGTATGGTTCTTACAATTCACTAGTACATATGCTAAAGTATCCTTTGAATAAGCAGTCCATTGGTCAATTTGCCAATAGAATGTGAAACTATCCCTATTATTCTCAGTCAGCCGTATCTCAGGACTAGTGGAGAACTCTGCATAGCTCCGATTGTCGAGAGAATAACAAGACATGTTCATGCTATAATCCCCACTCACTCTTGTTGTACTTTGAGAAACAATACCTGGGTCGTTATTCGATGTCAAATAAGCTCTAAAGTCACCAAATGAATCATAGGTGTCACTCTTGTATAGACTGTTGTTATATACCTCGATAGTGTCTACAAAGACTCTAGAAAATCCGACAGAATAACTACGCAAATAGAAGTCAAATCCTTCGTACTCAGTCGGAACCACAGAGAAGCCATCAATGTAATCAGCAGTAATATTTCTGTCAAAATGATACCACTCACCATAATTCGTATCTATCCAGAAATATCTGTAGCTAGTACTATTTGTCGCAGTGATACTGGAACCAAAGTAGTATCTCAGATACTTTGTACCCGGATTACCTAATCTGAACTCTAGCATGAAATAGTCACTGTCAACAGGATTAGTAATTGTTTCAATATAGTAGTAGAACGACATTGTCAGATTCACAGGATTTACCCAATGCGTGTATGAACCCTCACCAATACGGTGATATGCAAAATCTCCAGTATATGACCTGATTTGCATACCAGCACTATGTGTCCCATTTGCCACAGGCCACGGAGAGGAGGCAAGCCAACCATAACTAGACATGGATGTTGATGTTGAAAGGTAATCAGGGTCATATGGGTCATTCCATATTTCAAAATCCGGATTCTCAATATGATTAGATGTATAGTCAACTCTGTCAAGATTTATTGCAGATTCAACATTTTGTTTCTCACCTAAATTAGTCAAGAATAGGTGTGAATTGGCTAAATCCGATTGCATTGCAACCAATGAAGGTGCGATTAGAAGTATGGTAAACAAACACGCGGCAATTCGTAGTTTCAATTATGTTAGCTCCTTGTGCATTTTATGCATTCTTACTCCACATATAAGATACACTGTGATTTTGAGATAAAATTGATTGATTTCTAAAATTATACTTTTGGATATGTAAGTTTGATATTATTTTTCAAAGATTCTTTTAAATCATATCAGATGAAGTCCATTCCTCTTCGACAGTGATTCTACTACTTTCACAAAACGATATGATACAATGACATAGAATATACCACATACCATAAGCACCAACCATTCCAAACCTATAGGAAGAATAGTCACCCAAGAATCACCAAAACTATAGTATCTAATCAAGTTATAGTCCCATGTATGAGGGAGAAGGTATGCGGCCATTTGGAAAGGTAGAGATAAGATATACACTGGAAAATAGGCACCACAGATGAATTAGAGTAGTGTGAAAGGGAGGTCATTTATCGTTGATATCTGATGCTAAAAACTTCTTAGAAGTCAATTAATGGTTGCACAAAAAAGTAAAATCATCGAAGCACAGATGTACACTCAGGGTTTATTGTGGAAATACTCTATCTAATGCCCGGAGCAGGGATGCCTGAAGACGAGATAGAACGGCGAACTGAGATTACCAATCGAATATCTCGAAACGACTTTAATATCACGGTAGAAGAAGTTGGAGAAGGACCTCTCTCAATCGAATCATCAATAGAGGAATTCATGTCCGTAGGACCAATGCTTCATCGATTACGAGAACTTAGAAATAATCATCATTATGATGCAATAATAATCGGTTGTGCTGGAGACCCAGGTCTACGTCCTGCTAGAGAACTAATGGACATACCGATAATAGGACCTGCTGAGTCATCCTACTTCTTCGCTTGTATGGTTGCAGACAGATTCAGTATTTTGTTGACACCTCAAGCAGGAATGGAGTCAGATTCAACAATTAGAGCATATGTGAGAACACTTGGACTTGAATCGAGGTTGGCTGAAGTCAGCTTCATTAATTCATCTGTAACTGATATGTGGTCTGCGGACTATCACAGCATTTTGGTAATGGTTGAATCAAAACTAGATGAAGCACAAACAATAGGTGCAGGTTGTATGGTATTGGGTTGTATGTCAATGGCATTCCATCTTATTGATGATATTGTACG
This sequence comes from uncultured archaeon, assembly GCA_964610875.1. Classification (GTDB taxonomy): domain Archaea; phylum Asgardarchaeota; class Thorarchaeia; order Thorarchaeales; family Thorarchaeaceae; genus CAZSWP01. The sequence continues at coordinate 29,772 of CAZSWP010000023.1, forward strand.
AAAAGAGTTCATTCCAATTGTAAATCCACTGAAGACTGCTATTAAGACAGCTGAGGCATTTGTTGATTCAAAGATGATCCAGAGTAGATTGACATATCCACCAGCAGATTTGCAGAAACTCGATAAAACACTATTCGGGGGAAAGGAGGGATAGACAATGGGAAGAAAGAAGAGATATTCAGGATACAAGGCCTACGAATACCTGACTCCAGGAAAAGATTACAAGCACTTCATTCTACGAGATGCGATAAAGAAGGACTGGTCGTATCTTGTACCACTCTCTAAAACCGAAGAGGAACGAGTGGAGGAGATATTTGAGAAGAATATCATCATTGATCTCCACGAACATCCAACTCTGATGCCGGAGAATGTTGATGACTGCATAAAGCTCTGGAAGGAAGGAAGAGAGCATATGGCATATGAGGCACTCAGTACTTCTCCACTCGATTGTATCTTCGATAATATGCTAGACGGGAGTGCATTCATTACAAGCAAACATGGTTGGAAATGGAATGACGTCATTCATGATATTGGTCAACGACTCTGCGATATTTCTCACCAAGATTATGTCATTCAATGCAAGAATGTGAAGGATATCATAGATGCATTCGATAATGGAAAATTGGCGTGGGTACCTGTTCTTGAATCATCGACACCTATTGAGAATGAGGTTGATAGAATAGATATTCTCTATGGTCTGGGAATACGCTCAATGGGATTGACTTATAGTGAGTCGAACATGTTGGGATCGGGATTGAGTGAGATACAAGATGGAGGACTCTCTGATTTCGGTTATGATTGTATCGTTCGTATGAACAAGCTTGGAATGCTAATCGATGTGAGTCACACAAGTGACAAGACTGCATTGGATACAATTGAATCCAGTAAGAAACCAATCATTATCTCACATGCTGGAGCGAGGTCTCTACTACCTATTAAGAGATTGTTTCCAGACGAAGTCTTACAGGCATTATCTGAGAGAAATGGTGTGATAGGTATCGAAGCAGCTCCGGGATATACAGCTACAAAGGACAATCCAACCCCTTCGATTGATACATATATGGCTCATCTTGAGTATTGCATTGACCTCATGGGCACTGACCACGTTGGATGTGGACCCGACACACTCTATGGAGATCATGTTGGATTCTATAGAATTGATGACCAGAGATACGAAGATGCAGGACTGGGACATTATTCAAGAACTGAACAAAAGGAAGATTTGAATGTGGATAGGTTACCAGATTATGTGGAAGGACTTGAAAACCCCACAGAGTCTCTGAATAACATAACCCGATGGCTTGTAAAACATGGTTACTCGGATGATGAGATAGTGAAAATCATCGGATCTAATGCTCTTCGTCTACTCAAAGAGGTATGGTAGAAGATTCTACTAGAAAACGTTAGCCTTATGTCATGCATTTTCTAAATAGGTGTCACATTGAAAAGGATATTAATCATAGGAATTGCCCTGCTTCTGTTTATACAGACTCCAGTGCATACTCCACAGGATTCAACATCGGTAAAAAACACACCAATGATGTTTCTTTCACAAGCAGCACTACTTCAAAGTGGAGTTCAAGTCAGTGGTAGTCTGGGATTTGAAGATGACTTTGATATGTATGTAATCCAAGTAAATTCTCCTACTGTTTCCATGAACGCGGTCCTAACGTGTCCCGAGGAATCAGATTTTGACCTCTACGGTCGTTTTAATGAAACTCCTACTGAGAACATATATGATTGGCGAGGCTTTTCATCTACTGGAGAGAATGTGACTTATTGGATTCCTGAAGTAGGAATTTGGTACATCATGGTTCATTCTTGGTCGGGCTCAGGAAATTATACACTCACAGTCACAATTCAAGAACTTGATATTTCTCATGATTATCATCTTGAAGATGGTGTTCCAGTTAGCAATATTCTTCTCGATGGGCAGGAATCAGGAATCTACAGGATGTTCATTCCAGAGAATGTCACATCGATTCGCATTGTACTGGATTGTGGTAGCAACGATTTTGATTTTTATGCACGGTGGGAAAATATACCAACTCGGAGTAACTATGATTTTCGAGGATACTCCAGTACGGGAGAAGATCAAGAAATTGATGAGGTTTACAATGATTCGCTATACATCATGGTGTATGCATATTCTGGTTCAGGACAGTATACACTTACAATATTCTTCACCTATGCAAATTTTGGCACAAATGCATTCCTCAATTGGATTATGGCACCTTTCGTCTTACCAGGAGTAGTCTTTCTGTTCGTTGGTACCGTCGTAATTGTTTTGTATATTCGGAGAGAAACATCAGAATATCAAGAATATTCATCCTCAGATGACTCTGACCAATCCAGATATAGAAAAGAGCATACTATTCAGCTCTATTGCCCCGTTTGTAGAACGAAACTGAAGGATGGAGCAGAGAAATGTCACGAGTGTGGTATTGATTTAACACACTACTAGAACCGTTCATTGTAAGCTGGACAGATCTGGACACCGGTCAATAGAGCACATGAGGGTCATACTAGAAGAGATGATGAATACATCAAGTATATACGTGCTGTCAAAATTGAAAGCATAAGATGTTTCCTTCCTGCTCAACTCTTGGAGGTATTCGAACAAGAAGTACTTCAGAGATTTTTTTGTCAGACCAGATTTCAACATTGAAACGAGTCAAAGAAGCAGGATATGACACAGTTGAACTCTATTATAATCATCAACCTGATTGGGTAAAGGAAAAGATAATTGAAAAAATAACTGAACTGGAGCTTCGCCCATATTCCATTCATCTACCAAAATTTCTGCTGACCTATAAGAAGAATGAATTTCTTGAAAATATGGAATCAATTCGCTCTCTTGTAAAAGAAACTGAGATTCAAGTAGCAGTGATTCATCCTCCATCAGATGATATTATCGAAAGAAGATTCTGGCATCAATACCATGAAACACTATTGGAGTTCTCTGAAGATACTAGATGTGCATTAGCCTTTGAGATTGTCCGGTACCTACCGAATGGGCATTTGTGGATTGCAGAACAAATCCGTAATCATCCGGATGAAAATATAGGTGTCACAGTTGATTTGGAGTTTATGTATATGAACGGACTCAATATCCAACAACTATTCAATCTCTTTGGAACCCGGATTCTGAATATTCACTTTAGAGACAGCGATGGTAGTCTAGTTGATGAGCATGGAAAGAGGAAGTACCTCAACCCAGGAGAAGGAGATATTGACCTGCAATCAGTGATTCGTATCTTAAAAGAAAATCAATACAACGGACCAATTACAATCGAGGTATCTCATAAAGATGAGATGAATATAATAAATGCAAAAAAATACCTTGATAGAATACTCTCAGACCTGATTTAAGCGCATTAGCTCGGATATTCTGAGCAATATCTTATTGTTATACTAAACCACTTACCAATTCAACTTAGCTAGAGAAGTGAAAAAAAATGACTATCGAACCAGAGATCAGAGAAATGGAATCATTCAAGGTTATAGGGATGAAATATCAGGGAAAGAACGGAAATGAAGAAGTCCCACAACTTTGGAGAGATTTTGTACCTCGTATAAAGGAGATAAAAAATGTTTCAAGAAAAGAAGATACATTTGGATTACAATGGGATATCAAGGATGATGGACAATTCATGTACATAGCTGGAATAAAAGTCGAAATGGTTGAGAATGTTCCTGAAGGAATGATCAGCTGGGATATTCCAAAAGCTCGCTATGCGACATTTGAGTGTACACTTCCAACCTTACTGGAAGTCTATGGTCAAATCAGTGAATGGTTGGAGAAGTCAGAATACAGTAAGGCTAGCTCACCCGAGTTTGAATATTATCCTCGCGAGTTTGATGGTTCACCCGATTCTAAAATGTACATCTACATACCAATAACGAAATAGAGAATCAAACAAGAATAAGCATCCCTCGAGTATTGAACAGCAACAAGAGAATTAAGTGGGAAGACATACTACTCAGATACACTGCTTTGCAGAGGGATGAGCTTTGTCCGAGGATGAAAGAGAGTTTAATGATGAAAAGGTTGAGAGACCAGAAGAAGCTGAAGAATCAGAGATGACTGAAGAAGAGGACATTGATGAAGAACCAGATTCTGAAATGGAACGACCTGTGCCAGTTGCACCTGTACCAGATTACGAAATAGCTGAAATAGCTGGAATCAGTGAGAAATCACTCGACATCTATACAGTCATTCTAGCAAATGGAAATGTAACAGCAGGAGATCTTGCACTGCTATTACCTGAACAGGAGTTACCTGAGATAGAGGAGAACCTCAACGAACTAGTAACTCAGAAGATGGTCGTAGAACTACCTGGCATTGTTACTAGATATCAAGCAACACCACCATTTGAGGGGTTAGCTAAAGAAGTAAGGTCTATTTCAGGAAAGATTGAGTCACTTAGACAATCACTGAAGGAACAGGTACGCTCAGCTTCGATGAAGATTAGAGATGGCTATATTGACTTGGCAAAAGAAAAGATAGGTGAAATTGAAGCTCAGCAACAACAGATTGAACCTAGCAAGCAACAGTCTTCCGAGTCGATTGAGCAAACGATATCAGATATTGAAGGAGGATTCAGGCGAACAGAGAGTGAGATCTCCGTAAAGACAAAAGAAGCTGTAGATCGATGGGTCTCCGATTCCATCAACTCAAGTAAGAGTTCTATGGAACAGCTTGAAGAAGAGGTAGATTCTCTTGAATCAAAAATTTCGCAAGACATCACATCACATACTACGAAATTGAAATCACATGATGAGAGTCTGAAAAATTCAATTCTCGGCTTTACTGCTGAAATGGAATCAGAGTCAAGTTCAAAGATAGAAGAGGAAAAATCTTCCATCAGTGAAAGTATAGATTCTCAAAAGACTTCATTGTCAGAGTTCTTTAGTGAGAAGAGTAATGAGTTAACAAGAAAAATTACTGAATCGAAAAGCGAGATTTCAGAATCCTTGGTGATTTTGAAGGATGATACATCTTCATTATTGGATGATACACAAATTTCGATGCAGAGTGCAATGCATGATGCAAGTTCTGCTCTTAAGGAACAATATCAGACCTCCAAGAATTACTTCTCGACAACAGCACAGGAGAGTATTGAACATGCCAGGTCAATTCTAGATCAACATACTAACGAGAACAACTCAATCCTGTCAAAACACGAAACAGCACAGATAGAAACAACTGAATCGCATGAAGCAGAAATAAATGAGATAGTTGCTAAATTCAAAACAAATGCAGAAACAGCCATCTCCTCAATCTCGGATCAGATTGATGTCTATGCACGAAGAGGGAAAGCTTCCATTGATTCCACAATGACTTCAATGAAGCAGATCACTCAAGACTCTACAAGTGAAGCTATGGAAACAGCAAACAGTATATCTGAAACATCCAAACAACAAACACAATCAACCATAGAATCCAGAAAACAGTCAATCAAACAACAGATTGAATCCAGTGGACAAAAAATACGAGAGATCAATACACAATCTCTTGAGAGTTATACGTCATCCTTAGAATCTACGAAGACCTCCATGATAGAGAGTTCGAATGCAATTGCATCTCGTGCAAAGAGCAGCATTAGCAAGATTGCTGGTGACACAATATCAAGTCTGGAAACTCTCTCAGGAAGTCTGAAAGAAGAGATAGACAGGATAGTCAATGAGGCAGCAACTGCAATACGAGATACTTCTACTAGCTCGATACAGGAGATATCCGAAAGAGCTGAACAGGATGTCACAGCATTAGAATCAAGTATCGAATCCATGAAATCTGAGTACAGAGGTAAACATGCCTCGATTGATTCTGAAGTATCAAACATGGTAGAGAGTCAGATATCAGCTAATTCAGATGTGTTATCAAAACTATCAGAGAATATTGGACAGGAACAGGACAGGCTTACTACAGATATTGATAGAATAAGACGTGAAACATCTGGTAAAGTCGAGTCTGAGATTCAGCAATTACGAGATAGCTCCTCAGCATCACTCACCGAAACAGCTCAAGAGAGTCAAGAGCTTGTCGCGTCATTTGGAAACAGTATTCAAGATGCAGCTGATAGTATGCGTTCATCATCTTCAGCTACAGCGAATTACCTGACTTCTAATGTTTCGCGAGATACAGATTCCTTGAAGACTGCAACAAATGAGTCAGTTGGAATCTTGAAACAGGGCTTGGATGACATAATCAACGAATTGACCTCAACACTTGAAGCTGAAGTTGGAGAACAACAGCAAGCAACAGCTAGCAAAATTACAGAAACAACCACATCAGTTGCAGACCGAATCAATGCCATAAAAGAAAACACACAGACCACAATATCTGACAAACAATCAGCGGTCGAGTCTACTATTGATGAATCCTTAGCACGTCTCAAAGATTCATTACGAGATACAAGTGACTCCACAGTTTCGTCTCTCGATGCATCTAAGGAAAACATCACCACGAGTCTTGCAGAAATTCTCTCCACCATATTGGCATCTAGAACCAAGATAGATGGTAAACTAGCAGAGTTAATTGCAGAACACATTTCTGAGGTTGAAGCAAATTCAGAGCAGACTCTGGAAACCATTCGTGCTTCGACCAGTTCAACAAAGAACACAATCAACTCAATGCAAGAAACGATGGAATCCAGTATTCTAAGTTCTGGAGAAGATATTCAATCTACTGCCAACACGCTTGTCAAAAGTAGGATGGACCAGTCTATTACATCCATCAAGAGAAGCAAGGAAGCAATAGATGGAACACTCAGCAATTCGTTCAGTGAACTTGGAAACAGTATGGGTACCACGAAAGATACTCTCAAGGGAATACTCAACGAACTTGAGCAGAACCCATTACTGGGTCTCACAGAAGACTCACTTGAGAAATCTTTTGCCGCTCCCTCAGACCAAATTGATACAGAAACGCTAGCAAGAATCCTCACATCGTCATGGGATAGACTTGGTTCAACAGAATTTCCAGGTGCGAGTCAGACTTGGACTGTGCTGACAAAGGATGCTGTTCTCAGTCACATCTCAGATATGCTTGACCGTGCAAAATCGAAGGTGACTCTTATCCTTCCTGAAGCAAATGACATACCCACTGAAAAATTGCAAGAACTCAAGACCACTATTGGTGTAGAGATGGTAGCAACTGAGGGACCACAGATTTCTCAGAAAGCAAAACCACTAGTTGGACGTGGAAACATCAGAGTACGGACAAGAACTGAGAAAGATGTCTATGCATGTGTCCGAGATAGCGAAGAGGTTCTTTTAGCCACTGCATATACTTCCGATAAAGAAACAGTTGCACTTGTTTCCGAGGATGACGGATTTGTAAAATTCATCATGTCCATAGTTGGACCAATATTCCAAGCAAGGACAAAACTACTCAAACCTGAAGACTTGTAAAAGGAGAGAGAGGGGATAATTTCATCCCCTCAGTTCTATTTTATTATTTCTTTTTCTTACCAGCTGATGACCTACGATTCATCAGTACTTTTCCAACTGCAAATAATAGAATCATGCTTCCAGCACCAATGAAGAAGCCATACTCAGACATCATACCTGATAGACTTGCTCCAATAGCATCGAGACCTTGTGGATTATTCACAGTATAGGTGAATGACGCAGATGCAGTATTACCGGCATTATCTGTGACAACTACTTGAATAGTGTATTCTCCGTTCTCAAATGTGGAAGTGTCCCATTCAAGAGTACCTTGAGCTGCAGTTGATGAATCAGTCATCGCTCCATCAATAAGTAGTTCAACTTTTTCAATATCGCTACCCAAATCAGACGCAGTGTAACTGAATGTCACAATGCCTTGAACGATATCTCCACTTGGACCACTTGCACTCAAAGTAGGATCTATGTTATCACCTACAATATAGCTTGCCGGAATTCCAACATCTGTTGCAACTCCAAAAGTATCATATGCAACAACGTAATAGTCAACCTCTACACCCCACTCCTGAGCAGGAATCTCAGCAGTATAGAGAGCTACAGATGGTTGCATCTCTACAGAAGTCCAGGTTCCTTCATCAAGGCGATAGTAGAGAGTCACATTTTCAACGCCAGTAGCATCTGTCACCGCAACTGAAACAAGCACTGCTTGATTATATTGAGGTGTGGTTGGGTTAATCTGAATTGTTGAAAGCTCTGGAGGTGCAACGTCATTCTGTACATTGAGAGTTATTCGGTCAACTTCAGTCACACCAGCATGATCATGTGCAATGGTATCAACTGTTCTGGTACCATTACTCACTGTCCTAGTATTCCAATTGAACTCATAAGGAGATTCCGAATCATTATAGAATGAAACTCCATCTACAGTAAACTCTACATAGTCCACTCCACTACCAACATCGTCTGCTGTAGCTTCAATCAGAATAGAATTCGAAACCACTGTATCATTCTTCCAATCCACAATTGCAACTGTTGGAGCAATGTCATCTCCCACAGTATAGGAATAGTAGAATCCTCCATTGTCATCTATAGCTTCTCTGCTACTCCAGTCTAATGCAGATATGTAGTAGTCAATCTCTGTACCATAAGGTAAAGCAGGAATAGACGTTTCGTATAAATCCCCAGAAATGTGGTCGCATGTTTTTGTATCCCAATTTGAACCAGTATTGTAATGAAGAATGACTTCCTTGATATCCTCCAAGTTATCAGTGACTTCTGTTTGAACGATTACTTCACTATAATATACCGGGGTTGAGGTGACTTGATTCACAGACAGAATTTCAGGTGGTTCGGAATCAACTATAGCAAAGTCATCTATCAGGATAGAGAGATTACCACCGCTTGCAGAGTATCCATGCACTCTTACTTCTGTCAAATTCAGTTTCTCAGTGGTGACAGGTTCCAAATCAGATGTGAAATTACGAAGGAGATTAACCCATGTGCCTGTGACATTCAGATTCTCTGTGTCATAGTATAAGATACTTGATGTGTTAGAGAAACCACTTCCATGGTTTGCCAATATATAGTACAGGTAATAGCCTCCTTCAAAGCCTAGTTGAATATGGACATAACTATAACTTATCTCTTCAATCCAATTCAGTTTCCACCATGCACTGACCAGCATACTTGGATTCGTTTCAACATATGGTTGTCTCCTGAAACCAGAATCTGTGTTTCGAATTGTCAAGTTAGCAGAATGGTCACCAGAATGTGAGTCAGAACTTATGTTGTGGTATGGATAGGTGGAACCTTGAGACTGCCATCCTGGTAACGGATTATATGATGTCCAGAACCAATCCTGTTCGAAGCCGGGGTCAAAGGTAGGATATGTCTTCACTTCATAATTATCAATGAGAAATATAGAAGATGAATTAAGATATTCACCCACGGTTACATAGAAATTCACACTAGTCACTGCCATTATATTGACATTGAGTTCCGATAATAACTCATACATGTCTATACTAGTATGCTCCCAAGTTGAATTACTACCGAAATTCTTGTCTTTGACATATTTTGACCATGAGGAGTTGCCAAAGGACCACTGATCAAGTTGGTTTCCAAAATAGTAGTATATACTGAAACTATTACTGGAATTTTGAACGTACATCTGAATATATGCAGATTGATCATAACCACCGTTGTATGTTGATGTGTAATTCCAGTCAAATTCGATGTTCAATGATTTTGGTCCAGTTGCAGTCAGTGCATAGGGATAAGGGTAGTATTTCCCAATCATGGCATATCCATATGCATCAAGTTCTTCTTGATATACAGAAACATTTGCGGAATATTCTCCGTCCAGACAAGTAGACGATTGTGAAACATATCCTGGAGATGAATTCTCACCATTCCAATCACCACCAGTTGGGTCTTCAAATCCTGTATTATCTATAGCTTCTGCTGCCAGTCCAGTCATAATTGAAACATCATCAATGATTCCTATACTTGGACTAGATGCAAATTGTGGCGAAACTACGTGAAATCTGAAGTAGTCTAGTTCGGCATTTATCACACTCCATCCAGTAATAGCCTCTTCTGCGTCTAAAGTGAGGTTTCTTTGCAAATGATGCCATGAATCCAATGTGCTATTCAACAAATAATATCCATTATAGGTAGAATTAGACACACTAAATCCTGAATTATATGATATGTAATAGAAAAGGTATGTGTATGAACTACCATTATACATCCTAATCCTAATGTACTGCACACCACCATCTGCTAAGTCCGGAGTTTCATCAATGTAATAATAACATGACAAATACAATTTATCATCAAAATAATATGTATTATCATCAACGTACTGGTAAGCTTCAATATTAGCACTTTCGGCTCCAATACCCTCAGCAAGAACTCGTGCAGAATGGGAACCACTGTGATAGAGTCCAGAATAGTAAAGGTCAGTCCTTCCACGTGCAGTATGGCCATAGTTATATCCATTAGGAACACCATTCATTCCTAGTTCTTCAAATCCCGAATATTCCTCCGTGTTCGTAATGATCGAGCCAGTGTATCGCTCTCCAGATTGTGCTGTTGAGATCTCCGATACTGGTGAATCAGACATTCTTGTTGTATCAAGTGATAGCCCAACAAGCGGTATTGAACTCGCAATCATTAGTACAGCCAATGATAATGATATTGTAGCGTGTATTCTCTTCATACAAATCTCTCCTGCTTCACCTAATTGAAGCAATTTCTAACCATTTGAAGTCACTGAAATGAATTGAAATAACTCTTTCTAAACATGGAGTATTCCCATTTTAGAGAGAAAATAAAAGAAAAGCCCCCTTGAAAATCAGGGGGCTCCAATAGTTCATTCCTCTTCTTTGCGTTTCCAGAGGTAAGCAATTGGTATAGCAAATAGCATAACAAATGGAATTGCAACACCAGCGGCAACCATTGCTCTCTCTAGAAATGGTTCAAGAGAGAGCGTATTACCCATAGCAACTACATGCTGGGTCGACTCGTGGTCTCTAAGTGTTTTGTAGAACTGTTGCCATGACATCTCTCGATCAGTAAATGAAACACCATCCAGATTCGACTGTAAAGCATAAACAGCAATCCAAGGATTATCTGAAAGCCAATAGTCTAAATCGGATGCATCCAATATGGGTATCATATGAACGCTGTTTATACGAAATGATACAATCTCATAGATTCCTTGAGCAACATTTGTCAAGGTCTCATCATTTGGGTCATAGAAAATGTAGATGTTCTGCAAATCATAGCCTTGAAACTCTGGCTTGATGATTTGAGGTTCCTCAGTTATTGCTTCTCCTGCCCACACAGCAGGAGTCACGAGTCCAAAAAGCATGAGTGATATAAAAGCAACTGAAACAATCTGAATGCGGAGCAATCTCCAATTCATATAACTGTGTGCCTCCTCAATTGGCTCCCCGGAGCAAAGGAGGCCGACAGAAGAAAGATAACTAATTTGTTATTTCGAGGTTATCTCTCATTCTTCACATAAAGCCACTCGGTGCGTGCTTTTCGGTCTCTCTATCCGGTCGGCCCAGCGATTGTACGACAGGTTTCATGAATTATCTAGATATAACACTTTGCTCTATATCTAGAAACTACTGGAAAGATTGACTATCTTATTGAATAAAAAGATGTCATAGTCTTCATCATATGCTTTAAAATATACTAACTAGATTTCCGACCATAGGAATATTCAAGCTTATGGCATGATATCCGGTTGAAAAATAAAAAGTGCAAATAGGAAAGAATCCTACTTGCATGATATCTAGATTCAAGATATGTATGAAGACTAGTACATGTCTTTTGCGACCATCATATCTTCTTGTAAAGCTTGAAGGTCTTCTTCATGCTCTACCTCATCTTCTAGAATTTCTAAGACCATGTTATAGGTGACTGGGTCTTTGTCTTTGGTCATTTCAAGCAACTTATCGTAGACGTCGATTGCACATCTTTCGCCTTCGATATTCTGGACTAGCAACTCTTTAACTGAAGGGTCTGAAGGTACATTGTATCCACAATTGGTGCGATCATACCAGTCTTCTGGTTTCAGTATAGGAGTACCGCCCAGCTGAATTATGCGTTCAGTCAACATATCTGCATGTCGTAGTTCATCAAGTGCATGCTCCATGAGTTCGGCTACTACCGCTCCTCTCATCGGACCGACAGCAATTTTGGCACCTATCCAATATTGATAGTATGCCAACCACTCATCAGCATATGCTTTGTTCAAATGCTTAACAAGTTCTTCAACATCTAGTTTAACTATTTCCTTTCCTCGTTTTCCCATTATATTCAAATCCAGAACTTGGAAATCCATATTGATTATTCCGAAATTGGAAATTTCAATTGTCTTTCTAAGTTTTGTAGTTATACTTAGTACATCTATATTATAAATCTGAGGAAAGCTCGGTCACGCATGTGATTCTCTTGAATTCCTTCTTTTGTATGAAAATTAGAGATATGGTTCAAACTCCTCAAAGAAATTGGTGCGACATAGGGTACTAGAGAAACCTCATTGTTTCTTGTATTCATTGATGTTGTCTTGTAATTCATTATAAGAGAATCCATATTCAAAAAATAATTCTCTCTTAGTTGCCTGAGTGAATCTGTTTCGTCTATGATGAATGATTTTGACCATTCAGGCATAGAAGGTCCTGTACCACTATCAAGCATAAGCCACCATGCTTCATCAGTAAGTCTCTGATTCATCGGCATGGTAAATTCGTAATACGAGTACATTGCACCTCTAGCAAGAAATGGTTCTCCATTTTCATTAGGACAAATAACATACATTACAAGAGGATTGCCGGTGGCTTCTTCCAGAACAAGATCACTATTTGCATCCGTATGAACATCAACTACTAGAGCTGCTTCCCCACAAGATGTATCCAGTCCCTCAATAAATTTCAGGTAAGTCCCAACATTTTCTAGAAGCACCTTATCAGTTTCATTGAAAGATTGTCCCGTCATTTCCTTGATTGATATGGCCTGAAAATTGAGGAGCAGACGATGCAAATCCTGTAGTCTGTAGGCGACATTATTATGGAGGAGACCTCTCTTTTCCAACCCATTAAGCATCATCCTACATAAAGAAGCAAGTCGAGCATAAAGATCTGGTTCTGGCTCAACATATCCAGGTGGTGGTGTAGGGGACACAACTCTGTAAGTTGTATATGATTGCTTTGCATAGAGAACAGTATCATGACGAAGCTCAGTCCACGTACCTAGAGCTGACATGAGTTTCTTATCCCCCCATTGAGGAGTAGTCATGAAGAGAGGAGCATTCTCATCAGATTTTTCGAGAAGCGGCTGAACAGAATACAACCATAACCAGTATAGATTCTGAGTCCATGTACTCAGTGACATACTCTCAAATTCTTCTTGTAACAATTCCATTTGCTGTTCATACAGTCTGTATTGTTTATCATCTTCAAGCAGTTCCCATGCACGTTCATTTCCAAAAGCTGCCATAACATCAAGCCCTTTTGGAAGGTTACGAAGTGACCCATCTCTAGTGCTCTGCAATACATTATCATAAACGAGCTGACTAAAGATGTAGCTGTCAGGCACATACCTCTGACCCATGAATCGGATTCCTTTCGTGTTGTTTGAAACATCAGCAGAATCCATTAGAAATCCGGACAGAATTGCAGGGTTTCTACATTGTAATGCAAGACTACGGAAAAGGTCAAGTTTCGTAGAGTTCTGGAGGTCAATAAAAGAACAAGCTTCACCATACACTTGGTCAATCAGTATCCTATATTCATAGGGAGTGAGGTCGTCACTCGTTCCAACAAAGAAACTGGTCGTGTCATAGATTGATGCCCATGTCTCGTTTGCAGCATTCGTAGTCGGAAAAATACTGCTAAGATCTTCTAAAGCAATGGTAATCAGTATGGCTTGTGCAGTCTCATCACGACCACGTTCTGCTGATAGCTAAGTCCCATGTCTGCAGGAATTATTCTAAAACCAATTCGACCCAGCCACATCATTGCTTTGAAATATCGTGTGAGTTCATCGCTTCGAGTGTAATGTCCTCGAGGAATATATTGAGAAAAGTCCTCACGTTGTCCCATAAACCAGTTGTCATTAAAACCATCTGCATTTTCAATCAATACAAGTACAGTTTCGACAATTCTAGAAACCTGTTCAGGTATTTGCCAAGACGGGTCGATTAGTTTTGCGGGAACAGAAAAAAATGCTGCATTCTTTAAAGCTGAATCCTTCCATCTAGAAGGGCTCAATCTATTGTAGTAATCAAGAGACCTATCTACCTGATGTAACATGAGATTAAGGACCTGCTCTGTAAAATTGTATTCCTCTAGTTGTTTTAGGCCAATATCAAAAATGACATGATAGGCATGAAGCACCGAGTCAACAGTTACAAAGGAAGGAATACCACCTTCTTGATTATCAGAGTATATTTCGGAGAATTGCTCTGAATTAGTATATGGATTTGGAAACGCAGTGAAATAATGATTACGCAATGCTTGTTCAATCTCTTGGTTCCAATATAGATTCCTAAATCGTTGAATGTTCATGATATTTGAAAGATCACTCTGAACTTGATAATTAGGTGCATTGATAGTATATTCCAATTCATAATCATAATAATCTGCGAATGTACGAGGGGTAATGTATGATGTGTTTTCGATTTCAAGTAGACCAGTACTCATCTCTCCGCGATAAAGCAATATCACAGGAATGATGGCACTAGTAATCATTACGACTATTATTAGACCAACTACTTTCCGACCAAATTGTTTTCGCTCATTGGCATGCATCATATTCCTTTTCCCTCTCAATTCCACTTTTCATACAAGGGAAAAAACAAATATGAATACTATCATTCGCGCGGCTCTAAAACAAGTCATCTAAGACATATTGGATTAATCTCATATTTCATAGGAGTCCGACGAAGCTCTTTTGATTCTAGATTCATGTATATATTATTCATCCATCGTAAAGCTAAATTCTCTGAGAAACTCTCCAAACTTGACATCAATTCCTTTGATATGATTTACTAACCAGTTCATAAGATATGTGCGAATAGACTCACTCAATTTTGTGGTTGCTCCCTCTTCCTCAAAGTCATATCTCAGGGTCTCAAGCATTTGTTTAAATTCTTCGTGTTGTTTGATGTGAGCATCTGTGTAGGGGTACTCGTATTTTCGCATATTCTTTTCTTCTGTTGAAAAGTGGAAATCTGTATATTCAGTCATGAAAGCTAGAGTCTGAAGGACTTTGCCAACTCCCTTCCGCTCCTTTATCGCTTCATCAATTGCTGCAATTTTTTGGATCAATGCTTGATGTTGTTGGTCAATTAGGTTAATGCCAACGGAGAGACTGTCATCCCATGCGATTTCTATCATTATCAGGTTTCACCTTTTTCTGCACAGACACAGCAGTGTCTATAGTATGGTCCAAAGAATGAAACAAATAAATGATACTGTCTGTAATCTAAATGTCTAGGATAGAATAGTGACAAATTGGAAGAGGATACACTTTATGAAACTGAGCAGAGAAAAATATCTGGCTGCATCCAAATTTATCGAGAAGTATGCAAGACCTCTTGATAAGAGAAGATTCGAATTTCATTTCAAGAGGGGCACGAAAGAAGAGGTCTTGAAGGAACTCAGGAAATTCCAGAACACAGATGGAGGATTCGGACATGCCATTGAACCAGACCTGAGAGCAAAGGTGTCTTCACCATATGCTACAACAGTTGGAATTCAACATTATCTTGAGATTGGAGATCCAACTGATAGACCAATGATAAAAAATGCAATACAATACCTCATTGAAACCTACGACAGTGAGAATAAGTATTGGCCGGCTGTTTTTGAGGATGTTAATGAGGAACCTCATGCTCCATGGTGGCACGTATCAGAGCTGAAACGACCGAAAGGAGCAGACTGGGCAAATCCTAGTGCAGAGATTGTTGGATACTTGGAGCTATATTCAGACTATGTCCCTCCTGATTTGTTAGATGAAGTTAGGAAAGAATGCACAAGAAATCTTAAGTCACTCGAGTACATTGATAGCTGGTTATACAATGTCATGTGCTGGGAGAGAGCTTATACATACTTTCCTGACCAATTGAAGGTCTTGGCTAAAAATAAGATTCATGCCACTTTTGACCATCACCATCCGATGACCAATGACACTCTTGGTGAGATTCGAATTACTTGGATAGCTCCTACAAAGAATTCCATTCTAGCAACACAGTATCCCGAGGTTTTTGAATCCCTTCTCGAAGAGGAAATTGGTAGGCAAGCAGATAATGGTGGTTGGTGGCCTACTTGGCAGTGGGGTCAATATGAAGAAGAATGGGAAATCGCAAAACAGGAGTGGGCCGGAAAAATCACTGTGGATTGCCTACTTTGTCTAAAAGAATATGACATGCTTTAGAAAGTCATGACCTATGTCACTTGCATTTTGGAAGAAAGATGGAGGGGTTTATGCCCCCTCCGAGCTACCTCTTAATGATTCCCTTTTTCAATAACACAATCACAACTATCACTACCATAATACCTCCAATTGCCACCACAAGTACTATCATCATTGGGTCCATTCCTCCAGGAGGTGGAGTAGAAGTATCAGTAGTTGAGGTATCAGTTGTAGATGTGTCAGTGGTAGTATCAGTTGTAGTCGTTGTAGTTGTGGTAGAGGTTGTTGTTGTTGCTTCATTCACTTCAATTGTAACGAAACCTTCCACAGAATTGCCTACCTTATCATAGACAACTATCTTCAATGTACGACTGCCAACATCTAGGAAGGGTATATCATATTCAATCACACCATCGGTTATGGTTCCATTCTCATATGATATGTCGTCAATTGTGATGTTGTAGTGACTCGGTGTCAAATCTGTAACAGTCCATGACAAAGTCTCAGATTCTCCATATTCTATCGTCACGTCATCAGGATCAGTAATCACTGGTCCTGTATCATCGAACCAAACGAAGATTGTAAGTTTAGCAATATTGCCTACCCCATCTGACGCGACGAACGTGATATTGTAAATTCCCTCATCTGTGAAGCTGAACACATGCGTACAGTAGAGACTCTCTGTAGAACCAGTTTCGTTCACTCCAACAGTCCCATTCATGTAGACGACATGCCAGGAGAGGTTGGATAGAACATCATGTGCGGTTGCATAAACCTCGATCGAGGACGAGTCAGTAGCGGAATCGTCCTGATGTGATATTCCATCAAAGTATGGTCCTGTATTGTCTACTAGAATTTCTATTCGTAGTGACCAATGTAGAATTGGATTTAAACCTCCAGTAGCACTAACTGATATGTTAACTTCTCCATCTGAAAACGAGGAAGATATGGTGTATTCAATCAGACCTGCGCCACCAGATTCAACTATTGCAGTATTTATGGCAAGATTCACAATGATTGTTGTTGAACCTTCATAGAGCACACCTGGAACTACAGTCGTAAATGCTTGTACTGTAAAGGGACCATGGATGGCATCTCCTTCCTCGATATTTAGGACCTCGATGAATACTTCAAAACTACGAGGTGCTATAGTTAGAGGATGATAGTCAAATAAACCGCTTCGAACCTCATGAGGCGAGTCACCAAAACCATCATTATCAGCATCAACACCAGCATAATCAAACCAATAATTGCCATAGACACTTGCGTTTACATTGAATGCCGTAGTTAAGAAACTGTATTCGGAATAGAACGCATTCATAGTGAAAGTGATATTGCTACCATACTCTTGATAGAACTGTATTGTGTTTCCATCGGAAAAACCATTGCCAATGAATAAGAAGTCAGAACAATATGTAATCAATGGTGTAGTTCCAATAGATGAATTTGTGATAGTACAAGAGTTTAGATGATGAAGGCGCAATCTGAAACCATCAAGATTTGAGCCATTGATAGTCACATATTGACAGAACATCATAGAGAACGAATAGGTGTCTAGATTGTTATATTGAGTATTTGTCTTATTTGCAATATAGATGATTCCTTTGCCATCTAATGTATTAGATGTGTCGATATCATGTACCGCTTCTTCGACAGTATTTGCGTTAACATTGATTGCACCTTGATCACAATTTGTCACTACACTATCTCGTATCGTTACATTGACACAAAGATAAATATGGAATCCAATACTTCCCGAGTCAACATCAACATTAGATATTGTCACATTCTCAGAGTAGTACAAACTGACTCCAACTGTGCATTCCGTTACCGATACTTCATAGATATTGATACCATCTGCATTCCAGCCATAGACACCATCATCAGCGTTCTCAATGACTTCAAACTCAATTGTGAAATTACTACCAGCATCAGTTATGTGGACAGGGAAATCACAATTGCTATACGAATTATACGCGATATAGTAGTTATTTCCACCTTGATAGACATCCAAACCTCGAAGAGCATCCTCAATTGAGTTGTATGAAAAGACAACATTATCCACTTTGATTCTATAGACTGCATAGTCACATTCGATGAAATCATTGTTAGTGATAGTTGTTCGGAGAATTGTTGAGTCTACCATATCGATTGCTCGTTGACAACCTAGGAAAGTAGACTCAAACACTGTCACGTTTGGATTCCCACTGAAATAATTGAATCTGATACCTGTCGTTAGATTCCTAAACTCGCAGAGTTGAATGATTCCACCATTGTTGGCAACTGCTTCAAATCCAATGGTACCATTATAGATATCACAATTGTATAGAGAGTACCAACCAATACCCTGTTCAAGCTGTATTCCCTGTTCACCATAAAGATCAAAATCAGAGTTCTTGATTTCTATTAGTGCGAAGTATAGAGCATACATCGCATATCCATCAATTCCTTTGGCACTGACATTGTCGAATAGCGCTGTCGGGAAATCATCTACTGCGCATTGTAGAGTAATGGGATAATCAACAAAATCAAAGACAGTATCATATACATTAAGATAACCGTAGTAGTGATTTGTCTGATAGATTCCAGTCGAGAAGTCAGTGATGGTAGCATTCCTTATGGTAATGTCTTCTCCATTATACAAAGAGAATGCTCGGTCGCTGCCTGTAACTAGATCAACATTGAATATTCTGATATCAGATGAATCTGAAATGTAAATTCCATAACTCACATCGTAGATTAAGCAATCATTAATGGTGATATTAGTACAAGACTGAACGAATATACCAGAGTACTCAGCATTTCCAACAGTGATTGTACTCATATTGAAATCTCGAAGATTTGTACCATCCAGTAGCACTCCATAGTATGTATGATTTAGATGAATGTCAACGAGTTCGGTTGTATTGGTCTCTATTTGAAGTCGATAGATGCCAAATAGCAGAGTGCCATCAAGCTCCAAGTAGCTCTGTGGTTCAGCATACATCTCAAATCGATAGGTGATGTCGTAAGCACTCAGTCTACCGTTGGTCATAATGACCTCTGACCCTGTATTCACTATCATATCATATTGTCCATCGCTCGTACAATTGAACCATAATGATGCATTGTAGATATACAACTTTGCAGGTGAATAGACTACAATATTTCCATTCAAAGTATAGTTTGTAGCTAGGCAATATGTATCAACATAGACATGCCAACCAGGATTAGAAGAGGGTAAAGAACCCCAAATCATCAGTGGATAAGGATCTGTTAGTCCACTGTTTTGATAGGGGGTATCACCAATTAGGTCCCCATCATAATCGTAGAATTGATATTCCATGTAGAAGTTACCATATGTCCCATTGTGAATTTGATTGCCACCAATTTGGTCATCTAAGATTGTCGTTACACCATTAAAGAAGTTGTAATAGATGAGATTATTTGAAGCACCACTGATTGTACGAACTCCAGTAGATAAGTACCAAAACTCATTGTATCTAATAATCACATTGGAAGAGGTTGAGAACACAGCTAGGTTTCCATTTGAGAATGTACAATTCTCAATATTGACTCCCGCGCAGCTATCAGTATTAATGTAACTTTGAGTGATACTACTAAATTCCATGCGGGATATTGATGTTCCATCCGCATGAAACATAAAGATACCATTTACAGAACAATCAGAAATACTACCTCCAACTACGGTAGTTGAATCTGAATACCAAAGATATATGCCATCCCTAGTGTCCGAGCAGATAATATCTGTTAGAGTAAGTCCATCCACATTATCAATTCGTAATCCGTGATAAGGACTATCAGTGATTGTTAGATTTCTAAGTGTGACTCCCGTTACATTGATGAAGAATCCATCATTGTCCGTTCCGTAACCACATCGATCAACAAACACATCGTCCATGACAAGAGTTGAACCTGTGTCGAGACCGAAACCATATGTACCAACTGTCTGGTTCGCTGTCAGTCTTGCTCCACCTTTTATTATCAGAGAGCATCCAGATTGCACATCTATAGACTGGAAGTATGAACCATCCGAACGGAATACCAATCTTGTCCCTATCAAAGTCAAATTCCCAATGCCACCCATATTTTCGCCTACAACCACGCCCATTTCAGGATATACGGTTGTATTTAGTACAATCCACAACTCAAAGATATAGACAGGAGATGTGTCAACTACATTTGAAAATACATACATATACTCAGGGTGATTCATCAACAATGGATAATTATCATCATAGGTTGAAACAACCCTGTAAGGGACATCTCCAACCCACGGGTTCCCTGAACCAGCATCATAGCTATCACAGTAGTCCATACCTCCAGGTCCAGATGGTCCCCAGAAGTTGCCAATAGTGCCATTATCAAAATATGTTGTTCCACCTGCAGTACTATGGATGTTACCGTCAGCATTATTATGAAGAACATTGAACCAGTATGTACTTCCACCTGATGCGACTTCTAAATAGATTCCATATCCTTCACAATAGGTAATTGAATTATTAAAGACATCTGCACTTGTGGCTGTGTCTCCACGAAAACCATGCTGGCCACAGGATGAAATGATGTTGTGCATAATGTCATTACCATCACCATATACGTGGATACCATCCACACCAATGGATGTTACATTATTATTCAAAACGTGTGAGTTTGAACATAGCATCAACTTGATACCTGTCCCATCAATGTCATAGACAGTATTCCAAGTTATGTTCACATTTTGCCCTGAGGGTCCTTCAACATCAATCCCGTTTCCAGTACAGTCATAGATGGTATTGTGCGAGATAAGAGCATCATAAGCACTGTCATATGTGATTGCTCCACCAGAACCAATATTGTATATAGTATTTCCAGTGATGATGATGTCTTCACCTTCAGGAATAGTGATACCAGAAGAAGTGCAATTAGCAATGACATTGTTAGTTATTGTGATATTATCGAAAATACCATTGAAGAAACGTATACCTATGGTCCCACCTTCTAATATGTTGTTATCAATTGTGTAGAATTCAGAATTGCCAGTTGCTACATTGATACACATTCCTGAGGCCATGTGGATCTCGTTGTTGATGATATCATTTTCATCTGCACCTTGATATACTCCAATTCCAGTTATAGTGCAGTCTGTAAGAGTATTATCGTAAATAATTGCATAGCCACTATTGTCTAACCGCAGGGGCTCAGATGCAGAGTTCCATGTATTGTAATATATGTCTGCATCATTGGAGAAGTATAATTGTAGGGGAGTACTGCCAAAAGTACACCATCTTATATCTGGGTTGAAACAATATTCAAAATATAGAGCTGTTGCATCTATTTCCAAATCCCAGAAGTTTACATCATTTGAGGACTTGACAACAAAATCATTTGTTGCTGTCATTGAACAATTCTTGAAAGTAGCCCTATCTACCTCATCTGCAACAACAGCACCACCGAAGTTACACCTCGTAGCATTTACCTCGGGAGCAGATATGATTGTCGTACTTCCAGAAACCACATTAGTGTCAGATATATCAAATCCAAGATAGTCCCCTGTATCACAATCTATTGTCAAGTTTCCTGAATTTATTGTTGTATGAGTTAAATCTGCATAAGTATCGAACACTCTGGTACTAACAAAGAAAGTGAAATTTCCATCAACAATCGTATTCCAAGAGAAGTTGGCATACTGAGAATCCTCCAATTCCACATTAATATAGATGTCAGATGTCACGAAGTTCTCATATACGTTGCATAAAGCGTATCCCGAAGTTACGTTCAATCTTCCACCATTGATTTTGTTATGCGACACCATAAAGGATTCTAATGTTATGTCATAATCCATTCCAGTTATCTCAACCCAGTTATCATCACCAGGTGTTGCAAAGGTGATGGAGTTGTTAACAATCTGCGCCTGTCTATGAACTGCAAATCCACTAGTCGTTCCTTCGAAGGTGCAGTTCTCAATCTGAGCTGTCACAAATTCAAGGTAGTCTTCATCAAACTCACTATACATCTCAATACCAATACCAGGTGTATCAGTGAAATTAGATTCGATAAATCTTACAATTCTTCCGCTTGTGTCAAATGTACCAGAACTACTTATGTCTGATATAGAAGAATCTTGTACGTAGAGTTGGAAGAGATCATTCCAATCAGCAGTAATAGCTCCGTCACTAAAGACATGAGAGCTAATTACAAAGAAAGCTGTTTCAGCTCCAAAGGTCATATCATGTGCATTAGATATATTCAGACTTGAAAAAACTAATCCAAGAACGCCGCTAGGAGATGATGCGACTATATCACAGGTGGCGTTTACATTTTTAAACATAAATCCATGAGGTCTGTTTATCTCCCAAGTTCCTGAAGAGGGTGGAGTATCACCCATCTTTAACATCGGATAATTGTCAGTGATATTCGCTCCCTCTGTGTATGGACCTGCATCAACTACATAATCATTATTTAAATCTGGCCCGGTAAAGTTGTCCCAGAGATTTCCGGTACCTCCGATATCCCATGATGTACCAATATCCGTACCATTATAATCTTCAGCATTATTTACACAATCAAAAAAGCCATTGTCCCAGATTGTGTGATTTGTGCTAGCAGCCCCAATTTCTACTCCGATATCTGTATCAATAATCATGTTGCCTGTTATGGTTGAATTATGTGTTTCATCAGATAGCTTTATCCCAGTCCCTCGAATAGATAGTAAGAAGTTATTCTCAACGGAAATATTATTGCAAACACCTTTCAAATCCATAGCATCATAATCCCAATTCCATATTCTATTTCCAGCGATTCTACTATGATTCTCATTATACAGATAGATAGCAGGACTTGAACCACCAGAACCGGATTCAATTATGTTGTTAGAAATCGTGTTATTTTCACCATAGAGATAGATGGCAGAGTCTTCATTTTGATTATTATACATTACATTTGAATCTATGATAACATTCTTTGCATTTAATCGTATAATGTCGTTTCCAACGCCATCATTGTTGTAAAAGAGGTTATTGGAAATTATACACGGAGCAATATGATTTGGACCAGCATATATGACATGTGCACTACAGGAGAGGTCTCTGAATGTGCATCCATCTATGGTTATCAGTTCTGTGTCAGTTGAGTCCATATCAATAGCTGATAATCCAGAATAATAACCAGTACCTGGATCATGGAAATCACAATTCAAAACATTGACTTCACCTGCTTCGATATGGATTCCATATCCAGTCCAATTTCTGAAATCCACGTTGTTGAATTCGACAAAGCCTGCAGTGATGTTGATAGTACATGCTGAGAAATCCTCAAGTGTTGAATCTTCGATATTAACGGATAATGCAGTCCCAGTTGTTGCGAAAAACATGTCATATGTATTCACACCAGGTGCACATGCAATCAATGTGTCATCTCCTACGACTAGACTGCCACCAGCTTGTACAATTAATGATTCACTTGCTTGATTGAAATAAATCTGTGAATTGTTTATAGTGAGACTTCCGCCATTTTGTACAATGATACTTCCATTGACATACACAGTTTCATCGGTACAATTTGTTTCTTGGCTTATTGTCCAATCCCCTGATGAAGGAGGTTGATCACCCATGATAGTACTCAATGATTTTGTTCTCAACAAATCCGAGTTATTACTTACTATTATCTCATCAGAAACATCTGCTGTTGAATTCGAAAAACTCACAAAAAGAAGCAGAAAAGCTGCAATCAGAATATAATACTGGAAATGACTCTTACCGGACATCCTACCATCCCCAAGCGTGCAGAGAAGAATTAGCTATCAGCTGTTATGGGATTAAATACCTGATTAGGCGCTATCGCTGTTTTCTCCTGCTAACCAACGCAGTTCAGAGTTTGACAAGAAGTGATTTAAAATCTTCGCTCTACGTTTGTAAGAAATAGTTGTTTACAATATTAAATATTGTTTTTTTGAGAAAAAGGTGAACAGATAAGGACACGAGAGTCGTTTCCGTCTATAGATGGCAGAGATACCTAACTCCGTAGTGTCAGCACAACGGTGCTATAGCTCAAATTTACTAACTACCTTCAACTTTATTTCACAGTGACAGTGATATTACAAAAAATAAGAAAGAAGCGGGTATGTGAACCCGCTATATTTTATCGTTTGATGATTCCTTTCTTGAGAAGTACAATGACCACAATGACAACCACAATTCCTCCGATTGCCACTACAAGCATGATGATCATCGGGTCACCATCTGTTGGCGGAGGTGTGGATGTATCAGTTGTAGTGTCTGTAGTAGTGTCTGTGGTTGTATCAGTAGTTGTTGTAGTGCTGGTAGTGGATGCTTCATTTATTTGAATCTCCACATAATCATAGGCATAGTTCCCAGCACGGTCAGTGACCTTGATTGTTATTGTATAGTATCCTACATCCAAGTATGGAATATCATAGGATATCTCGCCATTTTCAATAGTTCCATTCTCGTATGAGATTCCACCTATTGTAATGTTATAGTATAGTGGTGTCAGGTCATCTACCGTCCAAGATAGAGTTTCGGAAGAACCATGATCCAGTACTACATCATCAGGACTGCTGAGAACGGGATCAGTTCTGTCAAAGTATACGGTGATACTCTCCGTCACACTATTTCCAAGTTCATCAACAGCAACAACTGTGACATTGTGACTTCCGTCAGCAACATAAGACAACGAGTACTGCACATTTCCACTACTATAGAAGCTTGTTTCATTAGCTACTACAGTCCCATCAATATAGATTGCAATCCAGCCAATTATTGAAGACTCATCAACTGCACGCGCATCGATATAGATTGATGATGATGTTGTTGCTTCCATATCATCAGGAGATATTGACAGTGAAGGCGCTGTTGTATCAAACGTGATTCCAATTGATAGTGTCCATATCCTAGAACCATCTGATGAGGTTACGGATACATTGTACCAACCATCAGAGAATGATGATGCAATTGTATATTGGATTAGGCCAGTAGTACCTGTTTTTACAGAAGTAGTATTAAGAAACATCTCAGTATCAATACTCGGAGTGCCAGTGGAGTAGAGTCCAGTGATAAGTACAACATTGACCACAATTGGAGTTGTGTCGCTAATCGTGTCATCGTCACTTATACCTTCGAACGACAGAGATACTTCATAGCTCCAAGGATCGGAAACCAAGGGATGGTAGTCCGTCATACCATCTACATTGAAGGGCGTATCACCAATGCCATCGTGGTCAGCATCTACTCCATCATAGTTATACCAATAGTTCCCGTACACTGAAGCATTCAGATTCCATCCAGTTTCCTGGAAACTATAACCTGTGAAGAATGTGTTTTCTGTCAAAGTTAGATTGCTACCTGCTTGTCTATCAATAACAACTGTTTCACCGTCTGAGAAACGATTGCCTTTGATCATCATATCTGCACAGTAGCTCAAATAGAGTGATGTATTGATTGTTGAGTTAGATAATGTACAATTGTCGCTGTAAAGCATGCGTAGTTCATCACCATCAACAACCGAATTAACTATGAGAACATGACTACAGTAGGCTAATGTCAGGTGATTTGTATCAAGACTACTGAAATCTTGAGCAGATAGGTTGTAGAGATAGTAGATTGGCAGACCGTCATAGGTGTTTGAGGCATCAATGTCAAGGTCAGCTTCTTCTAAAGAGTAGAAATAATAATCAATACCCTCATCACAATCAGTAATTATACAATCTCTGAGAGTTATGTCTTCAGCTCTGTAGAAATAGATTCCAAGGTCACACTGAGTAATAGTGAAGTTTGAGAGAGTCGCATTTGATGCATCATGTACATATAATCCTCTTTCAGCATTGGTCACACTAACATGGTCAGCAGTCACATTTGTTGTATCCTGCAAGAGAAGACCATATCTGCAATTTGTAATTGTTTCATTGTAAATCCATACAACATTCACATTTGATGATAGAGAAATACCTTCATTGTTCAGGTCAGTGTAAACATTTCCAGATAGAGTGATACTGAGAGGGCCACTACCACCAAAGATACCGTTATTGAAATCCCATATGGTATTGTTCGAAACGACCAAGGCCCATTCAAGCACCCAATCTAAGGTTTGAATTGCGTCAGTACCGTGTTCAAAGGTGTTTCCTACAATATACATCATGACTCCACGAGCCTGAATTCCAATATTACATCCATAGATGTAGTTATCCGTGATGTTCACCTTTCCACCTAATTCAGCATGCGATTGGTGAATGGCTTCAGTGAAATTCAAAATCTCACAATCATAGATGTTCCCAATTGAATTAGACAGAAAATCTACGAAATAAGAACCATTGAAACCGGTAACATCATGTATTTCGAAGCGTTCTGTGTATTGGTATATCTGGATTGCAGTTCCACCATGTAATGAAAATGAGCAATTGTTGATATCTACTAGACCGACATATTTCACAATCACCCCATGTCCGCTTACATACTCCATTGTAACATTACGGATCGTCACAGTGAGATCATCCTGACTCCAAGCTGCTAGTGATATCCCGTCTGAAACATGGGTAAAGACTGAATCCTCTATCAGTAAGTATCCACTAACATCATTCGAGGAGCGGACTCCATAGGCACTCATATAATCAAAGGAGCATTCTGAGATAGATATGTTCGTTGAGGTAAAAATGTATATTCCCTCATCACTGATATCAGATAGCTCAACATCCACAATATCGATTTCTGAAACATAGCGCAAAGCTATTCCAATAGAAGCATCTGAAATGGAGCAATTTTGAACATCAATTTCATTTGCATATTCAAGGAATATTCCATATTCCTCACACACTGAAATTTGGATACCATTAAGCAATACTCCGTACAGATACTGTTCGACAAAGTGTATTGCATGATATGCATTAGAAATCTCAAGATCATACAAAACCGTAGAGTTGGTATGTATTTGAATCTCATAAACACCATCAATAACAAGATGCTCCATTGTTACTGAACTAGTTTCCCAAGCAACAAATGAGAAACGGTACGTAGTATCTATTGCTCTGATAGTACCGCTATCGTAGATGAGAGATCCACCATTGTTTACTGTGACACCATACTCTTGATCTACTGAGCAATTGAACCAGAGTCGTGATCCTAAGAGGTACAATGTAACACCATCGTGAACCACAATATTACCAGCAATTGTGTAGTTCGTAGGCAGACAAACAGTGTTAACGGTTACATCCCACTGATTTACAGATGGCCAAGAACCGTAAACCATCACAGGATATGGATCGGAAACACCATTTGCATTGTAGGAAACATCTCCAACAAGATCACCATCATCATCCACTCCGGAATAATCCAGGTAGAAGTTGCCATGGGTACCGTTATTCATTACATTTCCTGAACCAATATCAACTAGGTAGTTCGTTTCACCTGAGAAGAAATTCAAATATGCTTCATTGCCTGCACACCCTGAGTTATAGTCAATTCCAGTTGGGATGTAATAGAAAATGTTGTCGTAAATATGGGAGTTGTCCATATTTGCACCATCTATTGCAGTATTTGTGACACCAGTGAAATCACAATAACGAATAATCCAATTTTGTGAATTTGATGGGTTTAATCCAATAACAACATTGTCAAAGGTCAGATACTCAATTATGTAATTATCTGTACCTGCTGAACGTATTCCGTATGAAATATTGACTAGATGGATATCAGTAATTGTGAGTCCATTAATACCTAGGAAGTAAATTCCGGAATAGCTGTTACTCAATGTTAGATTTGCTAGATGCACATCAGTGATATTGACATCGAATCCATAATCATATGGAGCATTCATCCTACTGCATCTGTCAATAAATGCATCATCTAAATACAGATGAGCACCTGTTCTAAAGCCAAAACCATAGGTTTCCGTTGTCTGGTCAGAAGTGAGTTTAGCTCCTGCAATCATTCGTAGAGCTCCACCACCCTGTACCTCAATCGTTGACCAATATGCACCGCCTGTAGTTAGAGTAATTTGTGAACCAATCAATGTAAGATTTCCATTACCAGTGATGATGATATCACCATCAACTGATTTTATGACTCCAAGCACAATTGTCAGTTCATCAATCACCCAATCACCTGACGGGAGAGGACTACCAAAATCTGGAATTGCACCCATACCCATAATCGGATGGTTGTCAGTTCCGCGAACGGCATTATTCTGACCACGAACTTCGTATGCATCACTGCCAATCCAATGAGTACCAGATTCAGCTCCTCGATATTCTGGATAGAAGTTACCAATAGAACCATTGTCCAGTTGATTGTTTGTACCCGAAAGGATGTAGAGACTCCCTTCTACATTTCTGTAGAAGTAGTTCAACCATAGCTGTGAATCATACAAGCCACGGATGTACGTACCCCAAGCATCGTTGAACGCAAAGGTATTGTTCCAAATCATAGCTTCATAATACCATCCATCGCTGTATACTCCATTTTGGCAATACATCACCGAATTGTTTTGCATTGTCAGATAGTAGTAGTCAACGCCTGATCTAAGGTAAATGCCATGTGATCCACAATCAGTAATCCTATTGTGATTGAGAGTGATGTTGCCTCCATTGACATCGATACCAATTCCATCAACATCCCAGATTGTGTTGTACTCGATAGTAGGATATCCAGTACTATAGACGTACACACCAGTCCCAGTAACATTGTATATGGTATTTCCAATAACTGTATGATAGTTCCCACGGCTTATCCGAATCGCAGTACCAGTGAGGTTGCCAAATTCATTTCCGATAATAGTTGAGTTCCATGAATAACCACTGAAGTGCTCAAAATAGATTCCATTGCTTCCATTCCCAATGACGTTGCTTCTAACCGTGAGATTATGACAGGGTTGGGGAATATAGATACCATTGCCGCCATTCAGGTCCATAGTATTACCTTCAATTACACTGAAATCAGATTCTCGCTCTACTTCAATTGCACTTGTGACATTGTGAAAATCATTGTCATATATCACAACATTTTCACTCCGGAAGACGTAGATTTGAGAATCAGTTGTACTACCATAATCAAAGAAGTTGTTATGTGCCGCAACAAAATCAGGTGAGTATTTTATCGAAAGTTGCCCACCATTAAAATCAGTGGAGTTAATACAAGAACCATCAACAGAATCCAGAACAACATCTCCTCCAATGTAGCCATTCAAGAATTTGAACGATCCCGAGTTTACAATATCCAAGTCTCCGCCCATTGTACAATGGTCAAATGTTGCTTCCTGAACATGAAGCATCTCCGTTGGTCCAGAAACATGATTGAAATACTGAATATCACCAAATAGTGCATTGTTGATATCTAATAACCCAGAATTATGTGTCGTGTATAACATATCAAAACCAGCATGACCCCATCCGGAATTACAGTACAGAGTAAATGTACCTGAATCAAGGGTATTGTTATTCATATCCACCTTCGTGGATGAAGCACCGCTTATTACTTCTACACTGAGATACATCTCATTTTGATCAGCTGTGTTTCCTGAAATGTTGAAGAATTGGTGGTGAGCACCCTCGCCTATATTCACACGGAAACCTAGTTCTGCGTAGTTGTCAACAGCACTACAGTAAGCGTAAGCAGTGGTCAGATTCAAACAACCGCCAGTTATCATATTATCCTCAACAACGAAATGCTCAGGATCGTCAAATTCAGAATCGCTGTGCTGAGTACCCATACTCACATAATTATCGCTGCTTGGATTTTCAAAGGTGACCGAGTTGTTTGTAAACTCTGCTTCTCGATCGATAATAATGTCACCAGTAATATTTGTGAAGACGTTATCATTGACAGAGATTGGAATTGCGCCTTGGAAAGTAAAGTTGTAATAAGCGTACATTCCGATTTCTATTCCAGGAATCTCATGGTATATGGTTCCCTGAGAATCGAAGAACCTAGTTTCAATTGTAAGACTTCCAGTAACATTGGATATAGACGAATCCATGGTCAGCCAGTTGAAGATGTCATTGACATAGAAATTGAACGACCCTGACAGAGTTCGGACTTGCACTGAAGATTCGATTAAAACAAAAGTGGATTCATCATCCAATGTGATCGATTGCCCCGATTCAATGTTCATATCAGAGTTAACTAAACCAAGGAAACCAGCAACGCCTTCTACTACAATATTATCATAGATATCTCCGACATCGTTGTATTGGAACATGTGAGGTGTATCAATTGTCCAGGTACCAGTTCCGGGAGCAAAATTACCAATCATCAATGCTGGATTTTCATCCGTCACGTTGTTGGTGGTGTCCTCTCGTGGAGAATCAATGACCCAGTCAGGTTCCGAATCAACTCCAGAGTGATCAGTCCATATATTTCCATAAGTTCCATTGTCCCAAGAGATACCTCTCTCAGTACTGTCTAGGTTTACAGCAAGAATTGTATCATTTACAAATGCATTCTTGTAGATGGTAAGGTTCTCACATTGCTGGCTTACATTGACACCAAGATAAGAGTCGGCAATGAGATTCCCTGTGACAGTGTAGTTGTGAGATTCATGAATAAAATTGATTCCTGCGTCTGAAACACTCTGGATGAGATTGTTTCGAATGGTATTATTATATGAATATTCAGCGGCCACAATTCCAGAACCAGGCCAGTCAAATATCCTATTCTTTTCTATAAGTACATTAGTTGCATTGTGATTTTCTAAGACGTGAATATAGCTGTCTAGAACAATAGCACAAGGACTCTCCCGCATGTCGTACTCGGAGTCTCCAGCAACATAAACAACATAATCATAATGATTCTCGAAAATGTTGTTTGAAACTGTGACATTTTCCCCTCGTATACGTAAGGGG
>CAZSWP010000024.1:0-31159 GCA_964610875.1 uncultured archaeon
ATCGCCCGGATTTGAACCGGGGATGACCAACTCCGGAGGCTGGTGCCTTATCCATGCTAGACTACGATCCCATCGTGTGCTACTGTAGCGTGCATTTTAGCATTTTGCTAGGATACTAAGAGTGAATAGCTAGTAATCCACCATGCACCCCGTTTCCCATCTATCTCGCTCTTTTCAAGTCTAAGAATCTCTTCTCCAAGATGCTCGTTGGCTTGCTCATTCATCTTTACTATTCGTGAGTGAACGGTTCTACGTTTCTTCGGACTACCTAGAATCTCTTCTCCTAATTCAGGTGTAGTAGCACCTTTGTGTTGAATAAAATATGAAAGAATTCGTTCATCAATTTCATCACGACAGATATTCTCTTTTACGAACTCTTTGAGGTCACCTCGATAAACACTAGTTTCTTGAACGTTTTCCAAATATTCAACTCTCGCCCTCAGATTCTCTACTTGGTCAACTAGATCGAGTACCACAGGAGGTAGTTCTTGATCAAGTCGCCAGTTTATTGCATCTTCTATGAATCGCTGACGTCCGTTTTCTCCAGCGAGTCTGTCAATCCGCACCAGGAGATCCTTACTCAATCGTAAGCGAATACTCACAATATCATCTTTCGAATGCATGATTCATAGAATCATACTCGGTTATGAAAAGCATTACCATTATTATGCTGAATTGGTCATTTAGCGACACAGTTATAAAATCAGGATATGGCTGCTCCAAGTATCAGCTAATGAAGTGATTCCCTATGGTGAACAAAGGACGTAAACTAATTCGTGAACGAACACGTCTCATAAAAAGACAGAACCCACAAGTAGTTGATTTCCGTGCAATGAGGAAAGCACGTTCCATTAGAACAGCATATTGGAAGCTCAAGAAGAAAGGAACTAGAAAAACAACGGAATCGGAAACAGCTGAAAAGAAGAAAAAGAAAGAGAAGAAAGAAAAAGAACCCGAGTTCGAAGTTATTGATGAAGAGCTTGAAGATATCTACTCTTTAGATGATGAAGACTTAGATGAATGAATAACAGACTTAATCTTGTTAACTGATTTTTCGTCGTATCCAAGAAGTATATGTATCACCATATCATAGAATATAATGTGATGGTGCCAAATTTGCGAAAGTCATACCTTATTGTAGCATTATTGATGCTACTATTAGTTTTACAACAACCCGTTAATCCAACCGTATCTCAAAATACGGATGTTGGATCTTCAGAGGATGTATCACTTGCTCAGACGGGAGCAAGAGTACTCGTTGATGAATCACACACAGACAGAGGAAGTGATATGTGGACACCGGGCAATGCATCCCTCTTTGGTTGGTTATTGATGGAATCAGGATATGAGGTATCAAACAATTTCGATGAACCTCTTGATGGTGGAATACTCGACGAATATGATATTCTTTGTCTATTCTTCCCACAGATTGCGCTTACTTCTAGCGAGATTCAGGCGGCACATGACTTCGTAGCGGATGGCGGAGGTCTGCTTCTTGTTGGTACAGATCATCGCCCATCAACGACCGATTATACAAATGAACACTTGAATGAAATAGCAGAAGAATATGGAATCACATTCAATAATGATGATATTCTCGGGCGTGCACTTCGTTCTGATGATGATCTTGCAGAACACCCGATTATGTATAGTGTGGACTCGTTCACTTCTTCAAATGAACTGCTTACAGGATGTTCTTTGACAATAGAAAGTCCAGCAGTATCAATTGGCACGATAAAGAATGATGATATGATAGCAGCTGTTGAAACAAGTGGAGGTAATGTTATTGCAGTAGGCACACCAGCACCATTCTTCCAATATTATGTAGAGAGAGGATGGTTGGTAAACGATAACGACCATCTACAACTTTCACTGAACATTGTGGATTGGATTTCAGGTGTGTCTGAGAGGGACTTAGACCTTCCAGACAAAGCAATAATCAAAATTCGACAAGATTCTGAACTGACACCTGGACAAGTGCAACAATACACTGCATTTGGAGGAATAATTCATGATCATACAACCATGAGCGATGGCGCAGACTCTCCAGAACAAATGCTACTCTATGCACATCGAGCAGGCTATGAGTATTTTGTAATGACTGACCACTCTTATAATATAGACGCAAACAATGGAGTTTACGGTGGTATTGCTACCAATCGGATTCAAGATAGATATGATATCGGAATTGAGATGTTTGTGGGAGCTGAACTTTCCTCGATACCACATACAGTCGGATTTCCGCTGACCGAGCAAGTGATTACAGATGATACTCAAGAAGCTGTTGATGGAATTCATGGCCAGGGAGGAATTGCAATCTTTGCCCATCCAACTATCTCAGGTGCTTACATTCCAGTCTGGGAAAACTTCCACATATACGGATATGACGCCTTTGAAGTTGTCAACAAGAAATACTTCCATGGACTCGGAGAGACTGCATTCACCACACCATTTGTTGGTGCTAGTGATGGACACTCGAAGTATTATGTTGGACAGACCTCAAATGTCATCTTTGTGGAAAATCCCTCAGGAGAAGATGGAAAAGTAGCAGTTGAGGATGTAGTTGATGCAATACTCAATAGAAGAATCGTTGTTCTAAGCCGAGAGAATCATCTGGTGTTTGGTGATGCTGTCTGGGTTGACAGATATTTGGAACTTCTTACTGAAGCTGAAACAGCAGTTGAAGCTGCTGAAGAAACAATTGGCGCGGCCGAAACTGCAGGAGAGTCTGTTGAGCTATCTAAACTCTATCTTAGCTTTGCAAAACGAGCACTAGAATCGTGGATTCCCTCAAAAGCAAAAGCACTTGCTGATGCAGCGACATCAGAAACAATACTTGGTATAGATTTGACACTAGATGGTGATACTCTAGGAATTATAGAACCATCAAGCGACATAACATTCACTCTGACTTTGGAAAATAATCTTGATTCTCAATTGAGTATGAATTGTACACCATTCACCACATATTCAATGAATATTGACCAGACATCACAGATTCTTTCTGCGGCTGCAGGTGCAACAGAAACATACGACTTCACAGCAACTGTTGATGAATATGGTTATGTACATTCATACCTAAATATCAAAGATTACAATCCCGATTCAGGACTGTTATCTGTGCTGATGCCCATAGAAGGATTGATTTCTAATTCAACTTATGAAACAAAAATTACGAATGAAGGCACTTATGTCACCATCAAATTGCTAAGAACTAGTAGTGATGTGAACCTAATAACTAAAACGTTCATCAGTTTTGATGATGGTAATGGGCTAAATAAAACACAAATGAAACGTTCCTTTAGCTTCTATTCAATAACTCTTGGACCTTATACATCATCAACGAACATATCATACTACATCTCAGTCGAAGATGTATATGGAAATGCGTTTTTGTTAGATGAGAAATCGGTGGTCGTAGGTGGAGGTAATATCGACCTTTTCCTCGTTGTCGGAATTTTAGGAGCCATAGGTATTGTAGCACTTCTTGCAATCATTATGGTGCTAAAGAAAAAGACCTGAAAGTGTCGGGATGAGCTGGTAAAACATGCCAGCTCGCTCATTTTTTCCGATAGGAAACGCTAAAGGGCGTATAGCTAGCCATAGAAACGGAATTACACATATAGTTGGATGATGTAAAATTCCGTGAGCTGGCCAACATGACAACACTTCGTGATGTGATCCTTCATATTCATTCCTTGGCATCAAGAGATCTACAAGTATTTGGACACTCTGGCCGGATAGAAATTGGGCCAGACATTGAATCTGAACAGGAAAAAACAACCATCAAACGAATAACTGTGTCTTCTTACCCTTCTTCTCGTGCTGTGACTAAAGCAAGTCAGGACAAGTCTAATCTCTTACTTACTTCTCAACCTTTGTTCAGGGAACCAATCAAAACAATTACCGCTAGCCACCTCACAAGAGTAAGACTATTGGTCAAGAATTATATTTCTACATATGTAATTGGCAGTGCGTGGGTAGCTGCAAGGGATGGGATTGCTGACGCTCTTGTCAAAACACTTGATTTGAAACTTGACGGAGAATTTCATGTCCAAGGAGATTTCCAACGTCTTGTGCCTCTCGGAAGAGTCTGTAAGCCTCAGAACACAACAAACCATTCAGGTTTTGCAAACTATATAGTAGACAGGATGGAACTTGAATCCATTACATTCACTGGTAACTTAGATGCCGATGTAAAACAGGTACTAGTCTGCCCTGGTGAATATCTTAACATACAGCTAATGGAGAAAGCTCGAAGAGAAGGGTTGAAAACTGTAATCACAGGAGATGTGACTCCTGACACAAGGCACTATGTGCACAACATGGGGGTTTCACTCTATGAGATTGGATCCATCACCACAGACGAACCAGGTATGAAAAGATTACGCCATCATCTGAGTTCTGAGTTTCCTGAGATGCAAATTGACTTTGCGGAGAGTCAGTCTTTTACTCAATCGCTACGTCCCTATTCTTAGAATAGCCGACAACTACTTTTTTGGATATCGGATTAGTATCACATTCCTATGGATTGGACAATTGACATGTTTAGCTACTGGTATGCATTTCGTTCTCATAATGTGTACAGTTGGGGAGAGAGGATCGAATTCCGTTAATGACTCAAAATTACCCATACCCTTGGCAATAATGAGTTCGCTGGATTCGAATAAATCAAGAAATTCTCTTGAGTTTCTTTCGTAGTTAACACCAATAGCAGGAGCTCCCGTAGATACCACTTCATCTGCATATTCGTGAAGACCAACTTCTTCTGCATCTTTAACCGTGGCATCGTTGAGAATAGGACCACCTTTAACCGCAGCAATGACTTTGAGACCCAAATGTTTCAATTCATCAATTAGAATCATATCTAGGACAACTTCACCTGCATTATCCATTAGATAGATGACACTCTTAGACTTTTTACATAGTTCCATGAATTCATCTATCTGGTCGATGGCTAGCTCTTCTTCAACATTCGAAATAATGCCACGTAACTCATCTAAACTGAAGTCCCTGCCAGCCACGTCAAACTCAATTGAATTTGCAGCTGCAGTGATTAAGGTCGCTTTTCGAAAACGGGCACGTTCATCACCAGACTCAGCTACTATTTCCTGCAATTCAGGAAGAATACTCAATGCCATAGTGTTGGACATCTTCTTCAGTTCATCATATGGATCCTTACCAGTCATCTTCTGAACTAACAAATCTCGATCTGTACCAATATGACTAGGGACTGATTCTTCGTTGAAACTATCTGCTAGCATTTTTAGTATGGCAGTCGTGACTTTCATCTGAAGTTCAGAATCATCTGTCGCAAGTCGTACTTGTTTGATAGCACGTTCTAGTAAGCAGTACGCACACTGGTTTGTAACCTTCACTGTTATTCCCAACCTGTCGAAATATGGCGTATTGAAAAACACTATGTTATGTGCTACTTTAAGATAGGTCGTGCGAGATCAATCAGGACATCTTCAGGCTTATCGGCTTTTGCAACAGCTGAAGCGAGAAGGACACCTTGAGAACCAAGTTTCATGGCGGATTCAACATCGTCACCATTACTTATACCTGCACCACAGAGAATCACAATATCCTTGTTCACACCACGTATCTTCTCGACAGTTCCAGTGATAATCTCAGGTTGTGCTTGAGATACTGAAATACCTGTGCCAATGAGTTCAGGAGGTTCAACAGCCACAGCAGAGGGATAAAGAGTAGCTGCTGCAACACTGACCAAGGGATTATTGGTACAAACAATAGTATAGAGACCCAATTTCTCAGCCTTGCGGATTGACTCCTCAATATCAGCAAGCTGCATTCTATTTTCTGAATGATTCAATAATGTTCCTGAAACACCAGATTCAACAAGCGTTTCTCCGAGAACATGCCCTGTAAATCTTCCAGGATTTCCACCGTCCATGTGTTGAGAGAAAACAGGTATCTCAACTGCTGCAGCAACCCGATATAGATCGGGGACTTGTGGAGCAACAACGATAGACACACTATGTTCTTTCGCAACGCTCTCACATGCTTTAGCGAGCTTTAGCGCTTTATCGCCAGTTGCCTGGGGATAGGTTTTGAAATTGATAGCAATAACAGGTAGTTCCACCTTTACCATTTTTACCAGCCCTAATTCGCTGCAGATTGCAGCTCTGCATTGGTTTTTGCTCAAGATGGGTGCCTATTAAGCGCTTTTACTAACGAGTTGCACCAATCAACAGTTTCAAGGCAGGTACTCTATTGTAACCCTTACGAGAGAGGGCTGTTATGGCCTTTCTCATCTCTATTTTGACGAATTTACCAGGTTCAGGGTTCTTGTAATATTTCAAATAGATATCAGAGAACTCATCGAAATTTGATGCACTCAGTAGTTCATCGACAACATCATTTCCAATTCTGATGAATGCATCTTCATCTGGAACCGCCCCTGAAGAAATCTCAACATTCTCCATGGACTTCTTCAGGACAGCGAATCTCTCACCCATTGCCATGAATTCAAGAAGGAATTCATCTGGAGCCTCAATGTACTCTGCAAATTCAGGTTCAGTGAACAAGTATAACAATCGATTTTGAATTGTATCATGATAGGGCATTGTACTGGACGGAATCTCTATATCTTCAACAGGAGATTCAGCTCCTCTAGGAGATTCTTGTTCTTCACTTTCAACAGGTTCAGATTCAGTTGCATCTTCAGAAGTAGACTTCTTTTCCTCAGTTTTTGTCTCTTCTACCTCTTCTTCATCTTCGTCTTTCTTACGGCCAAATATCCTTCGTATCATTATTCGCAACGCTCCATTCTACACGAAATGATCAATCGTTAAAATTTTCGAGTTGACCAATTTGTACGGTTATGCGATTAAACACGTTATCGTATGTAGTTATACTCATTGAAAAAGATAGTTCGATTGTATTAAATCAATACTATTTGACTTCCAAGTTAGATCGAAGTGCGGTCAGTTTCTCAATCTGCTCAATTAGAGGCATCCCTGCAGATTGTCGCTTCTCACCCCATAGTTCATCTACCAAGAGATCTCTGATAGCTATCCTAATGACCTCCGATCTGTTTGGATACATTCCTTGCTGAATCAGTTTATCGACGCCCTCAACATAGGATTCGGGCATGCATATTGTTACAACTCTCATTGTACACCATGAAAAAGGATACAGATTTGAGTAATTAACTGGTGTCTGATTCTGGTGGGTATCTACGTATTACTAGGTATGAGGGTTGGCAACATCTGCGAAAATTCTGGACAAAGCTGAACATTTTAGGTGGGGACTTGTATGTTTCAGGAAGGAACCATTATCTAGGTCGACTGACACCACTGTGCGGACTCCACGGAGCGACATTCCAGTGCCGTTTCAAAACGGACAAGACTCCGGTGTCCAGATCTGTCCACCTTACAATGAACGGTTGTTTATGGTCTTAGCACAAGTTTTCCGAATTGATTTCCAGCCTCAAGCATGAGATGAGCCTTCTTAGCCTCTGACAATGGGAATACCTTGTCAACAACTGGGCGAAGACGCTGTTTCCAAACAAGTTTCAAGACTGCATCAAGTTCAGACCTTGATGCCATTGTGCTACCTAGAATTTCAAGTTGTTTCCAGAAAAGCAGATTCACGTTTGTTTCAGCCTTCGGACCAGATGTTGCACCACATGTAACTAATCTGCCACCTTTACGAAGACTTCTAAGACTGCGTTCCCATGTAGCTGATCCCACTGAATCCAGTACAATGTCAACGCCGCGACGATTGGTTTTTTCCCACACTGTCTTATGATAATCGGGTTGAGAATTGTGATTTATTAGCACATCCGCGCCTAATAGACGAGCTTTCTCTAATTTCATATCAGATGAACTTGTGACGAGAACTTTTGCACCTGCGACCTTTGCAATTTCCATTGCAGCTAATGCAACTCCACCTCCAATCCCGATAATTAAGACATCATCACCAGCTCTCAGTCTTCCTTTTGTCATAAGTAACCGCCATGCAGTCATGAACGTCAAAGGAACAGCAGCAGCTTCTACATAATCAAGCCCACTGGTATCAGGAATAGGGATTATATTCTCCTCTTGTATTGTGAATAATTCTGAGTATCCACCACGTACGTGTTCCCCAACAATACCGTAAGAAGTACAGAGAGATTGTTCACCAGCTTTACAGAACTCACATTTTCCACAATATAGACTTGGATCAACAATGACTCTTTGCCCTTTGCTGATATCAGATTCCACATTTTCGCCAATCTCTCGAACTTGACCAGAAATGTCGCTCCCAAGAATATGAGGCATTTCTAGATTCAAACCGGGAATGCCATTTCTGACAAAGAGGTCTAAGTGATTAAGCGCTACTGCTTTAACCTCAATTAGCACCTCATTTGGTCGTACAACTGGATCTTCGATTTCATCATACTTTAACACTTCAGGACCACCGTGATTATGAAAGAGACTAGCCTTCATGTATATCATCCTCTCAATAAACTAACAATAACAGAGAAATCACATAAATCTCTGTACATGGCAATATGATGTCTCATTTGCACAAATTTAACAAGGTGTGTATGAAGAAAATTATAGAATTTAGGCGTAAAGCCTCATTAGGTGAATAATATGGGTAAAGGCAAAGCCGGTAAAATTCGAGCAAGCCATATTCTTGTGGACAAACACAAAAAAGCATTGGAATTGATTGCACATATTAAAGAAGGTGCAGATTTTAGGAAAATCGCCCAGAGTAACAGCTCGTGTCCATCAAAGAAGAAAGGTGGAGACTTGGGATGGTTCTCTAAAGGACAAATGGTCCCTGAATTCGAACGTGCTGCATTCTCTCTTAATGTCGGACAAATGACGAATGACCCTGTAAAAACAAAATTTGGTTATCATATAATCAAAAGAACAGGATAATAATTTAGGAATGAAAAGTACAGCGGGAGGAAATCCCCCCGCTATCAGTTTTTTCTAGTTTATTCAGGCGAGTCTGAATTATCTGCTTTAGGTCCTTTCACAACAATATCTTCCTCAGTGAAACGATTTTCGCATTTGCTAAGGACTTTTGGTAGCGTCGTGTATTCCATCTCTAGTTCGGCTAATCGATGAGGTTGGAATGGACCAATTCTTCTAAGATAGTCAGAGATTTCCATTGCTCTCTGCCTAGTGATATCAAACGCCACATCTTCAAAGAGGTCAATAGGACCAAGTAGTCGACCATTCGAAACTTGGAAGCCAAGACCTATGACTCTTGGTGGACCATCGAATCGTGTACATCGTGAGTCCTTCAAAGCAACGGGCATAAGTGGACCAGTGTGAGAACCACGCATCCAACCAGATACCAGATGAGGTAGAGTGAATGCTTCAAGCACTTCACCCATGGCTGGAAGCCCTGAGTGTGCTCGGATGATTGCTACAGGGTCGTCTTTTCCGATATATTTCCCTGCCATCATGTGTAGTTTGTCTGTGCTTACAGCAGCTGCTTGAAGACCATCACGTCGATAGATCTTCTTGATTGTATAGCGTCCGGTACTACCAAGGAGGGCAAGGACATCATAGCTCTCTTCAGGAGTCGTCATCTCGACGTAACAGGGTACTTCCTTCTGTACATCCTGAATGACGAATGAGAATCCTTCATGTAAATTAGGATCAATGACCAATCCAGCTGTATTGAATGGGTCGGCAAATATCTTGTATAGTGGAAAATTAAATGCGCCTGGCTCTGTCTTATCAGCCATAAATATACCAAAAGGCTCAGACTTCCTTTCTTCAATGGTCATCTCAGCTGATCCAGGACCCATACCACGAATATTTCCACTAAATGTGTCCGTTAGCATGTCCTGACCTGCGGCATATATCTTATCTTCTCGGGCTCGCTTTGTGCACTGCATAAAGGTGTCCCAAGCTAGTTTATGGACTTCCTCATTATCTTCACCTTTATTGTGAGTCATAATGAGTTCCAAATCATCACCAGCATGGGTGACGTGGAAGTCCATGATTACCTTGTTTTCAACGGCCTCTTTCAGAGACTTGCGTGCCATCTCCAGAATGTAATCAGGGACAATGACATGCCCTGCCAGAGAACCGATGTCAGCTTTAATGACGCTGAGGGTCGTTTCTACCATAGTAACTCGCTCCATTTATGAGATATAAGAACGAAATCTCGTTCTTTCTGTGAGCCGGTTCACGAAACGAATATCCTTTAGATATTTCGGATAGCATCCTCAACCTGCTCGTGTTTTCAAGCAGGCAAGTATTTTACACCCATATAATAGCTACGGTTGGTCACCACTTACGTTTCAATAAGTAACATCTTCAATTTCTCAGTGATTTCAAGTGCATCATCCCATTTTCTCTGCCAGATGTTTCTTCCAAAAATAAGACCGGCTGCACCTTCCTTTATCGCAGATCTTGCTCGTTCGATTACCTTTTCATCACTCATCTTACTACCACCTGAAAAGAGTACCAAAGTTCTTCCTGCGGACCGGATTACATGTTTCACCTCTTCTTCAGGCGATAAGGAGATCTTGTCATAGGGAGGAGTCTGATCATCTCTTCTTTTGATTTCAGTATCAGGCATATTCAGCTTTACAACATCAGCACCAAGCTCACATGCAACTCGAGCTGCGTAATCAACAGCAAATAGGGAATCACGACCACCCTTCTTCGCTATAGCCTCTCCTCTTGGGTACGCCCACATAATAACAGGAATGCCCAATCTATCAGCATCATACTTCACCCTCCTGAACTGATTCATGTCCTCATATTGTCTTGGAGAACCAACGTACAGGGTATATCCAACCGCATCAGCACCAATACGAACGGCATCTTCCACTGATGCAGTCATTGGAGAGAGTGCATCATTGTCAGGAGGAATACTTGTTTTGCCATTAATCTTCAAGACTATTGGAACTTTCCCAGCATACTTGTGAGCATATTTCTCAGCAAGACCAAGATGTAGCGCTATACCTGAGAACCCTCCTTCTTCAGCAAGTCGGAATTGAAAGTTGGGATCTCCACTCTCAGGATTAGGAAAGAAATCCCTTGGACCATGTTCCATACCTTGGTCGATGGGAAGAATCATCATTCGTCCATTTCCAGGACCATGTTCATACATCAGTCTGTGAAGACGAATACGTTTACCAAGAGGGAGATAGTCGAGTTTGTCAAGAAGCTCAGTCATAATCAGACCTCATTTTCGTAGATTATACATGAAATCACTTCCTCATAAATGCCTGCTGTTTCTAGAAAATGTAAAATCATAGTGTGCAATGATAATATTGAGTGAAGCCCATGACTAAGAAGCGTGTATCAGCAGACAGCCCAGTTACTGAAAATCGAGCTCAATATCACCTTGAAGTAAAAGAAGGAGATGTAGCAGAAACTGTGATAATTCCCGGAGACCCTCAACGAGTGGAGAAAATCAGCTCGTTATGGGATGAAAAGAAACAGGTTGCGATGCACAGGCAGTTTGTTACTCATACGGGGAAATACAAAGGAGCGGCAATTTCGGCTTGCTCTACAGGTATAGGAGGACCAGGAACAGCAATAGTGATTGAAGAACTTGCCAATGTTGGTGCAAGAAATTTCATTCGTGTTGGTTCAACGGCTACGCTGAAGGAAGAAATCGAGATTGGGGATCTGATCATTTCCACAGCCGCTGTGCGATTGGATGGAACCAGTGAGCAATATGTGAGGACTGAATACCCAGCTTCTGCATCCTATGAGGTGATTCTGGCACTCATTGAAGCAGCGGACACAATTGGTGTAAACTATCACTTAGGAATCTCAGCATCCACTGACTCATTCTACTTAGGGCAGTCACGTCCAGGATTTAGAGGATTTACTCAGAGTCATAGTGAAACACTAATCAAAGACCTCACGAAAGCGAATGTAGCCAATTTTGAGATGGAAGCAGCTACATTATTCACACTTGGTAACATCTATGGTTTCAGAACAGGAGCGGTCTGTGCAGTCTATGCAAATCGTGTAAAGAATGAATTTAAAGTTAAGGGAGAAAAAGATGTTATTCGTTGTGGTAATGAAGCTGTAAAGATTCTAGCAGAGATGGATGAAGAAAAGTCGGAAAAGGGAAAAGCACACTGGCGGAGAGGTTTCAGCTAGCTACTTTCCTTTGCCAACATAATAATAGTTACCATCAGCTTTCTGTTGCTGGTCCAGTTGACTACCTTCTTTATTCACACGAGGTCTACCAGTTTGGGGATCTCGTCTGAATGTGACACCCATTTCTTTCAGGAATGCGTTCATTCCTATTCTCATCGTTGTGACTGGAGATGCTCTACCCTTCTTACCAGGAATTCCATTGAATACTACCATACTATCACTGAGATAGTCTGCCATCAGAATGGAGTGTTCAACTACAAATGCAGTACGTAACTTGTCTTGCACTATCTTTCTTATAGCACGGGATGTCGCTAGTCTTTGTTCGATATCCAAAAAAGCAGAAGGCTCGTCAAAAAGATAGATGTCTGCATCCTGAGCTAAAGTACGAGCTATTGCAGCCCGTTGTAGCTCTCCGCCACTTAGTCCTTCAACACTATGGTCAAGAAGATGTTCAAGCTCAAGCTTTCGAATGACTGTTGTCTTGTAGTCAGCAGTATCGACGGTATTTCCTCCTGCTTCTCGAAGATACATCCTCAGATTACCTGGATAGTCTTGCTCTATATATTGTGGTTTGTACGCCACCTTTAATTCGAAACCGTTGATAGTTTCATCAGGAACTTCGCCTTCATCGGGTTCAAGAACTCCTGCCAACATTCTAACGAAAGTTGTTTTACCTATCCCGTTAGGACCCAGGATGCCAATTATCTGCCCCTTTGCAACACGACCACCACGAACTTCTAACTCGAAA
This sequence comes from uncultured archaeon, assembly GCA_964610875.1. Lineage (GTDB taxonomy): Archaea > Asgardarchaeota > Thorarchaeia > Thorarchaeales > Thorarchaeaceae > CAZSWP01. The sequence goes on from CAZSWP010000024.1 coordinate 12,853, forward strand.
TCCTCAAACTTCTTCTTCATATCCCCGTATTCTATTAGGGTTTCACTTCCAGCATATTCTTCATCCTGACTTGTCATCCCTTTGAAAGATATTGACGTCTCTCGGAATCGCATGTTCTCATCAGGAATGTAGCCATCAAGGAATATATTGACTCCCACTCTCGTTCCATGAGGATGAGATACAATACCATAAGCTCCAGGACTACCATAGAAGATACAGACATGATCAGAAACATAGTCGAGAATAGACAGGTCGTGTTCTACAACTACAACGGTCTTGCCTAGGTCTGAAAGTTTTCTAATCGCTCTTGCAATTCGTAACCGTTCACGTACATCTAGGTATGCGCTTGGCTCATCAAAGAAGTATATATCACCCTCACGGATAATCGCAGCCGTTACAGCCACACGCTGAAGTTCGCCACCACTCAAGAATTTGATAGATCTGTCCCAGATGCCTTCAAGATTCATGTCAATCTTGAGTTCTGAGAGTCTTCCAGATGAGTCAGCACTCTCTAAGAGTTCACTGATTGGCTTGTCTGCTATCGAGCTCAGTTTTGGAAGGTCAGTAATGGTCTGTGGTTTATGAATTGGAACAATATTACCATTTTGTATTTTCTCAAAGAATGGCTGTAACTCAGAACCTCTAAATTCCTGGATGATCTCAGTCCACTCAGGCGGAGCATCCACTCTGCCAAGATTGGGTTGAATTTCTCCTGCAAGAATTCTGACAGCGGTTGTTTTGCCTACTCCATTGGGACCAATGAGACCTAGCACACCACCCTCTTTTGGTATAGGCAGTCGAAAGAGCTTGAACCCATTTACTCCGTACCTATGCGAGGTGTCTTCTTCAAGCTCTTCTGGAAGGTTGATAATGCTGATGACATTATATGGGCATTTCTTGACACAGATGCCTTCTCCAGAGCAGAGAGCTTCAACAATCACTGGAGGTTTATCTGGTCCATCAGGAAATATCACGGTTTCATCGCCAGTTCTTACTCTAGGACAGAACCTCCGACATTCATGTGTGCAGTCTTTTGGACGACATCTTTCTTGATCAACGATAGCAATTCGCATAGGAATGTCAACACTCGCCTTTCGATATTGCGATTGTCTTGAATTGTCTATTTAGCGCTTTGGCTGTGTGATTGGTCAGTTGGAAAACCTTAACTTCTAAGAGAAAAATGTGATTTATGAAGAGAAATGAAGTTAATAGAACGCCTTCTCAACATTCTCAATCCGGGCAGACAAGCAGTGACTGGTGCATTAGCTCAACCCAATGAACTCAAGGCACAAATCACTCTTATTCGTGCCAAAGCATTTCAAAGGATAACCGGTAGAAGGCTCATTACACTAGAATCTGGTTCTATAACTGAGTCATCTGATATTTCAGATCTAAAGAAAAACCTCTCACCATCTCGAAGGTTACTAAGACGAGGTATTTAACTGTCAGAGCCCAACTATCCCACAGCGGGATGATGATGAAGTAGGGATGGGTTAACGCCTAATCAACGTGATGGCCCTATAAACCGCAATCTGACCGCGCATTACGATACTAATTAATCTCCATCAAATACAACAGACATCAGGAGCATAATTCCATTGGCATCCTTTCAATGCAACCACGATGGCACTTGCGACAAAGTGAAATTATGTTGTATGCAAACAGAGATGACATTGACAAAAGCAGATGCAGAAAGAATCGACAAACTTGGATACGATAGAAAGGAATACTTGAGATTAGCAAATGATGGATTTTGCGAACTGGTGAATGTTGATGGCCACTGTTATTTTTATGTACCTGAAACGGGTCTATGTAAGATATATGAACATCGTCCAGAAGGGTGTAGATATTACCCAATTGTGTATAATGCTAGAAAAAGGAAATGTGTGGTGGACGGGGATTGTCCATCAGGTAGTACTGTGACACGACAAGAAATCCGTGATATTTGTCATCGTGTGCGTAATCTTATTGAACAACTGATGAGGGAGGCAGCTCATGGTGATAGGGCGTGTTGATCTTCATACTCACTCCTCATTTTCAGATGGCATTCTACAGCCAGATGAATTAGTGAGTAAAGCTATAGACATGGGACTTGCAGGACTTGGTCTGACTGACCACGATACTCTTGATGGTATTCCTTTGTTTCTTAGCGTTGATATCCCAAAGAATTGGCTCAGAGTGCCAGGTGTAGAAATAAGTACCATTCACAACGGTCTTGATACCCATCTATTAGCATATTATGTACTTGATAAGCCTAGAGAGTTAAAACAGGCATTAGCAGAGCTGGAGGAACATCGAAAGAAACGGTTGCCGAGGATGATAAGGAAATTAGAAACACTCGGTATCAGTATAGATTCTGAGGCTGTGGATAAGATGCTGCAGGATGTCACATCACCAGGAAGACCACACCTTGCAAGACTCATGGTCAAATCAGGTGCAGTAGATTCTATTCAAGAAGCATTCCGAGAATATATTGGTGAATGTAGACCTGCTTACATTCCACGAAAACGAATCACGACAATTGAAGGAATCAAGATGGTTAGAAACGCTGGTGGTGTTCCAGTACTAGCTCACCCGTTGCTAATGAGAGCGCAAGACCTACGATCGATAGTGATAGAACTAGCAGATGAGGGGCTCACAGGGATAGAGGTCGAATATGAATATTCGCGGCAGAAAGTAAAAGGCACGCAAGATGATGTTAGAAAGGCAGCAGCAGGATTAGACCTAATCGAGACGGGAGGAAGTGATTTTCATGGCGATTCAATTGGCCCAAAGATGGGGTGCGCCACCGTATCAACAAAAGTAGTAGGTAAACTTTGGGAAGCTGCTAAGAGAATAAGGGAGTCCGGTTGATGATGAAATTCATTGTGGATGCAATGCTTGGAAAGTTGTCTGTTTGGTTGCGGCTTACTGGCTATGATACTCTATATGAGCCAGATGTACACGATGATGAGCTTCTCGTTATTGCTGAAACAGAATCACGAACATTATTGACGTCTGATAATAATCTATTCGAAAGAGCCAAAGCAAGGGGGTTAGAGTCACTACTTGTCCGAGGATCTGTTGATGAAAGGATTGTTTTTGTTTTTGATAAGCTAAATCTTACTACAGAGATCGATCCAAGTAAGGCACGTTGTTCTAAGTGCAATGGTGTTCTGGTTGAGATTACCAAATCGGAAAAAGAGAAAATCATAGACTTAGTACCTGTAATGACCTATTCACACTACAATTTGTTTTGGTGGTGCCAGAGATGTAATAGCGTCTTCTTCCAAGGAGGATATTGGTCAAATATTCTCAAATACATGAAGAAAATAGAACAGATGGTGAATAGATCTTAGTCTGACCCCTCTCTAACAGTAATGCTGTAATCGATTGGCATGCAATTCTTTGTTGTACGAGTCAATGGGCAATATTTCTGTGCAAGTTGAACTGCACGCTCACCTAGCTCAAGTTCGCCCTCTCCAACGACCACCTCACCCGAAACCTCAAAGCTGCTTATCGAATAGCCTTCACCATCAAATTCAACCTTCAAATGTCCTTGTAGACTGAATGATAATAGCGAGATGTTAGACCTGCGTTTGACATCTAAGAAGGTATTATTCAAACAACCAAGAATAGCAGCGATGAAGATTCTGTAGGGGCATAGACCTTGTCCTCTACCACCATATATCTCGGGAGTGTCAAAGATTAATTCATTATCCCGTAGTTTTGCAGTAGCACCTGTCATCCCATCCCAGTCAGTACTAGCAAAATATTCCATCATTTCGGGATACTTGGTCCTTACCTTCAATGTGAATTCCTCGGCTGGGGGGATTCAAGCTCGCACATTAAGCATTTTGGTGAGGACTAGCATTTAACAAGTCATTTAAACCAACATATAGAAAATGGAATCGAGTGCAGATTATGGGTTCAAAAATGAAGGCAGCAATGTATTATGACATTGGTGATATTAGATTTGAAGATACAGACATCCCAAAAGTAGGAGATGGAGAAGTACTCATCAAAGTTGGAGCTGCTTTGACCTGTGGCACGGATGTGAAGACCTACAAGCGAGGACATCCATTACTCCTTCAAAATGCCCCCTCACTCTTTGGTCATGAATATGCAGGTACAATTGAAGTAGTGGGTGAAGGTATTGAAACATTCGTTCCAGGAATGCGAGTTGTTGCTACTAACTCAGCACCATGTGGAACATGTTTCTTTTGTAAGAGAAATAGACCTTCCCTGTGTAAGGAACTCAAATCCAATCTAGTAAATGGGGCGTACGCCGAATATGTTAAAGTACCAGCTCCGGTGGTAACGTGGAACACACACAAGATTGCAGAACACCTTACATTCAAAGAAGCAGCACTTACTGAACCTCTCGCATGTACATTACACGGAATTGAGGAATCAAACATAGAACTTGGAGATACTGTTGTTATAATTGGCGCAGGTCCCATTGGGCAGATGTTAATCATGCTCGCAAAGAAGAGGGGAGCATCAAAAGTGATCGCCTCAGATCTCTCTGAATTACGCAGAGAGATTGCGCTCAAAGCGGGTGCAGATATCGTCATTGCCCCCAATAGTGAAGACCCCGTCACACGAGTTAAAGATGAAACATCAGGATATGGTGCGGATGTGGTCATCGAGGCTGTTGGACTTCCAGCAACTTGGGAGCAAGCAATTGATATGACCCGCGATGCAGGAACAACGGTTCTATTTGGAGGAGCCGCATCAGGTACAAAGTTTGAGATTGACACAGAAAGATTCCATTATGGACAGCTTACCATTAAGGGAGTTTTTCATCTAACTCCAAAACACGTTGAACAAGCTTTAGGATTACTGGAATCTGGAGAGATTAACACAGATCTACTGATATCTCATGAAATGCCTCTTAGTAGAGTAGAAGACGCACTAAAAATGATGAGTAAAGGAGAATCCATGAAAGTAGCACTGATTCCTGAATAACTGTTCTATGGAGATAATTACTGTTGAGTTATAGAAGCATGCGTCCAATGAGGGATAATGAACGTGCCTTAGTTGAACTCCTCTTGAAGATAGATAGGAAATACAAAGACCTGGTTATGATTGTTGAAGGAAAAAGAGACGTAAACATTTTACGAGACCTCGGAGTGCAATCACGAATTTTCCGCACACAAACAAAAAGAACTCGTGAGGAAACAGCAGATTTGATTGCACAAAAAATTAAAGGGAATGAGCGTGTGCTGATACTGACCGATTTTGATCAAGAAGGAATTGAAATCGGACAAATACTTGACCAAGCTTTAGAAATTAGAAAGGTGAAAACGTTGAAACGACTTCGAAAAGAAGTCAGAAAACTCATGGGGAATTGGCGGTGTATTGAAGAACTAGCCGCTTTATTCAAGCGGAAGGATTCTCCTGAACCGGCAAGACATTCTGTGTAGTGAACACTCTTCTTCTAGCTACAGACTCGAAACTCAACATAACCGGCACTGAGAAAATCATCAACAACGCCCCGGTGCCTAGATACATATTAGCCAATCCCCCAGAAACTGCAAACATTATCGCCAAAAATGAATATGAAATAATCATGATTGCAAGAACAGGCATCCAGAGAAGGATTGTCAGTTTCAGTGGGAGTTGATATCTAATTGAAGATAATGAAATTATGAAACAAACAAAAAGTAGCATTAGTGAAAGAAACCAACCGCTCAGTCCCAGCGTATTCCCATAGACTTCCAAGAATTGTAGAAAGTCTATCTCAACTCTATTACTAACACCAGTAAAAGGTAATATGAAACCAAGACCTATCATTGAATATCCAACAAACATTGGTGTTTCTCTAAGGACTCGTACTCGAGAGGGTCGCCATCTAATCCATCTAATTATGAATAGTAGACATATTCCAGAGAGAATGGTGATAAGTGGGACTAGGAAAGAGCCTGCGTTTGCATCTTGAATGAGTGATGAAACAAACACAAGGTCACCATCTTCTTGCGACACAAAGAATGTAACACGACCAATATGATATGGAGTTAATTCATAGGTATAGACTCCATCTTTTTCCACCATTTCAACTTCATCCCACGGAGAGCCAGGGTCTCCTGTACGATAATGAAGTATCAGGTTTGAACCAGCTGAAGCAGTTGCGCTTATACTTATTGTCCAACCCTTTAGTGTGATTATTTCCTCATGTTTCACCTCTATGGAGGGATAAGTGACCTCATTCTTAAAGTGAGCATCTAACCACCTTATTACGACTTCTACCCAAGAAGGTTCAATGAAATGACCAGAATTCGGATGAATACTCAGTGTTAAAGGAGCTGTGATCACCTCAGAGGTTTCTATCATACCATCTAAAACAAAGAATGGATCATTGGTACCAAAAAACATGAGAACTGGTTCGGTCAACTGTTGAGCGTATGCAATTGGGTCAAACCACTTGATAATATTATCAAGCTCCTCAGAGTATACACCATAATCATGTTTTACATAACCATTCATGAGTGAACCTGCAAGCAAAGTTTCTTCAAGACAACCACTAGATATCATCGGAATGGACCCATCTACACGATTGTCTATTGCTGACAGAATGAAGGTCTCCATTCCACCCATTGATCCCCCTAGCACAATTGTGTTTTCGATATAGGATAGGCTCTCCAGAAACGTGAGAGCACGTGCAGCAGCCCAGATTGAGTGGTAGAGATGAGCACTTGTTGGACCATCTGAAATATCAAAAAATGTTGAAGGATTAAGAGGGAGATAAGAAGAAGATTGGCCCGAACCAGGAGCATCAATTGCAAGTACAATATATCCTCCAATAGCTAAATTCTCTATTACATCAGCAAAGCCCTCAATACTACTACCATACCCATGAAGAACAAGAATTGCAGTTGTGATGTTATCAAAACTCGTTGGTCTTACTAGTAGAGAATTGATTCTAATCTCATTTTCTTTGTAAGTTTCACTATAGTAGTTAAAACCCCAATAATCGACAGAAAAGGTTCCTTCCTCAGTCGTGGTCACATGGGTGTATTCAGACACGTTTTCTATGTCTAGCGGGTCAGTAATTGCATTTGAAAGGTCCCAAAAATCGGTTTCATAGTAGCTTTCTTCACGTGGTTCAGAATAATTAGCGGGATATTGAAGCCCTATCCAAAATAGCATTGACACTACTCCACTCAAAAACAAGTATAAGGTGAGTATGAATATCACAAGTTGTATACTCTTCATGATGTTGAGCACCACTGCAACTACACAGTGCTACCACAGTTTGGACATATGAATTTGCCCTGTGGTATCTCAGAACCACAAACACGACAAGTTCGGACCTTTTTTGCTCTCATTGAGTCTACAACATCTCCTTTCTGTGGCACAAGAATGAACTTCCCATCATCATAACTGATTTTGAACTCAGATGGATTTCCAGCCATTTCAAGAAGGTCTGTGGGCATTGGTAATCTGTAATTATTATCTAATCGTACAATACGAGTTGTTCCTAGTGTTTCGAGATCGATTCCCATCTGGTGAAATCCTGATACGATTCCATCTCGAATCTCGATTGTCACATCAGCCATAGAAGCGACCTGTTGGCTGTGAGTGACAATGAAGAAACTTGTACCCAGTGTTTCATTGAGTTCTTTGAACAACTCGAGTATTCTCTGTGCGGTTTCAGGGTCTAGGTCACCAGTGGGCTCATCACATAGAACGAGTCCTTTACCTTCGGTATCAATCAGATTCACAAGAGCACTTGCAATAGCAACACGAGATTTTTCACCACCACTAAGTGTGACAGCTTTGTTTCGTTTGCGCTCCTCAAGACCTACGAGTCTGATTAGTCTATCAACACGCTCAGAACGGATCTTCTTTGGAACTCCTGCAATTCTTGCTGCGAGTTCTACATTCTGCCAAGCATTGAGATGTGGTAGGAGATTGTTTACTTGAAATACAAACCCAATAAAGTGACGCCTAGCTTCAGTCAGAACATTCTCAGATAACTTGGTGATATCAGTTCGCAGATTTGCCCAGTATACCTTTCCTACAGTGGCTTTTGTGATGCCACCTATGATATTTGTCAGTGTTGTCTTTCCTGAACCACTGGGCCCAACAACACACATGATCTTCCCTTCAAGAACTTGCAGAGAAACTCCTGAGAGTGCGACTGTTTCAATGTCCTGTGTAGCATAGATTTTGTACACATCTTCTACACTGACAACAACATCATCAGGATAGTCACCAAACAAATCAAGGCTATCTGCTGAAACCATATGTGTCACATCTTCTTGTTTTTAGCGGCATCCAAATAAGGCTATTGAGAAGCGCATTTTTTAGTAGACCAATTCTACTACAGATTTCTGAGTACATGGGCAGGATCAACTCTACTGGCTCTAAGTGCAGGTATATAGCAGCTGGCTATCATTACTATGCTTTCGGTTATGATAATGACTATCATTAGCGTCAACGGAATGGCAAGGACCTCGGTGATAATGGGAGAGAAGGGAGAAATACTGAAAGTCAAGATGCCCATTACAAATCCGAACAAGACGCCTAGAATGATACTGATACCAATGGCTGCAATCACAACTCCCGCAAATTCACCAAATACCATTGATACTACTTGTTTTCTAGTGCCACCTAACGCTCGAACAAGTGCGTATTCAGGTTCTCTCTCTAATACTGCAGATCCAAGAAAGAGGGTTATGGCTGCCAAGCCCATAGCTGCCGACATCACAAATCCAACCATTGTTAGTCCATCTATCCCGGACACAAATAATTGAATTCCAGAAAACTCGTCTAATGCGAAGCTTTCAGGAGAGTATACATCAGTATTGCGTACAGCATCAATACTCATGATTAGTTCAGAAGAATCGAAACCAGAGATGAGGTCTACTAAGAATAGCTGAGATGTTTGAATAGTGGACACATTAGAAAGATAATCAAGATTGGTTAAAGCAAATCCTCCTTTTTTCACCTGGAATCCGAATTGGGACCCGAAGGTGGAGGTTTGAATATCTCGTGTAGATGCAGCGCCAAACCCTGGTGCGCTTTTCATTACACCTATGATTTGATATTCTGCCGTTCTGGATGCATTTATTGTTCCTGTACTGATTTGAAGTGTCTGTCCAGTTGACTTGTTCCAGAGATTGGCATAGTATTCACTAATTATTATTCCATTAGAAGTCGCATTTAGTTTCGTTAATATGTCACTACTTGTATTATATGGAAAACTCTCAGGCGCAAAATAGCCAATCTTGAGATAATCAAGTGCATTGAGTCCCTCAATGAAGAATTCATCATCTCCAACCCGCCCCCAAGTTTCTAAGACTGGCGTTGCTTTGTATACACCAGGGTTGGATAATAATTCCTCAATATAGGTGAAAGGTAATGGGTCTGTTTCAATTCGAAGATCTGCACCTATTGCGTAACTCAACTCATTAGTTAGTGTTGCTTCAAAACTTGCAGATTGAATCAACATCATAGAAGTTGTAGTAAGAGTCAATGTGAGGATTACCATTAGCGGAAGAAATTGGCCTTTCCTTTTTCTAAGACTCCGACTGAGATACACACTTTTTTCTCCAAATAGAAAATTTGTTCCTTCGGAAACATGTGCCGTTACAGCACGCATTGTTCTAGATCCAAGATATGACGCAACAAAGAGTAAAAGTGTGACAACGAGCACCTGTATTATTGCTGTAGACCCTATTGGTTCAAAAACCAAGGGCATAACTACCATAACTGATAGAGTTGCTCCTAGAGCAAATGCATATCGCCAACCACTCGTTTCCTCTGTACCTTCCTCTTCGATGTTGGTTGTTGGCTGACCAACTTCAGATACGTCAATACGTCTTGCAACGTGAAGAATGTAAGCTGCTGGTAGATACATTGCTATAGCTCCAGCGATAATCAAAGCCAAAGGAGGGAGCGTAAGATACTCAATATAAGAAACGTAGATAGAGAAATCGAATGAGAAAAGACTGGTGGTTGAACCAATGAGTGGTGCCATAATCATCGCAAAACTTAGACCAAGGGCTAATCCAATAATTGCAAGTATTAATGCTTCCCAAACAAATGTCGAGAAGACTTGATTGAATGATGCACCTTTGGATCTGAGTGTTGTGATCTCGCGTTTCCTACGGGATATAGAAGTTTCCGAGGTGAAGATTGTAAGCATCATACTCATGATTAATACTGGAAATGCAAGCAATGTCAAGATTTGGCTTGACATGTAGGTATTGACATGATTACGTAATTTTTCAACTTCATAGAGACCGGTAACAATTATTCTCTGGAATTCTTCTTCTAAGTGAATCTTTACTTCTTCAAGATTCTCATCGATATATTGCGCTCCACCTGCAATTAGATTTGCCCGATCAGGTGTGAGAAGAACAGGCGATTGGAAATAACCTCTTTCAAGAGTCGTTTCTACTACTGCTTCGCCAATGTCACTTGCCAGCATTATCACAGAGTCCCAAATACCCAACACGGGTTCAGCTGGACCGAGGGGGTCCCAATTGTGTCGACTAATTGAAGGATATGCTCGAATAACAGATGTGAGAACAGGAGAGGGTTCGAAAAGACCTGCGATTGTCATATTGGCTATGGTGATGTTCCCAAGGGTTTCTGGGGTTGCTGCACCAGCACGTCCACCAATAGGTAAGAAATCCATTGAAATCTCATCGCCCAGCGTCAAGTTGAGATTGTGAACATCATATGTATATTCAAGAAACTTCGGACCAGCTAAAACTTGTCCGGGAGAGAGTGTAAAATTGCCTTCCCATGAGAACTCTGATGACCAATATTCGAGGATATGATTGTCCACTAGTAGAACCCTGAAATCTTTGATTCCAAAAAGATAGTTGAGAGCTGTCATGGAATAAGTTTCCCAAGGTGTTATGTTGCCACCCTTTAGAATCCCAATAGAAGTCGGAATATGGTGTGCTTGGTCGATATAGGGATTCTGCAGGGCTACTTCCTTTGCTTCGAATACACTCAGATAATCAGCTGAATCGCTAGTCCTTGGACTGAGTGTGAGCTGGTAATTTGAAGAATCAAAATACTGGTCAACTACAAGGGATGTGCCGGACGCCGTCCAAACGAAAACTGTTGTTGGAAGAGACACTCCAATTGCAAGAACCAATGCAATTCCAGCATTACGAATTGGATAATTCCTTAATGCACCTAGTGCATATACAACTGAAAAGAGGGAATTGCTGTATGATTTTGGTTTGTCAATGCGTGCCATGCTTAATCCTCTCAAAGGTTCCTCAATACAATAGCTGGATCAGTCTTAGCAGCTTCACGTGCTGGAAAATATGCTCCAGCTATCATCATTATTAGTTCTAACAGCAATACAGCTGTAAGAAATCCCGTTGGAAAAGTGATTGCAGGTGTGAGTATTCTTGCAAATGGACTCATTGAGAATACTACTGAACTCATGATGAATCCAAAGAGTGTTCCTAGCAGAAGGCTAAATGCCAAAGATGCTAAAACAATCCCTGTAAATTCTGAGAATACTATATTTACAACCATTCTTCTTGAACCACCAACTGCCCTCAGAATAGCATAATCCCTTTTCCTTTCTCGAACGACAGATCCAAGGAAGAGTGTCATCGCAAACATACCAAGAACAAGGGACATTGCAAAGCCAATGGAAAACAGTCCTTCAACTGTACTTAGAAAGAGAGCAGTTCCAAAAGAGCGTCCTTTCAAATCAAAGAGTTCAGGTGTTGTCGCAGACACACCGGGAAGGTCTTTCAATGCCCGGAGTAAGAACTCCTGATCAGTAATGCACACAAGATCAGCCATGAAGCTTCTGACTGTTGTTATGTCAGTCTGTTCTGATATGAAATCAAGATTTGCCAGAGCAAATCCAGTAAGACCAGCTTGAAAACCAAATCCAGCTCCTAAACTTGAGGAGGGGATATCCTGCTCGGCAGCATATCCAAATCCAGGAGCACTATGAATTAGGGCGACCAATGTGAATGTCACTCTTATAGAAGCAAGTCTGCCCCCAACATCAAGAGTTATTGAATCACCTATAGTCTTGTTCAGTCGATTGGCATGATATTCGCTCATGATGATGCCATTTGATATTGCGGCCAATCTAGATAGGATATGATTTGAATCTTCTCCGAAGAAGCTTGTATCATCAAATTTTCCAATATCAGAATACTCCAAGGCATCAATAGCTTTAATGTATAACCTCTCAGTCCCAGTTCGTGCAGTGGTTGTTAAGATAGGTGTCGCTTTGTTTACACCAGGATATGATTCGATGGTGTCGTTGAAGGAGAAAGGTTGGGGAGTGCACATAACACGTAGATCAGAACCAATGGCATAAGCAATCTCTTTCTCCAAGTCTGCTTGAAAACTGTGTGCTTGAATAGTGAAGGCAATAGTAGAAGACATTGTCAAAGCAAGTACAACCATTAGAGGGACAATCCTTCCTTTTCGCATCCGGAGATTTCCAGCAGAAATTAGATTCTTCTCACCGAGCATGAATGTAAGTCTAGCTGAGAATTTAGAGAAGCTAACTCGTGAAATTCTAGAGCCGTTATACGCTAGAAAGAACCAAGCTGCTGTTCCTAGGCCTAACTCAAGCAAAATCAATATCGGATTGGCTGGGAGAAGTAATACCGAGAACAAAACCATCCCCAGTAATACTGCAGAAGCACCCAATGTAAATGAGTGGGCCTCTTGATCTTCGGATACTGATTCTGATATCTCAGTTAGTGTTGAACCAATCTCTGTCCTTGCGGCTTTCCTTGCACTCTGCAGGATGAACAGCATTGGAGGAACTATGCATATAATTATCGTGTAGATGACGGTTTCCAATCCAAGTACTGTCGCATCAAGGTAAAACATGTACAGTTCCATGTCAAATACCATAAAAGCCAAGGAAGATGGAATTAATGCAGCAGAAACTATACTGATTGTCAAACCTAATCCAATACTCAGAATAGCCATTAGTATTGCTTCTGCCAAGAAAATGCCATAAATTTGACTGGAGCTCGCTCCTTTTGATCTGAGGGCACCAACTTCAGTAGTGCGAGCAGACATGAATGTGTCTGCGGCATAAATTGATAAAAAGAGCGCAAGAATGAATATTGGGAGATTCAATAGTGCTAGTGGAAGCGTGTCCAGATATGTATTAACAACGTTCTGTAGATTTCGTACCTCTGTAGCACCTTCAACTTTAACATCATATTGTTCATTAATTCTCGCTTTTAGAATGAGCAGGTTATCTGCAATATTCTCAGGACCAGAGGAAATCAGAGCATCTGATGACGCACGTATGAATACATTTGGTCCAAAGAATCCAACTGATGATACATCGGGAATTGCTACTTCATCTTTAAGCATCATTACGCTGTCCCTTATTCCAAGTACAGGCGTATCATATACCACATAATCATAATTGGATCTCAGTCTTGACGGAAATGCTGTTTCTATAACCGAACTGTATCCTTCTATTTCGTATATTCCCACAATCTTCAATGATGGTGTGCTGACGCGTCCAAGATCTCCGATTGGGGAAACAATGGAGGAAGAGCGTCTTGTGAGGAGCTCAAAATCAATTGTGGAGTTGATAGTGAGGGTGATTCCAAGTACATTGTACGTATAAGCAAGAAACCCTTTGGAAACCAATACCTCCCCCTGATTCAGCGAAAACTTCCCTTCAGTTTCAAATCCTGATGATGCATTTGAAAGGAAGTCAGCATCGACTAGTAGGACTTCGCAATCTTTCAACCCGTCGGTATATATGGGTTCATTCAACCCATATTGTACAGTATCAGGTAACTCAGTTCCCCAGAGTAAGCCAACCACGGAATCGACATGTTGCGTGCTCTCTACGTATTCACTATTCAAAGCATATTGTTCAGCCATATCAATCTCTTGATTTGATCCAGCAACATTCTCAAGCACTAACTGATAGGGATTATTTTCAAAGTAAGTATCAACACTGACTTGGATACCGGTATCGCTCCAAATCATGACTGAAGCTATTAGAGCCACCCCAAGACTCAAGGTGAGTGCAAGACTTAATGATCTGAAAGGATTAGATCTCATAGCGCTCAGTGCATAGGAGAAGGAATATGCGCGGTTACCCTTTTTGAATTTTAAGCCATTATTCTTCCTTCTTCTTGCCACTTCAACACCTTCTATGTTTTTGCATCCTGTTGTTCTTTTTCAAAGGGCTTTTCTTTAACATCAATTCCGCTAGCCTTGAAGAATTTGCTAATCAGTTCTTCAACTAAAACCCCATCTCGTAACAGAAGGATTTTATCTGCCATTCTTGCAACTTCTGGGTCATGAGTGACAACCAAGACGGCTCTATTCTCTTGCTTTGCAAGATTTCTCATTAGTTTGATAATTTCGCCGCCGGTCTTATGGTCTAAGTCTCCAGTTGGTTCGTCGCAGAGTAAAATCGCAGGGTCATTCGCCAAAGCACGAGCTAACGCAACACGGGAGCGCATTCCACCAGATAATTCGTGTGGCATGTGGTTGGCTCGGTGTGCAACATCAACTGCTTCAAGTAGTTTCATGGATTTCTCATGACGCTGTTTCGGGCGGATTTCGTCCAGTAGCATTGGTACTTCTACATTTTCTAAAGCTGTGAAAATTGGAAGTAAATGCTGGTCCTGAAATAACACACCTATTTTATGTCTGCGGAGTTCAGACATCCTCTCTTCGTCAAGTTCTGTGATGTCTATGTTATCAATGAATATACTACCACTTGTTGGTCTATCTAAACCTCCTATGAGATTTAGGAGAGTCGTCTTCCCAGAACCTGATGCACCGACTATAGCGATGAATTCGCCGCGATATACCGTAAGAGTTGTGCCCCTCAGCACCTTGATGATTCGTTGACCATCTTGGAATTCTCTAAAGACATCTACGCATCTTACGGCAACTTCATTATCAACCGTCACGCTTGTGCACTCCAAGGAAAATCCGTACATTAGGATATTTTTAAGGTTGTGACGAGAGCAAGAAATAGCAGTCAGTTATAGAGGTGTCTATATGGTGCGCATATTTTCTATTGCTGGTCTATCAAACTCTGGGAAGACAACGCTAATTGAAGCACTAGTTCCACTTTTCAAAAGACGGGGATATAGAATTATCACTGTGAAGAGTACGAAAGAGAATATCTATCCACCAAAAGGAAAAGACACAGGAAGGCATATCGAGGCTGGAGCCAACATGACTGTTATCATAGGTCCATCATCGACAGCCATTCATATTAGCGAAGCAATGACTCTAGAAGTGGTTCTTTCAATCTATGATGCAGACCTCGTTCTTGTAGAAGGGATGAAGGCAAGCGATATTCCAAAGCTGTGGTGTGTGAGAGACGCTTCACTCAGTCTTCACTCACTCCCACCCAACTGCAAAGGGATAGTAAACACATCAGAAACAGAACTAGAAAGTGACTATCCTCATGATATTTCTATTTTCAAATCAAGTAATGTGGATAGTATTGCCACACTCATTGAAAACGAGGCAATAGACTTGAAATCACTCGGTGAGGAATAATTTGACAGAAATGCGCATGACATAAACTATAACTTGATGCCATATGTGAAAAATCTCATGAACAGCGGTCGATATGTTCCACGTATCATGGTTATACTGATAGTATCAGTCATTTTCTTGACGCCTATTCCTGCTATGAACCAAGATGCAATTATAGGAACCATAGATCCAGTTCGAAATGAAACACTTACTGCCACCAGCTTCGATGTTCAAAATAGTTGGAACAGTATATTTTCATCGGTTAGCCTAACAAATTTGAGAGCGCTAGTCAAGGAATTAAGTGAAGATTATCCTCAACGTATATGGTATCCTTTGGACAAAGCGCCTTCTGCCCCTCTTGCTGGAGCTCATGCATGGGCTAATACTACATTGAGTTCAAACACCCAGAACGGTCTTATATTTCGATATTTCTGTGAACAGATGAATCTTGTAGCTATTAAGAATGGGACAAATCCACTGGCTGCCCCCATTTTCATTGTGGGAACCATATCGAGTCGATACAGTCCGGGTGCAAATTATTTGGGGGCGTCGGTTGCCGCGGTCATCGAAACGGCAAGAATTCTAGACCCGATGCAACTAACAAATGATGTTTACTATCTGCTAAGTAATACTAATGCAGGGAGATTTGGAGGTGGTAACGGAGACTTGGGAGTTCAAGCAATGTTGAACTATCTGGAAGATAGAAATATTCAGCCGGCAGCAATTTTCGCATATCACCAATTATTGGCCTCGGATAATGGAGAATCTGACGGAAATTATGTACAGCTCTCTTACCAGTCTACAGATAATCAGATTAGGCAATATGATTTCATAGATGCATTGTTTAGAAGAATTTCTTCAGAAGCTGGAAACAAGCGTTTAACTCAATATTCTGAAGGAGGTCATTGGTGGGAAAGGTCTGCGGCATATCAAGGATGGCAACATGAAATTCCCGGCTTCGTTATTACACAGAAGTATTTTGACGGTTATTCTGGAAGTGAGTACGACAATTTTGATGCTTGGCTATATGATTATACAATGGCTGTAGAAGCAGTCGGACTTGTTGCATCAGTAATAGCAACTCTAGGGCAACTTGGGAAAGGTAATGCATTCAATCTGGAATACTCAGCCACGATGAACCCTGCTTCAACGAGAACAACAAGTGTTCTAACAACATCCCAATCATATCTCAATGTGAGTGTATCATGGTCAGAAAATACATCTCTCACTGCGAGACTTCTTAACCATCAAGAAAATATTCTTTATGAGGATAGCAGCGAGAACAGGTCACTACAAATCAACTATCTGGTGATAAGCACTGGAGATATCACTCTATGGTTGAATAATACAGGAAATGAAACAGCTATTGTTAGTTATGCTTTCACTCATTTTCACGATTATGATAGAGATGGTTTGAATGACTATGGTGAGTCCATAATAGGAACAGACAGTCTATCAGTTGATACGGATCGTGACTTTATACATGACCCAGACGAAGAAATCGTGGGAACAGATCCTACGAATTGTGACACTGATGCAGATACGGTACTAGATGGTATTGAAGTACAACTTGGAGCTAATCCGCTTTCTCAGGATTCGGACCAAGATGGTGTACCCGATGGTTACGAATACTATAATGGAATGAATCTAACATCATCAGACTCAGATAATGATGGACTATTGGACGGTTTTGAGGTGGCTATGGGTCTGGATCCTACTTCAAGAGACTCAGATGGCGACGGTTTAGACGACAAGCAAGAAATAGAATACAACTTGGACCCATTATCCATAGATACAGATAACGATGGTCTAAATGATTATTTTGAGGTCATTAATGGATTGAATCCACTCTCATCTGACTCAGATAATGATGGACTGTCAGATCTGTACGAGATTGAGAATGGCTTGTGTCCCACGAATCCAGACAGCGATTTTGATGGTATCAAAGATGGTGAGGATTTTGCACCATTAGAGCATTGGGTAAATATACTTCCATCAGTCGGTTTGGGGGTGTTCATTATTTTCTTTGGTTTTTGGTTGGGAATAAAAAGACACAGATACAATTCAGGTGAAACTCAATGAGATGGTTTTGCTATAGTAGAAATCTACATAATAGTGGGATGAAGTGCATCAGAAATATGAGAGAGGTTTCAACACCCATCATAGGATTCTTACTATTCTCATTGACTCTATCTCTATTCATCACCCCTTTGATGGGACCATATGAGTCTGTTCGTGTTGATCATGACTTGAAGAATAAGCTGACTCCCGCTGCTTTTGGTGAGTCCAACATAACTGCACTATGGGAGAGTATCTGGAATAGTACATCTGAAGATGATCTGATGGCATTGGTTCAAGAATTATCAGATGGATATCCTTCACGAATCTGGTTTGAAGAGAATATGAGTGCATCAGTAAATCTACAAGGAGCATGGTCGTGGGCAAACAGTACTCTTCAGGATTTCACAGAAAACGAACTATCATTCAATCACATCACTTCATTTGATTCATTGATTGCTCTACAGGAAGGCAGTGATGACTTGTTCAAACCTGCAGTATTCTTTATTGGAGAGATAGATTCAGTTGACACACCTGGGGCAAATGATAGAGGTTCTACCGTAGCGGCAGTATTAGAACTTGCTAGATTACTCCACGACAAAGACATCGGTTTCGACGTGTATTATGTACTCCTCAATGGAGGACTCTCAAATGTCAAAGCAGAAGGTGGAGGATCAGCTCTAGCTAACTGGATTGAGGAATCTAATATTGAAATATACACCTCCATCTCATTTGAGAAGATATTGTATCAAGATACTGGACACTCCCTGAGTCC
>CAZSWP010000024.1:31169-58312 GCA_964610875.1 uncultured archaeon
AACACCTACCAGAAAAACAGTTGGATTGCCGATATGCTGGTCCAAATATCAAATGATTTTGGATATAATGTTCTTAGGACATCAGGACATATATCAGCAGTCATGAACTCGTCTGCATATTATTTATGGCAAAAGAATATTCCCGCTCTCCATTTAATTCAAGGTTTCATACCGGATGATGTGAGTGCCACTGAAGAAGACACATGGGACAATGCCAACTATAACTACACTAAGCTAATGGATATAGTAGCCACAATAAGCTGTACCTTTGCTTATGTCGGATCGCTTTCAACAGGTGCCTTTCCAGTCTTCCATAGTTCGGGTAGATTGAACTCATCCGAGTATGTAATTCAGAACTTTACTGTCACGGGATTAGAATACATCAATACAAGTCTCGAATGGGAAGGATCAACAGAAATCTTTGCAGGCATAATAGATGGTGAGGGTGAATATGTCTATAGTCGTATCGAGAATGACGGGAATATTATTATGAAATATCTACCCGATTCTTTGGGAGATTATAGCGTAATTTACTACAATTTGGGAATTAATGAGATTAATTTCACCCATAGACATACTCTCATCAATGATTGCGATGGTGACTCGCTCTCTGATAACTATGAGATATCTCTTGGTACAAGTATCTATTCTCAAGATACTGATCAAGATGGACTTACAGATGACCTTGAGGTTGAATATGGTACAGACCCTAATGATGTCGATTCGGACTCTGATGGGGCGTATGATGGTCTTGAGTATTCCCTTGGTTCAAACCCACATCTAAACGACTCTGACGAGGATGGACTCACGGATGGTTTTGAAATAACCAAAGGGACAAGTCCGATACTTGTTGATACTGATCAAGATGGACTTACAGATTATCAAGAACTAATGGAATTTTTCACAGATCCATTGAACGCGGATAGTGATTCTGACGGACTTGAGGACGGTTTTGAAGTTGCCAACGGACTTGACCCACTCTCGCCTGATAGTGATGGAGACGGCCTTGGAGACCTCTTTGAGATTCTCAACAATCTGAATCCGTTATCAATCGATACGGATGGAGATGGCTGGAGTGACGCATATGAGGTGGAATATTGCCTCTCGCCCACAAATGTGGACACCGATGAAGATGGTATTCCGGACACCTACGACTGGGACCCAAGAAACCACTGGATCTCAGTGGTTGCACCAATTGCAGTGCTTTGTGTGTTGATTCTAGTCATAATATTTAGCTATATGAAACATAGAGCGTATTCTGCGGGAACATAAAACAAGGGCGGTTCAGATACCCCTTGGGTCGATCATATGTTCATAATCACTCAATGTGGATAATCATCATCACCGCTAGTGTAATCTAAATGGATGATTGTCTTTTATCTTTTTGATTACAGAGGAGTATAGGATTATAACGGATGAGAGATTCGAACAGAGCTAGTGATTACATGAAGACCTATAGTGTTAGCGAGAGAGGGCACATCTTTGAGTTTGATGACCCGTTCATGGCTAATGTCTATGTCATTCTTGGCGATACAACTGTGTTCATTTGTGATACATATTGTGGGCCCGAATCAATGGTTTCAGTTGCAGATCATATCAACAAACAAGGACATGCAGAGAAACCAAAAGTCATTTTTATCTCGCATGCAGATTACGACCATTATTGGGGTAACTGTCATTTTCCGAATGCAGTCATACTCGGTCACATGTTAGCATATGATAGAGTCCTGAGAGAAGGAACGAACACTCTCGAAAAGTACCATAATCATGCAAAGGGCGATGTGATTATAGTTCCACCTAATACTTTGTTTGAAACGCGATTACTATTTGTTGATGAGGGAATCGAGTTCTTTCACACTCCAGGTCATACTATGGACTCATGTTCATGCTATGATAGAAGAGACAAAGTCTTGTTTGTAGGAGATAATGTAGAGGCACCACTGCCATATGTAAACCATCTCGATATTGACAAATACATCGATACATTGGAACATTATCTTGAACTGCAATGGAAAGCATTCGTAGCAGGTCATGACCCAGTTCAACGAGATGCTGAACTGATCAAGCAAAATATTGTATACTTGAAAAAAATGAGAGATTGGTCAGTGGATTTAGAAGATCTTCCTGAAAAAGCAGTGGGCGTTCATCTGATTAGCTTGGAGAGTCTTATACCGGAACTCAAGATGGCAAACATTCCGGAGAGAGCCTTTACTCACTATAAAGAAGCACTGGACATGATCAGACTGATGGAGAAGACAGAGAGAGTCAGAGAGATAGAAGACAAATTCACAGAGTTCCTTAAGGATCATTGACATTGCGCTATCAAAATCCTCTTGAAGTGGTAATCAAACGACTACGAGATGAATAAGCTTCAGATAAGTGACTTCAGCTTGAAGGACACACTTGAATGTGGGCAGACCTTTTGTTGGGTGAGAGAAGGAGAGGGTTATATCAATACAGATATTGATGGAATCGTCTATGTTGAGCAAACGGGAGATACGTTATTCTGGGAGGCTTCTAACAATGACATCGACATTGAAGAACTTCTACGCCTAAAAGACCCAATTGATGAGATAAAGAGTGCAATTGCAAAGGACACATTCATGAAAGAGAGTATATCATTTGCTTCAGGATTACGAGTGGTGAATGACTCATTCTATCCATGTCTTATTTCGTTTTTATGCTCGGTATGGAGTAATATTCCAAAAATACGTGGAATGGTTCGTTTAATTAGACAGAATTATGGTCCGGTCTATAAGTTCAGAGGTAAGGAATTTCATGGGATGCCTAATCCAGAAGCACTGAGTCAAGCTTCAGCCAATGACCTTCGGAAGTTGGGTCTTGGCTGGCGTGCAGATT
The DNA here is from genome assembly GCA_964610875.1 of uncultured archaeon. Taxonomy (GTDB): domain Archaea; phylum Asgardarchaeota; class Thorarchaeia; order Thorarchaeales; family Thorarchaeaceae; genus CAZSWP01. The sequence goes on from CAZSWP010000024.1 coordinate 34,029, forward strand.
TTGTTGTACAGAGCACAGAAGCTTTATTGAACAAGGAGATCGTCCCTGAAAGATTGACCAGACTGGAATATGAGGAAGCAAGATACCAGATAATGGAACTTCATGGTGTAGGCAATAAAGTTGCAGATTGTGTTCTGTTGTTCTCTTTAGGTTTTCTTGAGGCGTTTCCAATTGATGTGTGGATTGAAAGAGTAATCAAACAGAAGTATGGACTTTTTACAGAAGCTGGTAAATCTTATGTCAGGAAATCAAAAGCTGCACGAGAATATTTTGGTCGATACGCGGGATATGCACAACAGTACCTCTATCATTATTCGCGATCAACATTCAATCATACGCTATGTTAGCATGTAGAGTCTAAAAATTCTGTTTCTTTTTTCGACCCTTTCGCCCATACCATGAATGGTTTGTTATGTCTTTAGAGTGTTCCCATGCACGAGTTTCATAGAACTGTAAAGGATGAAGAACATATTCACATAAGGGGTCAAAGATAGCTCCTAGATACACAGGACAGAGACCATTACTCTGAAGTTTCTTACAACCAGGGGGTGTGTAACCTTCGCCATCACCACGTCGAGCGATATGATGAACTTGATATTGCGCTAGTTGTCCTCGGAAATCGGGAGCTGGACGAAATACACCTAGGACCTCATCTTCAGACATACCTATTTTCAAAAGAAAGGCGGCTAATGCGAAACGTGCTTCATGTGAGAGATTCTTTCCTTCTATCGAGTCAGAATACATCATGGAGATGCATGGAGGAAATGCTCCAACAACAGTTCCAGTTATTTTTGTAGGAGCTCGTGATTTGAATTTGGATCTGATTTCAGATTCTATCCTCTGGACTGCTTCAGTCAAACGACTCGGAAGTGTTGGAAGCTTTAGTTCTGAGTTAAGAATCATGTCTTTGAACTTACCTGAAATCAGTCGGTCGAGCTCAGACCTTCGAATCGGGACCCAACCATCATCCAAATATCGATTTACTAATTTCCATTCATCTGCATGAAAGCTCGGTGCAACTTCTAGAAAGTTATCGAATCGTAACTTGAAATCAAAATTTCTAAGGAAGTGAGGAAGGTTAGCACGGTTTCCAAATGTGCCAATAGGTTCAACTTCCCATTTGAAAGAGGTACTAGCTAAATCAACCACAAATTCAGCATTTTCTTTACTTAGATGCTTGTTAGCTGCTTTAGATTCCCCTTCAGCCTGAATTGCCTTGAGTCGGGGATTATTTAACTTCTCAACTATTATGCGAGCAGTAGTGTAAATCAATAGGTCTCTGTCATCGTTAGTATTTACTGTCTTTATCTCAGTGTTATCTATTGCAGAGATGATTCTTTCAGTTGCTTCTTCAATGACATAATTACCATCCTTCTCCTCTACGACCTCAATCAATTTGTTTATGTCATGTGCAACCTTCTGTGAGGCTTTTCGGGCTTCAAGTGAGAAGGGGTATCTGAGGAGTTGAAGACGTGTCACCAAGAGAGTCACTCCTTGCATTCAATAGTGGGTATTTGTTTTCCTAAGTCCTGAAAATTGGTTCGTAATCGTCATAACCACGGTCATAGAATCTTCGACCACATGATGAGCATTTAAAGGTCTGAATACCTCTACAAAGAGCCCAACGATCCAATACACGGTATATCTTTTTACTCCCGCATTTTGGACATTGGATCTCTGCGTCATCAAAAGCCCATGGTGAGTTCTGACGTTTAGACGACATGATGTACACCATCTGTTCTAGACATGACTATTTCTCTCCTACTACTATTCCTCTTATCTCTTCAATCTTTTCAAAAGTGATGCTGGAAAATCCAACACGCTCTAACATAGATTGAATGTCCTCAATTGAGTGGCGACACATATGAGAGTATTTGGATTCTGCACGTTCTTGGTCCCAACCTTGCTCGGTAGTCATTTTCGTAATGAAAGCTTCTTTATTTCCAGAGATATAGTCGAAGACAACGCATAATCCAGATGTCTTTACAACCTCGAACTGCTTTCTTATGAAATCAGGGGGTTCATCTACCTCATGTAGGACATATCCTGAGAATGCCAAATCGAGGGAATTATGTGGTATTTGAGGTGTGGAAGTGTTGAAATCTATCTCGTAGAGTTCGAAACCGCATTCATCTAGCTCTGCTTGTAACAACTGTTTGGCATATTCTAACATTGCAGCACTAGCATCGAGCCCAATGGCTAGTTTTGAATTATACTTCTTTGTGGCATCAAGTAACCATAATCCCGGACCACAACCAAAATCTGCGATGATCTCTCTCCCATCATCTCCAGTCACTCTTAGGATCGATTCCCAGATTTTATTGGTATATCGTCTACTATATGACTTGGCAAATCTTTTGACTCTGTCTGGGTCTGACCAGCTACTCATGTCATTTACGACCCAAAACAAAGTCAGCCCTAAGGAGGAGTTCAATAAGTTCACCAAGACTCTGACGTTGAATCTCTGAATCACTGTAAAGTTTTCGTAGTTGTGCCCTTCTCTCATCAATTCCTGCTGATTTCTCGTTCACCAGTCTGTATACAGCGTTTGGTCGTTCGACCCAGCGGCAAAGCTCGAAGAGCTCTTCACTTAGGAAAAGCACTACAGGACTCTTTCGCTTTCCATTAACACGAAATTCTTGATGAAATCGTGCATGTTTGTCGCTATCAAGAATGCGTAGATTTACCTTAGGTGAAAGGGATGCAATCCTCGCAAGTACGGGGAGATTTCCAGCGGTATCATTACAGCGGTCAGTTCCAATGACTAGTATGTTGATTGTATTTTGAATGCTTTTGATTAGTTCTTCATCTTCTTCAATAATTGGCAAGTCGTTATATCTTGCTTTCATCAGCTCGATATTCTCTCGTGCTGCCTTCAAAAATGCACTATACTCAACTGCATCATTCCACTCTGAAATCTCACTCATATGTATCCCTTCAAATTTAGGAAGAATTCTACCAAATTTACTTGGTACTTTATTATTCACGTCGATAGAATAAAAGGATTGCTTGATGTACATGGATTTGTGGTCTTGATGAGCTCTGACATTGCAAAGAGAATTGTGATCGATTTGAAAAAATAGGGAGATTTAGATTAAGCTGAGAAGGTTTCGGGATGCTTCAAAACATCAAGTCTGAGTAATTTTGGTGCAAGACTTCCTGATATTGTTAAAACAGTCAAAAAACACATCAAAGGGACTTCAATAGAAGAGCTATTACGAATAATGAAGGAGCTGTGGACGAGTGAGATATTCGTAACTAGACGAGCCGCTATTGATGTAATGATGGAATACGCAAAGAAGGAAAATATTGAAACAGCACTGGGAATTATTGATGCATGGATTGATGATATCGACATCTAGCGCACTATGGACCCACTGTGTCTGTGACATCTACAAAAATCTTAGATAAAGGTGGACATCTCTTAGATGAATACTTTCGGCATACTGTTGAGCTTATAATATCTTAACTTAACTAGCATAATTGAGGTAGGCTTATTGAAGCGAGCTGGAGTAGCTGACCTGAAACTCCATCCTGGAAAGGCACCACATTGGCTAGTCAAAAGGATGATTCCTATGGCCAGTGCAATTTGTGAGTTTGTCGTAGATGAGCATGGCACACAGGAGTTGCTCAGTCGTTTAGCAGACCCAGTATGGTTTCAAGCACTCTCAAATGCGCTAGGCTATGACTGGGACTCAAGTGGAAGCACAACTGTAACCTGTGGTGTTCTTAGGTCAGCACTCACTTTTGATAAGCATGGAATGATAGGAGCTGGTGGTAAGGGTCTTGCTTCGATGAAGACTCCAGAACAGCTCAAAGCTCTTACAGACTATGGTCTTGATGGATATAGACTCGCAAGCATAAGTAGAGCTGTCGCAAAAGTGGATAATGCAGCTGTTCAAGATGGATACTCCCTCTATCAACACCTGTTTTTTGTTGATCAGGACGAGAACTGGACTGTTGTACAACAGGGTATGGATAGCGATACAGATGATGCTCGCCGATACCACTGGACGTCGCAGACCGTGGATTGCTTCGTTGAAAAGCCACACTCGGGTATGATTTCCGGGTTTGTAAAACGTGGCACACTTGATATGACAGCAACAGAGTCCAAAGATTGCCAGAAGACATCTGTTGACATTGTAAAGGAACCACCAATCAAGGTAAAACGCATGTTTGAAGACCTCAGAGTATATGGTGAAACAACGCTTATTCCATGGTTGGAGGGAGAATCGCAGCCAAGTCATCTTCCATCATACAAGGTCATACCAAGGAGGATGGATTGGAATGCAGTACGGAGAGCATATGAGATACAACCCTCGGATTATGAGGAACTTCTGTTCATTGACGGAATTGGTCCAGCTGCAGTGAGAGGGTTATCGCTCATCTCAGAACTAATATATGGTTCAGAGCCATCCTGGTCAGACCCGGTAAGAATGACATTTGCTTTTGGGGGGAAAGATGGTGTACCATATCCAGTTCCGAGAAAAGCATACGATGAAGCCATAACTTTCATGGAGAACGCTTTGAATGAAGCAAAGATAGGACGAAGGGACCAAGTTCATGGATTGAAAAGACTTAGAAAATTCGCATCGCCCGTAGTAAGAAGCAAATGAAATAGATTCAGAGTGGTGGGCGCTTTGAAAGAGAGATCTCCTCCTTTTTAGACAGTTCCTTACCTGTTACATCAGTTCGTCCTACAGCTCGTAGACGAACCAGTGCATGTGGATATGGGTCAAGATATTCTTCTTCAACACTCTTTTTGACGGATGGATGTATATTATGAAGTCGTTCATAAATTGCGTGCTTCTCTTCTGCTGGAGTGAATCGTTCATCGACAACTACTGCTACATGGAATGACACTCCAGCATCCCAAAGTTTCTCAGCTGCGATAAAGGGAAGCTCCATGAACTCGCGACTGCATCCAGTCTTTTCTTCAAAATACTCAGGCAGGCCCCCACGTATAGACAATCGAACATGGCCAACAGTAGCACGATTCTTGCGTGATGCATACTCTTCGAGTTTAGCAGCAAGACCATCTTCTTGTGACAAAACGACACCATTTGTTTCAATTACAAAGAGATCAAAATCTTCTTTGTCGTTATGTACTAGATCAAGAACATCAGTCAGATGGTCAGGACAAAGAGTTGGTTCCGCACCACTTATTCTGGCTCTACTAAATCCTCGGTCATCCATGACTTTCCTAAGTTTTTGATACACTTGAGTGGGAGAGAAAAATTCACCATATCTCTCAGGCCAGTCCCTACTCCAGTCTACCCAACAGAAAGTACATCGGAAATTGCATCCTACGGAGTATGCTGTTGCAATCCCACCATAGACACCAACACCGTAGAAACTGGTATACTTCCTCAGAGGTACTCCATTCTCCTTCTTACATACAAAAGCACGTGTGTCATCAGTCAGCTTTACTGGATCAACTGGGAACGGAGGCAAGAACTCACCTGATTTATCTTTCATAGCATAGCGAGGATATTCTTTATCTGTGGTAGACATGATATCCATCGTTGTACATGAAAGGGTTTCAACTTTTGCCTATTCTATGACCGAAGGATACAATTCATGCTATGTATATTCTCTCAATAATGTTTGACACATTCACTTTCGATGATACAGTCATCTGTATCAAAACAGCTACAGAGTATCAAGGAGATGCTATCATGTGGGCTTATGCCTATCAGATAGAGGATGTCCTATTTGACACGGGATGTGCGAATGCACAAGCAGAGTTTGCAACGTATAAGGATACAACAAAGATCAACCGGGTCTATGTCACACACTCACATGAAGATCATGTTGGTTGTCTTTCATTGTTTAACGATACAGAAATCTATGCTATGGACTCGATACATCACCTCTTAATGACTCCTCCACAAATTGTTGAGTTCTTTCAGTTTGTATGGGGTCAGCCAGGAGCCGTAGACAATGTTGAATCGATGCCATCTGAGTTTGTTATTGGAGACCTCCAATTCAAAGTGATTGATTTGAGCGGACACTTTGCGGGAATGATAGGTTTTCATGAAGAAGAGAAAGGATGGCTATTTTCAGCTGATGCAGTTCCACTGCCCTCGCGGAAACAAATAGCGATGCCTGAAGAGAACCTGCCAAAGATGATAGACACCATGAAGAAAATTTTGACTCTTAATCTCAATGTCTTGTTTGACGGTCACAAAGGCCCTATAGAGAATCCAAGAGAGCATATAGAAAAACGTGTAAATTATCTTAGAGAGATTGACAAGCGCATTCATGAATTGAATAATGAAGGAAAGTCAATCGAACAGATTGAGGAAATACTGGAATTCAAGAGACCTTGGTACATGGAGATGACAGAAGGGCGATTCGCTTTCAAATTCCTAATCAAGTCGTTTTTGAGAGATACTGTTGAAGAGGACTAGCGTTTCTTTCGGCGGATTCTTCGTCTATCAGAGAAGGTTCTTGTCGCTTTCTCATGTTCCTTTCGAGCTTTTTCGGCTTTTTTCTGGCGTCCACAATTAATGCGAGCTGCACGACCTAATTCAGTGACTCGAGATGCTTCCTTTTTGTTCTTCTTTTTCTTGTATAACTTCCGTGCTTTCTCCCAAGCTTCATGGGCACTGCAGAAGTCTTCCAGTCTGGACAGAGTTGTTGCATATGCATCATACGCATTTGGGTCATCCTTTACTAATGATGTAAATCGGTTCCATGCCTTCGCAGCGTCTTCCCATTCTTCGAGTTCCATGCTGACAAAACCCAAATTACGCATAGCGCGAACATATTTCTTATCACGGATAATCGCACGCTTGAAATGCCGAGCTGCATCCTTTAGTCTTCCAGAACGATGTTCGATCATGCCCATTGTGTTTTCTACATCAGCATTATGTGGGTCAGCTTTTGCTGCTTTCTTCAACGCCCTCATAGCGGATTTCAATTTATCAGCCCTCAAATTCGCATCAGCAAGAACCCGCCACACTTCAGGATCCTCAGGTGCAAGCTTACTTGCTCTCTTTGCAGACCTGATGGCTTCCTTATCTTGTTTTGATATTGAATAAGCAACAGCAAGATGAACTAGTGCAGGAACATTATCCTCATTTAGTTCAAGAGTGCGTTCATAGCTCTTTATCGCAGCTTTGTAGTTTCCAATCTCTAGGTTCAGATCACCAATTCTAATCCAAAGTTGCCATTCATCTTTGACTGATTTTACAAGAGAGTGTAGACAGGACATCTCCTCAGATACTTCTCCAAGTATTCTGTGGGCGACTGCTTTGTCCCTCAAAGCTGCAGGGTTTTCAGGAGAGAAACGCAGTGCTGTTCTGAACGAGTCTAACGCTTCTCTGGCATTTTCTGGACTGATAGAGATTAGAACATGACCTCTATTAGTATATGCTTGAGCAAGCTTGGAATCCAAACGAATTGCACGATTGAGTGCACGTAATGCAGCCCCAAAATCCTCCAGATTGGCAAGAAGTACACCCTTTGTGTTCCAAGCTGATGCATCATCTGGATGCTCTTCAAGATGCTTTTCTATTGATTGTAGTGCTTCTTCAGGAGAACTCATTCGTACATCAAATGGAGAAACTAAAATCAATACAGAAAAGGCTTCGGTTGCCGGTGCGATAGATACAATACATAAAGATTAGGGGAGAAACTGAATTTCGATGAGTCTTGATGGTATTGCTGCGTTCATATTCGACCTTGGTGGAACACTCTATAGACCAGACAGCACACTCGGACACCTAGCCAGACAAAACTTGATAGAGGCGGGAATTGAACAGTGTGAGAGTCTTACTGATGAGGATATTGAACGAGCATTAAATGAACAACGTGACAACATGCTAGTCAATCTCATGCTTGAGAGAAATGTTGACCCTCACTGGGAACCAACTCGTGATGATTGGATTGCATATGACAGGGGTATGTTGGAAATTCTCTGTATTGATGGTGACCTTGAAACTCTAGCCGAGAAATATCAAGACAAATGGGACGAATACATTAGCAGCTATAAACCAAATTTGATTGACGGTTGTAAAGAGGCACTATTGACACTGAAAGAAATGGGATACCAACTGGGAATTGCCTCAAACAGATTTGGAAACCCTACAAAATATCTGAAGACCGATGGAATCCTGGATCTCTTTGAAATGGTAGAATACACAGCAGTCCCCGGATACGCGAAACCATCACCCTACATGTTGTTCAGAGTTTCTACAGCAATGGGTCTCAATCCCAAGAAATGTGCCTATGTGGGAAACATTGTCGAGTATGATGTGATTGCAGCACAGAACGCAGGAATGACTCCAATCCTTCTGACATGGTGTGATTCAGAACAAGCAGAGCTTGCACCTGACGGGACTATTAGCTGTGAAGATATCAGAGAACTCTTTTCATATCTATAGATGTGATATCGCCCAAAGGGGTACCTTCAATTAGCTCATTGATACTCAAAAAAACAACATCGAGGAAGGTTCATCCAGTGAAACGCAAGAGTGCAATAACCCTAAGCATCTTGATAATCATACTTACTCCGTTTCTTCTCATGCCTATGATCTCTGCTCAATCACATGGACTTGAATGGAATGTCGAAGAGGAGGATGTATATCCCTATGTTCTACAACGGAAACTACTTGATTCATCAGCTGTTGGTGTGGTTCCCTACTGGATGCGTTTTGTCAGTTCACTAGATGAAGGACAGAAGTTCAATATTGTGATAACCTATCTTGATGATCTCCCTGAGGACTTAGAGCCTTCTGATGATACAGGATTTTCATACGTATCTCTGGTCAGAACAAATGATTCTGAAACCATAAGAATCAACTCGACTGCGTTCGTTCTGCCTATCGGGAACTGGACATTTCAGACCGAACGCTTGGGTGGTACTCCTGGTGTTGATTTCACACTCACAGATAATGCAGAAGAGTGGGGAATTGTTCAAGAGGGTAGCTTCCTGTCTGGTAGCACAACGGTTAGCTACTACTTGGAATGGCGCTATGAAAAAGAGAATGGAACCCTGAGTTATGCACGATACAAAGCAAGTGCACTAGGTACAGACCTCGTTGACATTATATTTGCACATTGGTATGAAGGAATGCCCACTATACTTCCGCCAGATATACAATTGGCCACAGTGCTTTTCATTATTGTAGGAATACTGATGGCAGTTATTATTGGATTCTCTGCATACAAATGGCAAAAATCGAAGAAATCCCTTGTAAGAAGACTTGGAGAGTGAAACATTGAAACCACCTGAAGAAATTCCTGAAGTGGACTGGAGAAAGGAGAATGTTCATGAAACATTCTCAGTTGGTCAAAAATTCAGAATGCGTTTTCATAGACATGGTTCTGTGGGTGAAGATGCTGAGTTTGAGATTGAAGACGAAACGATTGTAAATCATGTGGCTTCTGAATCGGAGTATCTACATCCCGAGCATATGAAGAAACCTGGTTGGACAGGTGGGGATGCTGAACGAGCTTATTGGTTATTTGAAACGCAAAGTACGGGTTCAACCAAGATTGTAGTACGGGTCCTCTTTAGATTCAAGGTTGAGAGTGAACACATTGTCATAATTGAAGTAAAATAAGCCTTCTAATTAGACATACCCCCATACAAATGTGTAACTAGCCTCATAGTCAAGTCGTTCTCCATCAGACATTGCTTGACGAATCTTTTCAAAGCCAGCCTTGTATGTATCATCAGATATCTTGTGTAGCATTGAAAATCCTCTTTTTTCAACAGTCACTAGAAACTCATCGCCCAGACGGATGGGTTCAAAGACATAGCTCTTAGAAATAATGTCGATGAATCCCACACTCTCTAGAATTTGTTCTATATGAGAGATAGTAGGATAACGAGCTTGATCAATTGCAATGGTATCAGGAAAGAATCTCGATGTTGTTCTATTTTCTATTTGCTCATGAGACTGTGTGACAATGCAGACTCCTCCATCTTCAGTAAGCACCCTGCGAATCTCGGAGCAGACTGCAGAAGCATCAGGAAGATGATGTAGTACTTCGGTCATGAATACAAAATCAAAAGAAGCTTCTGCGAAGGGTAGTTTGTCAGCAGGGCATTGTATAAAACTCAGCGATGGTACTTTTGCCAGTGCTTTTCTAAGCATGCCACCTGAGAGGTCTACTCCAACTATCCTACTGTTTGTGAGCTTCTCAAAGAGATATGTATTGTTCCCAGTGCCGCATCCGATATCAAGTGCATTTGTGATTTTCTTATCTAAGTTAATGACAATCTGGGTGACCATCTCCTCATCCCCAGTTCGAATTTGGTCATAAACTTGGGAAACAGAGTCATAGTCTATGTTCTTGTGATGTGGCATTATAGATACTCCTAGTATTGACCAACATAAAAGCTAAACTGAGAAAATGTTAGTCTTCTGGGGAGAAATGTAGAAAGAAGAGGTAGGGGGATATAGTCACACTAGCCCCTACCAAAGAATTGCCTGTGTACTGCTTTCACTGCTTTCTCTACAGCATCATTATCGACAATGAAGTAGTAGGCAACTTCTGATGCACCTGCAGAGAACATCTCTACATTTATTCCAGCATTAGCAACAGCTGAGAAGACTTTAGCAGCAAGACCTTTCGTAGTCAAGAGACCCTCACCTACGACTGCAATGAGGGCAAAATCATCTCGCGGTTGGATTCGCTCAATCACTCCACCAGTCAGGTCTTTCAGTGTTGTTTCTGCCCTTCTAAGGTCTTCTTTTGCCAATAATAGATTGATACAGGTCTGAGCTGTTATTACCGAGAAAATATTGATTTTTGCGTCGGACAACCTTCGACCAATATCTCCAATTATTCCTGGTTTATAACCAACACCTGCACCATGGATTCTCAGCACTGCTACAGATTTATTGAATGTCACACTCTTTATGACATCTCGTTTAGTATGACCATTCTCCTGTACAACTGTGACACTATCTGGTTGGTCTAGGTTCTTTACAAAGATCTTGATGGCTGTGCTAATCAAGGGCTCAACTGTTCTTGGATGAAATACTCTTGCACCAAAATATGACAGTTCAGCTGCCTCAAGATAAGAAAGAGTTTCGACCGTCTTAGCTGAATTGATGACCTCAGGGTCAGCAGTCATGAAACCGTCAACATCTTTCCATATGTGAATCTCTTCAACATCAAGTATTCGAGCTATGGCAGCAGCACTATAGTCAGACCCATTCCTACCGAAGGATGTTGTCTTGCCATCGGATGCACACCCGATGAATCCGGTGATGATCGGGATTGTTCCTTGTTGCAACAGAGGTAGCAAATGTTGTTTGATATTTTCAGTTGCCATAGAAAAATCGACTGCTGCATTTGAACAGACCGAATCGGTGACAAGACCAATCTTATCTGCATCCAAAGATTTTGCTTTTAAACCATTACTGATCAGCACACCAGTCAACAACAGGGATGCTAGTCGTTCACCATAACTGAGAACGAGCACATGTATTGTTTCAGTCACTTCACCAGTATATGCAATTCCGTAGAGTAGACGTTTCATTTTCTCAAGTCTTGCATCAAGTCCTGTCAAAACCTTTTGTCGAACTTGAAAATCAGTCACCGTCTTCATTAATATGGTAAGATGGAGATTACGAATACCTTCGAGTATTGGTTCTATCTTTTCATCCGAGTCAAGAGCTGAGTTGATTGCGGACTCTAGAATATCAGTCACTCCGTTGATTGCTGAAACAACCACAACAGGAGGAACAGGATAACTCTCTCTGAGAATCTCTGTGACTCTGAGAAAGGCATCCTCAGACTTGAGGCAGCCACCTCCGAATTTCATTACAACAGGCTTGGAAATCTGACTCATTATAGTACCTCCTTTGCTTGTGCAAATTCAGCATTCAGCATAGAAGCTCCTGCAGCACCACGAATGGTATTATGAACAAGCAGAAAGAAACTCAAACGGCGTCCTGATTTTCGCAAACGCCCAATCTGTATACCCATCCCAACATCTTTAGAATCTATAATGAGGTCTCTTGTAGGTTGTGGTCGGTCATCTTCTAGATGGACAATGATGGGCTTAGCAGGAGCGGTTGGAAGCTCTAATTCTTGAGGTTCACCGGAAAAGTTACTAAATTCATCTTTAATCTCATCGATAGAAAATTTCTTTTCCAGCTCTACAACCACACTCTCAAGATGGCCATTTACCACAGGCACTCGTGCACAACTTGCTGTTACTTGAAATTTTGCAGGTGAGATTCGATTGTCTTCCGCCACTCCAAGTATCTTTCGAGTTTCGGATTCAATCTTTTCTTCCTCTCCAGATATGTATGGAATCACATTGCCAAGAATGTCTAGTGATGCTACTCCACGACGACCAGCACCAGATATCGCTTGATACGTTGATACAGTCACATGTTTTATGCCAAATGACATCAATGGCTTCAAACCGAAGACTAGACCTGAAGTTGTACAATTGGAATTCGTAACAATGAAGGCATCATCATATTCTTGGTTGTGAACCAGATCAAGATGTTCAGGATTGATATCCGGAATAAGGATAGGTACATTCTCTCTCATCCGATGGGCACTAGCATTTGAGAATACTGGAATGCCAAACTCTGCAAAATCAGATTCGATTTCTGAAGCTATTCCACCAGGGAGAGCACTGAATACGAAATCAATCTCATTTTCCAATGCAGTTTCCACAGAAGAGTGCACTAATTCAAAGGAACAGATTTCTTCAGGAACCCTATCGGACACAATCCAATCTGTGGCATTCTCATACTTCATCCCGATGGAATGTTCAGATGCCATGAGAAGCGAGGTTTCAAAATATGGATGGTTCTCGAGTAATCGTATGAACTGCTGACCCACCATTCCTGTGGCACCAAGTATTCCAACTCGCAGTTTACCCAAATACAATACCCCCTTCTATTTTTGATATCAAATCATAGTCGACTCGTGCACGAACAATATTTGGCATATCACCATAAATCCCAATTGTTTCTCCAATAATTACCATCATGCCCTCAACTTCTATTGTCTGCAATTCTCTCAAAGCAGCATCAACATGTTCAGAATCAACTTCAACCACTGCATTTCCAAGAGCCGTAGCAGCTGCATCTGCTAGAGCTACATCTGTTGCATAGACAGTCGCAGCGTCTGCAAACCCCATACTCATTGAGTGCCCTACAATACCCGATGACGTACAGATTCCAAAGGTTTTACCAAGTCGCTCCACTCGGAGACCTAGATTCTTGAGACCTTTCTGTCCCGTGTAGATACCCACTGTTATTGGGTGTGTCAAATGCATTGCAATATCACCACCATTATCAAACACGACATGCTCAGCACCAGCATCAAGTGCATCTTCAACGACTTGTTGAGCTATGGCACCAGCTACAGCAGCCATAGGACCAACCCCAACCCGAGCTGCTGCCATCGTCATTCGTTTCACGATGTCAGGAGAACTCTCTGCTATATCAGTTGGGCAGAGTGTTGATTTGAAGAAGGAATCAGAATTAATATACTGAATCAGGTCATCATGTGCCCTCTTCACAGAGTCCTCAATTACTGGTAGAAACTCCTTGTCCACAATGACGTTCGCTATTGTTTCACCTATATTTAGAGAATATCGTTCCATTTGCATCACCTCAGCTCCTTACTACAATAGCCCGATGGGGACATATGTCACGACACTCACCGCAACGCACACATAATCGGGGATCATCAATCACTCGCCAATGTGCATCCCGTGTGAATACTCCTGCTGAGCAGTAAGATATACAGAGACCGCAATGCACACATCGTTCAGTTGCTCTGTAGACAAACTGTCCATTTGGTACAGTAAGCTGGGCTTTGGGACCTGCAAAGGTGCTTTGTGGTTCTCTTTGTACCATTGTCTTTGCAGATTCAGAGGCACTAATTCGTTCTACCGCTTCTGTAAGTTTGAATGCTCCTTTGGAAATCTTCTGTTTCAACTCATTTGCAATCTTTTCTGCAACCCGAAAACTTGACACTGGAGCAACAGGTACCTCTGTATTCTGAATCTCAATGACCCCGGACTTCAATTTTGCATAGGTTGTGTCTGCAAGTGCAGGACGTTCTCTTGAGAGTAAGCTGTAATCAAAGACCTTTGTCTTTATTTCTGCATCTGTGATTGCGGTGGACTTGGCTATATCAGCATTCAAAACGGGGATTGGAACTCCAACACCCACAAAGAGTGTGCATCCATATCCAGTCATGGTAGCACCTTTGAGATACTCTGAACTCATCCTCTTCAGATTTCCTTGGACCATTAGTGTTCCAAAACCAGTAGCAGGACTATGTTGAGTGCCACTACCAACAATGAAACCTTCCCCACCACCAAGGAAAATTCTTGTGCCAATACCAATTGTACGAAATGTAGGGTCGTTTATGATAGGGGAGAGTTCCCCAGCTCCTGAAAAAGTTGCATTCCCTTTGTCCGCGAGAAGTTTTCCCATGTAGGTGTAGAGAGTCTTTCCAGTAGTATTGGTAGCAACTCCATAACGCTCGTAACAATTTCGAGGGTTAGCTAGGATGGCTTGGTTTAGCTCATCCATTCTAATCTCTACATCGAGTTCTTTTCGGGGATAGCAGTCAGTACCGTATGCTTCTGCTTTAAGATGCACGGACTTTCCACTTACAAGATCTTCAATGACATGTCCACCTCCATATTCGAACTCATAGGATTCTGAGAGTTGAGTTGCACCTAGATATGCGTCAACAGCCGCCACTGCTGCGTAAGCCTCTACATCGTTCAACCAAACACGTGACATCTTCATAGGAGGTTCACTATGTCCAAAGTTCATCCAGACTCCGGACGAGCACATAGCACCAAAAGTACCGGTAGTGACAACGTCTACTTCTACAGCAGCTTTGTCGGCACCCAGTTCTGCAACAATTTCACTCATCTCCGCAGCAGTCACAACGCGAACACTGCCGTCCGATATCTTCTCGTTAATCTCATTCACTGTCTTGTTCATTTGAAAACCTCCTAGTCCATCGAACGAGATACGAAAGTGACCCCCTACGGTCTATAGGTGGAGTGTCCCTTCTATCCACTAGATCTAGTATCCACTAGTTAGATAGAGAGCCTTTGTCTGCTTCACGCAAGTCATCTAGAGTATGATAGATATAGTACACCCGAACCAGCCACGATGGTGGCAACGACTCATGTCGTCGGCCTTCGCGACTTGCCTATGTTTAGAATTCGTATCTCGGTTCGTATGGCAAGTATCAGGGCGGAGAATTATGTATATAACCTATTCCCGAAGCTTCCGAGTATGACAACTCTGTTGCAAAATGAACAAACACTGGGCAATGAGGTCATAGTTCACTACAGCTAAAATGTTTGATTTCGAACATCTTTTTTAGAAATCTTGATTGATTACGTGCATGAGATGATACATTTCATAACATAATATCGTCATTCAGAGAATCATTCTTCCACAAAGGGACGGAATTTGAACGAATAGGAGTACATCTTATCCTTCTTCAACTTGAACTCATCATGCAAGCGGGCTATTGCTGGGGAATCACCCCCCACACCTTTCTGTCTATAGTCGATGTTTAAGGTTAGGAACTCTCTACGTGGTAGCTCATGTATGTGCTTAGAGCATGCCAAGTCTTCCTGTGTATAGGACCAGGCACTGAAACTGAGTAGAGTACCGCCCACATCACTGACCTCAAACCCTGCTCCATCTTTGTTACGCACTGAAAATGAACGGATATCAGTACGATTGGCATTCTCTTGAGGTCTTACATAATCATGGATGAATTCTTCAATTTCCATTCTGTGAAGGGCAATCCATCCACTCTCTTTTCTATCCAGCATTGTTTCATGAGGGCCTCGTCCGAACCAAGAGATTCTATCAAATTCTTTAGGAATGGTGGTTTGCGTGCCAAATCGCGTTAGATCTTTCTTAGGAACAAAACTGTTCTCGATGATGAACTCACCATTGCCAAATACAGTTATGACACTTTGAAACTTTGTTCGTCCATTCGGTATCTTGTGTAATGCACGAATCACAACTATGCTGGAAAATTGAGTTTCGACAGATAAGTCTGTGAGCCTCCGCTTCTGCTCCGCGTTCTTCCAAGGGTTTCTAAAGATCTTAGATAATAGAGGAACATACGTTGCTAATCCCCGTTCATTATCAGTGGGTGCTCTCCAGAGATTTGGATGTAATTTAGAAGATAACAGTTCGATGCCGTGAAACGAATACCGCTCAATACAACCGGAAGTTTTCCCAATTCTAAGGTTGAACAAGTCATTTGTAAGAATCAGATACTCATCATCATCTATGACTTCAATATCTGGATATTCATCTGGTTCAGTTTCAAGTCGCTTCTCTTGGGGATTAGGGATTGCAAGCTGCTCATAAGCAAGAACATGACCATTTTCAGCCCACTCTGTATCATGGATTAAAGAGAAACGTAACAAGAGATGGTATTCTCGATTGGGATTCATAATCCAATCATCATTGAGTATTTTGATCTCTTTAGATACACTTGGAGAAATGTTGAGCGGTGGCAATTCTCCTCTCTTTATCACCACTCCATCCTCAATCAACTCCCATCGTGCTTTCAATAAATCATCCAGTGATATGAAATCATATTTATTCTCGATTGAAATGAACCCGTTGCGAATGTCGATTGGATGTACTGCAACATTCTGATAGCATTTCTTTACTTCATGAAGAGCAGGATTTGGAGACCTGTTAGGTCTGACAATCCCGTTGATACAGAAATTGTGATCATTGGGTTCATCTCCAAAATCACCACCATAACCCCATGAGAGGATTTCTTCATTTTTTAGGAGAATTCCCTGATCAGCGAAGTCCCAGATGAAACCACCAATACAGTTTGGATACTTCTCGAACATATCGATGTATTTCTGGAAATTGCCCAGACTGTTTCCCATTGCATGTGCATATTCACAGAGTACAAACGGTTTCTCTCGATATTGCTGTGGCTTCATCTTCTTTCCAAGAAATGGTAAGATGAATGAAAGGTTGATTGTTTCAAACTTACCGATTTTTTCAACCGTTTGAGGTGTAGCATACATCAAGCTGAAGACATCAGATACCTTCAGTTCATAATCACCCTCATAATGAATTGGGCGACTGGAATCAATTGCCAGTGCGGCATCCTTCATGCTTGAGTGGACCTCTTCATTGAACCCGGATTCGTTTCCCAATGACCACATGATGACGCATGGATGGTTTTTGTCACGATGTACCATTCTCTCCATTCGGTCGATAGCAGCTTCTTTGAACTTGGTAGGGATGGTTCCTACTGAGAATTGGAAACGTCCTAATCCATGGGTTTCAATATTTGCTTCGTCTAAAACATAGATTCCAAGTCGGTCACAGATATCATAGAGATGAGGATCCTGAGGATAATGACTAGTCCGAAGAGCGTTGATATTGTTCTTCTTCATGATTTTGATATCTTCCACTATCTGCTGGTAGGGAACTGCGTTCCCGTGAATGGGATCGAAATCATGACGATTGACACCTTTCAGAAGAGTTGGTTGTCCGTTGATTAGAAGTTGGGCGTTCTGTATCTCTACTTTGCGAAACCCGAAGTTAAGGGAGTCAGTTTCAAGAAGAGAACCAGTTTCATCAAAATGCTCGATTAATATAGTATAGAGATTGGGTGTTTCTGCAGTCCATTTCTTTGGAGCTTTTACATGACCGTTCAAATGGATGATACTTTCTTGGTTTTTTTCAATAGCAAAGACTGTTGATAGTTCAGGAGTGGTCTGAACAGGGTTTTTTGCATCGTCTAGAAGAGTCACTCTAATGGAATGATTACTCCTGTCTGTATCATCTCTGGATTGAATTGTTACTGCTAAATCAAGTTGCGCATCCTGATAACTCTCATCCAAGTCACAGTGGGCGTAGATATCCCTAATGGTAACCTTTGGCGTGGTATATAGGAAAACTTCTCGGTAAATTCCGCTTAACCGCCACATATCTTGATCTTCCAGATAGCTCCCATCTGACCATCTATACACTTCTACTGCAAGCGTGTTTTTCTCTTGAATGAATCGGGTGATATTGAACTCAGCAGGGGTCATACTTCCTTGAGAATAGCCCACCTTGACTCCATTGATCCATAGATAGAATGCAGACTTGACTCCACCAAAATGGATGTAGACCTCCCTTCCAGCCCATTCCTTGGACATTTCAAACTCATAACGATATGAACCAACAGGGTTGTAGTCATGATCTATTCGAGGGGTATTCCTTCCCGTCTTGACGCTTGAAGGATACCTCACATTAGTATAGATAGGAATACCATATCCATGCATCTGCCAGTTACTTGGTACAGGAAGCTCATCCCATTCTGAAATATCATAAGATGGTTCATAGAACTCGACTGGTCTTTCTGATGGTTTTTTCGACCAATAGAACTTCCACTTTCCGTTCAAGGAGATGCAGTATGGTGAGTCATTTCCAGATGAGGCAGATTCCTTTGATGGATGTGGAATGAAGATATGATGTCCCGGTTCAGTATTCACTCTGAAGACACGCTCATTTTCCCAGTCATATCTTTCTGCACCAGTCATAGTTCAAATGGTCTACAAAGGTGTTTATCAAGATGATTGCATGAGAGGTTATTCATTTCAGACTACAAAAAAGACTGCGTTCAACTTATTAGAAACCTCACAGGATAGGTGGTTTTTGAAAAGCACATGTTTCTATTTGGCAAGTGTACCTGGGAGAAGTAAAAATGGCTCTGAATTGGACTATTGGCGCATATGTCGATCTCATTTCGGTATTCATAATTACAGTTCAATTGATAGTGATGACATATCACAACTCCACAGTGAAACATCGACATGTGGTCTTCCTTCTGGGTGTATATGTGTCGTTGACGATAGCAGCATCTCTACGCTTCATTGCAACTCTGTATCTGATCCCTGTAGTGATGATTATTGGATACTATCTGATTCCGATAATCGGTATTTTCACATGTCTTCTCGCAGATTCGTTTACACGCGACTCTATCGATCCCGCAAAACTATCACTTCTTGCCATTCTCTCCACAATAGCCGTCATGTTTTCTTTGGAACCTGATGCTGCAGTTGTAGGCACGTTCGCTACTGGAGACCCCGGAGTGATTTTGAGTAGCAATTTTACAATAGCTATCGGGATTCTGACTCTCATGATATGTAGCGTCTTTGCGTACTATACACCACTCATGCATCGAGCTGCGTCTCCAGCATTCAAACGGTACACCTTGCTTTGTATGCTGAGTGGATTCATGTTTGCAGTTGTCGTACCATTTTCACTACTGGTAAGAGCGTCCAATGTTTTACCTCGGGTGGAAACACTTCTGACCACACTTGCGATTGTTCCATGGACCATAGCACTTGTAAAAGAACCAAGACTTGCATTTGTGCTGCCATTCAAGGTCGCCAGATTGACAGTTTTTGAAACAGAAGGAGGGATACCTATCTACAATAAGACCTGGGCCAGTTGGGACTCCAGTAATATGACTCATGAGGGTCTATTCACAGGAATGCTACAGGGCATTGGTATGATTCTCATTGAAGCAATGGATAAGGGTGATGTGAGAGAGATCCAGATGTCAGATGCAATCCTTCTGTTGAATCACAGTACTGAGTTTCCTATTGCTTGTGTTCTCGTCACCACTGAGTCAACTCAAACACTGCGGCATGCTCTAAGTAAATTCGCAGAAGACTTCTATGAGCGGTTTGCAGATGAGTTTCATGACACTGTAAAGATGGACAGATTCACTGGTGCATCAGAGCTTGTAGATGAGCACTTTGCATTTGTTCCTGAGTGATTGTGTTTCTATAAGAGTGTAATAATCCAAGAGAGAAATGACGAATGAAATCTGTGTGCACATAATGAATTCACTCCAAAGAATCATAGCAGTTATGCATTATTCATTCTGTACATTAAAATACTAATCCAGAACTATGCTATTTTGGGGATGATCGTAAATTGACGTATCATACAACCAAAAATAATCAGTCTGCAGTGCTTTTCTTCTTATTGACCTTTCTGATATCCTGGTTGATTTGGCTGCCAGGGGTCCTAGTAGTGTTTGGGATACTAGATATTCAATTTGATAATCTATCTTATGCGATATTGAACATTGCAGGAGGTTTCGGACCTACCATAGCAGGTCTTCTTCTCTTCTACAGAGAGAGTGGTATGCCTGCCATAAAGAGCATATTGAAGAGCTGTGTTGATATTCGGCGAGTTGGTAGAGTCTGGTGGATACCTCTCCTTCTTCTTATGCCAATAATCAGTCTTTTAGCCTTAGCCCTTGGAGTATTATTTGGGGGAGTAGTACCAGAATTGTCTTTGCTTCAACAATGGTGGATGATACCTGTCCTCTTCATCGGAGGGTTCCTTCCTATTTCCAATGCATTTCGTGAGGAGATTGGATGGAGAGGTTACGCCATAGAGAGTCTGCAGTCGAAACATAATGCTTTGATTAGTTCCGTCATAATTGGAATCGCTTGGGGAGTGTGGCATTTTCCATTGATGTTATTTCCTATTGCAACCGAGGTTTACAGTTCTACACCTCTCTGGGTCTTTATGACTAATACAATCATGTTGTCAATCATAATGACTTGGTTATACAACAGCAATTCAAAATCAATATTCACAGCACTTGCATTTCATGTCGTAGCAAACCTTTCTCCAACTATCTTCCCATTCGTTAAAACTGAATTCGGTGTCTACTTCAATATGATTCTCTTGATTGTGACCGCAGTCGTCATTGTGGCTATCAATGGGTATGAAAACTTGACAAAAGAACCTCCTATAGAAGAATCACCTTTCTCCTGAGGTATTCACCTCAAATCCATGCACACTGCAGTTACTGCTGATTAGAGAGTGCTTTTCAGGAAGAATAGTAACTCTCGGAAACCAAGTCTTTCAATCCGTCAATTTCCTCTTCAGGCGTCTGATCAAAAACATCACAGGCTCTCTCAAGGTAGGGAGCTTCATCGATATAGAGCCCAATGTAATTGACGATTCTCATAATCATTGACTACCCCATTCACGTAAATGGAGTGACGGCGACGATTTCAGAAGACCCGCCTGATGAAGGAAATGCAATTAGTAGAATATAAGGTTCATTACGGATTAATTACAGGTAAGACCATTTCTTCTATCACTATTAGGTATGACTTAATCTCATGAGCAGTCAATTCCTGTAAAGATTTGGCACAGCTGTATGCAAAGAGGTTGTTTCATGTGAATCTAAGTGGGATGAACTGAAAGCGTCATTGCTAATTCTTTCTTCTTCGCCGCCTCAATCTTTGCTACCGCGGACCTGAGTGTAAGTACCGCAAGAATACCAGAGATTAGTGCTGCTATCAGAATCCCTGCTTTCGCTGATTCCAATAGAATCCCAGGCACAAAAGACAACCCAGAGATGAATAGGGAAATTGTGAAGCCAATTCCAGTCAATAAAGATATCCCAACAAGAAGGTCTCTATTGAAAGCATCAGAAATCTGTATTCGACCTGTCTTCTCAACTAGCCATACGCTTGAAATAACACCGAAAGGTTTGCCAACGACCAAGCCAAAGATGATTCCTAATGTCACAGGTTGAGAGAAGAGTTCAATTATATTCAGTTCAAGCCTGACACCAGCATTTGCAAGCACAAAGAGTGGAACAATTAGAAAAGCAATCCATGGTGTAAGAAGGATCTCAGTACGCTGGAGGGGTGCCTCAGCATCTCGACAAGCCTGTTCAAGAGTGTTGGTAGTATTCAGGAATGCCTTTGTGTCCACATCCTCGGGTTCGCAGCTGACTATTTTATTAAGCCGGCTAGATAATTGGTCATTTATCTCCTTGAACTCATCATAATCAATTTTTGTCGTCGCAGGAATATTAGCAGCTAAAAGAACACCTGCAAGTGTGGGATGAATGCCTCCAAACAGCATGGCTATCCAAAGCCCAAGTCCTATGATAATGTATGGGATGAGTTTGCGAACGCCCAAACGATTCAAAGCTAGAAGGACTATAACTAACACTACACTGAGAACCAGATACTCAATATGGAAACCATGTGAATAGAAAATGGCTATTACTATTATACCTGCCAGATCGTCTACTATTGCTATGGTAGTCAAAAATACCTTTGTTGGAGTGGGAATCTTGTTTCCAAAGAGATTCAGTATACCCAAACAGATAGCAATGTCAGTGGCCATCGGAATTGCCCAACCAACTGCACCAGGACTGCCAGGCGGATTGAAGAGGAAATAGATGAACGCCGGAACTATCATGGCACCGACTGCTGCGACGACTGGAAGAATAGCCTGTTCAATTGAACACAACCAACCAATGAGAAATTCTCGTTTGATCTCAAGTCCTATGAGGAAGAAGAAGATGGCCATGAGAAAGTCATTGACCCAGAAACCCAGAGACTCATCAATAGTGAGAGTACCAATAGATACTGCTAATCGCGTCCCCCAGAATAAGTCATATGTTGAACCAAAGGGTAGATTGACCCAGACCAATGCGATGAGCAGGCAAACGATTACTACTATACCACCTGAAGCTTCAATTCGCATGAATTCTCTGAATGGTCGAATAGTCCTGTATACTACTGGATGAACTTGCTTTCCTTTTTTGAATCGTTTCAAGCTCTCTCTCATATCTACAACTCCGTCGTCTGAATAATCCTAGTATGAGTTCTTTTTGGATGGATGAAATGGGGCTACTTAAAATGAATAGCCTATTATCCCATTCGATATGGAACTATCAAGAAATGAGAGACCAAGTTATTTTATTCTAGTGTTGGGACGGTATTTTGTATCTAATTGGAGAGCTAATAATCAGTTTGTAAACTATTGATGGACAGCTTCAAGGGATGGTCTATTTAGAAAGTAGATCACATGCAAAATGAAATTTAGCTTTCAATGAAAACTCTATACGCATAATAGGCCTCTTACGAAGGAACTATAAGCAAGGTGCAATCCTTCCGCCCTCGCAAGCATGGCATATAACATGCAAGAGGTAGTTCATTATGCACTTTGAAGAGTCAGATGAGGAAAAGATGTTCCGCGAGGCAGTGCGCGAATTCGCTCAGAAATACGTCGCACCGGCCTGGCAGGACTATGACAAGAATCATGAGATTCCTCGCGACATTATTAAGAAGATGGCAGACCAGATGCTCTGGGCTCCAACCGTAGCTGAGGAATACGGTGGTGCCAACCTATCATGGGTCATGGCATGTATCGCAGCTGAGGAGCTTGCACGCGCAGACCTCTCAATCGCTTTACCAGTCATGTATCTTGTTGAGGCATCATGGGCATTCATCTTCGATCGTTATGGTACAGATGAAGCAAAAGCTGAGATTCTGCCAAAGGTGACCAGTGGAGACCTGTTCTTCGGTATTGCCACAACTGAGCCCACCGGTGGTTCAGACCTTGTTAACTCAACCAAGACGACCATCAAGGAAAAAGGTGATGGATTTGTCATCAACGGTGAGAAGGTATACATCAGTGGAGTTGCAGAGTCAGAGAAGTATGGCGGTGTCTATTGGACACTTGCCAAGTCAGACCCCAAGGGTGACCACAAAGCATTCGATGCATTCATTCTTCCATTGAACTGGGGAGATGGTGTGATCGATGGTATAACGACCACACTGTTCGAGGACATGGGCAGAATGGGTGTTTCATGTGGTGGTTTTGCAATCGACAATGTAGAGATTCCAAAACACTACCTTATCGGTGAACGTGGTCGCGGTTTCTATCACGCTATGGAAGGATTCTCCGCAGCACGTGTCTTGATTGGTGCTACTTGCCTTGGTTCAGCTCAGGGTTGCTTTGACATCGGTGTAGATTATGTCAAGCAGCGCAGGCAATTCAACAGACCACTTGCCGCTTTCGAAGGCATTCAATTCGAGGCTGTTGACTCATGGATGGCACTCCAGTCTGACAGACATCTTGTCTATCACGCTGCTTGGGTCATGGATGAGGTCTATGGTAAGGACAACAAGAATTACAACAAACTCGACATTGCCAAGTTGACCGCTGCCGCCAAGTACAAGGCGCCACACGATGCTCTTGACATCATCACTCGCGCTATGACCTGGCACGGCGCTTTCGGGTACACCAAGGAGTGTCCTCTCGAAGCAGCCTACAGGGGCGTTCGCTCCTACACCGTCGGTGCTGAGGGTGGTGCGCATGTGCAAAAAATTGTTATGGCTAGAGAGATATTTGGCCCCGAGTATCTTCCATACCGTCAAGAGAAGCAAATGTAGATTTATTTTTAGAAGTGAGGGCCTATGAGCCCTCTTTTTCTTT
>CAZSWP010000025.1:0-58036 GCA_964610875.1 uncultured archaeon
TGTTGAGAATTGAACTCCATAGCGGACTCTTTGAATAGGTTTCTTTCTTAGTTTCATATCTTGAGGTTCATAGGAGGAATAATTCAAAGTGTTAAGACGTATTGATGAACGGTAGTTTCTGCGTGAATTTATTTTTCCTAATGTCACTGGAATGAAAGATTTTCCTTCGTGTGTGGTATTTGGTCTGAATTTTATCCTTTCAAGCAAACTAGGTTCTTTCCCTATCTCATCAACCATTGGAGTAGATACAATTGAAATTCCAGTAGGTGGGGAGAACATAGCCTCTTTAATCGCTTCCAACTCTTTCGAGTAAAACAGATACTTCCCATTGCTAATAACAACATCAGGCCAAAGTTCTACCAACCAAGGAAGTAAATCAAGAGCAAGAATTTCAATCCTTGTTCGTATTCTTTTCTCAGGAATTGGTTCATGTTCAATTGAAGACAATATCTCATCATCGAATGGAATATCATCACTGCGGAATTTCTCAGACCACCCAATGAGAGCAGGTATGTGGAAGAGTTCGGTTTCGTATCCTTGTGGTTGAAAAGAAAAGGACGAAAGGTTTCTCCACCTTGCAGTGTTAATTCTTCAAGAATAATTCCAAGATGGGCGTTCTCCCGCAGGTTTAAAATTTTCCAGGAAAAAACTAGAATCTCCAGATATTGGTTAGATTTGAGGGATTCACGATAGGCTAGTTATTCCATTGAAAGTTTCACCTTTTCACGAAAAACAACTGAATCGTGGCAAAGTAAAGGCTTTACAAATCTTTACTGACAAGACTGGTAAGTGGTGGGTGACCTTTGCAGTAAAAGTGCAAACATCTAGAAGAATCGTGGAAAGCCTACCTATAGATGTCTTAGGAATAGATCTAGGTATCGAGAAGTCTGCTTGCATGACCCTTGTTACTCCTAGTAAAATAAGAGAAACTCGATATTTCAAACAAGATGAAAAACTTCAAAGATTGAAGCAACTTGATAGCCAAGTTGCTAAACTTCAAAGAGAAATGCATGTTAGGAAAAACCAATCTCAACTCTATGAAAAGGTGGCTAGAAAACTTCGATTCATCAAATCAAAACGTGAAAGAACTGCAAAAGAATATGATCGAATTCTTGTTCGTGAAATCATAGACTACATCATTGAGCTTTCCAAACAATACAATCTATATGTTGCCTTAGGTAGACTTACAAATATCAGGAGTTTAGCTAAACGAGGGAAAAAACAAGGGAAGAAATTCAGAGGTATAATTCATAGATGGGCTTTCTCTCGAATAAGCAAGAGTCTAAGCCATGGTCTTGCTCAAGAAGGATGGTCTTTGGAGGGCAAAAACTCTCAGTTCCAGATTGTTTCTGAAGCATGGACTTCAATAATGTGTTGGAAATGTGGTCGAAAAGGATTACGACCGAAGCAGAACTTGTTTGTTTGTCCTACATGCGGGAATAAATGCAATGCAGACATGAATGGAGCCATAAACATCGCTGGTCGTCTAATTACGCTCACAAAGTCATTACACTCTGTGAGAGGACTAGGTAAGTGGGTTAGTGCGGTGGCACGAAGCAAACGACCGAAAGCCCAAGGGAAAATATCTCAAGGGAAGTCCTTACTCTCAAAAAAGGGACCCTCATCAGGTCCCAGGGAGTCCGCGGCCGTTCACTATGCTCAAACGAGCCTCACCAGTTTCAGTGATGGTGCTGGTGGGAGTGATGATGACCCTGCCGTGGAAAGAACTGTGGAAAAACTCTCTGTCGCTGGAAATGATGAATCAGCATCAGGACAGGGGAAAGAAGCCCGGTCTGTAGGAGGAATTCCATCCCAATGATTGCAGACAATGCCCCAGATATCTTTCAGGTAATCCTGAAGGTTTGTGGTGACGCATATCTGGGGAGAGGTGGAACACAGAAGTTTCAGAAGTCAGAGTTCACTCGACTTGTGATAATAGGTCAAAGCCTAGTTATATCGCCTTTTTATCAATTTGGTCTTTACTGGAGAGGAATATTGTGTATGGAGAGTGGTGTGACTGGTTCCACAAGAAGTACTTAGGATTAGACTATGAAGAGAAGATATTTTCCAACTAGGGGTACTGGATTTTTTTCGGTGACCCATGGACTCCGGTAGAGAAAGATTGTCCAAACATCGATATTTTACCTCATCTTTGTCCCACTTCTGGATATAGGCGCAACGGATGAGTTACGAATATCTTACCATCGAAGACTGGAAGAGAACCTCTAACTTTGTGAAAAGAGCAAGATCTATGGGATATGTTTCAATTCTTGCATACGTCTAAGACTGGATTGGTCTTTCAAACCCTCAAGACTGCAAAGATTTCATAAAACGGGGGATTGCTGTAAAACGGAGAAATATTTACCGATAAAAATAATCGGGTTCCTCTCGAACCATGCTATGCCACAGGCCCTGGAGTTCGTGTTTTCGTCTTGTGAACATTCGTGATAAAAAGGCTGTGACACTGGAAGAATAATGTTGAGAAGAAAATCACATGACACTATGTGAGTTCTAAAATAACAGATTTTGTGTAGAAAAGATACTGCAGTATTAAACCAAAAAAACGAAAGAGATTAAATGTAGAGGTTTTTGCAGTTAACAAGATTATGATGAGTGGTTGAAGTGAACAACCAAATTCTATAGAAGCATGTAAAGAAGCAAAAAGAATCTATAATATTCTTCCATGCTTCGTAAATCCAATTCTAAGAATTTATGAAAAAATAATTCTTGAGCAGTGGAGGGGCATTGGAAACCAAGCTTTTGATGTGCAAGCTGATAGCATCAATCGTCAGTTGGAGTTCCATTTACGACCTTACTCTAAGAAGTTGAAGGAGGTCGTTCACTTACTGATAGATTGTCGTTCTCCTTTAAATTTTCATGAAGAAGAATTGAGAGGGTTTATTAAAATACTTGAAAAAATAGATATTTCGGATGTTGGTGTACACTTTTGTATTTCCATTCACAAAAAGATAGAATATATATTTAAAGAATCAGTTCCATTGTACGTACAGACTCTATTGGAAATTATTGAGAAACTCAAGGAGAAATAAGGAAGTGATTTCCAATGCCTTCAAACAAGCAATAGAAGATGTGATTAAAGAAACTGAAGAAAAACAGATTGAGAAAATAGAAACTTGGACCCACCTTCGTGATTCATGGATTCATCATTATAATACGATCCCGTCTAAAATCATTGAAAATCGTACGAAAATACTCATGGCTGTTAGATTCACCGAGTGTTTTCAATCATTATTTTGGATTGAATGGTTGGTGATGCATGGAGGGTATTATCAATCATGCAGGGAATTAAGAAGTATTCTGGAGGGGGTAGTTCAAGCATACTATATAGACATGAATTATCGTGATATAGATGTGAATGGAAAACTTGCTGTATTTAGGGAGATGAAACTGAATCCAACTAGCTATGGTTCGAGATTGATTAAAAAAGCTAATCCTCCCAATCGGAAAGCTATTGAAGTTCTCTATCGCAAACTATCAGAGTTTGTACATGGGTCGATTAATCACATTTCTGAGGTATTGAGTCATCCTGATAGTGATTCTAAAGTAAGGAAATTGATAGTACCACACTACAATCAATATCTATTCGAAGTTTGCTGCAAATATAGTGAACAGGTTGTTAAATACGTAATCGAAATTAATCAGAAATTGGTTGATGAATATCGTGTAGAACTATGATTTGTGGATTCTCTTAGGTCATTCCTTATCAATTTGATATCAGGATTCATAGCATTTTTTCTTGTAACCGATCTAAAAGCTAAATTTCTGATATGATGAGTAGCTGAATTGAAATAGATTCATTGAGAATCATTTCTTGAAACCGATATGGAAAAAGAAAAACCGGCATATGATTCTCTTTTGACAAAGGCAGTAGGTTTTGTCGGAATTATAGGAGCTCTGTCATCACTAGGTAATTTTGTATTGAATATAATAGGATATACTGGTGGGAATTCGGAACAACTCATTTGGCTTCAAGCAATTCCTTTTGGAACTTTCCTATTCGCCACAATTTTAGCTATTATTGACTTCGAGATTAGACGAAATAAGTGGCCTGGTAGGTTAAAAGAATTAGCAAGGTCTATCATTGCTATTAGTGTTTTTGGTCCAGATAAAGCAGGACCAGCCATATGTCGACAAGTCGTAGAAACAATCAAGATATATCATCGTATGGCACTTGCTGAGAGTAAAAACGGGCTCGCTAAAGATTTGAAAAGGGATATTGACAGATGGCAAAAGGGAGCTAAGATAGAAATATGACTGATTTTATGAAGGCGGTTAGGGACAAATTTAGATGGAGGAGATTGAGGAAAATAGCCCGTAGTGATGTAAGAATCGATATTCCTGTTAGTGCTTATTTTAAACATCAAGTGAATATGATGAAAAAAACATTCAATTTGTCCAAATTTGAATCTCACAATCAAATTCAAGAAATGATAAGTGCACTTGTATTAGTAAGATACCTCTCATCAATACAATCTATGCCCACAAAGGATATTGACATTGAAACCCTCTACTTGATAACATCAGTTACAATACTTCCAAGTGCGAGAATGGCAGATTCATTGATGCTACTTGATAATTCAATTTTACTTGCAGTTTCTGGAAATTATACTGCAGCTCATGCTTTGTTGAGACTTTCATACGAAAGCCTGATTGTTGGGGGGTTCTACAATGTTATTTCCTTTGATACAATGAATATGATTCCTATTGTTAGAGATTATAAGGGGAGAGATTATCCAAAATCATTTGGAGATATTGTAGAAGACACTATGAGAAATATTACCTCTGAAGAAGAGCATATCAGAGCCCTTGTATTGGAAAGCAGACTCGAAAATTTCCTTCAAGAACATAAGCCAAAACTACTTCCACCTAATTTCAAGAAGATGTTACGTCAAGTCTGTGAGTTCTATGGCTTGATAACTCCCAAGTACAGAAACTTCTGCTATGAATTATATGGGGACCTTTCAAACTACATTCACACATCGCAAAATGCATCATACCATCTTAAAGATTGGAAAGAGGGTTTAGTATTTTCAAAAGAACAATTACAGGACTTTTCAACTAGATTTCTCACTGTATTGGATGTACTCGGATATCTGTATAATGTCATAATGGCTGGAGGTTATACTTTGCCAGGTGTGGTTTCACACGTTACGAAGGTAATGACTAAATTCAAGGATGAAAGTGAGAGTTTACCTTTAACTAATCTCATTGTTAGAGAGCTCTGTAAACAATATTCAAATCGGACTTTTTCTGAGATAATACATTCTTATAGCACAGAAGTAGGAAATGATATTCAGTAACCAGGCTATGCCACGGGCCCTATGCACTTTGAGTTGCACCCTGAACAGGATAAAAACGTTGCGAAGACGTCTACTAGTTTAGAGCCTCAGGGATATGAGTTCTGATGAACTCAAATGATTCCAGAGTTTCTTTAGCACTGAGTTCAAAAATGATCGGTCCACTAAAGTTATCCTTGACGAGTTCAGAGAGTAGTTCCTTCACTGGCATCTCGCCCCTTCCAAGAGCGATATGATCTGAATGAACTGGAAGTCCCTCAATCTCTTGGTAGCCGCCATCATGAAGATGGAATTCTACTATTCGGTCCTTGTGTTTCTTATAGAAATCCAGTACTGACTCATCTCCAGAATATTTTGCCAGTAGATGACCTGTATCAAAACAGATACCAGTATCATACTCATCCACAATATCTCGTGTAAGAGCAAATGGAAACTCAATGTTCTCGATTGCAAGTAATCGAGGGTCAATCTCCGTCCTTGAAAGAACCTCCTCAACACTTTGAGCTGCAAAAGATGCCATAAAACCACAAATGAGGGTCACCATATTTGGTGGAAAATTCAACCTGGAAAATTCTGCAGCAAGAGGACCAGTCGCATGAAGTACATATGCCTCTGGTTCCAAGGGTTTCGTGATATCTATTGCTTCTATTACTGTTTGAATACTTCCTTTTCGAATGTGTTCATTGAAACTCGCTGGTTCAATAGACCAGAGTGGTAGATGTACGGTATAGGCGTGATTCAGTTCATCCTTTAATACAATCATCTCTGAAATTGATTTCTCAGTGATAGCATTGGGGATGATATGCATGATATCCATTGTGAGTTCTATCAGTTCTATGTGCTCAATAACAACTGCATCTCTGATGATTTCTATGATGTCAAACCTTGAAAAATCCGGCATTCCATTTACAATTATCTTATCCACTACGGGTCCAAACTCAAGTGGTACCATACCATATCGCATGTTGATGACCTCAAATGATTGCTGAATCTCAGATGCAATAAGGTCGATATGTACTATACTATGGAATCATTCCAAATAGACCATATAACCATGCATTCGCCACTGCTATCAATGGTAGGAATAGGATTGCAGTCAATGACACAACTACGAGTAATGTGTTGATTGACGGTCCTGCTGTGTCCTTGAAGGGGTCTCCAACCATATCACCTGTCACTGCATTGGAGTGTACCTCATGATATCGCGGGTCATCTTTTGATACCGGGGACTCTGGCGACTCGATAATCTTCTTTGCATTGTCCCATGCACCACCAGAATTAGACATCAGAAGTGCCATAATCAGTCCAACAATGACAGTTCCTCCCAGAAATCCAGCTAGAGCTTCAAGTCCCAATACTATTCCTGTCAATAATGTGACTAAAATTGTCACAACTGTACCAGGTAGAAGTTCTCTTATTGCACCATCTGTAGCAATCCCTATACAGCGGTCATAGTCAGGATCAGAAGTTCCCTGAAGAATGCCTGGATCGCTGTCGAACTGTCTTCGAATCTCAACTATCATTTTCTCTGAGTTTTTCTCAACACCTAGTATCAATATGGCTGAGAATGCAGCAGGGACAAGTGCTCCAATAAATGTTCCTGCAAGGATGAACGGATTTGCTAAATCGATCACTAGATTGAGTCCGAGTGATTCTTTTGCAGACTCGATGAATGCTGCAAATAGAGCAAGTACTGAGATTGATGAAGCTCCAATGGCAAAGCCCTTTGTGATAGCCTTTGCAGTGTTACCACTTGCATCCAGTCTATCACAAGCGATTATTGCTTCTTCTCCAGCATCTGACTGTTCTATCACACCTCTAGCATTATCAACTATTGGACCATAGGCATCAGAACTCATTATCATACCATTTGTGGATAGAAGACCTACTGCTGCTATTGCCACACCAAATATTCCGCCCTCCCATCCTCCAAGTCCTACTGAGGTGGCACTTGAACCAAGAATGAATGCTATTACCAATGTGAGTGCAATCATTAGAACAGATGGTACCGTGCTAAGGAGACCGTAGGAATATCCTGAGAGTATCAAATTTGCCGTACTTTTCTCAGCCGCGTCCACTATTTTTGGAACCGGTTTGAAGGAACCAATTCCTCTATCACTGGTGAAAACATCTGATGTGAATCCAATGACCACTCCTGTGATTAGTCCTAGGATTGCAATTACGGCAAGAATCAGGTCCAGGCCAAGAAGCCATAACGCCACAATTGTGAATCCTGCAAAAAGAAGGGTCGTTAGATATGTGCCTCTATTTAGGGCTGGTCCGGGATCTGCTTCACAGGGAACTTGGTCTTCATCACATTTCACATAGACTAAGAAGATTCCAATAACCGATGCGATTGTACCCAGTGCTGCAATTAGAAGTGGCAATAATCCAAAAGGTAGAGGTGGTCCTATGGTAGCATCGATAGCTGCTCCTAATATCGCTGCTGCAAGAATAGCTGCAACATTACTGTCAAACAAATCAGCGCCAGTACCTGCTATATCTCCCACGTTATCGCCAACAGCATCAGCAATAGCCGCTGGGTTTCGTGGATCATCCTCAGGAATACTATGCTCAATTTTACCTACAATATCTGCCGCCAAATCTGCAGTCTTTGTGAAAATTCCTCCTCCTGCCTTAGCAAATAGAGCTACTGTGCTTGCACCAAATGAGAAACCTGTCACAATCTCCCATAGTTCGATACCTGTGACACCTGGAATCACATTATCCCATAAGACGTAGAGAATCCCTAATCCTGTTAGAGCAAATCCTGCAATCATCAGACCCATGACTGATCCTGCCTTGAATGCAACATTGAATGCCGGATTCAGCCCACCAGAAGCGGCAGCAGCTGCAGTACGTCTGTTTGCTCTTGTTGCTACTGTGACACCAACATATCCTGCACTCATACTGGCAATAGACCCAAGGACATAGGACACTGCAATGGGAATTCCCAAGTCACCAAATACCAAAGCAAGTATCACTGCGAGCACTGCTGTAAATATTAGTAGGATCTTGTACTGTCTTTTGATGAAAGAGTATGCTCCCTCTTCGATAAGCGCGCTTACTCGTTTCATCTTCTCATCACCTTCATCAGCAGTCATTACATGACGAAAGACAAGTAATGCAACAACTACTGCAAGTAATCCTGAAGCTACACTGATTGATAGAAATGCAATCGCAGACATCACTTTCGCCCTTAATTATAGTTAAGGCTCCAATATATAGGCCTTTTGTTTGGTTAGAAGCGCGCCAAAAGAAAAGTAGGAATGTGGCTAAAGAATGATTATCTTCTTAGCCACTGAATCTTCTATCTCCAAGACTTCATCGTCTTTAGTTCATGCTCTTCAATAGATGAATCGAGTTCAAGAACTTGGACCTTAACCATCTTGTCGCCCTGTTCAATC
The DNA here is from genome assembly GCA_964610875.1 of uncultured archaeon. Taxonomy (GTDB): domain Archaea; phylum Asgardarchaeota; class Thorarchaeia; order Thorarchaeales; family Thorarchaeaceae; genus CAZSWP01. The sequence continues at coordinate 8,726 of CAZSWP010000025.1, forward strand.
GAATGTACAACATCCAGACCTTCGATAGTCTTTCCAAAAACGGTATGTCTTCCATTCAGGTGCTTTGTATTGTCTTCACTCAACACAACAAAGAACTGACTGCCACCAGTGTCTCTTCCAGCATGAGCCATGGAAAAAGCTCCTTCCACATGTTTTTGTCTGTGGCCTCTGGTTTCGCATGGGATTGCATATCCTGGTCCTCCTGTCCCATCTCCTTTAGGATCTCCTCCCTGAATCACAAAATCTTCCACTACTCTATGAAAAGTCAGACCATCATAGAAACCCTTCTGAGCCAGGGTCACAAAGTTCTTCACTGTATTAATTGCGTCATCATTCCAAAACTCTGCAACAATGTCGCCCTTATTTGTTTGAATCTTAATTTTGGTCGCCAAAATTTTCACCAAATGTCATTATTAGCGACCTGAGTCGCCATAACCACTGCTTGAAAGCAGTACACTTAGCAGTTACGGAATGTGAAATACCAATGCCATCGCTTTAATATCATATACATTATGATTACAATCTATATGACAGTCCTGCGAGAGTATACTGAAGGAAAGACGACTTTCCTTACTGCAGATGTAGCACATTATACTCGAGAGAAGAAACAACCAACTACGGATATGCCTGTATTCTACAACCCTCGGATGCGTGTAAACAGAGACCTATCTGTAATTGCATTGTCTGCATATGGAAAAGATTATCCGCTTACTCTGATATGCGAACCTCTTGCTGGTTCTGGTATTCGGACTCTTCGCTATCTGAATGAGATTGAAGGTGATTTTAAGGCACTAATGTTCGATGCGAATCCCCTTGCCATTGAAACAGCTAACAAGAACATCGCACGAAATGGGTTCACAGATAGGGCTACAGCGATACGAGGTGATGCCAAGCATCTATTAATGACCGAGTCGCGTGAACGTCGTTTTGATTTTGTAGATATCGACCCCTTCGGAACCCCTGTTCCCTACCTTACTCCGGCTATTCTTTCACTTAGGCCAAAAGGTGCACTACTCGGACTTACTGCCACTGATATGCCAGCTCTTTGTGGAGTCTATCCCCGTGTTGCAATGCGTAAGTATGGTGGTGTTTCTATACGTGCACCTTTCGTACATGAACTGGCAGTGCGTTTCCTCCTTGCTAAAGCTTTCAGTACTGCTGCATCATATGATTGCAGTATGCAACCACTTGCATCCCTCAGCACTGAACACTACATTCGAGTGTGGACAAGAATTGCATCTGGAAGGAAGAAAGCAAATCGCCAAGTTGATCATATGGGATTTATTGTATATTGTGAGGGATGTATGCAAGCTGTTTCTCTCAAAATATCTGCATTGTTCAACCCCTCTGAATTTCCACATCAGAAAAAAGACTGCTCCGAGCGATTTCGTTGTGCTGGTCCTCTTTGGACAGGACCTCTATTTAATCGGGATTTTCTGGAGTCAATGAAACAGTCTATGCAACAGGAACCCGAGCTCTATCATAAAGAAGTTCCTGAATTATTGGAATTTATGATAGCTGAGTCAGAGCTCGTGGATTATCCTTATGTAGACATTCATAGGTTATGTGACCATCACGATATTACTCTTCCAAAAAGAGATATCTTAATTGAAACCTTGCAAGAACTGGGTTACAAATCATCAAGAACGCATTTCCAACCAACAGCAATCCGCACTGAAGCACCAATTGGTGAGATAGAAAAAACCATCCGAAAAATAACTGGGGCATAGGATAATATGGGACGAAAAGGCGACCGACGAAAAGAGCACTATTACAGAGCGGCTAAGAAGAAGGGATACCGCGCCCGTTCAGCTTTCAAACTAAAGCAGATTGCTAAGAAATACAAGCTTCTCAGAGGCGTGAAGATAGTAGTTGAGTTATGCAGTGCTCCTGGTGGATGGACACAAGTTCTAAGAGAAATGGATAGCAGCCTTGAGATTGTAGCTGTTGACCTCTCCCCAATAAAGCCATTACAACAAGTTTCGTTTATTCAGGGGGATATTACAACTGAAGAAACTCTTGAGGAAATAAGACAGAGGACTCGAGGTTCAGCAGATTTGATTCTCTCGGATTGTTCACCAAAGGTGAGTGGGCATTGGGACTTAGATGTGGCGCGGCAGCTGATACTTGCTGAACGAACTCTTGATATAGGGCGTCAATTACTTCGACCAGATGGGAAGGTTCTCACCAAAGTCTTTCAAGGCTCGGGTTTTCAGGAGTTTATGGCATCTACTAAGAAGAAGTTCAAGTCAGTTAGATTGATCAAACCTGCTGCATCAAGAAAGTCAAGTGCAGAGATCTATCTTTTGGCTGTTGGTCCATCCTAGAAACAATAATGATCGATAGCCGTTCCACTAAGATGAGCAAATTTGTCCATATTAGGACTCTGCTCTTGCGTACTCTCTATCTATCCACTCACTCATGTTCTGGCAACTGGTTGGGGAATCAGGTTGGCGAACTCCACATCTACTGATCTTAAGGCAGTGGAAGCACGGACAACCGTTAAGGTCTCCAATAGTACCGCGCTCTGTTTCGAAAGCCATTGCTGCTCTTAGTACATATCTAGCATCATTTGAATCTGTTTTTTCCAAGATTTGTCGCTCCGAGATTAATTGTTGTAGTGTCTTTTCTAATGTTTCAGAGTCGATACCAAGCTTCGCCGCCATTTCACTTAAGAGTAAGCCACTCGTGCCTGCAGATTGCAGAACCCTCAGGACTTGGTCGGCTACTTCCTTCATCTGGATGACCCTTCAAAGTAGAAGCATGACATCGGACAACACATAACGCCGCATAAATTAATACTTCCGGATTGTGCCATTATCATTTGGATTAATTACGTACACTAAAGTACAAATAAGTACAGCTAAAGAGTACAAAACTACCTCTTCCGTCGTTTTCTATAAAGATACAATTGATGTCCCACAATTTTTTCTAGATCCACATTATTGAAAGGTTTGACAGAAACATATGGTGCTTTCACAGGACCAAATACATCCTTGACCTGTCCTACCTTTTGTACTTTCTTGTCGACAACCTCTGCGCCGATTGGTGGGGATTTGTCGGTACGTACTATCACCATACCGCGATGGGATATATGAAGAACTTCTCCAAGTCGTCTCATTTATTATCACAATCTTTCAAGAGCTATCTCCGTTTTCCTTTCCCTCTACGCTTTTTCCCCTTCTTCTTAGCCGCTGCTTGTCGTGCAGCTTCTCTCTGAGCTGAAATTCGACGTAACCCCTTGGCTAGCATCAGTAGCAATCGTTTTTTCTTGTGACCATCTGGATTCTCTACAACTAGATAGCCACCTCTCTGCTTTCCCTCTCTTGGATAACGTTTCCCAGCTTCAATCTCAGTATCAAGTTTTGCCATCTCTGCAGCCTTACTGAGCATATCTACAGTCACATCTGGTGCTGCTAGATTTTTGGGAATTCTTCTACCTTCTCCACGAGAGAGTTTGGAGTCAACATATGCCGGCCAGATGATTACTGTATCCTTTCGAGGGCGCATTGATATTTCTCCTAGGTATTCATCTACCAAGGATTATTCTATTCTGGAGTTCTTTTTATCTTTCCCATTTGGCGTGAAGAATGTAGTATTGAATGATGAACATGAACTTCTTAAGTGAGGTCCACGACAGGAAGAATAATACTGGAGTCAGAGCGATTATGCAACGAAAGAGTAAGGATGTGTACTTTGCAGAGATTGCAGATCTTGTAAGTACAAGAAGCACCTGTCTTCGGAATCATGTAGGTGCGGTAATTGTCAAAGACTCTCAGATTCTATCCACAGGTTATAACGGAGCTCCGAAAGGACTACCTCACTGTGATGAGCTCGGCGGCTGCTTACGAGAAAAATTAGGAGTAAAGTCGGGAGAACGCCATGAACTATGTCGTGGTCTTCATGCAGAACAAAATGCTATCATTCAAGCTGCATATCATGGTGTGAGTGTAAATGGCGCGAAAATGTATTGCACAACTCGGCCATGTAGCATATGTACAAAGATGATTATCAATGCAGGGATCACTGAGGTCATTTTCATTGAAGATTATACTGATGACTTGGCAAAAGAACTAACAGAACAATCAAAACTCAAGATTCGTAGAATAAAATTGACGCGTAAGTATGGTATCAATGGTTCTGGATGAAGTAATAGAAATCACCAAGCTGGAAAGGTTAAAGTGAGACTATTCTCAGCGCGTCAACTAGTAAAACCTAGATGTGATGACAGATGACTGAACTCCGCAATCTGATTAGTATTCATGACTTTTCTAGAGATGATATTGACTTCATTCTGAAGAACGCTGCAGATATGGAACGTGTGGCTATTGATAGAAGTGATGATCTAAAAGGTAAGATAATGGCTGTTCTGTTCTTTGAAGCATCTACGAGAACTCGTCTCTCATTTGAGAGTGCAATGCTACGTCTTGGTGGAAATATTCTGGGGTTTGCTGAAGTCACATCCACAAGTGCCGGGATGAAGGGTGAAACACTAGCAGACACAATTCGTACAATTAGTAAATACGCTGATATTATTGTTATTCGTCATCCTCTTGATGGGTCAGCACGTGTTGCAGCCGAGTTTTCGGATGTACCTGTCATCAATGCTGGAAGTGGGTCGGAGGAACATCCTACTCAAGCTTTACTCGATTTATATTCAATAATGAAGATGAAGGGTAAAATCGATGGATTGACAATTTCACTATGTGGAGATTTAAAGTACGGTCGTACTGTCCACTCACTAGGAATGGCGCTGTGTCATTATGATGTGGAAATAAAACTGGCTGCACCGGAATCTCTCCGAATGAAATCAGCAATTATTGATGAGATCAAGAAGATAGGTGTCAAAGTCACTGAGGTTTCTGCCCTTGAAGATGCCGTGGCGGACACCGATGTCGTATATATGACGCGAATCCAAAAAGAGCGATTTCCAGACGTGAGAGAATATGATATGGTCAAAGGGAAGTTTAGACTCACGATGGATGAAGTTGTCAGAATGAAAGAGGACTCAATAATACTACATCCACTACCTCGAGTGGATGAGATTGATGCAGCTGTTGATAATACTCCACAGGCAAAATACTTTGATCAGGTCTACAGTGGAGTGGTTACTAGAATGGCTATTCTGAAACACATCCTCAACTAATTCGGGTCAATCCCTTGCAGTTCTTTGATTAATGCATCAATTGATGAGGTTTTACTCACCGCAAGAGGTATTTTCATCTGTTCTGAGAGCTCAAGAACAAGTCGGTCTAGCTGACTCACACCATGAAGCACAACCAATGTTGGCTTGAATTCCTGCGACTTGATGGCAATCATCGGAGCTCTTCCTGTCTTCACATTAGTAAAAACAAGACATCTCTCAGTTGTAGCTCCAAAGAGTTTGAAGAATGCTTCACTATTCAGTTCCTTCACGGCACGTTCCACATCTACCAGAGTGTACCCATAGATTTCTCTATCGAGATGCTCCTCTCCTGCTTTTATTGTACACCTCAACTTCTCGCAGAATTCTCTTGAGGTCATGCTAGTATTGAAGTCACTCATTGCAAGTACTATGTTCAGGTCCACAAGACTGACATCCATGAGCCGAACAAAAGCAGAAGTCACTTGTCCTCCATCTCGCTCATCAAGAGCAAGTAATGCCATGACAAATCTTCGGATTGTAGAGGTTCCTGGTGACTTCCGCCTGCCTGATTCATAATCGCTTATCACACTTGGACTGATGCCCAAATAGTCTGCAAGAACAATCTGTGGTAATCTGAACCGTTCTCTCCAAACCCTCATGGTCATTCCGGGATGGTCTGAGAGAGCAATCTCTCCAGCAATCCTCCGTGCGAGCCTTTCTCTCGCAGACATCTGTACGGACATAATACGGCATTGGTCGAACACAAGGAAATAAGGATTTCGACTTTTGCCGATTCATAGATAGCTATTTGTGGTAGCTGAGAACAGCCGTCAAGAAATATTCTCGAATTGAATAGTTAATCAAAATGGTGGGCCGACCCGGAATCTCTCCCTCGCTGGAAATCAACGCGGGATTCGAACCGGGGATCCCTTGGACTTTTGCCAAGAAGGCCAAGTCATTCTTGGTCCCAAACCAAGAATCATAGCCAAGCTAGACCACCGACCCATGCAGACTCTCGGACTTCACTGACCGGTTATAAGATTAGCGGAGTCAGCTCTCTTTTTGAAAAACTATACTGTGTTCCAAACCATCGTCTGGGAATTTAACAAAGTATGCTCCCTTCTCATCTCCCTCTACTTCTACATCAACCTCATCAACTTGTACTCGAACAATTGCTTCCTGCATACCTCGGACTTCTAAGATTACATGTCTATCTGGAATGTCCATGTTCCCGTCGGCTTCTGTCATTATGACCCTGAGAACATCCTTTTCTGTTTCTACACAGACCTCTCTAGAACAGAAATCGCTATGTTCAGAAACACCATCATCTTCATAGATTTCAAATCTCGCGCTTCTACCAGGATAAATTAGAATTCTAAGGTTTCCTTGATTATGATTCGTGTTCTTTGCCACATCTCCAACTGGTATTGTTGCTCCTGCTCGAATGAAAATAGGCAATCTCTCCAGAGGAGCTCGTATCTCATAATTGATTCCCCCAGTAATACGCTCGTTTGACCAAAAGTCATACCAAAGACCATCCGGGAAGTACACACTTCTTGATACTTTTCCTTTCTCCAAGATTGGCGCAATCATAATGAATGGACCAACCATGAATTGAGTATCTAGTGAATAAGTTTGCACATCGCTCTGAAACTCATAAACGAGTGGACGCATGATTGGTGCTCCTGTCTGGCTTGCCTGCCATGCCAAAGAGTAGAGGTAGCGAAGCAGGTGATACCGAAGGAAGATGTACTCCCGTGCAATTGCTAAGACCTTCTCTCCAAACACCCATGGTTCCTGTCGTGCAGTACCAAATCGAGTATGATTTCTACAGAACGGATAGAACACTCCAACTTGATACCATCTTGCTAGAAGTTCTGGTGTGATATCATTGCTGAAACCACAAATATCAACCCCACAGATTGGCACTCCTGATAGACCAATGTTGCAAAGCATGGGAATTGACATCCAAAGGTGATTCCAATTTGATCGATTATCTCCTGTCCACATCCCTGCATACCTTTGATATCCAGAAAAACCAGACCTTGTATAGATGAAAGGACGTTGGTCAGGATCGATTTTCTTTAACCCCTCAAAGACTGCTCTTGTCATTTCTAATGCGTATGTATTACGGTTTCTCTTTTCCCATGGTTCCCCCTTATCATCCAGAACTTCAGATATGGAGTACTCTTCTTCAAGACCTTGGTACATACAATGACTCGGTTCATTCATGTCAAGCCAACTACTATTGCTGACCCCTAACTCAATCAGTCGTCGATACTGAGTTCCAAACCACTCTCGAACCCTCTGTTTTGAAAAATCAGGGAATACTGTTTCCCCTGGCCACACTAGACCTACATAAGGAGAACCATCTGGCTTTTTCAGAAAGTAGCCATTCTCAAGACCTTCATCATACATCCAATACCCCTCTTCCTTCTTAATTCCCGGATCAATGATAGTGACTACTCTCAATCCCAGTTCTGTAATCTTCTCGATGAAACTTTTCGGGTCTGGAAATACCTCCCTGTCCCATGTGAATATCTTATACTCATCCATGTAGTCTATATCGAGTACAATAGCATCACAAGGTATCTCATTATCACGAAGGCTTCTTGCTACTGAGAGTACGTCCTCCTCCGCTTTATATTTCTCCCACCTTGACTGATGATACCCAAGTGCCCATTTGGGAATAAAATATGGTCTACCGGTGAGCTTTGTGTATCCATCAATCACATCAGCTATCCTTGGTCCTAGGATAATGTAGTAGTCAAGAGGGCCGTCTGGGGCCCCGAAAGAAAATGTATTCTGTGATGATTTACCGAAATCAAAGAATGTGCGATAGGAATTATCAAAGAATATTCCATATGCAATCCCTTGGTTAAGCACAATGAAAAACGGAACACTCTGATAGAGTGGGTCTGAATCTACTCCATGGTCTACATTGTCCGTATTCCACATCTCATATTGTAATCCCCGCTTGTTGAGACCATTTGTCTTCTCTCCTAGTCCATAGAAGACTTCATCATCGAGAAGCTGTTTTTCACATGTGACTCTCTTATTTTCCCAGAATAGGTGATTCTCAGGAGCATCTTGATGTACTAATTGTCCGTTCTTGTCGTATACTGAAACTGCAAACATGTTACTTATTGTGAGATGTCGGCCATGGAAATGTATTATCCATTCATCATCTTGTTTTTCCAACTTTACTTTCGTTTCTTCTTTGTATTCGATACGAGAAACTGAATCATAATCTCTGTACTTGGATGTTTTTGACGCTTGTACTCGAACAATTTTGGGACAAATAATACTAATCCTCGCATTTCCATTCTCACAGACAAAATCGATTTCTGACTGTTTTTGATGAACCTCTTTGATTTTACCGGGAGTGACTCTCATAGGCAACATCCTCACTCTGAATGATACAATCATGCTTTTGTTGGTTTTCACATAGGCGAAAAGTCATAACGGGGTGTTACTAAAATTAGTAATGTTGTGCAACGAATGAGTATACTTGGACCTGATGATTTCGATCTTAGTAGAAAAGAACGGAAGAAGAAACTTGCAAAGGACCTCTCACCAGCAGTTCAAAAAGAGATTGAACGCTGGCTGGACCGTGAAGATGATACAATGACATTCGAACAACTTGTAGAGCTAGTTGGTCCGGAAGAAGCTCGACGACTTCTCAGAAAAAGAAACGGTAAGCAGTAAAATCACATGACACAATCTCTAAGACGGAGACCAACTACCATGGAAGACGAACGCTACATATCCAAAGTATTGAAAGCAACCAAAGACCCTAGTCTGATATTAGCTGCAATAAGGACAATCGAAGCGGAGAAGAGAACACACCTGTCAGAGCTACGTACTGGTATTGGAATCCTTACAATACCTCTCTCTCTACTGACGATTCTGGTTGCTACTTCTAATTACTATTCAGTGCAGGATGTTTTCATTTTCATTGTTGGTCTGATAATCGGAATCATTCTGTTAGCTGTCGTAGGTAGTTTTCTTGTCATAAAATCGCTACAACGTCTCCGGACAGATCATTCTCTGAGACGAGAAACCTGTAATGATACTGGAGAATTTCTCCGGGACCTTAGCAGTATCACATAAAATTCGGTTAACAGCTCGCTTACACTGAGAAACGAATCTTTTTGTACTATTGTTCCCCTCTGAAAACACCACAAAAGTGGTTTATAGGAGAGAAATGATTTGAAACGCGCGCTACAAGTACTAGTTGCTCTATCAATCGTAACAATGTTCATTGTCAATCCAGTTGCTGCTGCAACTTCACAAGGCCTCGAATGGGGTTTTGCGTTTGGTGATAAATTCGATTATACCCTCACCAGCACATATGAAGAAGGTTGGGGCGAAGGATTATACCTCAATATCACAGCTATGCCAAGTGCTGCGATAGGTGACCCACTAAATACATGGTCTAGCATACCTGAACCAAGTCTTGGGTTCTGGTGGACGAATGGCTCAAGTATGGGTTTTTCTGCATTAATCTTCCTCGGCATCTTTCTTGTTGGAGGCAAATTTGCAGTACCGATTGGTAACTTCACCCACATCGAGGGTCTGGCTGCCTCTGTATTGACAGGTGAGGAGATTATTGATGAAGCCAATGTCTGGGGTATCGAATGGAGTCAGGATATAAACGCTACCCAAGAATACAGAGCCACAGCTACATATTCTAAGGTAGATGGATTCTTAGCTGACTATAGCCTAGAAACTTGGGACACTGCAGAAAACGAACTGGTAGAGTCAATTGCTGTTCAAAGGGATGATTTGCCCTCAGCTGGACTTGACCTTAGCAACATAACACAACTCCTAATGGACAACATCCTTTACGTTGGTATTGGTGTAGGTGTGTTGATTCTTCTCGCAATCATCTGTAAGAAGAAATAATTTAAACTGGGGGTTTCTCCCCAGTCACTCCTTTTTTATTACCCATGAACTACATGTCCTCTCTCTTTTGATTGACATATATAGTACATTTCTGCTATTATGTTCGCAATTCAGTTTCTCAAAACACATCAAACAAAATTCATAAGCACTCAAGATGATGAATATTTGGAGCGGCGTAATATACTAGGCATCTATCTAATTGTCCTATTTGGGGGTGTTATACTACTTGCCATTTTCTTGAGTCGAGATAGTCGTACGAAACATTCTACACATCCATCTCACAAAGTTGGTAGGGACTCGATTACTGAAAAGATACATCATTCGCTTGTGGAGGAGAATATGATGTTTGATGGAGAATCTCAAGAATATGCTGATGCCATGTCAAAGAGAAGGGCATCGGGCTGGTAGAAAAAACGAAACAGATGAAAAATCGTTTAATCTCTATGAACTTACAAAAAGAGAGTGGAGCCCTGGGCGGGATTTGAACCCGCGGCCTCCTCCTTACCAAGGAGGCGATCTGACCGGTCTAAGCTACCAGGGCTTCCGTGGACGCAACACCGCTAGAAAACTGAGATAAAGCTTTCTGATTGGAAGTATTCTCAAATGCCTTCTGTTCTCAGAATCACTAAAATGTGAAAGATGGTTCAGATGATAGCGAACTGATATGAAACCTGATGAGATACACGAAACTCTAGCTGGTAAATGGGACGATGGCACTCGCCCGAAGGACATCTATGCATTGTACATATCAAAGAATTCGAAGCCATTTATCAAGATAATAATTAACGGTCTGTCATCTGACACTCGTAGAGTACAGAGTGGATGCGCTGAATTAGCATCTTTTGTATCAGAATTTCATCCAGAACTAGTCAACCCATATGTGGACATATTCATAGAAAACGTGGAGGCAAAAGAGAAGGTTCTGAGATGGGAAGCTGTGTGTACTCTGGGAAATCTTGCAAGTATTGACACTGATGAAAAAATCATCTCTCAAATCGATAGGATTACGAATCATCTTGTTGATGATAGTATCGTCCTTCAGGGTCATACTGCAAAAGCGCTTGCAAAGATTGCAAAAGCAAATCCTGGTGCTGCACCTGGCATTGTGGATAGAATCATATCTTCAGCTCCGTACTTTGAAAGTAGCCGAGTCGGATTTGTAATAGAAGCGTTAGCAACATTGGGAGATATTGAGAAAGTCCGACCTCAAATCAGTAAGTTTGTTGAAAGCTATTTAGATAGTGATGTAAAGGTTGTTGCCCGAAAAGCTAAGAAAGCTCTCAAAACAATTCCCTGAAGGAGATATATTATGGACATCAGTGTGAACCATTCGGCCTTAGAACTTGTTGAAGAACTCATAGATCAAAAAGACAAACTGAATTGTAAGATCATTGAGCAAAATAATGGTTCAACTGTAATTGATGCGGGCATCGGAGCTTCAGGATCAAGGGAAGCAGGAAGACTGATTGCTGAAATATGTCTAGGTGGTCAGGGTGCTGTTCGGTTTACAACCGTAAGTTTTGACGCATTTGATATGCCTGGTGTAGTTGTTGGAACAAATAGACCAAAACTTGCTACATTAGCATCACAGTACGCAGGCTGGTCCATCAAAGTTGATGATTTCTTTGCTATGGCTTCTGGACCAGCTAGGTCTCTTGCAAGAGTAGAGAAGTTATTTGATGAACTTCAGTATCAAGATAACAGCAGTAAAGGTGTCTTGTTTCTCGAAACAAGAAATATCCCATCGGATAAAGTCACTGAATATATTGCAGATAAGTGTAATATCTCTCCATCTGAACTAGTTTGTATTGTTGCTCCAACAGCATGCGATGTTGGCTCTATTCAGATTGCTGCCCGAATTGTCGAGGTTGGTGTACACAAATTACATGAATTAGGTTTACATCCAGATAAGATATGTACCGGACATGGAATTGCTCCAATTGCTCCTGTAGCAAAAAAGGACAGTCATGCTATGGGTTGGACTAATGACTGTATTCTCTATGCAGGAAGAACTTTCTTCAATGTGCGTCTGGATGAAACTGATGACATGGCGAGCATGATCAAACAAGCTCCTTCTATTGCATCCACACAATATGGGAAACCTTTCTACAAATTATTCAAAGGATTTGGTTTTGAATTTTACAAGGTTGACCCTATGCTGTTCAGTCCTGCAGAAGTGACTGTGACTGATATCACATCAGGTGCTATATACACTGCTGGCTCACTCAACATTTCAGTCCTAAAACAGTCCCTTGGTCTCCAGAATGAATTCTAGGTAACTCCCATCTCTTTGACTTCTTCCTGTTCCTTTTTACTTGCTGGAACAACCAGTTCTGTTTTTGGAATGGGGTATTTGAAGCCCTTGTAAATCAGAAGTGCGCCTGTCAATGAGATGAACCCCATCAATGCAAAGGTCAATGGAAAGCTGAATCTTGGAAGAAGCCAACCGAAGAATCCAATGAGTGGCATTGCACAGAGAATTGCGATTGTGGGTTGTAAGGAGTACATACTATTACGAATTCTATTTGGAATAACATCGATCATTATCCGTTGATTGAGTACTCCAGCAATAGAACCACAAATCCCTGTAAGTACGAAAATGAAGACCATAATCGTCATAGGGATGACCGCCTGTGCTGGTATTTCAATAATAGGGAGATTGATTATTGGTATAACAAGGCTTAGCACTTCAGGTGAATCAGGTATTGGAAAGATTAGCATTGTAATGGATAAGAGGATATAGAACACAAAACCTGAAAACTCCACCAACCTGAATCGCGGAATCCACTTCACTGGGTCGAATCGTTTCGCCCAGATACCACTTCTCTCCTGTGAGGCTGCTTGTGGAACAAATACAATGGTTCTATACGCTGATACTGCAACATCTGTTATGAGGTAAGAGAAATACAGTGGAAAGAGGACGAGTGACCACCAGACCGTTCCAATTGCCATCATTATCACCTGCCCAAAGATAGTGAAAGCAATGAACCGGTCCGAAACAAGGAAATTTGCTCCATCTTTCATAAGACCAAAATATTCCTTTACAGTCTTTGACTCACTCTCTTCTCTTGCTCCGGGTAGATCTCTAATGAGGAAATATATTGCAAAGGCAAGTGCTATGCTGAAAACTGATTGGAGTCGAAAAACCCAGGTCCTTCCATAGAGAAGGGCTAACCAACTACCAGGTATTAGAACTAAAGTAGAAACTGTCTGCCAGACAAAACCAAGTTTTCCCATGAAGACTCCATATTGCTTTCGGTCAACATCATCAGGCATTGCTACACGATAATTGTTGTCAAACCACGCATTGAACGCTCCGCTCTCTTGTGACTGTCCAAAGCCAAAGAGACCGTATATGAGTGCAAACATCCAGAAAGGTGAGGTCTGGTCAACAATCGATGTGATATAGTACCCCAATGCATAACAGAACAATGCAGACATAATCACCCATCGCTGTCCAATGTGGTCTCCCAAAGCACCAGTTGGGTAGTCAAATATGGTCTGGACTGCAAGTTGGATAATTACAAGTACTCCTACAAGTTCAAGCCCAAGGATGTAATTTCCGCCTCCAAGAGACTCAGCTATGTATATCATCCAAAAGGTTGTAGATATCATGAATGCAGCTGAGAATGATGGTAGCAGTACCGCCATTGTCTTTGCCAGACGGACTCCTGACTCAGTCGCGTCCTCAAGTCCAAATATTCTGGCAATAAGGCTCATAAAATCATCCTCGAAATTATTTTTAGTTGGAAGTGAAATTAATTGAACTTCGTGATATATTTAGCATTATGGATTAAAACAAAGTACTTCAAACACACATAGACTAAACTTTAACAAGAACTCGGTATGAACAGACGACCGAGGACCAATAATTGAAAAGAATACAGATTAGATTTCGTGGCCCCATCTCCGAGAAACTAAAAGAGATGACTATTGAATTCCATGAGAGCCCTCTTACAGTTAAGCAAGTATTCTCTTCGATAATACAATCCAACAACGAAATGGCAATAATATGGCCCTCTCCTGAAGTGTTAGATCGAGACACTCTAATTCTCAAGAACGGAATAGATATTGGACTTTTAGAAGGTTTAGAATCACTCACAGAAAATAATGATGAGATTACAATACTTCCGTTGATTCATGGTGGCTAGACAAATTCTGTTCCCTTTCGAACTGCTTTGATGTTTATCTTGTGATACTTTTCAGGAACCATCTCTCTCACAGTATTTTCTAGTGCTTCTAATGGAAAGATGTCTGCTTTCTTAGTGAGGGCACCAAGCATGATCATGTTTGAAACAAGACGCAGGCCTATCTCATCAGCGGTACGCATTGCTGGGATTTCAAGAATCTCATATTTACTTTTGATTGCTGAAGCATCTACTAAATCGGGGTCTATTATAACGATGCTGTTCTCCTTCGCATCAGCAATGTACATATCAAGTGCTTTTTGACTCATTGCAATTAAGATGTCTGATTTTCTCACTTTTGGATAGTGAATATCTCCATCACTCATAATGACCTCACTTTTTGCTGCAGTTCCACGGGCCTCAGAGCCATAACTCTGACTCTGAACGACATTTAGTCCTCCATGGACCGCTGCAGCATGACCAATAAGCACTCCGGCAAGAACAACTCCCATACCTCCTGTACCTGCAATACGAATCTCTTTTCGCATTATAAGTCACTCTTCTACTCTTTTCATCATATTATCTAAGGTTCTAAGTAGTCCTGGGTTTTCTCTATCCACAAAGATACCAAGGTCAATGCCTTTACGAGTAGGCACAGAATGCGTCAAAGGATCGTCTTTCTTTCTAACTGGGAGTGATTTGAACCACTTCAGAAACGCTTGGACATCTCCTATTTTTGCCCGACGACCGTATGCAGTGGGACATTGGCTCAGCATCTCAATAAAGGAGAATCCCTCTCTCTCAAGTGCTGTCTTGATAGACCTCGCTGCCTGATTTGGATGTGCCGTGGTCCATCTAGCTACATAGTTTGCTCCAGCTGCTGCTACAAGTCTGGCTAAGTCGAAAGGACGCTCAGGATTACCATAGGGAGTCGTAGATGTAGTGTCTTCAGTGAAGGTCGTTGGACTGACTTGACCTCCGGTCATTCCATAATTGTAGTTGTTACTGCAGATGACTGTCATGTCGACATTTCTTCGAGCTGCATGAATGAGATGATTTCCACCAATTCCTGCTATATCTCCATCACCTGAGATGACCACTACACGCAGTTCAGGTCTTGCAAGTTTCAGTCCAGTCGCAAACGCAAGAGCACGTCCATGGGTGGTATGAAGGGTATCAGCTTTGAAATGTGGAGATGGTATCCATGCCCCACAACCAATTCCTGATACAAATGCGAATGCACTGAGGTCTTCGTGACCTAGATCGCGAACTGCTTTTAGAAATGCATTAATGGTGGTCCCATTGCCGCAACCGGGACAGAACACGGTACCTTCCTTTAGTGTTTCCCATCGGAGATATTGTAAAGATGGATGCCTATGTGTAGCAGTCATGGCAATCACTGAGTCTTCTGCCTTAGTAAGAGACTAATAACCAATTCCGTATGACTAATACTTATCCATCCAGTATTGACCAATAATTAGTTCTCTTCTAGATCTCTGATGAAGGTGTCAAGTTCTCCTGAGAAGATATCATCAGCTCCTAAAATTTCCGCTTCAATGGTCTTCACTTCAGATGTTTCGATGAGAGTTTCGAGATCTTCCGACTTTGGAATTGGATAGGAGAATCCCTTCTTCACGAGTAAGACTCCAACCAGTGTTATAACCCCACAGAGGGCAAATGTCAAGGCAAATCCATAGAGTGGTATAAACCATCCAAAGAACCAGATCATTGGTATTGCACAGATGATTGCTAACGTTGGTCTGAGTGAATACATACTGTTCCTAATCCTATTTGGTACAACATCCAACATGACTCTCTGGGTGAGAATATCTGCAAACGCACCAAAGAAGTCCCCTATTGTAAATGCAATTAAGAGAATCACCAGTGGTATTACAGAAACAACTGGCATCTCTATCAATGGGAGATTGGTAAATGGAATCATTACCATAAACATCTCTGCTCCTTCTTCGGGTGGTGGAAAGAAATACACGTTCGCCGCAAGTACGAAATAGAAGAACATACTGCAGAATTGTACCAGCCTGAAGCGAGGTATCCACTTCACTGGATCGAAATGCTTTGACCATATTCCACTCCGTTCTTGAGCAATAACGTTAGGAACAAATGCAATTGTTCTGTATGCTGATACTGCGACATCTGTCAGTAAGTACAGAAAATAGAGTGGAAATAGCATCAGCTGCCACCAGAGTGTTCCTGATGCCCACAGTATGACCTCTCCCAAGATAATCAATGTTATGAACGGGTCGGAAACAAGGAACTTCACTCCGTCCTTGAGTACTGCTACATAACCACCATTGGTTTCATTCTGTTCCTTTCGTATCTCCTCCACTTCTGGAAAGTCTCGAATGTATATCAGTACTACAATTGCTAAGATAACGCTAGTCACCGCTTGGACCTTGAATACCCATGTTCTCCCATAGAGCAGTGCGAGCCATGCTCCTGGTAGAAGTACAGCGGTAGCAATGATCTGGAATATCATTCCCATTCTGCCACTGAATACACCGTACATCTTCCTGTCCTTGTCATGTGGCATTGCGACACGATAATTATTGTCAAACCATGCGCCCCAAGCTCCACTCTCCTGTGACGCACCTAACCCGAAAAGGACATAGATTGCCACAAATATACTGAACGGGCTCTCTGGCGTAGCGATGGAGGTCAGCCAGAACCCAATCGCATAGCAGACAAGAGATGAAGCAATGACCCAACGCTGACCAATATGGTCTCCCAGTGCTCCAGTTGGATAATCCAACATGGTCTGAATGACTAATTGAATAATAACTAGAATACCGACTAGAGTGAGGCCTGCAATATAGTCCCCTCCCCCTAGCGATTCTGCGATGTAAATCATCCAGAAGGTTGTACTAATCATGAATGACACTGCAAAGACAGGTTCTAGGAAGGCAAGTATCCTGACTAGTTTGATTGCCTTTTCTGTGGGTTCTTCTAACCCAAAGAACCGTGAATACAGTGACATACGACATCATCTCACCTTAAGGGCTCAGTTTCTCTCCTGAAGTTCTTATAAAGCATTTAACATGAGCGCCATTAGGTGAAATATTCGTTTTACCAAGCACAATAATAGTTGAACTCTCAGAAATTCCGAGTTGAGTCTAATACGCATTCTGTATCAAAAATTCCATTAAAAGAAACGACAAAAATTAGCAGTTTGAATAGGAAATAAACCAATTCAACAGAGCACAGGTTTTAAAACGGGTAACATTCGCGACTGGAATTGTTTACATCTTTTACTTGTAAGGTGATAATAAGATGTCAGATGTCGCAGCAATGAGAGCCTTCAACCGTGAAATGGCAGCGGTTATTGGCGCAACAATAGAAACCGAATTGACAAACGGTAAGAAATACTCTGGTACCCTTGTTGGTATTGACCAGAACACACTGAGCATTATTCTCTCAGATGTTGTCGTTGGTGATAACGAGGGTTCACTTCCTAAGATATTCATCTACGGACCAAGCATTGTGTCCTTCTCAGTGGCTGAGAAAGAGATCACTCTTGAAGGTCTTGCTAAGGAACTTGAGAAGCAGTTTCCTCCTGGAGGAATTCAGTTTTTCCCTGATACAGGGATAATTGTAGTAATGAACCGCATCAGAATTACACCAGAGGGCGTCGATGGTACGGGACCTCTCTATGAGCGCGTCCGCGATGTTGCAGAACCTTGGCTAAGAGAACGAGGAATATTAGAATAAAGAATGGAAGCTTTGACCACTATTCTCTTGCCTGAAGTAGTGGTGACTAGGAAAATAGGTCAAATATCTACCAGCGACATCTGACATTTGTATTTGGTTAGATGTACTGAACGGCATGCCCTGTTATATTAGAGATGGATACAAAATAGAAATGAAATCAATGCATATCAGTCCCATCAATTCGGCTAGTCCAACAGTCTTCTAAGACCCAACTCTTGAAGACTCTTCTTTCTCTCATCTTGAGCTCGCTGTGGTCGCTCACCAGAAAGTCTTCTCTCAATCGGTTTCAATCTCTCCTCCCATGATGTACGACCAATGGGTGGAATCTTGCCTAATGAACGAACTTCTGATTTTATTCTTCGAGGGTCAAGAGTGCCAGAATAGGGTGATGTGATACCAAGGTCAGATAATCTTCGACGGCTTCTTGGGGCATCTTTCTCTTCTTGTGATCGTGCTAATAGCTGAGGACTCTTTACACCAGTTAGAATCAACATCACACGAAGCACTCCGGTCAATCGCGGGTCAACTCGTGCACCCCAGATGACATTAGCGTCCTTGCTCATCTTCTCAGATATCTTCTCACCAACACCATTTGACTCTGCAAGCGACATATCAGGTCCTCCTGTGATATGAATCAAGGCTCCAGTAGCACCTTTCCACTCAACCTCTAAGAGTGGACTGTTCAAAGCGTTCTTTATTGCATCTTCAGCTCTGTTCTCTCCGGTTGCTTCTCCAAGTCCCACAAGTGCAACACCACCATTACAGATGATTGACCTTACATCTGCATAATCCAGATTGATCAAGCTGGGCATGGTAATGGTTTCTGTGATTCCCTTTGTCATGCCTGCTAATACTTCATCCGCTACACCAAATGCCTCCTCAAGTGGCAGGTCTGGTACTAACTCCATTAGCTTCTGATTATCTATGACCACCACTGTGTCTGCGTACTCCTGAAGTCTTGCCAGTCCAGTCTTTGCTTTGTCTATCCTTGTTCTCTCAAGACTGAATGGCATAGTAACTACTCCCACAACGATTGCATCATTCCTCTTGGCAATCTCTGCAACAATAGGGGCACTTCCTGTACCTGTACCACCACCCATACCTGCTGCGATAAAGACAAGGTCCGCGTCACGGAGCAGTTCTGTGAGTTTCGGGGCGGACTCTTCCGCTGCAGCTTGTCCTACATGGGGATATCCTCCTGCACCAAGCCCTCGCGTGATTTTCTCACCAATGAGTAATTTGCGATGTGCAGTGGTCACAGCCAAGTGTTGTTTATCGGTGTTGATAGCAATACACTCAGCTCCCTGCACACCAATGGTCATTAGGCGCTTCACTGTATTATTCCCAGCACCACCACAACCAACAACTACAATTCTTGCTTGACCTACATCTCTCGTAGTTGAAGAATCTCGTTCAATACGGCTGTGTTCACGTGCAGAATCAAGTAACGATTTCATCCTATGACCTCACTGATTGTTTCACTCATGCCAGCTTTTCTCCCCCATAGCTCCTGCTTAAGCAAGTCACGAATTGCTATCCTTATTGCTTCGGAACGGTTAGGATAAAGACCCTTTTCTACTAGTGTCTTAATATCCTCGAGGATTCTGTCTGGCAAGTGTACGGCAATTAGTCGCATGAGTAGTCCTCATCTCAAAGATACAAATACAGGGATATGGACGTGAGTATTATCCACATGTAGTACAGGGACTTACTACCTTTTGATGAATTAACAAAAAATGTATAATGAGGGATTTCCCCCTCATTTCTTTGATTCAAGTACTTGCCAGCAACCTTTGCAGATACCAGGCGCGGGCATGGTGTTTTCATTGACCCAATCTTTGCAGTTGGGTGCAATAATCAAAGTGCAACGTACCTTTTTGTGTGGATAACGGAGGTTTCTAACTTCCCTGACACGGGTATTTTTGATTCCTCCACGACCTTTCTTATGTGGCAAATATTGTATTATCCTACGATGGCCTCAAAGAGCAACATCGTTAGCCTCTATAAGAGAAAAATGTCCAAAAAAAGACTTTCACAATTCACCTGATTTCTTGAGTATATATTAAGGTTTTACAGAATTTGATTGTTCACTAGCAATCTACATGAAAATTACAACAGGAAAAGAGAATAACAGAAGAGAGTTGCCTCTCTTCTATTCTGTATTACTTCTTGCGACCCGTTCTTCGAGCGGCAATATTACCAACTTTTCGACCAGGTGGAGCATTCCTACTAACTGTACTTGGTCTACCCGGCGACTGGTGTGATCCACCACCATGTGGATGTGATGCAGCATTCATAGCAGCACCTCGCACTACGGGCCACTTTGTTGCCTTTACACGTGTTTGATGGTGTTTGTCTCCAGCTTTCAAGAACGGCTTTTCAGATCGACCTCCGCCTGATACAATGCCAATTGTAGCTCTGCATCGTGGACTGAAGGCTTTCTGTGAACCACTTGGAAGTCTGACCATTGATTTTGATTTATCAGTCGAGATGATTGTAGCCGCTAAACCTGATGCTTTAACGTATTTTCCTCCATCTCCAGGACTTCCCTCGATATTGAAGATTGGTGTCCCCTCAGGAATGTATTGAAGCATGAGAGTGTTACCGTTATCCAAAGTCGCATCTTCACCACACTCGATCTGTTGACCTACGTATGCTCCCTCTGGAGCAACCATATAGTGAAGTTTCTCTTCACCTTCATATTTTATTTTGGCAAGTGGTGCTCCCCTTCCAGTTTCGTGAAGGAGTGCAGTGATTTTTCCGATATATGTCTTATCAGGAGCCCACTTAGGATGTCTCGCAGGAGCGATTTTCTTATGGCTTGGACTTCTCCATTGGGTTGTACCTCTTCCTTTCCTCTGCACTAAAATACGGCGTCCCATTCAATCTCCTCCTTAGAATACTCCCAAGTTGGTCGCGACCTCTGCAGCATTGTATTCAGGTGCCAGTCGCACTAGTGCTTTCTTCATCCCATTAGGCATAATCATCGTGTTAATCTTCACTACGACAACATCGTAGAGTGTTTCAATTGCCCATCTGATTATGTTCTTGTTTGCTGTACGCAGCACGTAGAATGCAAGTTTGTTCTCGCTTTCCACACCTTCTAGGCTTGCTTCGGTGATTATTGGACGAATGACAATTTCATTTGGATCCATATCATATCACCTCAGTTGAAAAGATTCTCCTTTTCCAGTCTATCAATCGCAGATGTAGTCCACAATACAAGGCGTCCAGCATGTGTTCCCGGAGCTAATAGTTCAGCGTTCAACCCATGTACTTCGACAACATCGACACCTGGGAGGTTCCTTGCAGCCAGACTTACACCCCGGTCTTCACCAATGACAATTAAGAATGCCTTGGGAATCTTCATCTTTCGACCACGCATCTTACCCTTTCCGGCTCTGATACTACGGCCATTTCTTGCACGTTCAAGGTCAGCTTCAAGACCCAAAGAAACCATGATTTCTTTGAGCTCTTTTGTGGTTGATACGGTTTCTAATCCGTCATCTACAATAAGTGGTAATTGTGGTACCGATTCCACTCGATGTCCACGTTCACTGACTCTGTCCAAGCTTGCACTTGCCGCAATGGCTGAACGGATTGCCAATCGATTCTCCCGCTTATTTATTCTCTCCAGAAACACCTTTCGGGCTTCAGGTGGATGTGCCACACGACCACCGACAGTACCTGGAGCAAATCCTGCTTTGTTAGCAGCAGGTGTTCCACTGCCTTTGATTCGTGGCATACGTGAACGGCCATGTCCCGTCTGCCAGCTCTGTGCTGTGTTACGTTTTCCAGCCAATTCGTCAACACCATGTGGTTGTCTTTGTTTAGATTGGAGTGAGAGTACAGCACGCTTGATCAAGTCAGGTCGGTAAGGCGTGTCAAACTGAGAGGGCAGATCGACCTTATCTTTTGATTTTCCCTTTAGAGAATATGTCTTCACACTTGTCAATTCGATTTCCCTCCACTTATTGCTTCGAAGTCGTACTGATGTAGCTCACCGGACGTGGTTCACCAGTATGCTTCTTCTTTGGACGAATAGCATAACGGATTCTAACAGGTCTCTTAACTGGACCTGGCACCGAACCCTTCAACATAACATAGTCACCGCGAATGATTCCATAGTTGACGAAACCACCATCAGGTGTAATTTCTTCTCCTCTTTCTCCAAGTTTCAGAACTTCATTATTGAAGCTGGTACGAGTATGGAATCCAGTCTGTCCAGGACGTGGTACAGTGTACCGAATATTTGTAGGACTCCATGGTCCTATACAACCAACACCACGCTTTGTCTTTCGTGATTTATGTTGAAGTATCCTTACACCCCATCTACGAACTGGTCCTTGAAATCCATGGCCTTTTGTTACAGCTATCGAGTCAACAAGCATTCCTTCCTGAATAATATCGGCAATTCGAAGGTCTATACCTAGAATGCTCTTTGCATACTCAAACGCTTCTTGGGCATTTGCTGCGCCGACTTTGTATTCCATCACATCAGGTTTCTTTTTGGGTACTCCTGCCAACCGTGGTTGGGTGTGTACAAGTACACGGATTTCCCTGAAAGAGTCTAGTTTCTCTTCAAACTCCTTCATTTTTGCATCCTGATCATAATCCTTAGGTAAAGGCATTGCTCGCCGGAGGTCATCTGACAGATTATCTGCAAGGACCTCAGTTTCAAGATTGAGCCCGTAAGGACTGACACTGTAACCCCTAATAGAGAACGGTCGTATTGGTGGTGTGTCTATCACTGTCACTGGAACAATAGACTCTTGTCCTTTGTATGGACTGTCTTTGTTAGTGACCGTCACCACGGCATGTGTCATTCCTGCCTTGTATCCGACGAAGCCAAGCAGTGTTGGTTCGCCCTCGTACTCAGGCCAGTTCTTGACCCTTGGTACGAACTTGGAGGCTCTACCTCTTGGCAGATAGGCAAGACTGCCTCTCCTTGGTGCATTCTTCTTTCTATGCGCCAATGTTAACATCCTGCAGTTTTGCAGCTTAGCGCCAAAAATCATTGAAATCCAATGTACGCTGGCTACTAAACTATTCTTACTGCAGTCCTCGCCAAGACTTAGTGTGTTTTTAAAACCTTCCTTGCAGACGTATTCAGAATCCCTTGTGTGTAGTTCGAGCAATTATCTCGTTCTGCAGTTCTTTTCCAATATTCACAAAGTAATCACTATACCCAGCAACTCTGACAATCAAATCCTTATGTTTCTCAGGATGCTGCTGGGCGTCAATCAAGGTTTTAGCTTTTATGACATTGAATTGGATATGATGCCCACCGAGTTTGAAATAGGACTTCACTAGGTGTGCAAGTTTCTTACGCCCCTCTTCATCAACAAGAGCTTCAGGCATGAACTTTTGATTGAGTAATGTACCTCCTGTTTTCGAATGATCTATCTTTGCAACTGAGTGAATAACAGCGGTTGGACCTTTCTTATCAGCGCCATGACTTGGTGAAATTCCATCGGATAATGGCGTGCCTGCATTTCGGCCGTCGGGTGTTGCACCAGTAACGTGCCCGAAATAGATGTGAACCGTTGTGGGAAGTAGATTAACTCTATACTCTCCCCCTTTTGTATTCGGACGGCCATCTACCACATCGAAGTAGGCTTGAAATACAATCTGGGCAATTTCATCAGCATAATCATCATCATTTCCATACTTTGGAGTCTTGTTCAAGAGTTTCATACGCAATACTTCATTGTCCTTGAAATCACACTTTAAACCATCAAGTAGGTCTTCCATGCTGATATCCTGTTTGTCATAGATGTGGTACTTTATCGAAGTTAACGAGTCTGTAATAGTTCCCATTCCTACACCTTGGATATATGTGGAATTATAACGTGGTCCGCCATTATGGTAGTCCTTTCCTCTCGCGATACAATCATCAAAGAGTAATGACATGAAAGGCACAGGCATGAAGTCTGCATAGAGTCTCTCAATGATGTTGTTTCCCTTGATTTTGATATCAACGAAATAATGTAATTGGATTCTATAAGCAGTGAGAAGTTCATCGAACGTCTTGAACTCCAGCGGGTGTCCGGTCTTCGGTCCTACCAGTACTCCAGTTCTTGGGTCTACACCATTGTTCAGAGTTATCTCAAGAATCTTTGGCCAATTGCAATACCCTGTGAGAATACAGCTCTCTTTTCCAAACGCACTAATGGTGACACAACCACTCGGTCCTCCTACTCTCGCATCCTCTATGGATTTGCCGGCTCGAATAAACTCCTCGATAATGATATCCGTGTTGAACATGGATGGTTGACCGAACCCTTCCTTTACAACATCTACTGCTTTCAGGAGAAATGAATCAGGATTCTTCTCACTAAATTGGATACAGACACTAGGTTGGATCAATCGCATCTCATTACATACTTCGAGGATGAGATAAGAGAGTTCGTTAACACCGTCTTCATTATCAATAGTAACCCCCCCGGTGTTGATTAAAGCAAAATCTTGGTATGTGCCACTCTGCTGCTCTGTGATATCTACTTTTGGTGGTGCAGGTTGATTATTGAATTTCACCCAGAAACATTGCAGGAGTTCTTTGGCGTCCTTTCTAGTGAGATTACCATCTTCGATATCCTTTGTATAGAAAGAGTATAGGTTTAGGTCAAGTCTGCCTGGATTGAAACTATCCCAGACGTTGAGTTCAGTAATCACACCAAGATGAATGAACCAGTATGTTTGTAGAGCTTCCCTGAAACTGCGAGGTGCATTAGCAGGAACATGTCGACAGATCTTGACAATTTCATGGAGTTCCTTTTTTCTATCTTCATCTTGTTCTTTTTCTGCTAATTCTTCAGCTAAGTCTGCGTGTCTTTCTGCAAAAGTGATGACGGATTGAGCAGTTATCATCATAGCCTTCAATTCTTGGTCCTTTGTGTAAGCTTCAATGTCATCAAAAAAATCAATTTTCTGTCTTGCTTTCTGAATGTCCTCCATAAAATTTCGAAGACCTTTTCGGTATATTTTACCGTCCATTATTGCATGACCCGGTGCTCTTTGTTCCATAAATTCTGTGAACACACCTGCTTCAAAGGCACGGTGCCACTCTTCAGACATGGCTTTGAACACTCTTTCGCGCATTGATTTTCCCTGCCAGAATGGGATAATCTCTGTCTGATAGGTTTCTATCACTTCATCTGTTACAACAAATCGTGAACGTTCGCGTGCATGAGATATTTCAAGATCTTCTACTGAATGACAACACAACTCTGGATAGGTGGGCGTTGCACGTGGACTTTCTCCTCTCTCCCCAACAATAAGCTCACCATCATTTATGTAAATCTCTTTATTTTCCATAATGAACTTGAACGCTAATGCTCTCTGAACAGGTATTGATTCTGTATCGGCTATTCCACTCTTATAGAAGTCTGTGAGAAGCTCAGCTCTCTCCGTCGAGATGAAGGGCTCTGTTTCAACACTTTGCTGTCTTAGTTGTTTTACTCTTTCTGTGAGCATCGAGCTTAACTTCCCTTCATGTTCAAGCTAGAACACAACTAGCACGAGTTTCTAATCGCATCACCTAAAAAGGATAATCTTCTATCTGTTTCAAGTAATTCGAACAAAACAACCTTTAATGTATAAACACATGAATGTGCTCTCCTGAAAAGAGAACGAGGTTATGAATGATGAAGTTCATTAGAGGTCTTCGAATACTACTCACGAATACATGGTACAACTACAGTTTCCTCCTTGCCATGATTTCCACAGGAATCATCTCTGTCTGGTTACTAACTATTGGCTCTCTCACGCCCAACCTCACAGACCCGGTTCAAGGCCTAGCAATATCCATTGTGGTTTCCTTCCAGTATTTTCTGATGACTTTAGTAATTCTCTCACTCATTCCTCGAACTAGGAATATGTTCTTTGAGGGTCCTAGAAAGTTACAGTACCAAATTTTACTTAGTATCGTTTTTGTGGCAATTTTCATGTTACTAGGAGGTCTATCTGCAATTGCAGGTCCATATGTTGGTGCTGCCCTTGCTTTTGGAGACGCTCTTGTAACGGCATTCTTCACAGTTCTACTTGGTTGGAATGTAGGTAGGGGTATCATGGAACGGTTGGATGGCAAGACCAAAATCAAGTGGATCCTGTTCTTCGTTTTTCTTGTCGTAGATATCATGATTTTTGGAGCTGGTTACATGTATCTTGGTCTTGCAACACTACCTTTTGAGCAACAAATTGTGATGTTACTATTCCCATTATGTGCTGTCATTCTCCCTATCATGACAATTATGCTTCGTGAAGACAATAAGGGACCTGAGCAGACTTCCATTCTCACACTCTTTCTCTTTGGAATGGGACTATACTATACAGTCAGACTTGTGAGTATTGCAGACCCACAATGGACTCTTGTGGACATACTCATACAATCAGTTCTTCTTATCTATGGTCTCTCATCCACCACAGTCAAGGTCCATGAGGATACAACACTTCGTCCGATGACTGCAATCACCGTTCTCTTACTGGTCATCCTTGCTCGTGTTGGAGCACAAGTCAATAGATTACTTGCTGCTGCAGTTGGTTTTGGTAATATTGTCCAAATTGGGATTGTCAGTTTCACCATCATGAATCTCGCAATTCTTGGACTCTTAGTTCCTGTATATTGGATGTACAGATACAAGAAAGGCACGATGACGCAGGTCGCATAATTAATTTGGATACGCTTGTGGTAAAGACTTGAGAAGGAATCATGCCAGAGTTACCTGACATCCATATTTTGGCTGAGAGTCTGAACCAAGCTCTTGTTGGTAGACATATCGACAACGTAAGTGTACACCAGCCCAAATGTCTGAATCTCCAACCTAGTACCTTCAGAAAGAAAGCCAAAGGACGACGATTTGAAGGCTTCAAACAACGTGGAAAATGGATACTAGCACAACTTGATCAAAGCCTAACTCTTGCTCTAAATCTTGGAATGGGTGGTGATATCCTCCTTCATAACTCTGACAAAAAACCCAACAAAGAATACCATCGCGTAGTAATCTATTTGAACAATAAGCAATGGTTGGGAATTCACCATTGGTGGTT
Source organism: uncultured archaeon (assembly GCA_964610875.1). Taxonomy (GTDB): domain Archaea; phylum Asgardarchaeota; class Thorarchaeia; order Thorarchaeales; family Thorarchaeaceae; genus CAZSWP01. The sequence goes on from CAZSWP010000025.1 coordinate 35,660, forward strand.
TGGGCATGTACATCTTATAGATACCAAGAAACTAGACCTGCATCCACAAATAGGCAGTCTTGGTATTGAACCACTTGACAATGACTTCACAGTTGAAAAGCTAGAAGAAATGCTAAGCAAGAAGCGAGGACGCATCAAATCCTACCTTCTTAATCAGAGATTCGTTGCAGGAATTGGTAATGTCTACATTCAAGATATACTCTGGCGTGCTAAACTGCACCCTGAACGACCTGCCAATACTCTTGGCCAGAAGGAGATTAGACTTCTTCACTCATCTATACAAAAAACCCTGAGAGAAGGAATCAAGTATGGTGGAGGTCCAAAGGAGCAGGATGTCTGGGGTAATGAAGGACGGTATATGAAACACAGACCGATTGGCTATCGTACTGGTGAGCCCTGTCCAACATGCGGTGCTACTATTGAAGAACTCCGTGTTGGACAGACTACGAGCTACATTTGTCCTCAGTGTCAAGCGATGTGAGCATCTTTATCGGATAGCCATTCAATTTGAAGTATCAGGAGTGTATCAAACATGATAATTCGTAGAGTCCAAGAATCAGATAAAATTGTAGCACTGGATGACACAAAAGTGAGAGAATTTCTGAATCCCCATCATGATGAAGAAGACTTACACCTTGGGTATAGTCTGGCTCATGCTTCACTAAAACCTGGTCATTCATCACTCCCCCATAGATTCAAGGAAGCATCCGAGGTCTATTACATACTTCGTGGTTCGGGTATTATGCACATTGACAATGAAGTAGAAACGGTGGTGCCTGGTGACACCATCTACATTCCACCAAAAGCAGTTCAATGGATTGAAAGCATTGGTGATGAGCCACTGGATTTTCTTTGCATCGTATATCCAGCGTGGACCCCTGACTCTGAAGAACTTGTTTAATAGATGAAGAGAAAATAATCTCACATAATTGACGAGTCTATAAGGAAGGAATCCAACACGACTACGATTCATAATGGATGATGTACATGGGAATATTGGTGTTGTCTATGACTGTATTGAACGTATGATTTCCGAAAATGGATATGCTCCCCTAACCGTTCATTGTAAGTTGGACATATCTGGACACCGGAGTCTTGTCCGTCCAGAAATGGTACTGGAACATCACTCCGTAGGGTCAGCACAATGGTGTCAGGTGACCTAGGAACTTGTTCCGTTCAGAAGTATATAAGATTCCACCAAAAATGTTCAGATGTGTCTAGAATTTTCGCAGCTGTAATCAACCCTTTCTGAGCTTATAAAATATATACGCAATCTGATTGAAATAGGACTGTACTGTTGATTCTAGGCACAAAATTGACCCTTTTCTTGCATTACATCCGCTTAAATATCCAGAATTGTTTTTCTTTACCGAGAGTGTTCCTCAGATGGATGATTATCTTATCGTTTGCATATCAAAACTGGCAAGAATTTTTCGTTCACAGTATCTGCATCAAATGAAATCATCCGCTGAGAAGATACGAGAAAACTGGTGGGAGGCGTTTCGATTTGCCTCAGCAAGGTTTCTTCTACGTGGGCGATCCATCATATCATCTTCAAGGATTCAATATATGATTGAAGAAGCAATACGCGAACACTTAGATGTAACCTCCGAAAGCCTGTCTTCAATATCAATGCATGAATTGGAGAATGTGAGGAATTTATTCTCGCAAATGTCAATTGAGGGACGAACATACAAACGAAAAATCGATATCGAGATGCTTTTTGGGTCAAAGAAGAAAGACTCTTCAAAAAAGGCCGGTCTTCTACACTTCATTTCAAAATTACCCGAATCTAATATAGTCAAGCATAGCCTAAAACAAATTGAGAGTGGAAAGATAGGATCTCATTATAACGAACTCATCTCTCTATGGGGAATTGGAAAGACTGCTGCAGCTATATATCTTCGGGATTTAATTGATCTATATTTTGACACTATTGGCAAACTCGTCAGAACTCCAGATGTGTTAGCGTATGCACTACCTATTGATTCATGTGTCCAGAAAGTTGCCAAGGATGCTGGACTGGATTTAGGAAGCTCATCACAACTACGTCAGGCAGAAGCCCTTGCGGAAGCATGCCGTCAGATAACCATCTCTCATAGGTTAGCTATCAACTTCACGCAAGGTGCATCGTGGCTGTGCAACAGTTCTGTTGATGCTTCTCTTGAGTTTCTAAAGAGATGCAATCTGTCAGATAAAGATCTCGAAGTGATAGAAAAAAGATTAGAAAAGAGCTACATTCCTGATGAAACTAATGAATAAAATGCTGATTCTGTTATACGTTCAAAGATCTTGAAGCATCGGACGTATTTTTCCATAGAAATCTGCTAATACTTTGGATTTCTCATCTTCAGCTTCAAGAATAAAGAGGCGTATCTGTTCCCCAGCTTTTATCTCCTTCACAATGCCCATATCGACCAATGGCTGCATTACACGATGAATAGTTGAATGTGCAAGCCCGGTATCTTTTGCTATTCTACTGAGATTAAAGAACTCCTTCGGACGTTCCAGAAAGTGTTGAACTACTCTTGTCTGAGCGCGTGATGCAAAGATTTTCTCTAGCAGTTTTACCATTTTCATGAAGCCTCCATAATCCTATGTTTCGTGTATTATTCTTGTCCCGAGTTCTTCTCCACTCACTAATCGTTTCAAAGATTCAGGATTTTGCCCATTGAAAATCACCGTCTTGATATGTGACCTTTCAACTACTCGTATAGCGACGGGGTCGAATAGTTTGTACTCGCCAGCACGGGTTCCACCACCAGCAAGTATCTCTCTTAACTCCTTGATACTCACCTTATCTAGCTTCTTCGCATCTCTTTCTTTGGGATCTTTATCATAGACGCCGTCAACATTGGTTCCATTTAGTAACAGGTCAGCACGGAACGCTTCCGCAGCAAGTGCTGCCACAGCATTTGTTGACTGTCCTGGTGTGAGTCCCCCCATCAAGACTATCTTTCCTGTGGTCATTGCTATCTCTAAATCATCAAGGCTCTCTGCAATTCTAGGATATGCAATATCTCCTAAAGCTGCACTAAGAAGTTCTGCATTATTTCGAGCTAATTTGATTCCCAGCCAGTCGCATTGTGCTTCATTTGCCCCCAGTTCTCTCGCCGCACTAATGAACACTCTAGCCGGTTTGCCTCCACCAACAACTATCACGAATCCATGATTTTGGGAGTATAATTCTCTGAGTACTTCTGCATATTGCTTGATTCTATCAAGTATTACTACTCCTGAGGAGTCGTAAAGTAATGATCCACCAAGCTTCAAGACCACCCGCATTATGGTTTCTCCCATATTCTTCTATCTGGTATGCTTCCTTGCCAGCTTAAAGAAGATTTCTTGAATGAACAAACTCGTCGATATTTCGAAAATAGACAAAACAATAACTATTACAAGATTTAATACAATGTCTTTCATCCTAACCAGTTTATATGATAACGGTATCAATAGAAATGACAGCATAAATGGTGATAATAATGATGAAAAGGAGGACTAGTCTTCTCAGCACGCTAATTCTTGTTGCGTTTATCGGTTTTGCACCAATGATAGTTCATGCAGACATCACTGGGAATACATATTATTTTTCAGCTACATGGAATGAAAAGACATCACAGGTTGATTCCGGTCCGGTATACAAATCAACTGTAACTGGTCAATTTTCTATCAATATTTATAACATAACTCCAAGCGATTTGTATGAATATTCTTTCAAAGGTCAAAATTACATTCATCATCAATATTCTCCATATTATGATGAGCAAAATGATACTGTTGACTTCCAAGATAATCGAGTGTACTTTGATGTAGTAACAACTGATAGCGATAATGACAGTAGATCAGAGGTCACAGGATTTGTGGTATATCCCTATTTCACTCACCACCTTCCTGGAAACATGTTCTTTGTAAATCCTGTTTGGAGTCTTCATAATACTGAGTGGAATGATGGAATATCTGCTGCGGAAGATGATGACACGGTATCGTCAGTATCTGGTTCTGCATCTGAGGGAATTTTCTCAGCTGATATTGTAGTGGATATTGAGATGGGCTCTTCTTTATTGGGAAACCTAACTGGAACACTGAGCATAGAGTTTGATGCATCATATGACCAAGATGGTGTTCTATCAACATGGAGTGTTGTACGGATTAGTGATCTGAGTAATGAAGAGCATAGTATCATTGAAACCGAAATCCAACGTTTTAGCCGAACCTCCTCTGCAGGATCTGGTGTTGTGTTCGATTCCACAACCACTACCGCAATTGGACTGGTTGGAGTTGCAGCAGTTGGTGGTATTGTGTTGGGAGTATTGATTGGCAAGAAATATTGGGGATGAAATCCTAACATCTGCATTGAAAGGTTCTGTACAGCGCCACAGAACCTACTTCTCTTTTTTCCTGAATGAAACAGATGGTCAATAGGTTTTGTCCATAACCCTTTTAGGAGCCGCTCAAATCGCGAATCGCAAACGGACAGACATTGGTCCACCTTGCTGACATCAAGGAGATTGGATGTTTTGACAGCGAAGTTTAAACCCACAATAGAGTCGAAGAGATGGAAACCAAAATCAGAAGAGGAGCTTCTTGATACATGGACAGAACAAGATGTTCACACTTTTGACCCGAATACGAAGAAAAAGATATACTCAGTGGACACGCCGCCGCCGTATCTCTCTGGATATGTTCACCTAGGTCAATTACTCCATTATACTCAGATTGACATGATTGCACGATACAGACGAATGCAGGGCTTAGAGGTCAATTTTCCTCTAGGAATTGATAGAAATGGTTTACCGGTAGAGCTTCGAGTAGAGAAAGAGTACGGCATGGACATGCATACCACACCTCGTGCAGAGTTTGTTCAGAAATGCAAAGAACAGCTCGATCTCTACCAAGATGAGATGATTCATTGGTTCAAACGTGTGGGAATCGGATTCAATACGTATGAGAGTGAAGGAAGCTATCAGACCGATAGTCCAGAATATCGTGCAGTAACACAAGCAACGTTCATTGAACTCTGGAATAAGGGTCTTATCTATACAGACTATCGACCGAATAACTGGTGTTTTGAATGTGGTACTACAATCGCTGATGCAGAAGTAGAATATGCAGAACGTCCAACGACTCTTCACTACCTCTATTTCGAAGTAGAAGGTATGGAACCAATTGAGATTGCCACAACACGACCTGAATTGCTTTGTGCCTGTGGTGCTGTTTTCATTCATCCTGATGATGAACGCTATGAGGGTTACGCTGGAAAAAAGGCCAAGGTACCTCTCTTCAATCTAGAGGTGCAAATAATCGAGAGTCCTACAGCTCAGATGGAATTTGGAACTGGTGCTTTGATGGTATGTAGTTACGGTGATATGGCTGATGTGATGGCTTTCAGAGACCATTCTCTTGAGCCTATTGCTGCCATCTCCCCAGAAGGGAAAATGACTGATGCAGCTGGGAAATTTGAAGGTCTGAAGACAAAGGATGCCCAAAAGGCAATCATTGAGGAACTAAAAGAGAAGGACCTGCTCTTCAAACAAGAACCCTCCATGCAGAGAGTACCCCTCTGTTGGAGAAGTGAAACACCTATCGAATTCATTGCAATGGATGAATACTATCTGAAGCAAGTAGAGTTTCTTGATGAACTCATGAAGATTGCTAAGGAAACACCTATCTATCCTGACTTTCACAGGCATATTCTGATTGATTGGATTAATCGTGTGAGTGTAGATTGGCCTATCAGTCGGAGACGCTACTATGGTACAGAGATACCTATCTGGTATTGTAACGCTTGCAATGAACCCATTGTGCCAGATAACTCCGAGATTCGTTATTACCAACCTTGGAAAGAAGACCCACTATTCTCAAAATGTCCTAGATGCGATGCTGAAAAAGGATTCAAAGGTGAAGAACGCACATTCGATACATGGATGGATTCATCCATCAGTGGTCTGCAGATTATTGGATATATGAGAGATGAGGAACTCTTCAAGAAGGCATTTGGAAATATCATGCGTCCACAAGGAAAGGAGATAGTACGAACATGGTTATACTATTCTCTATTGCGTACCCTTCAACTGACAGGAAAACCAGCTTTCAAGGAAATATGGATATCCGGTCTTGTGATGGATGAGAAAGGCCAAAAGATGAGCAAGTCGAAAGGCAATTCTCCACCACCAGGACCGATTATTGACAAATATGGTGCGGATGCTTTCAGATTCTTTGGTGTAAATGAAGCAGGGCTTGGAAGTGATATTCGCTTCTCAGAAGATCGTCTGGCTGGTGTATCAAAGTTCATGACAAAAATCTGGAATGTGGCTCGTTTCATTTCCATGTTTCCCTATCCCAAGGATATGAAATTCGAGAATCTCACGACAGTGGATCAATGGATACTAGCAGAAGCAAACAACCTGATAGAAAAAACACTTCCTGGATGTGAGAAACTCGATTTTCACCGTCCGTCGATAGAGATTCGTAGTTTCACATGGAATTTCTTTGCTGATCATGTAATAGAGATGGTAAAGGGCAGATGCTTCAATGGTGAGGGTACCTTTACTGAACAGGAACAGAAATCCGCTTGGTTTACTCTACATACTACACTGAACCATATCATTCGTGCTCTAGCTCCTATTGTTCCCTACGTCACAGATAGGATTTACAGAGAACTCTATGATGAAAAAGGAATTCACAAACAAGAGTACCCTAAACTCAACGAAGAATGGAAGTCAGAACTGACAGAACATACGGACCTCTTACTACAGACTAATGGAGGTTTCTGGAAATTCAAACGTGAAAATGGTCTATCTCTTCGTGCAGGTCTACCTAAAGCTTACATCGATAAAGTACTGAAACCATGGGCAAAGGACCTAGAAGCTATGCATGGAATCGGGAAATTACATTTCACTGAGCCAAAAGATGATGACTTGGTAGTAGTGATTCTTCCAGAATCAGAAGAAAAAATTTTCATAAAGCCTCCTGCACCAGAGCCAGAATAGCTCCTTACTCTTCTGGCTCCTGCTGGATTGGTTTCACACAACTTCTACAATGTTCTCATGTTCAGTGTGAAACTTTAGACTATTTGTGACAAGACAATACTTGCCTGAGAGTTCCAGGGCGCGTTCTGCTTTGCTGACAAGGTCCTCAGAATCAACACCTACAGTTGTCTTAAGGAGAATCTTTGTGAATTCAAACCCTTTCTCAACTCTCTCAAGGGTTCCTTTCCCAATACAGGAGAATGATTTGTATTCGAAGCGCATCTTGTTTGCAAAAGTAGCGAATGTAGTCATCATACATGATGCTGCAGCAGCTACAAAAAGATCCTCTGGAGATATGATGCCCTCCGGTCCATCAAATTCAGGTGGTGCAGCCACTTCAACTTCGGGCTTTCCCTCAACAAACATCTTTCCGATTCGCTCATGTGTCCAATCTACTTTCACTGTGTATTCATGTGACTCCTCACTCATGTAGAGCACCTCGTACTTTCATCATACGTCCTAAGGAAAAGGGTTTGGGTAGGTGTCAGAAAGTCACAACTATGTTTCCACAATAATCTCATGCTCATGATAAGTTGGACATTTCATACTGTTAGCAACGAAACAATATTTTGCTCCGAGTTCGAGTGCACGTTCTATCTTCTTTTTCAAATCTTCTGATTCAATGACAACTTTGCTCTTAGAATGAATCTCGGTAATTTCAAAACTCCTATCTACCTTTTCGAGTTTTCCAGCTGACTCGACCTTGAAAGATTTGAATGAAATGTGCATTTTCTTTGTAAAGTATACAAATGAGTTCATGAAACATACTGCACCAGAAGCAACAAAGAGTTCCTCGGGGAGATAGAGTCTTTGCTCATCTGGATCTGCAGGTCTTCCTGTTCGTATTGTTTCCTGATTTTCTATATCTACATCGGCAAGTGTTCGTTCTCCCGTCCATCTCACTTCCACGTGAAAATCATTTTCTTTCTCTTCTTTGTTCATTTGTATCTCTCCGAAAAATCATCTTTCTTCAAATCACTTTATTTTCCTTGCTTCTATCACTAAGAAGAATGGTACTCGTTCCTCTCGATCAAAGAATTCATTATTGGGGGGTGGTAGTGGTTCATCAATCAGTTCTATCTGAAAACCATTTGTGACTAGTATATTGACATATGTAGATAGTGTGCGATGATAGAAGCTTATCTCCTCTGGAAACTTCTCTCCCTCCCGTGTATACCAGTATCTGCGGTATTCTTTCTCCTCAGGATAATGGTCCAATTTGAAATATAATCCCTCTCTCCTTCGGGTCTCAGGGTCTTTCTCTCCCATCTCCCATTTCCCAGGACCATAGAAATTGAATGCTGGATGTACAATCGAAAAGACGAGAATCCCTCCCATTTTCAAAACCCTATTGAAACTCTTGATTGCATCAATATAACACGGTACATTGAGTAAGACCAAGTTACTCAAGACTATGTCAAATGAATCATCATCAATGGATGACAAATGGCATATATCCTCCTCAATATATGTGACATCCAGTCCTATGTCCTGAGATTCTTCCCGGGCAAATTTCAAGAGACTTGGTGAAATATCTACACCTGTAACAATTGCTCCCTTTCGAGCATAATATCTTGAAAGATAGCCCTCACCACAACCTGCATCTAGCAGCCTCTTTCCTGAAACATCTCCTAGAAGTCTTTCAACAGCTGGTTTCAAAATTAATTTTTGATGAGGTGTACCCTCATCCGCAATAAGAGAAGCATAAGCTTCAGCATTCTCTTCCCATTGTTCTTTATGATAGTCTCTCATTCATCTGCACCAGAATGTGAATTTCAGTTTGATACAGGCTAAATTTTATCCCAGACTCTCTTGACATGCTTTCCAGTTTCTTCAATTACTGGTTCCATAGCAACCTCATCAGCTAAACCTATGGCTGATGCTATCTTCATTATTGAAGAATGTGCAACAAAGACCTTGTCATCCTTTTCATATACAACGAAGGAACAAGGCATCAGTGTCAACACGTCCGATGACACATCTAACGCCATTTTAGCAAGGGGAGCTTTGCATCCAAGGACAAATGCATGCTTTGGGTAATCTTTAGTACCAAGTTTTTCATCAAAAATCTTTGACACATCCTTTACGAGCATAACTCCGAACCTTTCCTCTTCCATGACAGCTTCGACCCGTTTCATTGCCTCATCAAAGGAATAGGGCACTTCCTTTTGCAACACATCTACTCTTTTCATACCGTATATGCATGAACTATAGTTAATATATGTTTTCCTAGATGTTCCTCTCTGCAAAACAAATTTTGGTGGACCGGGCGAGATTCGAATTTGCGCTATATGTCCATGAAGTACACAAAGTCTCGCGACCTTTTCGATGCGAACGAAACGATCTACCGAACTAATCTACCGGCCCATATTTCAGCTCAAGTCAAAGTATTTCTTAAAACCTTGTCTGATTGCACCTGACTCCATCCTAATTTTCCAAACAGTATGAGAATTATTTGTCAATAGGTCCTAAATATAGAACTCATTCATCGTTCCTAGAGCTTGAATAGTACGAATTATCTAACTAGCTTTAATTCGTTTTAATTTGCGAATTGAGATGGAGGAAATTCAATTGGAGAAAAACCAAATACTTGCAATAATCGTAATCGTAGTAATTGTGGGTGGCGTAGCTGCTGGATTTCTTCTGTTGAGTCAGCCTACCCAAGATACATCTGTCATTATCTTTGGGACAACTGACTCAGTAGAAGCCAGCATCGACCCTGCACAATCCTATGACTATTTTGGCTGGGAAATCATAACCTCACTTGGCGCGGGGTTAGTAGAGATAATACCTGGCTCTTCTGCAAGTGCAGATGACATACGGCCTGCATTAGCAGAGTCGTGGAGTGTTGATTCAACAAATAAAGAATGGACGTTCGTCCTTAGACAAGGTTTGACCTATTATGATGGTCAACCATTCAATGCATCATGTGTAAAATGGTCATTTGATCGTAACATTGGCATGGCACTAGAAGATGGTCCACAGCTTAACATGGGATATGGCGACATCATTGACGAAATTGTCGTTTTATCTGATTATCAAGTCCGATTTGACTTGAAGATTGCGTTCGCTCCATTTCTTCAGCTTATGTCTTGTGCTGCATCATATATTGTTCACCCTGACCATGCTGAAGATACAACTTATGTACAATATAGTGAAACCGGAGGTCCACGTGCCAGTCATCCAAATGGACTTGGTCCATATGTTTTAGCAAACTGGACCAGAGTTGGTGGTACTGATACTTTGATGAGGCTTGAAGCTAATCCGAATTATTGGAATGCATCACTGCCTCGAACAGACACAATAATCATTCAGTTCTATTCTACAGACACAGCATTAGCTTCAGCTCTATCAGCTGGTGAAATCGATGTCGCTTATAGACACTTGACTCCTGCACAGATTGACACTTTCAGAGGAAATGCTAATTTGAAGGTCTGGGAGGGAACTGGTGCATCAATTCAGTATATGCTCTTTCAACAGACTATCTATCCCTACAATGAAACATTGATCAGACAAGGAATTGCAGCCGCATTGAACAGATCAAACATTGCTTCAACGGTGTTTCAGGACACAGTAGATCCCCTCTATAGCGTCATACCAGAAGGAATGGCATACCATAGTCCAACTTTTGAGGTCTATGGAGAGGCAAACTATACCTTTACCCGAGAAGCTCTGGAGACCTATGGCTACGATGAAGAGAACAAACTAGAGCTTCGTCTGTACTATGAGAGCTCGGGGCATTATCCATCGAGTGAAAATCAAGCAACTGTGTATAAGAGTGATTTAGAAGCAAGTGGTGTGATATCGGTCACATTACATAGCTATGACTGGCCAACCTATCGACAACAGCGAAATGCGGGAACCATGGATGTCTTCATCTATGGTTGGTATCCTGATTTCATTGACCCTGATAACTATGCATTTCTGCCATTCGCTTCATGGCTCAATCTTGGATATAACGAAACATATCCCGCTGGTGGTGTTGACCAATACAACCTCCTGCGGCACCATCTCTCTTCCAAAATAGATGAATACAATGACAATGCTACAAGTCAGGTATTTCTTCATGACTAGAATGACCAAATACAATCCGGACTCTCTAATAGAGAAGAAAAAGTGCAGTCATCAATTGAATTGGAATTGGTCCTGTATAGTAGAGAAAGTTGATTGTAATTCTAACTACTTTCGCTCTATTAGTCGTAGCTGGATTGATAGGACTTGCTCTTGTGTCGAATTCTGGGGTTGGTATCCAAGTCGTCTTGGGAACCTTTGTAATTGCAATAACTGTCCTTTTCGCTTCCATTTATTTCAGATTCCAATTTGGCGATGAAGCAATTACTAAAAGAAAGACTCATCTGAAACTCTTGCTTATCTTTGTTATATTTGCTGCTGCAGTACTTCCAATAGGTTTCCTTATTGTCCCATTGAATCCTTTAGGATTTTGGAATGTTGTTTTAGCTGGAGGCATTGTTCTATCGGTGTTTATGCTATTAGTATATGAGGGGTATCCTAGGTTTAAGATCCATGGGTCTTCTGGTATACTTTCCATTGCAGGCCTATTGATAGTGACTGCATTGATCTATATGACGGTGATAGCTTATTGGATTGTACCATATAATCCATTCAAAATCAATGTGGGTGGGATTCGTGAATCTCCCAATCCTGACTTTCCATTGGGCACTACCTCGCTGGGACAAGATATGCTCAGTCGTGTTATTGCTGGAGGTGCAACAATGCTTCAAGTTGCTGTCCTCTCAGTCATTGTATGTTTTAGTATTGGTGTTCCAATAGGTCTACTTTCAGCATACAGAGGAGGCGCATTCGATCGCACAATAGGCCTCTTTATGGATAGCATCTTCGCTTTTCCTGGACTTGTTTTGGCAATTGCCATTTCAGCAATGCTTGGTCCTGGAATTGTCAATATGGCAATTGCTATAGCTGTTGTGTATATTCCATCTTACTTCCGTATTGTTAGAAGTCAGGTCCTCACCATACGCGAATTACCCTATGTTGAAGCTGCTATTGTGATGGGTGCTCGCGACCGAGATATTCTGTTAAGATATATCATGCCAAATGTGCTTCCGTCAGCAGTTGTGATAATGTCAATTAATTTTGCTGATGCTGTCCTCACAGCTGCAGGATTGACCTTTGTCGGATTAGGACTTCCAATTGATATTGCTGATTGGGGTTGGGATCTAACACTTGGATTTGACGTGATAATCGTTGGAGCTTGGTGGATTTCCAGTTTTCCTGGACTGATGATTGTACTCTTGGCATTAGGTTTCACACTTACTGGTGAAGGGCTGAACGAGATACTGACACCAAAACTGAGGGAGTGATACAGAATGGTGGATGTTCTTAGGATTGAAGATCTTATTGTGGAATACACAACTAGACGTGGCGTGGCTCGAGCAGTCAATGGTGTTACTTTATCACTAGGTGAAAATCGAACATTAGGTCTTGCGGGTGAATCTGGGTGTGGCAAATCTACTCTTGGTAGAGCTATCATGCGACAGGTTCCATATCCAGGAGAAATAGTTAGTGGCAATATTTCCCTAAATATTGACCATGACGTCAAGTGGAAAAAAGGGGTTATTGAGAAAGGTGATGTGTCTATTTTAGACTTGGAAGACGAACAGATGAGGATGCTTCGTGGAAGTGAAATTGCATACATATTCCAAGACCCAATGACATCCCTGAATCCAATGTTGAGTATTGGTAAGCACTTTATACAAATTCAACAAGCCCACAACCCAGAAATAAAAGAGGATGAAGCTCTTGAGCGGGCAAGAGGGGTTCTTGAAGATCTTGGAATTCTTGCAGAACGAGTAGATGATTATCCTCACCAATTTAGTGGTGGAATGCGCCAACGAGTAATGATTGGACTTGGTCTGGTAATGCGACCAAGATTACTCATATCAGATGAACCTACAACATCATTGGATGTTATTGTAGAAGCACAGATTTTAGAGGAAATGCGGGAGCTAAAAGATCAGTTTAATCTGACCATGATTTTGATTACACATAATCTAGGAGTCCTTGCACAGACTGCTGATGATGTAGCAATAATGTATACCGGGCGAATTGTCGAGTTGGCATCTACTGAAACATTGTTTGAAAGCCCTCAACATCCATATTCTGAGGCCCTGCTCAGATCGGTACCTGATGTGACCAAGCCTGAAAAGAAACTTGAATGGATTCCAGGTGCTCCTCCTGACTTGGTTGATTCACCAACTGGGTGTATGTTCCATCCACGCTGTCCTTACACAATGGACATTTGTACGAAGGAAGAACCACCATTGATTGAAAGCAATTCGGGTGGTCTGGTCACTTGCCATCTTTATGGAGGAAAATGAAATGAAGCTGCTAGAGATTAAGAATCTTAAGAAATACTTTCCTGTGCAAAAAAGCTTCTTGGAACAGCTTCTGAGTAAAGAGCATACATTTGTGAAAGCCATTGATGATGTCTCAGTAGATATTATGAAAGGAGAGGTTCTTGGTCTTGCAGGTGAGAGTGGTTCAGGAAAAACAACATTGGGACGTCTATGCGTTAGACTCATTGACCCAACGGAAGGTGAAATAATCTATGAGGGAAAGAATATTGCATCGCTGAAATCTACTGAGATGCGAAAGATGAGACAAAAACTTCAGTTCACCTTTCAAGATCCATCCTCTTCATTGAATCCCCGACTGTCTATCGGTGATGCAATTGCAGATGCTTTGAAATTTCAAGAGATTGGAACTGCCGATGAACAAAGGGAGAAGGTGATATCTGTATTAGAACGGGTTGGTCTATCACCAGCCAGTTCCTTCTATGACAGAAAGCCGCATCAACTCTCTGGAGGTCAGAAGCAAAGGGTTGTATTTGGTCGAGCTATGGTATTGAATCCTGAATTTGTGGTTACTGATGAACCAGTCGCAATGGTTGATGTATCCATTAAGGCTCAATTGCTTGAGCTGATGCTCGATCTCAAAGAGGAATTCAATCTCACATACCTGTTTATCTCACATGATCTTGCAACAGCTAGGCATGTGTGTGATCGGATTGCGATAATGTACTTGGGCAAAATCATAGAGTTAGGCGATAAGAATCAAATCTATGAGGAACCACTCCATCCATATACTGAGGGACTCATTAGTGCTATCCCAGTCCCCGATCCAAAAGTGAAGAAGGCTGAGAAAGTCCCAAGAGGTGAGATTCCAAGTCCAATCAATCCTCCCGATGGATGTCGATTTCATCCGAGATGTCCAAAAGCATTTGATAAATGTTCAACTGAAGAGCCTGAACTGAAAGAACTTGAAAACGGTCGGTTTGTAGCCTGCCATCTCTATTAGTGAGTAAAGGAAAAAATCTCATAAATCACTATTTAGAAATCAGTTTATATTTCAATACCAAACGCTTGTGAAAATTTTTCAATCTCTACAAACTCAATGAGAAACTCTCTTCCTTTTGCCGTCAGCTTGTAGATTCTACTATTATCATCCTCTTCCAACTCTAAGATGAGTTCTTTCTCGAGTAATTCTTCTATATATTGAGTCAATCTATCATGTGACAAGTTTGCAGCATAGAGTATCTTTGTGGGACCTGCGCCTAATTCCCCTTCACCTTGAATGGCTTGCATCATATCCGCTAAGATGCGTACCTTTGATCTATAGGCGCGTTTTCTACCCATTCCTTCCCGACTTCCTTAGTAATAAAAGGAACGAGAAGTAACCTAGGAATTGGAGTAGCTGACTAGCAATATAGAGCCAGTAAGACCTGATATTATCCTCTTGGATCATGAGGCCTGATACATGACTCAATAGTAAGAGCAAGAATCCAATAAAGACGTAGAGTGCGTATTTGCTCCTCACAGAGAGGTAATTTCTGAACGTCTGAAGTACCACAATCACAATGAAGAACACTGCAATCATTTCTAGTAGTGGACTTATCAGAAACGGAAGTGTCATGACCATCACTGTGGATATCCCAAACGATTCTTCACGTCTACTACTGTGCGTAGCAAAGGCAAAAATAGCGAAAGCCATTATTTTGAGTACTCCATAAGCAACTATGACTAATGATATTATAGAGATTGCTTCGCTAGTATCCGATTGAAATAGCACAAAGAAATACAACGTTCCTATGACTCTACAGAACATGGCTGCAGAGAGTACTAGGAACCCTGTTGACAGGTCTGACAATTTCTTCTGTTTTGTAAGCAAAAATGCTTGATTGGCATAGTGTGAAACCATCATAGCGATAATACCCGCAATAGTTTCAAGCAGAATGTCAATGCGAATAAGTCCAAAGAGTTGTTCTTGCATCAATCTACGCCTATCCTAACCTTCTCGTATATCCTATTATTATGAATGAATGATTCGTACTCTTTTGATTATTGTTACTACATGTGTTTTTTCCCTTGATTCGCGGAAGTTCTTACTAGACGAATCATCTAGTGCATTCCTTCATTCCGCCTTTATATTAAGAATACATAATATTTGATGTGCCCAGCATGAAGATTACCAAAAAGATAGTATCAGCAGCAATACCAATCTCTTTTCTCCTCTTGCTGGCGCTTCCGACATTTGTAGCCTCCATTGGTAACACATCGGTCCTCGAGTCTTCAAAAACTTCGAAGATTGCAATTGGTGACAGTTTTGTCATCCGCGCACGTGGAATTACTAATTCTAGCTCCGACTATTCCGATACACACACTCGAACACGTATGCGGATCACTATTCAGACTGTTCGTATTGATCAACGGGGTATCAGACTCAATGTGACTGGAGGTCAATTCTACCTGGGTCATACCAAGTACAATGTAGCGGATGGGTTTGGTATTGTTGGATGTCTTAAAGAAAGCCGTTTCAATAACACTATCGTCTTTGGTTTTCGTTTGAATATGACTGGGCCGGATGGCGAACTCGCTGAGCTATTCTTCAAGGGGATATTGCTTCCTTCGAAGAAACAAATGCACATTGTTGCTATTAGAGGGATACTCTCTCTTGAATCACTGGACATAGGACTCGCTCAGCGAGGTGTCATCCATAAAATAGATACATGATGGAAGAGACCGAGGAACTGCAGGCAGTGACTGCACGCCGCAGATTTGCTGCCCCTGAAAGGCGGGGTCCGTATCCCGCCCTTCCATCACCCTTTATATTTGAATAGTGAGAACTATAATTGAAATGAAACGAAGACGACCACGACCGGAAAGGAGGCTTCCTCCTGACCTAAAGCCGCCCCTAAAGGGACGTCCAATAGAACCAAGACTCTGTGAATCTTGTGGTGAAGATATTCCGCCGCGAATCCTGAAACGAATCGTTTCAGCACATAGACGAGGCCGAATGGTCCCAATGCTCTGTAGAAGATGCTTCTTGAAAGAGCAGCCAAAGGTACCTGAAAAAGCAGACCCTGATATGATTTCTCCAAAACCTTCGGACATGAAGTTAGAAGAGTGGTCTTGTATCAAATGTGGTGCCGCTCTTGAGCCATTTGAGGTCGAGGCAATAAAAACTGGAAACATTGTCGAGTGCGAATACTGCAAATCAAGCATATCAAAGGAGCTTTACTCATAATATATTGAATTGGTGAGTAGTGATACCCACCAATCCTTCTTTATTTATTCTCAAGAAGTGACTCTATCTTGTCCAATCTGTCCTTTAGGTCTCTATTCTCTTTCTCAAGCTCTTCAACACTCTTCCGTACAGAATCAATCTCGTCTGAACCCTTTCTCTTACTTAATGCGCGAATTGCTATTCTTGCAGAACGGACAATAGTGGATTCCACTTCTCCTTCTGCAATCTTTTGTAAAGCTGTAAGTAGAGATGCATCTTCATACGCTTTTGCAGCATTGATTCCCGCTAATCGCACACGGTAGGAATTATCA
This sequence comes from uncultured archaeon, assembly GCA_964610875.1. Taxonomy (GTDB): domain Archaea; phylum Asgardarchaeota; class Thorarchaeia; order Thorarchaeales; family Thorarchaeaceae; genus CAZSWP01. The sequence continues at coordinate 52,560 of CAZSWP010000025.1, forward strand.
TGAAGCAGTTTCAAAATATCCTCTTTGACATCTGAATGCTTCTTCTTGAACTTCTTCCCTAATTTCGCAAGATGAACGATTGCCGCTCTTCGAAGAACATCATCTACACCAACGCGTACGTAATCCCTCAATGTCTTGATGGCAGCTTCCTTCTCAGTTGCTGCAATGCCATCAATGAACCCCTTCCTGACAACTTCGTTCCAAGAATCTCCTGCTTCCTTTATTCCTTCTCTCAATACTTCTAGTGATTCCTCATGCTGAAGCTTTCCAATTGATGCAGCAGCAGCGCCAGCAACATAATATGAGCTGGTATCTTTCATGAGTTTCTTCAATGCTTCTAGTGCACGATCATCTTTGTGATACTGTCCAAGGGCTGTAGCAACCGCTGTCCTGGCTCTGGAATCTTCTAGGTCAATCCCTCTCCAGAGTTGGTCTAGAGCTGACTGACGCTTAATACTGCCTAACACTTTAGCAATCTTTGCTTGTACGCCCCAAAACGAATCTCCGATTAGAGCATTTCCTAGTGCAGCTAGGGCTTTTGGATTGGCCTTTTTCCCAAGTGCCTGTGCTGCTTTAGTTTTCTGAATGATGTTCTCTCCGTGATGAAGTTGTTCAATCCACATGTCTTCTGGTTTCGTAATCTTCGCATCTAATAGTACAGTATAATCAGGGTCGATGATCACTTGAGTCGGCTTCCCCTCTACTGGATAGTAGAAGCCGTGAATACGTTCTTGAACTTGCATTGTGTAACGAGTTCTATCTCCTTGTTCATCCACAAACTCAACAGTAAATGGAAACCTGAACACCTCTGGTGTCATCCCATCATCATGTTTCTGGGTCTGCTCAATCTTGACCAATGCGTGTTTGTGTTTGTCATCATATGAACACTCTATTTTGCATTCAGGATACCCCGCCTTGTATACCCATTGTTCAAAGAACCATCCATAGTCCTCCCCTGTCATCTCAGTGAAGAGTTCCTCCATGTTATGTGTGTAAACAGACTTGTGAGCAAAGCGGGTAAACCACTCGCCCATTATCTGCCACCATTTGTCTTCACCAACAAGATGCATCAGCATGTAGTATCGCCATGCAGCCCCTGGATAGGAGTGTGCCCCGAACATGTCAGTACCACGTTCCCAGAGGTTCCATACCATTGGTCGACGGTACCTATTCTTGTCTTCGTTGAAGTATGACTCTTGTTTTCCAAGCTGCTCATAGAGATACTCGTCATAGCCAAGATCATGACGTTTCCACATGTTTTGAACATGAGTTGCCCAACCTTCATTCAACCAGGTGTGGCTCCATGTTCTGCAGGTAACGAGGTCTCCGCCCCACATATGTGCAAGTTCATGTGACACAAGACCATCTGACTGGTAATCCTTGTGTGCCTTTTCATCATGAAGGGTGACATCAGTCTGAGTGGTTGCACTTGTGTTCTCCATTCCGCCAATCATGAAATTGGCAGCTGTGATTTGTGCATATTTTGCCCATGGGAACTTGACACCAAGTTTATCCTCAAAGAACTTGATCATCTCTGGGGTCTTGCCAAATGAACGATAGACTGTATCCTTATCCCACTTCTTATGTGCATAATAACTGACTTCTAAACCGTTAAGGTCATCTTTGTATTCAACATACTCTGATGCTGCCATGGTCATAAGATAGGCAGGTATTGGCTGCTCTTGTACCCAGTGAAAGGTTTCTGTTCCATCATCATTCTTAGTTCTCTTTTTCAGAATACCATTACTCATTGCATAATATCCATTTGGCACCGTGAGTATTGTTTCAGTGGAGAACTTGTGACTAGGATTGTCGTATACTGGAACACAGTAACGAGCGTAATCGTCTTGCATCTGCGTCCAAAAACTACTCTCAATGTCAAGAAACTCAGGACTCGAATTGGTAAACCATACCCCTCCTCTTGGTCTCTCTATGGTATATGTGAAAGTGAGTTCTTGTAAGTCGCCTTTGTTCAGCTGTTCATGTAGCTTAACTGTCATCGATTCTTCGTCTGGATACAAATCATATGCAAGCTCGTTTCCTTCACTATCCCTAATTCCTGTGATATTAAGTTCTGCTGCGTGAAGGAACACATCACTCAGTGCATCCACAGAAGAACGTATCTTCAATTTCGAGATAGCATCAATCTGCTCCTTCTTGATATCAACAGTCCAATCAATCACCAGCAGCTCTATATCATAGTATCTTGTTGGTGCCCATTGCGGTTTCGCTGTTGGAAATGTGAAATCCTCTCGCTCTGCTGAGAGTGAGCTCTTCTCTTCAAGGATGCCTCCTTGTAAAAGCGCTTCCAGATAATCATGATAATCGGTCGTTCCTGTGTCCTCCTTGTACGTTCCTGACAAGAACTATTTCGAAAATGAGTGTTCCCATCTGTTCAACTGTATTGTTTCAAAGAATATTGGAAATCTTCATTGGGTGAACGGTGAGTTCGGCACAACAAAACAGCAATGTTCAATCATAAATCGACTGCATTGCATTGGGTAATGGAGAGTTTTTGTGAAGAGTGCCTCATCACCGCTCTTCTTTGCCAATGAACCAAAAAACTACCGCGTCATATGAATGGCTGTTCGTCCGTTTTCCCATCTGCGACGATAGTGTGTACGAGTCTGATGCGCAATGGATTTTGGTTTGGGATCTTTTACTATTACTGGTGATGAGTGTATATGTTTCTCTTCCTTCAATTCTTCTTGTTCTGCAACTACCTGCTTCATTATCTTCCTTTGAGATAGCATTTTCATCACATGATAATAGAATATCATAAAAAGATAATAAACCTATCTAAACTGGCACCAATTAGTCTGTCAACGCATGCCCGATACAAAACGAATTATACAAACAGAGAGAGTTCACTCAAAACAGGACTGAATCTTCTCAACTATGTCGGGTCTATTGATCATGATAGCAAAGTAGGATATGATATCAACGCGTTTCAATATTTGATCCCAGTCGCCAGTCGTGATCTTCTCAAGAACCTCTTCACTCTCTCTTAGTTCGATGAGTTTCTCCATCTCCTTTTCTACGATACGACTGACCTCTTGGTACACCTTCTTGAAACACTCTACATTGACTCTTGTCTTGTTTCCAAGGATTCTCAATGTTTCTGCTACCGTTGGTTCAAAATCAAATCCGAGTAGTGGTTCCACATTCTCGCCAGATATGGACTCTGAAAAGAGAAAGAGTCGGGCTGTACGTGCAAAAAGGGTTTCTGATGCAGTCTTGCCAAATTCTATTCTCTTTCCTGCAACAGCAACAAGGTCAGCTGTTTCCAAGGTCTTCAAGTATCTGTAAATGGTATTGTACGATTTTGGTTCGACATTCTTCCGAGCTTCGGCAAGGCCTGCATAGGCTGCTTCAATCTCCTTGATAGTCATAGGCCCTTTCTTGAGGACATCAATCACAAGATAATAATCGGGGTCCATCAACAGTCGATATCTCTCTCTATTTTTCACAATCTCGATGGCCTGTGGTTGAAAATTGATGACGTCTTGGTAGTTGTTTTTCTCATCAACGTTTTCGGGCATCAAGGTATCTCCTTTCGAGTTTCATCCCTCGTTTTGGTATAACACTTTCGCATTTTGAAAATGAATAATCACTTCGTGATAGAGAAAAATATTCCCATGCTGATAGCAGTGTGTAGTATTAGAAACTGGATGTTTCAACTTACGATAACAATAGTAAATCAAGGATGAAAAATAAGTTACAATGCTCGTTCGGGTCGTATCCTAACAAAAACATCGACTTTAAGGAATTGAATTACTCGATACGGATTTCTTTTTACATGACATTCTCTATTAAAGTTCTTTCTGTACACCAACCAAGGTCCTTATCTCTTTTCAGGACGCCCAAGTACTCTGCAGTTGCATCAGAACGCCGCGAAATTCCCTTTCCCAGTGTTTATTACCAAAAGATGACCTATTTTTCGCAATTGTGAGTGAACTGCAAAAAACTTCTCTGTTCCACTTTTCCTATGACAGTTGTCGCCAACTTGCAGGTAGCATAGCTATCTACATGGTCATAGGCTTTGTCCCTTTTCATAGGAACATTGTTCCTCCAATGGGACCCAGTTTCTGTCCGCTGCATCTCGGTATCACATCTACCAACAGGTGTGATTACAGACGGCATTACCACAGCATTTACTATGGCTGGGTCTTTATTGCTTGTAAACTCCACAAGTGTAGTTTGATCATCGCAATCAGCCACGGACTCTCCTAGTAAGGTTGGTTTTCTTTTGGAGAGTGAGGACTTCCCATGAGAAGAAGACTTCTTCCTCCGGGCTTTCAGTATAGCTCTATCCTTAGAGGTGAGCCACATCCCTAGTCCTTTCTCATCCCGAAGTGATGAAATGAGCTTGATGAGCCGCCGTCCAATATTCACAGCGGCGTTCTTGTCCGCATTATCGCGGTAGCCACAGGTGAGAGAAAGAAAGAATTTCTATTTTCGGTGCAAGGCTATGTTCTCATACCCGCGAAGTCTACTGATTTCACATTTTCTAGTTTCGCAAGGAATTTCAAAGTTGCATATCTGATTTTGTCCCTGTAGAAGGGCTTATTACTAAATTTGATAATATCATACTAACTGTCCCATGGGAAGCTTTTTATTGGCTTGACCAGCGGGAGAGTTACTTCGCATCCTACGGTGTCAGGCTGGATGCTGTTGGCAAGAGCCTAGCGATGATAGCCCGTGATTTCCAGATGCGAATACAAAATGCGGAACAGAGATAGACTGACGCAAGTGTGTCAGAATCCCCTCAGTTCTAAGATATGCTCAACAGTGTGCAGGTGCAATAGGGTAAGAACACTCCTTCGATCCCTGTCAAGCCTGTACTTCATCAAGCTTCAAGTTTAACGTGTGCTAGATGGCTATACATTGTGATCGAATACTACTCCGGTCACTACCTTGCTAAGATGTATGGTCAATGATGTGGGATTTCCTTCCACATTCAGGATACAACTCTAGTTGATCCTGCTAGAGGGCACTGCTATCGGCTTGGGAATAAGACATGCAAGTTGAACGCTTCAACATCCTGAAGCGTAGCGAACGGCTCAGTAGCGTAGTTAACCTACCCTGTAGATGTGGACACCCCCGGGAAACTGGGGTTAATTCACTATAGGAGCATTGTTCTGGAAATGATATTGCTCTGAAATGGGTACCCTAGGTATGTTGGGTATTCCGCTACAGGACGGGACTGCGCCGGATCATTCTTGTAAGTGGGATAACTGCCCACTTAGGATATGACCCGAACGGGCATTGTAAGATGTTGCCCGGAGAAGGGAACTGAGACAAGGTCCCTAGCCCCACGGGGTGCAGCAGTTACGAAACCTCACCAATGTGCGAAAGCGCGAGTGGGCCAAGCCGAGTGATGGGGGATAACTCCATCTGTGACAGAACGGTAAGGACGTCTGTTAGAAAGGAGAGGGCAAGGCTGGTGCCAGCCGCCGCGGTAAAACCAGCTCTTC
>CAZSWP010000026.1:0-57622 GCA_964610875.1 uncultured archaeon
TTTCTACCTTCTTTGGAAGGTCAAACTTGAAGAAGAGCGGACCATAGAGAGTAGTACCTTTCTCTCTGAGATACTTTACTCTATGCTTTATGATAATGCTTGACCCCAATTTTAGCTCGACCGACTGGATATCATCATACCAGATATAATCGAAACAGTTGACCTCAGGACGCTCTTCCCAGCCGTCATAGGTCAGACGATAGACCTCTTTATCATGGAATACAGGACTTCGCTGATAGCGGGGAACTACCACGTAAGCTTCGTCGGCTTTGGCCACACCTCTTGATTTGCAGTTTCATTCTCTGATTCTTGGTAGGGTATTGCAATAATACGATTTCAGACCAAGGGTATTACTTGCGTAGGAATTCATTATTATATTCAGTAAATGAGATTTAGAATATATCCATCATGTCATGAATGTAAATCTATATGGAACAATAAGAATGAACAAAAGATTCTATGCTTTGCTTCGCAAATCAAAGAGGAATCCGCTCATTATTAACATGAGTTCACAAGGTGGGAAGTACGCATTTCTCTTTTGGGGACCTTATCATATGAGTAAATTTGCTTTGAAAGCTCATTCATATTCATTGAGAAGAGAGCTTAAACTCGTTGGCATCAATGTCGTTGTGATTCAACCCGGAGCAATAGCATCTCAAGCTTTTCTAAAACAGAAAGAGAGATTGAGTGATTACGAACAAGAAGTTGATTCAGAATTCACACCTTATGTAGTCCAATTCTTGAAGAGAGCATTCTATGATGAGAATTGAGAAGTTGAATCACCAAGTGCGGTAGCAAAGGATCTTGAAAAGGCTATTTTCTCAACTAAACCAAAACGCCGTTATCAACCGAGCAGAAGACTGATTCCAGATATACTTGCTAGTAAATTCCCACAATCTCTAGTGGACAGAATTATCCATGGCACATTAGATTCCTAAGAGAATTTGATGACATTATTCAACCCGACCATATTTTGTAAATCGTCGTTATTCAAAGAGCCACAATAAGTTGCAAATTAGTTTATAACAAACCAGATTTTCCTCTCACTGAGGTTGACAATTGAAACGCGTTCTACCTTTAATAGTAGTAACGTTGTTTCTCGCAGGAATTTTCATTGTGCCTGTAGGAGTTACAAATACTCCAGCACGCTTGCAGGAAACATCTTTACTTAATGATTTTACACTTGAAAAACAAGACGAAACTTCTTGGATTCCGACAGACAAGATGGTAAGGATTGCATTGTATAATGAAACCAATACAACAACTCCGTCTTACACATCAGGAACTTTGAAGGCAAATTACTCTGTAATTTATGACTTACTTACCAATTTTGGATACGAAGTTGCAAGATTAACTGTTCAAGATATTTCAAATCATGAACTCAATACTGTAAATTTTGATGTAGTCATCCTTGCAGATACTTGTCCTCGTGAAAATATCACTGATTTGGTTAGAGAATTCTGGCTTGGCGGCGGAGGCATCCTTAGCTTTGATAGTGCAATAGGATATCTTGGTTATGCAGGAATCCTTCCTCGCGAAGGTTTGGGAGTGGACGATGGACGGGGGACCTACTGGGAATATCGAGATAATTTCAAAGGGAATGTTTCTGCAAGACATCCTATCACACAAGATTATTCCTTAACTGATCAGTTATTGTATGATGACATAACTAATTACGCTCAATTTGATAAGACTGCTTTAGACGTTACAACAATTGCATCCGATATTGAATACCTAGTAATGGACAAGGACAACTCAGACTGGTATCAAGTAGTAGCAGTTGATTCGACAGATATGGGAGGAAAGGTAGTCCAAATGGGTATTCCGATTGATCCATGGGCAGAAGATTGGGAGAACATGATAATTGATGCAGTAGAATGGCTTGTTCCAAGACCAAAAGCAAGAATTGCCTATGACTTAACCCACAAACCACATTATGGTGTTGATGTATGGGATAGCGACTATTACGTATATTCTACACAATACACAACCTATCGGACAGATTTAGTGTCTAGGCACTACACCTTTGACAAACTCTATCCATCAATTGATGGGAATTTAACTGCAGATAGACTAGCACCTTATGATTTTCTCATAGTGTGTGAGAGTGCACTAGATTTCACAACTGCAGAAATATCAGCAGTTCAAACATGGGTCAATAACGGTGGAGGGTTGCTAGCTCTTAATGATGCGCCGTTCCAGCCAAATGATGTGTTATTTCTGAACAATCTGACTATGCCCTTTGGTCTATTTACAAATAGTACAAATATTGGGTCAGTAGATCCAGCAATTTTGAGTGAGAATCATCCTACAACAGAAGCATGTACATCGTTAGACTTCGGTTCTTCTGGCGCAATCAATGTAACAGGAGATGCCTATGAGATATGGAATGATGGAGCTGGCAATATTATCCTCGCTGCGAGTGAATTCGGTAACGGTCGTGTGATTCTAGCTGCAGATAGGCTTTGGCTAGGAAATGCGGACATTTTACAGAATAGCAACAGACAGTACGGTTGGAACATGGCAAACTGGCTAACTGCAGGAACGACTGAGGTTCTATTATATACTGACGAACCTACGAGTACAAATAACTATAGAACTCCTGTAGTCGATGCTCTGAATGATTTAGGATTGAATTTCTACCTCACATTTGACGAGACCTATCTCAACTTGTCCCTTCAGGTACAGAGTTGGGAAATGGTCATCATTGACAATCCATGGTCTGACATTGATGAGGCCTTGGATGCCTTATATGACCATGTTGAGGGTGGAGGTAGATTTTTGATGTCAGGCTATCAAGTGGACACCTTTCCAGATGACCCACTTTGGGCATTGCTCGGATTCCAATTCATCCATGAGAGCCATGATAGTATTCCGCTGTACATCTGGTCAGAAGATCATCCCGTATTCAATACACCTTTTGATTATTCAGTGGGCAATTTCACACCCACACATGATTACGGTGATGAAGGTGACATTCTTGGAGTCTTTCCAAATGGAACTGCAATTGCTGGAAATAGCTCCTCTTACAATGTGAATCATACTATGATGGTTTTGGGTAACTCTGCTCGCACTTTGTACAATGGATATGCTATAGATCAATTCATGGGAGACTTGGATGATTCAACTTATCCAGACAACTACGAACTTTGGTTGAATGAGATTGCATTCATCATGCGACCGACAATTGATAGTCCAAGTGATGCAACCATTGAACTAGGAGTAAGTGGTGAAACTATAGAATGGAATCCTGCAAGTTATAATCCATGGACATACTCCATTGAACGTGAAACCGTTGAAGTTGAATCTGGTACATGGAATGGCGATGCAATCTCTTATGAGATAGATGAGTCCAGTCCAGGAGTATATACCTTCGAGATAACAGTCCATGATGGTGCTGGATACAGCGCATCAGACATTGTCGTTATCACTGTAGAAGATACAACAGCTCCTACTATCACCTTTAATCCAGATAACATGGAGTTTGAAGAAGGTACCACCGGTCATGAGTTGAACTGGACCTTTGAGGACTTAGAACCAGATACCTATGTGATTGAGGTTAATGGTACAACAGAGGCAAGTGGTTCATGGACCAGTGGTGTGAATGTCACTCTTCTAGTTGATGACCTTAGTCTTGATGTGGGAGTTTACAATGTGACTATTATCGCATTTGATGACTCGGGTAATTCAGTAACAGATGAAGTGATAGTGACTGTTCTTGAAGAGGAAACCACATCAACAGATACAACAACATCTGAAACGGATACAACTACTGAAACGACTACGGATACTGGTACTACTACACCGCCACCTGATGGAGATTATACACTTATTCTCATCTTAGCGGGAGTTGCTGCAGTGGTAGTTATTATCGTCGTCATCATGATGAGGAAGAAGTCGTAGTAACTAATGAAGAGAACCTCGCAAAGAGGTTCTCAATCCTAATTTTTTTTATCTTGGAATTTTGTATCAGAAGGAAGATTGAGTGATTGAAAAATGCAAACAGATGTGTTCCTATTCTCATTATTGATAGTTGTGTTTTGCTTCTTCATGATGATGTTCATCTCAATTGGAATCAAGGTATTCAAAGAATACGAAAGAGCTGTCATTCTTAGGCTAGGAAAATTTAGTAAGATAGTAGGTCCAGGAATCATCTGGAAAATGCCAATCCTAGATAGAATTGGAGCTGTATTCGATCTTAGGAAAAAAGTATTGACAATTCCAGTAGGTGTGATTGAAACAGAGAAGGAATTTGGTAGAGGAATTGAAGTACAGATAACCTACAGAATAACAGATGTCGAGAAGGCATATCTTTCAGTGGAAAACATTGAAGGTGCCATCATTCAGATTATACAGCATGAAGTCCATAAGATAGTTGAATCTGCAGTTCTGGATATTTACTTTGATGATCATGATGCGATAGATGATGTAATCATGAATAGAATAGTAGACCCTCTGTCCAAAATGGGAATATCAATTGAAGATGTTAGTGCACGAAAATTCGACTCTTAATTTAGTCACTATCCGACTAAGATACAATGTACTTTGAGAGTGCAACTTTCAATCGCTTCTTGAATCCATCACTATCGTACTTTAGTTTCTGTCTAATCATCTTCCAAGTTGCCGGATCATTCTTGTAATCTACACTCAACATCTCATGAAGAATCATATTGATTTCTTTTTTATTTTCCTTTGTTAATTCAACACCAAGCTCTTCGAAAAGCTCGATCATTCGTGAATTACTAAAGTAACGAACCATTTGCATCACATGTATTATTCGTGATTGAAGTATCATTATTAAATATCTCGCGAACGAAGTAACTCCAAAGCACAGAAAAGTGATTACGTAGATAGCAACCACTAGTTAATTCGTTTATTCATTGAGATAAGGAGAGTTCTTGAGAATGATCCTTCGAATTAGGGGACTGAACAATTTCATTATGTGCCGTTTGAATCCCACTTTATCCTTCAATTGTTCCAGATAATCATCGAAGGTTCTTGATTGATAATGTAGCAATTCTTGGGATTTTGATGTGTCCATCCATGATGTATAATACCAATCATCATCAGTTGCAGGTTCTTTGAAAGCATCTTCAGGAAGGGTCCCAATTCCCATGACATCCATCATTTTATTCATGAACTCTCTATTATACATCTGACATTCAGGACCTCCACCAATGAGCAGGATATATCCAATAGTATCAGCTTCCACGCAATTTGTAAAAGCAACTCCAACATCACTTGTATGAGCAAATTCCATAGGTTGGTCTAGTGGTATCTCAAACATCAATGGATCCATATCTGTCCCTAGTTCTAGAGGGGGAATGGCAGTGAGTCTAAGAATCGTCCACGGGAGTGATGACTCCTTCAGTATCTTCTCACATTCTACTTTGTGGTGAGTGTAGTGATCAGTTGGTTTTTGTGGTGTGTCCGCAGTGACTAGAGGTTTGTCGGGACCTCTAGGGCCATAAGTTGAAACGGAACTGGCTAGTATGAATTTGGGTTTATTCTCCAGACCATCTGCAACTTCGACTAGATTTCTTGTTCCTCCTACATTCACTTTCCGTGCTAACTTGGGATTTTGCTCACTGAGTGGAGGGATTATTGCTGCTAGATGAATAATTGCATCTACTCGATCAGCAATACTGACAATTTGGGTTTTATTGGTTATATCACCCCAGACAACATCAAAATCTACTTTCTCTTTCAATTCTTCGGCTTTCTTCTTAGTCCTATTGTTTTCCAAGTCAAAGCAGACCAAATCATATCCTTTTTCACGCATTGCAAGTAGTGTACTCTCTCCGATATTCCCAAACGCACCTGTGATTAAAACTTTCATCTCCACATCTACTCCATAGGTACTAGGCTATAAAATTATAAGAAAACGTGACTCTTTAACCTATCAGTTCATATCTCAATTCAGTCGAGTTCGATTTATTACGCCGCTTTACATCTTTCTGTCAGGTAGAACCAATGCAATCCACTCATCTCATTATCCCATTATTTATTTCAACAGCAATCACAGCATTTGCAATGGCCACGATTCTCCGTTCTTGGTGGAAACGACGATTGACACCTACGCTTCTCTATTCAATTGCAGTGATTCTATTTTCAGGAATGGCATTGGACCTGTTACTTGACCAAGTATATATTCCCTTTAGAAGCTGGTTCATCGAAATCAATGGCCATGTACTATGGTGGTCGAATGTTCTCTTGGCTTTCTTCATCGTTGGGGGATTCCTTTTCTGGTATTTTGCAATCATGTACTCTGAGTATGATACACCCCCAACTAGAGCGATTATTGTCAGTTTCATTGCGGGAGGGGCTTTGCTAGGAGAGATTGTAAAAGGAGATTGGTCAGAACAAATACCGTTAATCATAGAAGCTCTTGCTTTCATAATTCTATCAGTTGAAGTCATTCACTACGGTAGGAAGGTCATAAGAACTACAGAAGAGAAGCAAGAAAAAATCTGGATATTCATGTATTTCCTTGGTTTTCTTTTATGGATCATCGCAGGACAAATTGGGATTGTCTTAGGAAACCTTCCGAGTTTCGAGTTTATTGCTGATTTCTGGACAATCCCTTACAGCATGGGTTTGCTTGTCATAGCAATTACTGTAGCTAGAAATCCAAGACTGTTGTTCATAAGTGAAGCACGTGCATTGGATTTACTTGTGCTAGACAAATCCGGGACACTCATTCTCGGCCACCGAATCAGTAGACACGAAGATGCTATTGACATTGAACTCATGGGGTCTGCGATGTCAGGTGTGATTTCGCTAATGAAAGAGATGCTTGCCGGCGAAGGAGATTTGCAGCGTGTTGATCATGGTGACATTAAGATTCTTGTAGAGCGAGGACTCTATTCCACATTTCTATTGGTTGTCACAAAAGAAACTGCAAGATTCCGTCAGTCATTAAGAAACATAGTACTGGAGTTCGAAGCGAATTATAGAAGCGAATTGCTGGAAGACTCAGGGATGGTAACACAATACAAGAACTTTCAAGGAAGAATCGATGAAATATTTGAGTAACTATATCCAAAGGCTAATACAATTGACATCTAGATTCTAAAATATTCAGGAGACTCTATAGAAAATGAATTCAGTAAAGGTGTTATTCATCTGGGATGTACGGAAAGAGCTTAGAGAGTATCTTCAGAAAGGACTTCAGGACATTGATAATCTCGAGTTAGTATTTCTAGATGAAGCTGCTGAAGAAGAATATCTCTCAAGTGCAGAATATGTTGATGCAATTGTGGGATGGAGACCAACTGACGAATTACTTGAAAAAGCGGTCAAATTGCGTCTTTTCATCAATCCTGGTGCGGGAGTACAACATTTAGTTCATAGATTCAAGAAATTAAATGAAACAAGAAAAATCACACTTGTCAATGGGCATGGTAATTCATACTTCACCGCACAACATGCAGTAGCTCTGCTTCTTGCAATTATGAACAAAGTGGTTCCACATCATAATTGGATGACTGAAGGGAAGTGGCGGATGGGAGATAATGAAGGAAGATCAACTCCGCTTCGGTCTCGAAGAGTCGGCTTGTTGGGTTATGGAGCTGTAAATAGCAAGGTGCATAGTTTCCTATCGGGATTCGATGTTGAATTTCATATCCTTAAACGCACATGGGAAAGTGATACAGAATTACCAACTGAAGTCGTAAGATACACACCAAAAGAAATGCATCAATTTCTAGAAGAGATTGATACTTTAATCATAGCAGTACCTCAAACACCTGATACAGAGGGGCTGATTGGTCTAGAAGAGCTTAGATTACTTGGTCCAGATGGATTCCTAGTAAATATGGCTAGAGGTAGTGTGATTGATGAAGAGGCTCTTTATAATATTTTAAAGAATAAGACAATCGCAGGCGCTTCAATCGATGTCTGGTATGAATATGGACCTGATGAAGATGAGTGGGGGAGAAAATACCCTTTCCATTATCCGTTCCATGAGCTGCAGAATGTCGTTCTATCTCCACATAGAGGCGCATCGCCAATGGAAGACTTGAGAAGATGGGACGAGGTCATTGAAAATCTATCAAGGCTAGCAAAGAGTGAAACAGAGTTCATGAATACCGTTGAGCTTGATAGAGGCTACTAAGGAGAACCATGAATCTATCCAGAATATAATACTAAATATCATCAAACTCGTCATAATCAAGTGCGAGTTTTCTTGGATTAACAAGAAGACTGAGTTCAAATCTATCTTGATAGATTTCTTCTTCACCTTTGGAAATTGCTTTCATTATTTTCCTAATCTTGTCTTGCATTTTCGTCCGATATTTTACGACTACGGAGAAGCATTGCAAAATCCTACAGAACCACTGATTCTTAGCTAATACGGGATCCTTGATTTTAACTTCAAATTCTCCACCTAAATCCCCAAACTTACTATCAATTTCTGCAACGGTCTCTCCACCAGAGAGTTTGATAACTCTATAATCATCACCAGCTGAGCCTCGTATCCCTTCAATTCGGTATATATCAAAGGTCTTGTTTGGCCCCAGTAAGAAGAACGAGTAACTCTCTGTGGTTAACTTCCCACGATTGACCTGTTGTAGTCGAGTGATGAACTCATTGTCTCGTGTGAAGACCGAGAGTGCAATTAGGGGTTCATCACTTGCAAAACTGTTAGCCACTTCCTGTGCCACCATCTCTTCAGCAGTAGCAATCCATCCACCACTATTTGTGAACAGTTTCAAAACTAATCTTCTTTGGAACTCGTTTGGTTCATCTTCCCAGAGAGAATTTCGGAGAATGATAAATCCAGTCTTCTCTTTGTCAGGTAACTTACCATCTGCATCAACTACGGCTTCTTCTATTTTACCAATTATTTCAGCGTCAGCAGAAAATTGTCGACTCTTGGAACGCCAGACCTCATCTTGCCGGATACCAATTTCCTCACTATGCATATCAGTCACATAGAGATCTTGTGAGTATACTTTGTAGACTGGCCCTATTTTCCGTTCTTCCTTTTCATCATTCATGATTCTCGCCAGCTCATCATGTACACTACTCTTTGATAAGTATTAGCGGTAGGTGATGAAAAAAAGATGAAAACAAGATGGGCGTTGAAAGCCCATCCTATTTTGTGTTAGTTAGCTGCTCTCCTTTTCCTGAAGTAGTATACACCACCAATCACAGCAATAACTCCAACAATTCCTCCTGCTATCAGTAGAGCCATTACAATATCGAATGGAGGAGGTTCTGTAGTTTCTTGGAATCCACGATAAGGATAAACTGTCACTTCCGCGTCATCTGATGCAGTTTGACCAATCTTGTCATAGACCGTAATTGTAAATCCATATACTCCAGCTGTAAGCGAGTCTAAGTTATAGACTACGCTACCACCACCCCACTCACCTTCTTCAACGATTGTGCCGTTGAGCTCAATCTCATAGTAGTCAGGATACATGTCACTCGGTAACCAAGCGATATTATTGCCAGTAGTCCCTGCAAACATAATGATATCATTAGGTTGATTGATTGTAGGTGGTGTGCTATCGTCTATGACTAAAACGAGTATAGTATCACTCACAGAGTTCCCATCGACATCGTTGACCGTCATCTTGAATGCCCATAGTCCTTCATCAAGTCCATCAACATCAATAACAATACTGACATTGTCCTCCCAGTTTCCAGAAGCATACTCGGTACCATTGCGATAGACAATGTATGTGTCTGGATTGAGGTCTCTTGCCCTCCATGAGATAGTCTGGTCGTTATTACCTACAAAAGCTTCAGTATTTGCAGGATGATTGATTGTTGGGGGAGTGTCATCGTAGACATGGATGGTTACTTCGTCACTAACACTATTGCCATCAAGGTCATAGACAGTGACAACAAGTACATGGTCGCCATAAGGTAGTCCATCGATGTTTATCTTGATGCTAGTAAAGTTCCAAGCATCAGCGGCCCACAAAGCTCCATCCATCACGGCTTCGAAGTTTTTGAGATTATCATCGAATGGAACCCACTCAATGTAATTGCCCTCACTTCCCTCGGCAAGCCAAACATCCAAAGGACTATCGATTACTGGTTCAGTTACGATATACTGCATAGGATATCTGTCTGCAGCACTAGCACCACCATCAAGGTAATACCAACCAGAACCACTGTAATCAGCCCACCAGTTTCCTGTGTCAACATTGTCGTCCCAGTATTCAAGAGTATCATCATATCCATTTGCAATAGTGAAAAGTCCTACTGTATTATAGGTGACATTCAAATTGCTGCAGGAACCTGCATGTATACCATATTCCTCACCCCATAGAATTGTATTGTTCTGGATATCCACAAATGAAGCACTCATCAATACAATTCCATAGCCGCTACTATATAACTCATTGAATAGAATTTGGCTATTAGCTGGAGATACATACCCAATGACAATTCCATATTCCATATGATGCAGATAATTAAACTCTATATTCCAACCATCACTACCTAAAACTGCAACAATGCCGTAAGTACAATTAAACATGTAATTATGCTCAACCACGCAATAATCGCTTCCATCTTCTGACAGCACCGCAACAAGCTCAATATGAGTGAAGTTTGAAGAATGAATGGTAGCATTTGAAGATCCTAATCCAATAGCAACACCAGTATAACTATGGTCAAAGACGCAATGACCAATATCCACATCAAGAGACCCTTCAATATTGACTCCGGCACCACAGCGTTCGAACTCGGAATTCATAACAGTGGCATTGTTGGAGTAGCTAATATCTATTCCAATTTGGGATAGTTGTGTAAACTCACTGTTGTTGACTGTGAGATACTCTGATAGAAAAACAAGGATACCATATCTTCCGTTATACGAGTCTATTCCATCAACATGGACTTCATCACTATATATGATATGTAGAATGGAATTGTTGAAGCTTCCATCATTGATATCCATATCAAAGCAATCCACGAGAATTACTTGACCATAATCATTGGCATCTATTGATTCACCATCTTCACCTAGACCGTAATATAGAGGTAGTGAGTTAACCTGATTATTTTCTAGAGTATGATTATAGTAATTTACGCCAGCTTGTAAATAGAATTCCATTCCACAACCAATCATGGTATTTGCTGATGCGTTAAGGAAATTCACAGAACCGAAGTAAATTGCACTATAGCTACAATTGGAGATCTGATTGCTTGCTATCGTTGAATTATCAATATTCCACAGATACATTCCATACTCTGTCATGTCATCTATTGTGTTCTGAACAATGGAGTTGTTCAATGAGTTGCTTGCATCAATACCTCTTATTCCTAGTCCTAGAATGTTGTTATCCACTATCATTCTGTGTGAACTAGCAACATCGATAGCAAAACTACATTGTTGAACCGAGTTGCCAGTAATCATGATATCGTCATGAGATTCTACATAAATTCCTGCAGAACCTACATTTGTGATTTCATTGTTCAGTACATCACTGTTATGACCATTCATAATTTGAATACCGCTAGTAGCTGATTCAGAGATTATGTTATCAGAAATGAGTGTGTTCACCGGAGTGTCTAGATAAACTGCCGTATCACCTGTCATACTGACAGAATTTTCAGTTAGGGTATGATTCTCAGTATTTATGATGTGGAATCCGTTAGTTCCTGCATCCGAAATAACATTCTGATGGAAAAAGGCTTCATGACTATTTGTGGTATATATACCGATTCCAGCAACATCATGTATCTCATTTCCTGTACAATTTAAATCTAAACATGTATAGAGGTTTAACCCACCATCATCACCAGAACCGACATAATTGTCAAACACATCCATGTGATGGCAAGTGTCTAGAAATATACCGTCGTTCACTGAAAACTCTATGACATTGTTTTGAAGTAAGGTGTAATTAATGGTGTCACATTGAATTCCATATTGTCCAGCATGGAGAATCGTATTGTCCTCTATGTAGGCATCGTTACCTGTGTTGTACCATATACCATTGCCGCTTGTGGAGTTCAATTCATTCCCAATGATGTATGAATCATTTGCCTTATGCATGTAAATTGCATGTGACCCTGCAATAAAACGAGAGGCTGTAATATTGTTGTTGTGTCCAGTATTTATGTAACCGCCATTTTGTGAACAAGTCACATCAAAATTGGTGGCTCGTGAATCGTTAGTATCTGTCATTGTAATACCATACAGGAAATCCCTACCATAGAAGTTACTTGCTTGTACATCACTGCAATCTCTGACATCAAGAACTGTGAATCCATTATATGCTTCAATGCCATTGACGATTAACCCATTTGTATATCTGATGTCCATTGCATCACTGCTACTATCAGGATACATCACGCAGTTCTCAATCGTCATTCCATCGACATACGTCGCAGTTATCGATCTGTGAGCAGTACAGTTGATAATGGAATCTGAAATAGTACAAGATATTGAATTAGTTGGCATTATTGCAGAAACGCCGGTTGTTCCTTCTGCATTAATGACGGTATGAGTTATTGAACTTGTATTTGCGTTATCTAAGAATATTGCACCAGCAGCTGAAGTGATATCACAGTATTGAAGTGAGCCAGCACTGGTATTCACAAAAGAAATTGCATACATTGTTGATAGTTGATCAACATAACAATCCTCTATCACAAAATGCATGTCTGTGTTGTAGATAGCAATGCCTATCTGCCCAATATCATATGTAATGTTCAACTGCGAAATTACGTACGGGTCTTGTGCTGTTCCAGCACCGGGCCATCCCTGACTTACAAAATCTGCATCTTCATCGATGAGGATGGGTACGTGATTTGTCAGTGAGCTTGGTGCTACTCTGATACCTTGTGCAGGTATTGAGTCAGCCTTTTTTGGCGTGTCCATTTTTACTGCACTCGGTCCAAGTCCCAATACAATCAGGGGTTGCAGGACCAGTATTGCTAATACAATTGAAATGATTAGGTTTCTCTTCATTCTATCTCCTCCTCTCACGCACTTCGCCTCCTATGCACAATTGCGACGATGACCACGACAGCAACAGCAGCTACAGCTATTCCTGCAACAATGAGTAAAGTCGAGTCCATAGGTATCATAGCGGCACCAGAAGGTCCATCACCAGGATACATGATATCTGGGAGCATATCTGGGGTGTTAGTAGTGAAGGGTGTAATCTCTATTGATAATACTCCTTCCTCCACCATCGCTCGATTTATTGTGAATCTCAACTCAATAGTTCCACTTATTGAACCAAACTGGAAGGATGATTCATTGTAAGTCATGCCAGTTAAAGTGTCATCTAGATAGCTCCATGAAAGTAATTGAATTCCCTCAGAACCTAGATCTTGGTAAAGCATTGCAGTATAGTCTGTCACATCCTCACAATATACTGATACATTATACCAAACGCCCGCAGGACAATCGATACTCAACTTATACAATTCTTGGGCATCTCCTGGGTCTCCTAGAGTGAAGTTATGTTGCTCAGAAGAGCTAGTGATTGCCATTGTCCCTGTGTTGTTATAGAGAGAATCAGTGACATCATCCACTTCTATTAGGAAATTGGATGTATATTCTGAATACCAATCACTTACTAAACCCGCAGTGTTATTCTCTGCTAGATATGGACTAATAGCAATAATGCTTGAATCATCCAAAAGAGTTTGACTTACTGCAAAGGTAGTATTGATAGGATATCCGTCCCAGATAATACCATTCTGTCTATTACCTAATGTTGGCGATGAAGAATACGATAATCCACCATGGTTGTTTATGACTTCAATATCACACTCTACTGATACATTTTGATGATTGAGAAATTCTACACTTACATTATAACTTCCCAAGTTCTGAGTTGGAACCCTGACAGCGGCGATGCTAGCAAGATCAACTGATATTGCACCAGGGTTGTCTAATACAGGCCCAAGATTGAACTCATAGAATCCCCATGAGTCCTCATCATCGGCATCAGCTAGCACTACGTAATCACCAGCTGGAAGATAATATGTCATTGCATTTTCGAACGAACTAGCATCCTGAAGTGATTGCATTCTATACATTTTATTCTCAAAAACACGCCAGATTGACCAATCATATCCATACGTTCCTTCAGTAGAATTAACCCTAAGAACTGAATCTTGAGCTAATTCCAAATTATATGGAATTGTTTGCTCCCAAGCTATATTATTCTCAATGTAAAACTCTTGGTTTATTGGTATTGTCTGAACCTGAGGTGAATCATGATGGAGAAGATATTCAGTATTTTCCATTCCAATCAGAGTCATGTAATAACTTTCATTCTGGAAGGATTGGTAATGAAACACATCTGAATCCTCAGAATAAATACTCCAGAATCTGAACAACATAGGATACTGGATCCAACAGTCAGCAGTGAAATAGACTTCATAATTGTACTTTGGATAGATGTCATTGCTTGTCTCAGGAACGTTCATAGCATATCGTAGTCTTGCAGGATCTGTCCAATTTGAAGAGAATACATATGTATGAGCTGTTGGAGCTTTCTCGTCATGAATCAAACTGCCAGTTCCACTCTCAACACCGTATTCACTCCCCGGCAAAACATCCTCTACAATTCCATCTACTGGAATTTCAGTGGGCGTGACTTCTTCTATCAGAATATCTAGAGGTACGAGTCCTTCGGTATTAGCAGAAACAAAAAGGAGAAGAAAATACATCCCTGGACCATCGGGTCTGAACGGTAAAATTCTGATATCTCCACCATTGATAATCATCTGCCCATAAACTCTGGTTTCATAGTCAAATACCACTGCAGTGATTGTCAGCGAATCATGCTTGGAACCAATTGTTATATGAGCGAATTCTCCATCAGTGAGATTGAATACTCCATAAGTCATGATGTTGGGTTCATTGAATACTGACTTTGGTTCACCAACTGTTATCTCAAAAATATCTCTCCGAGTATCCATTTCAAGATGACCTGTGTCAGAAGTAGTATTCCTGTAGTCATTAAATCCTCCATAGATCGTACTATTACCTAACCAACCCCAGCCTCCAGAACCAAAATTGAAGGGATATGTTCGTCTATATGCTGGACCAGCGAACGAGCCAGAAGTTCGACTCCAATATTGTGGATAGTATGTGTATGATGTCCAATCCAAATCATCACTATGATTTAGCCATGTTATTCCATAATTCTCTATTGCATATTCAGGTGAATGGATATATACATGTCCGTTCTCAGCAGCTTCAAAGACATCTGTTTTCGTTTCAGAAGCGATAATTTCAGGTGTAGCATATGAAGGAATGATGCATATACCAACCAGCATGATAGTTAATGCGAATGCTGACAGAATAATTCTTCTCTTCATCATTAGATTCACTCCGGTATGATTTCCAATCTTGATATTCATTATACAGCCCTCCTCTTTCTGAAGAAATAGATGCCACCAATCACAGCTATTGCCGCAACTGCAACTCCTCCAATTATCAGGAACATTGTGAGGTCTAACGGTGGTGGGGGTGGTGTTATTGCCACTTTGGGCAATACAACTACTGTTACTGTATCATCTACCGTTCCACCACTCATGTCAAAGACTGTTACTTTGAAAGTATGCGTACCAACAGGCAGATTATCTAAACTGTAGACTATACGTCCACCGCCCCAAGAATCTGATTCAATAACGGAGTTGTTTAGCTCAATCTCATAGCTGTCGGGATATTCATCAGTAGGTGTCCATACTATTCTATTACCAGTCGTACCTGCAATCATTGTGATATCATCAGGACTGTCAATTGTTGGATTATCCGCATCATCTATCACCAGAATAAGTACAGTATCGCCAATGTAGTTGTCGTCAAGGTCGTACACAACCATTCTCATAGCATATACGCCTACTGAAAGACCATCAACATTTACTGATATTGTAACATTATCCTCCCAAGTTCCTGTGTCATACTCCGTTTCATTTCGGTAGACTACATATTCACCAGGATTCAAATCACGTGCAATCCACGATAGAGTCTGACCAGTACCATCTACAAAAATCTCCTTATTTGGTGGATTATTTATTGTAGGATCTTTATCATCGTACACATTGATGAATAGATCATCAGTGACATTGTTCTGGTCAACATCCCAGACTATGAGACTTAGCAAATGCTGGCCATATGGCAAACCATCAATATTGATTTTGATGCTAGTGAAGTTCCATGCATCAGCTGCCCAGAGGTCTCCATCAATTCTTGCTTCAAAATGACTGAGAGCGTTGTCGTATGGAAGCCATTCAACATAATTACCGGTACTTCCCTCAGCATAGTATACATCTAGCTGATTATTGATAATTGGGGATTCCGGAAGATACTGCATTGGATAGTTGTCAACAGAAACACCACCGGGCACATTGTAGACTCCAGGACCTGTGTAGTCGGACCACCAATTTCCAGTATCAACACCATCATCCCATGTATTGAGATTGTTGTCATAGCCATTGTGATCTGTACTGAGTCCTAGAATATTATAGTACACATTTGCGTTATCAACATCATAGAGTCTGATACCATCTATCTTAGAATAGAGGATTGTATTGTTGCGTGCCCAATAATAGTCACCATGATCAACATAGATACCTCTAGCACATGAGTAGAATTCATTGTATTGTACCGTGCCATTCTCACCAGGATCAGTGTCACCTCTATAAGCATATCCAGCATGTCTAACAATATTGCTACTAACTTCCCAACCGTGTCCTTCTCTATTGTATACAGCGTAATTACTGATATTATAGAAATAGCAACCAGAAATGAGACCGTATTCGCCATAGAGTGAGTAGATTGCGTCCATCTCCATATGCCAGAAATCACAACCAGATACGGTTAGATTGTCGGGATCACCATCTGCATATACACCTCTGTAAAGATATTCGAAGTGGCTATCTTCAACAGTAAATGTGTCAGTATAGTAGAGATAAATACCATAATGACCACGGTCAAAGATGCTATTGCTTACAGAACCATTCTCACAATAACTGTAAGCCACCATGTAGCTGTCCATTGTGTGTGAGAATGTACTGGCGTTTATCTCAACCCAATCCGAGTAGAATACATACCATGGGAACCATCCGTGTTCGAATGTCAATCCTTCAGCATAGACATCCTCACAATGACTGATTATGTTTCCAGCTCCAACAAAGGTTCCTCCATCAATGGTCATATCCTCACAGTCAACTAAGATGATCTGTCCATAGTCATTTCCTGTTATTGTTTGACCATTTTCTGCAAGACCATAGTACACTGGTAAGTCATTAACTTCATTGTCAACCATTGTATGATTGTTTTCATTGACATTGGAAGTTTCAGGGAAGAAGAAACCACAATTCGTCATTGCATTTTCCGTGAAATTCAAAAACTCACACATGGATACAGTGATGCCACCCTGCTCTGTATCTGTTATTGTATTCTCCCAAAATGTTGCGTTGTGGAAATCATAGAGATTGATACCTCTTTCTCCAATCATAGTGAGATTGTTGCCTGCAATAGTTCCATTGACAGCTGAATCAAAGTGCATGCCATCAGATTCAATCATGTAGACTTCATTATCCCAGACACCAACACGGTTACAGGTTGTGAAATAGATTCCATATCCTGATTCAACCACTGTATTTCCTATAACGTTGGGATCATCATGTGTATTGAAATTGAATGCCTCATCTTCTACTAATTCGAGGTAGTTATGAGTAAATGTTGAATTATGTCCTCCACCAATATAGAATCCCATTCCTCCACATTCACTAAGTGAAACATCTGAAACCATCCAATTATCACAGTCATCAAAATAGATTCCGTTTTCAACGACATTTGTCATTTCAACATGTATCAGTGAACCGTTGTCACAATCCTGGAAATAGAAGCCATCATACCCAATATCATTCATGACAATATTGGAAAGAACAGGACGCTGACTGTTTCTGAAGTCAATGCCGTCATTTAGTGCTTCTACAATAGTAATATCAGTCAGTGTTAGATTGTCAGAGTTCACTACATAGACGGCATCAGTGTTACACTTTGTTATGGTTATGTTTTCAAGTGGAATATTATGAACATCACTCAGATATATTCCTCTACCATCACTAGCAATAATTACATCAGCTAGTTGGCTTACATTTGAGTTTGATATATAGATTCCAGGATCGCCACCTGATGTTGACTCAAGGTCTAGATACTGCAAGCTTATCTCGTCAACAGCATCTATATATGCTCCGTGATCATTAAGATTCCTTGATACTATATTCATTATTGAAATGTCTTTAGAAGATATTGCAGCTATACCATTTCCTGCATCATGAATACTGATATCATAAACTTCACTGTCATAGCAGTCAACAAGACTAAGTCCTTCCGATGAATCATAGATAGTATTGTTGTGAATCAGAGAATTATTACAGCTAATCAAGTGCAATCCCCATCTGGTTGGAGAAGATTTTACAAAGCAATTGAAAACTTCAGTATTATGTACATCTACAATCCGGAAACTTCTGTAAAAGGTACTATTGAAAATGTTATTTTCAACTTTCCAATCAAAGGAATTTTCACCGTAGACAGTATATTGAGTGACAGAACCTACACAAGCAACAATATTGTGTGACAAATCTGTGGAATTAGCATTCCAGAGATATATTCCTCCACCATGAGATTCTATTGTATTATACTGTATTGTACAAGAAGGGACATCCTCGATGTATATTCCATATTTAGCTGAACCTTGACCGATATAACAGTCCTCTATGATAAAATGCTTTGTTATGTTTAGAATCTCAATGGCATAGAGACCAACATCATAAGTGATGTTCAGACCCGAAATGACATAGGGGTCTCCCGCTGTGCCTGAACCAGGCCATCCCTGCGAAACGAAGTCATCATCTTCATCTATCGTGAAAGGTACATGACTAACAAGATCATCCGAATCAAGTCTTACTCCTTGTGAGATAGTCTTCGATTCAGTTGGTTCTGTAGTATTCAATAGCGTGCTTGGCCCCAATCCAAAAATGAGGAATGGTTGAATGATCAGTATTGCAAGAACAATGGTTAGTATTGGGTTTTTCTTCATCATGATACCTCCTTTCATGCTCTCCTCCGTAAGTAGACAATGACCACAGCCGCAATCACCACAACTCCTGTTACAACTGCTCCACCGATTAGAAGTCCAGAGTAGTCCATAGGAACTACCTCACCCGCACCGGATGTTGCTTCCGGATAGTTAACATCAGGCATTGTAAGGAGGAGATTTGTTGTAAGAGGTATGACTTCTATTGATAGAACACCTTCATCAGCCAATTCACGCCAAATTCGGAATTCCAATCTGATTGTGCTAGCAAGTGATCCAAACTGGAATGAGGATTCATTTGTTACATCTCCAGTGAATTCCTCGTCAAGATAGTTTGTCCAAGGTAGTTTGAAGGGTTTACCATCCACATTTTGGTAAGCAGTCACAGTATAATTCAAAACATCCTCTGTGATGATTGAGAGATTCATCCAGACTCCAACAGGACACGTCAGAGTAAGTGCGTAATACTCCTGAGCATCACCGGGATCACCAAGAGTGAAGTTGTGCATCTCAGGGGATGCAGTAATGGTGAGGGTATCTGTCGTGTTGAACACATTATTTGTTGGGTCTTCGACAGTGATTGTGTAGTCAGCTTTGTAGGTATTATATTCCTCACCAGGCAGTCCAAGAGTATTGTTCTCTGCCTTATATGGACTGATGGCTACGATACAGAATCCATCCACCGCATTATCAATTATGTGACTGGTCGTATTTTCACCAAATGCCTCCCAATAGACTCCGTTTTGTCGTTGACCCAGTGTTGAGTCATAATTCAGTAATGAAAGACCATAAGTATTGAGAATATCATAATCTGCTGAAACTGACACATTCTGATGGTCCAATAATTCAATTGATACATTGTAATAGTCTAATGCAGATGCATCAAATCGGACTGCAGTAATTGCACCTAGATCTGCACTAACCGAACCAGGACCATCCAAAACAGGTCCTAAATTGAACTCATAATGGCCACTAGCATCAATAGAGTTTGCAGAAGCAACGGCTACGTAGTCACCTGCAGGAATATAATATACGGCAGAGTTCTCAAAGAACTCGCCATCAATAATTTGTCGACTTCTATAATATCCATCATCAAAAACTCTGAAAATACTCCAGGAGAATCCACTACCTCCTTCAGTTGAATTTAGCTTTAAAACTGAGTCTTGTGCCAAATCAAAGCTATATGCTTTAGAATAAGAACCAGATACCCAATTTTCAATATAGAATTCTTGATTCACAGGCAACTCACGAATTATGGGTTCATCATGGTAGATGACATATTCTACATTCTCCATTCCAATTATTGTCAGATAGTATGTTTCATTCTGAAATGATTGGTAATAGATTGCATCAGAAACTGCACTGAATTCGTTCATATATGTAAGATCGATACTACCTTCAATGAGTGCCTGACTAGTGAATAACAACCATGGCTGAAATGGCTTGTAGACGTCATCATCGAGAGTAGGGATGTTGAGATTGTATCTAATTCTACCCGGATAAGTTGAGTTTGAGGAGAATTTGTATGTATGCGCGGTAGGTGCTTTTTCATCATGAATGAAAGCACCGGATTCATCATCAAGAATATACTCACTTCCAGGTAAGACATCTTCGACCGCTTCCCCAACAGGTATCTCAGTCGGAGTAATTGCATCTAAAGTTAAGTCAACTGTGATCAATCCATCATCATATGAATATGGAAATAGTATGAGGAAATACATCCCAGGACCAACAGGAGTGAGAGGATAGACCATGATATCACCATTAGTAACACTGCCTTCCATTAGTGCGGTCCCGTTCTCATGAAGAACTAGAAAACCAAGTTCGAAGGAATCCTGTTTGGATGCGATTGTGAGATGAATGAACTCTTCATCTGTAACGTTGAAAACTCCATAGTTCCATTTACCTGATTCAAGGATAACTGAAGTTGTTTCCTCCATTGCCATTGGAAAGAGATATCGTTCTTGTATTGCAGTTAGATCAAGTCCATCCCCGGTAGTGTTTATAATATCATAGAATCCAGTGAAGACGGTTGTATCAGATAACCAACCCCAACTTGCGGAATCTTGTACATCATAATCGAACATTCTTTTCGCTGGACCAGGGAAGCCTCCAGTGAAGACGTTCCAATGTGTACTCTCATACGCATATCCTTTGAATCCAATATCTTGTTCATGAAACAAGTATTGAGTATACGTCATCGCCATGTCAGATACTTCTGGATGGATGTACACGTGTCCATTGTCAGCGACCTCTAGGTCCTGATACATAGTTTCAGAATCTGTTGTGATGTAAGCAGCCTTAGAGGGCAGTACAAACACACCGAGTAACATAATCGTTAACGCGAATACTGATAGGCCAACTCTTTTCCTCAGAGACAAAAGTGGCGCACCTCCTCTTCAGATATCATGTATGCTCTGCTTTATAGACTTTTGCTGAAATCTTTCAATAAGATGGGTTATTGCATACTAGACTCCGGAAGGTTCTTTGACCAGTAAGATGATGAAATAAGCATGAAACTCGAACAGATTTACAATAAAATCGTAGAGATGGGAATAGATGCAGATCCCAGAGGAAAAGAAAAAGTAGAAAAAATCTTGGAAGATTCAAAAAAGGCTCTTGAAAAGCTTGAAGGAAAGAAGAAAGAGCTTGCTGACAAGGATGTGGAGTGGAACCCCTACACTGATTGCAGAGTGCTACATGGGGACATGAATCAAGAGGTTACAGGTGTACTTGCAGGTATTGACATATCTCCAGGTGAGATTGTCTTAGCGGACAGACTGAATGATAAAGGAACCACTATCGATTTAGTACTCGCTCATCATCCTCATGGAATCGGAGTGTCAAATCTTGATTTTGTTATGAAACTTCAACCAGAACATTGGGCAAAGCTGGGAGTCCCAATTGCACAAGCAGAATCAGCTATGGCCAAAAGAATGAAAGAAGTCCATTTTGCCACAAAGCCTAGAAACCACACTCAGGCAATGGACGCAGCGAAACTACTCAATATGCCATTCATGTGTGCACATACACCAGCAGATTCGCTTGGATACCAATTTCTAAAGAATCACTTGGACAAAACAAACCCAGATACTCTAGGAAACTTGTTGGAAACGCTATTAGAGTTACCTGAATATCAAGAGGCTGAAAAGGTTGGAGCAGGCCCAGAGATACTTGTTGGATCAGCATCAGGCAGTTGTGGCGAGAAATTCATTTTCTTCACAGGAGGAACCTCACCAGGTCCTGAAGCGGTTCGAAAATTGGCAAGAGCTGGTGTAAGTACCATTATCACCATGCATCTGACTGAAGCACTCAAGAAAGAGTGTGAAGAAGAAGGAATCTATGTCGTTATTGCTGGACACATGAGTTCTGATTCAATTGGAATGAATCTGATATTGGATGAATTAGAAAAGAACGGGGTCAAAACCCATGTCTGTTCAGGTCTGATTCGACACAAAAGAATCTAGAAACATATTCCAAATCAAGCAAAGTATGTGCTTGTCTCTAAACAAGAAAAAAGAAGTCAAAATCAATCATATGATAAAATCCCTTACAATGAGAGAGAAAAGTGTAGAGAAGTTGAGAGAACGAAGCAAAGGTGTTCATGAAATTGTATTCATTCCATTGAGTGTTTTGAATCCATGAAACAACACCTTTGTTTCAATGGGTGCAAAGGTCCCAGGTGGATTGAGATTTAATAGAGGGACTGTTTCAATCACGAACCTTAGAGACCTGCGCCCTCCATTTCTCATGAATTGAATCTAATTATATTAGGAATTAAAATGTCAATCTAACCGTTCTTTCGAATTCTTCAACAAGATACATTTCTGAAACATCTACTCTAATTATCTCACAATCAGGGTGTTGTACAAAGCCCCTAAGGTTAGAGTGTCTTTGAGTAATCTTATTAGAGTACTTCTCGCGCTCTTCTCCAATGCATGTACTAATGCTTCCAACAATTGCTAAAGAGCTAGCACCGTGGATGTCATCAGGAAGATTTCTACGATTATCGATGTGCAATGCTATTTGATTGTTAGCAATCATATTACGATACTTCTTTCTCTCAGACATTGTTGCAAAGTAAAATTTTGATAGATCATCAGAATTAACAAATGACACTAAACAGGAATATGGTACACCTTTATTGCAGGTACCTAGTACTCCTATTAGCTGGTCCTCAACTAACTCACTTATCCGCTTTAACGCCTTATCCTCTTTTTTCATTCTATTCATCATTCCTAGAATCATCATCTTTTACAGTAGAGCTTTTCGAGTGGTCATGTCCGGGTATCCCAGGATTTGTCATTCTCTTTGGGGACAGAAGAACATCAAGCCATTGTTCATCCATAATCTTTTCTTCTAATACAAGCTCTCGAATAGGTTTCCCAGTATCAAGAGCTTTCTTTGCAATTCTTGTTGCAGCTTTATAGCCAATCACTGGATTTAGAGCTGTCAAAAGACCAACGCTACGATGAACAACATCCAGTCCTTCATGGTTTGGCATTATACCACTTATACACTTCTCTGTGAAGATAGGGATTGCGTTCTTGAGGATTTTCAGACCTTGGAAGAAATTATAGGCAATCACTGGTTCAAAGGCATTCAGCTCCAACTGTCCCGCTTGAGCTGCAAGTGAAATGACAGTATCATGCCCAATCACTTGAAATGCAACTTGAGTTACCATCTCAGGGATTACCGGATTTATTTTTCCAGGCATAATGGAACTCCCGGGTTGGACTGGTGGCAAGATAATTTCATGAAATCCTCCTATTGGTCCAGAAGAGAGAAGAATTAGGTCCCCACAGATTTTTGATAGATTGGTCGCCAAGACTCTTAGTAATCCGGATACATGTACAAACTCGTCTGCGTTCTGAGTGTCATCAATGAGGTTTTCTGCCGTCTTTAATTCTTCAAGGCCTGTCACTTCTATCAAATATTTCTCTGCCAGCTTGATATATTCAGGATCAGCATTTAGAGACGTACCAATTGCTGTAGCACCTATGTTGTGCGTCATCAATACATCTATAGCTAGTCCAATTCTTAGAAGATCGCGTTTTAGTCCAGCTGACCATGCACTAAACTCCTGTCCCAGTGTTATTGGCACCGCATCTTGCATCTCAGTCCGGCCCAATTTCAGTACATCTTTGAATTGCTCAGCTTTATTATCAAAGGCAAGTATGAGTTCTTCTAATGACTCTGATAGGTCTCTCATCCCAAAAATTGTGGCTATTTTGATTGCTGTAGGATAGACATCATTCGTCGATTGACTCATATTCACATGGTCATTAGCTGAAATTGGAAAAATCGAATTCCTTGGCTCCCCGATTATTTCGTTTGCTCTTGAAGCAATGACCTCATTACAATTCATGTTAGTGCTAGTGCCAGCTCCACCCTGAAGCATATCAACAACGAATTCCTTCTGTAGTTTGCCTTCGATTATCTCATCACATGCCTGAACTATTGCATCTCTATACTTTTCATCCAGATGACCTAACTCACAGTTAGCCAATGCACAGGCTTTCTTCACCATTGCTAACGATTCTACTAGAGTGGAATACGTGTGAAGATATATCAAAGAAACTCCAAAATTCTCCATTGCACGTAAAGTTTGAATACCCCAATATGCATCCTTGGGAACCTTACGTGTACCAACTAAATCACTCTCTTCGCGGTACTCAACATCATCAGGCATTCTATCATCCACCATTCAAAGCATTGATGATAACCACAGAGAAGTATTCTTCAATATCAGTCTATTGAATCGTTATTTCAGAAGCCTGCAGCTTGACCATCTTTTCTAAAATCAGAACCAGCAATCCACGAATCCTTTTTTCTCAGAATCACCTGCCCACCACCAAAACCAGTCATTGTTTCATGCACAAAATGATGACCTAACCGTCTAAGTTGACCTTGTACATATGGATGTATACCATTCTCCAAACCTACAGTATTCTTGTTTTGATTGTGAGTGAACCTCGGATGATCCATCGCCTCTTGGGGTAGCATATCATAATCTACCAAATTACTAACGAATTGTGCATGCGCCTCAGCTTGATGAGGACCTCCCATGATTCCAAATACACCAAAGAATTCGTTCTCCTTGTATAGCGCACCTGGGATAATTGTATGAAAAGGCCGCTTCCCTGGCGCATAGCAATTTGGATGATTGATATCCAACGAGAAGAGATTTCCTCTATTCTGTAATTTTATCCCGGTCCCTTTTGCTACCAGACCGCTTCCAAAACCCATGTAAAGGCTATTGATGAATGAAACAGCATTACCTTCAGCATCAGCTGTAGCGAGATAGATAGTATCAGTACTCTGCTTCATGGAGAGCGATGATGGATTAATGCAAGATGACAAACTGATTTTCTCAGATCTTGAAATTGCATAGTCTTTGGAGAGCAAGTCATCCATCGGAATATCATAATATTCCGGGTCTGCATTGTGACGATGTAAATCATCATATGCCAGCTTCTTTGCTTCAATCATGAGATGATATCTTTGGTGTGTTAATGCTCCATATTCGCCAGTACCGAGAGATTCCATGATGTTTAACATAATTAGAGCTGCAAAGCCCTGACCATTTGGTGGATGTTCGTATACACTCATTCCATTGTAATCTGTTGAGATTGCACTGGTCTCTTCAGTATGATGGGATTCGAGGTCTTCCATTGTCAGAAACCCATCATCATTGACAACAGTGTCAACAACACTCTTTGCAATTCTCCCTGAATAAAAAGCCTCGACACCTTCTCTAGCCACTTCTTCAAAAGTATCAGCCAAGTTAGGATTTTTCATTCTAGCACCTATTTCTGGTGCATTGCCGTCAATAGTAAGAATCCGCTTAGCATCCTCATTCCTTAATACATTCTTGACGATATGCCATTGTTGAGATATTATCTCGGAAACTGGAAATCCAATCCGTGCATACTCAATTGCAGGTTCGAATACTTTTTTCATTTCCAGATTTCCATATTTCTCAACTAGGTAACACCAGAGATGCATGGCACCAGGTACGGTGACAACAGGTCCACCTCGTAAAGGCATCTCAGTCCACCCCTTTGACAAAAGCTCATCAAGGTCCGCGAGTGATCCTGCACGTCCAGAACCATTGAAACCCAAAGGCGCATCCTTACCGTGTAAATGAAGAAGAGCGAAAGCATCACCACCACAACCTGTACTGAATGGTTCGACCACGTCCAGAACAGCTGCAGAAGCAATAGCAGCATCTATCGCATTTCCCCCCTTATGTAATATTTCAATACCAGCTTGCGTTGCTAACGGTTGTGAAGTAGCGACCATTGCATTTTGTGAGAGAATATTTGAACGACCAGTTTTTCTGCGCCAGTACATTTTGATTCATCTCCCACATCGCATCATTCAGTATCCGATGATGAAGTTGTAGGATAACCTCTTTTCTTCCATTCTTTCAGACCATCGATTAGTACTCCAACATCCTCAAAGCCATTATGTTTTAAGATACTAGCACCAGTAGTACTTCGGACACCTGAAGGACAAATTGTTGCAACTGGTTTTTCTTTACTAATCTTTGACATATCCTCTTGGATGGTTGTCAAGGGAACAAAAACCGAATTCTCAACATGCTCGATTTCAGTTTCATGAGGTTGTCGTACATCAACCAACTGAATTGTTTCATTAGTGATTCCAGATTTTATCTCATCAAGTTCATACATTTTGAGAGACTGTGTTATTTTGTCATGATCCTTCCATCCGTGGAATCCAATCCCCAGATATCCTTCCACAGAATCAATTCCAATTCGATAGAGTGATGCTACAGCTTCATCTAGTTGAGAGTGAGTATCGAGTACAAATGCATACTTCTGTTCTGAATCTAGAACCCATCCAGCAATAAGACCAATAGAACTCAGACTCAGACTGATTGAGTTAGGTAGATGACTGTGAATGAATAGCTCTGACTCTCTGGTATCCACTACTATCATAGAATCTTCTTCAAGTATCTCTTCTATCCTGGAGGTAGTGAACATCTTCACTGTGGGAGCTTCCGATAGTAGTGGGGGACCAATTGTATTCAATCGTTCACATCTCTTGAAGTAAGGGACTCTTGTTAATTTCTGATTTTTCTTAGCTTCAGTAAAATCGTCCTCATCCATGTCTAACCAAATATTGTTCTTCCGCTCATATCCTATTGTTGAGAAATCACGGTTTCCTATAGCACCACCACATACAGAACCAGCACCATGACCAGGATATACAATAACTCCATCACCAAGAGGAAGAACCTTTTCATGAAGACTTGCATGTAATTTCCTAGCCATTTTTTCAGTCTTTTTTATGTCGACTAAATCTGTTCGTCCAACCTCGTTCACAAAAAGAGTGTCACCCGTAAAGATAACCAATGGGTCTTCACTTACTTGTAGATCTGCAAGAACATAGCACATGCTATCATCTGTATGTCCAGGAGTTTTCAAACAAGTCACACGAACGTTCCCAAATTTTAGATTCTCCTCATCATCAAGACTATCGTCCCCATATTCAAACTTTGTAGATGATGAATGACCTATTCGTGCTGAAGGAATCTTATTCTTAAGCTCAAGAGAGCCAATCACATAGTCCTCATTTCTATGAGTTTCTAGAATATGTTGTATCTCGACTTCTTCTCGAGAAGCAATGTCAGCATAGATTTTACAATCCCTACGAGGATCTATGACAATGGCTTCTTTGCCAGAAGCAATCAGATATGACTGATGTGCAAGCCCGTTTGACTTGATTCTGAATATATGCATGCTTTCTCTTCTCCACCTGTAACTAAATTATTGCGATTGTACATAATATCAATTGTGATTTGACGACCTAAGGCAAAGATTAAACATAGAGAAGTTTTCTCAAAAAAACGATGTTTTATGCCAATAAAGAGGGAACAATCAGAATATATGGATGAAGCAATCGTGGTAATGGCGGATTTAGATACACTCAGGAAAGCCGTGGCTAAGGCATTATTCGAATATGATGAAGTACTTGAAACACTCACGCTTGAGAGAAAGAAATCATTTGATACTGTAGAAATTGGTGAAACCATTATTTTCAAAGAGAGAATGGATCTCATGCCAGCTGAGATTGTAGCTGTAAAGATTGGAGAACAACAATGGCTTGTCATAAGTACAACAGAACTGCCAGACACAGGTTTCCCTACAACACAAGATGCAATGAGAGTTGTTGCTTCAGAAGCCAAGAAACTCAAACTAATCAAAGATTTTCTCGCAAAAGAAGCAGGCAATTATGTTGTTCAAGACATTCAGAGTTGGGAACCAGATAAATTAGCAGATGCTGAAAAGATAAGAGCCATCATTTCAGAGGCAGAGAAGAAATGGCAACACTGATTTTGTCAATCAATAATCGTTCCAGATATTATATAATCTGATACCTCTAGATGCTCTAAGCAATGCTGCATAGAGCTGGAATAACAGTTTGTTATTTGGTTCAGGATCTTCGATGATACCTGAAAGTACTGAATCAATCAAAGAACGAGCACCGCTCATGCTTGCTTCATCAAGACTATCTAAGATTACTTTTGATTCTGAGATTGAATCAAATCCACTCTCTAAGGCCCATAAAAGCGCCAGTGTCTTAGTGATAAAACTAGAAGTCCGCATATCATCAGTTTGAATGAATACTGACATGATTGAACAACGGGTATCTGAAATCAAGTCCTCAGGGTATTCCTCGATATTTCCCTTCTTTAAACCAGTAATCGAATTCACAAGAGCTTCACCAAGATTCTCAATGAGTGTAATCGTTTTATCTATCTCATCCCCAAACTGCGTAAGCAGTTCTTTTTTTGAGAACGAACTATTCAAAATATCCTTAGTCAAATGAATTCTACTGCCCGCATTGAAGACAGGGTGTGTATCCTCTTTAGGAGGAATATCATCTATAATGATACTAAGAAAATCATTACCACA
The DNA here is from genome assembly GCA_964610875.1 of uncultured archaeon. Taxonomy (GTDB): domain Archaea; phylum Asgardarchaeota; class Thorarchaeia; order Thorarchaeales; family Thorarchaeaceae; genus CAZSWP01. The sequence continues at coordinate 28,988 of CAZSWP010000026.1, forward strand.
GCAGTTACAGATAATTGAACCGAGAATAGCTTGTTCTATTGTTGAAAATATTTTGAGTACTTCTTCCTTATCAGAAACTCTTCGCATATTGATTCTACCATCTTGAAGCAAAGTGATGCTCATGTCACCAGTATCCGCTCTTCCATATCCAAGGTCTCTGCTACATTTCAAAGTTTCAAAATGTTGACGCAGGCAATCAAGTAATTCACAGAATAAGATGGGGTCAAAGACTCCGAAGCGTATAGGTGTGCCAGGTTCGACACCATTCGTCACTCGTAATTCAGCCATAACTTTCTCTGTTGAGTCCTTACAAGGCATTGTGAGTAAGAGACCGTCAGAAGGCAATTCTTGTGCTAGTTGCGGTTGAAGTGTGGTGGACCTCATCGCAACAGATTCTAGCTCACTCTGTAATCCACCAAATTCATCAAATGAAAGAATTGGACATGCATTGATGGACACATCGCCAACAACAAATGCTCTAGCAAAACTCGCACACCTTGTATATCCACATAAGCCACAATCATATTGTGGTGTCGCCTTAATGGAACGTGTCCATATACTGCTCATCTCTATCACGACTCTACTTCAATAACCATGGTTCTGTTACCTGAGTCAGCATTCACGGTTAGTTTTATTAGAATCGGTAATGGCTAAACTTGAAGAGGCTTTTCAAAATGGAGAGAATGCGTCAAAAACTCAAATGGGACACGCGTTCAGAGACCTTCAAGACTGTATTCCTTCTAGTGATAGTTGTTGGAGGAACCCTAGGGGGATATGGTCTCTTCATGCTAACAATGGGTACATCTTCACCCCTTGTGGTTGTTACTAGTGGTTCGATGGAACCAACATACTATCGAGGAGATCTACTCGTTCTTCAATCTCGAGCTCCAGAAGATATTCAGTTATCTGATGTAATTGTGTTTGAAGACAAAAATTGGGAAACAAATGGACCTGTGGTTCACAGGGTTGTTGAAATTGGGATAATTGATGGGGAGTATCATTTCACTACAAAAGGTGACAACAATAATTCTGAAGACCCATATACTAGAACTGCAGATGAAATAATTGGAGTTGTTGTTGGAGTAATTCCAGCTATTGGGCACATTAGTCTCTTTCTAAAAGAACCAATAGGGATGGCTTTCATGATAATCCTCTTCATAGCAATATTAGTTGTGCCAGAATACGTTTGCAATGAAGAGGAAGAGGAGGGAGCTACAGAAGACTCTGATAGCTCCGATGATTCAAGTACAGATACTTAGCTCATCCATATAATATCATAGGTTCTAATCCAAACATGGAACCAACAATATTTCCGGGAAACTGTGCCAATGCAGTATTATATGCAGTCACAGCGTCATTATAGTTTAACTTTGCCATTGTGATTCTGTTCTCGGTTCCAGTAATCTCATCAAACAACTCCTGATATAGAACATCAGCATGAAGTGTCGGATAGTTTTCTTGAATTGCTAGAAAGAGCATATTAAGAACCTGATTCAGTTCAGTTGAAACATTAGCTTGTTCACTGGGAGAACCGTTAAGATTCAACCACTGGGTTCTTAGTTCAGTGACCAATGTTAGGGTTTCCTGCTCATATTCCGTATAATTCTCAACCAATGTTACCAATTGGGGAATTAGCTCGACCTTACGTTCGTATTGAATTTGGATTGCACTCCATTTGTTCTCAGCTTCTAATTTCTCCGCCACCAGTCCATTATAGGATAAAACAATTGAACCGACAAATCCGATTCCAACTACAGCAATTATTAGAACGCTTATACATAGTATCTGTTTTGTTTGCATTTTTTTTTACTCTCCTAGGTACTCAATATGTACTCCATCCACCACCTTCGGAACGACCACCGCCACCTCTAACTCTTCCAATCCCACGAATTGTAACAGTTGCTCCTAAAGAGAATGCTATGGCATAGAAAAGTACCATTAGAGAATAATCTAGCCACCATCCAAATAAGAGAAGACAGACAATTGCGATCATTGGGAGAAGTACTCTACCGCCACGATATGCATAAACCTGAAGCCACATGCCACAGAACCACAGTCCAATTGCTAGAAGAATTCCCGGGATGATAGGGTTATAGTACGCCCAAGCTTGAACTGCTGAGAGACCCTCAGGACCCCCACTTCCACTCACAACACTTGGATCATCTTCGAATTCGTAGTATAGTTCTTCAATCCCTTCATAGAAGCCTTCGTAGAAATATGCCCAATTAAACCAGATGGACATATTATCCCTACCAATGCATCCTGCTTCTGAATCAGTTATCGCTCCCTCTAGTCCTCGACCAATTTCAATTCTAAACTCGTATCCAAAATGAGTTTCATTGATATCAATGTAGTAAAATGTGATCAATAGACCATTGTTCACATCATCTTTACCGATTCCCCAATCATTGAAGATACGATATGAGTATTCATTCAGATCATAACCCTCAAGATCAGTCGTTGTCAGAATATAGACCTCAACTGTTGTTTCCTCTTCAATGAATCTACAGAAATCTTCCAGGGAGTTATCTTCTTCCCAAGTCAAAAGATAAGCAAAATCATTCACCATATAGCCACTCTCTTCAGGAAGAGCTTGGACGTTAGTTGCAAGGGCTATGAGAAGCACAATTCCAATTGTGAGCACAATTAGAGAATGATTTCGACGGGTCATTTTTTCGGTATTGAAAAATGCAATACTTATTATTTGCTCTGATATTGTATAAATGAAATTTTCCTATTAATTTAGATTTGGCCGCCTACTAAGCACTTTTCAATGGTGTCATCTCTCATCTATTCCATGCTGTAAGAAGGGATTCCTACAATGACAGCACAGTTAGACACTGACAGCAGCAATTCATCCCTGAATCAGTCAAAAGTCATTAGACTATCCATACTCTACGCATTCAGTAGAGTAACAGGAGCATTCAATGTGGTTGTCCTACCTCTTTTTGCTTTGGCAATTGGACAAGACGAAGCTTTCTACGGTGTGCTCACAGCCGCAGCAGGTTATGTTCAAGCGACGGTGCTCTTCCCATCAGGACAACTCAGTGACAAGAATGGAAGAGGTATAGCTATTCTGCTTGGAGGTCTTTTTGCAGGACCATGTTTACTGATACTTCCATTCCTATCAGACCCTTTCTTGATTCTCGTAACATACGCACTCACTGGAGTGGGTAATGGTTTCATCACAACTTCTGTAAATTCATTGATTGCAGATTATACTGAAAAAGGCGATGAGAGAACCAAGTCATACGGGATTACAATATCTGCAGCTACTTGTGCAGCCGTTTTAGGTTCGTTCATAGCAGGACTAATTCTTGATCCATTTGCATTTCCAGGCATCAATCCAATGCAAGCTCGTTTTGTGATTACTTTCATTGTAATGGGTTCGAGTATGATTGCAACAGGAGCTTCAGGATTATTCACAGAAAGATGGTTGAACAAGTATTGTCAAATTCCTGTCACAATTGAGGAGATAGATGAAGAGAATGGACCTCGTGCAAAACAAGACCTTCGGACTGCAATACTATTCGGAACAAGTCAGTTGATTATGGGCATTAGTTCTGGAATGGTCATTCCTTATCTTATACCATGGATAAACGCTGCATTCACGCCAGACCCGGTAGTTCTCGGATCCGTTCCCGCGATCGCCAATATTACACTTGCAACAGGAACGTTGTATGTTGGTATGAGTAGTGAACGTGTTGGAAAACTGAAGATGATAGGAATTCTCTATATCCTCGCACCTATCCTTACCTTTGGTCTTGTCCTGACACCTATTTTCCATATTATGGTCATATTCTATGTCACACGCATGGCAGTTGCCAACATGGCAAGACCGGCTAATAATTCACTCTTCATGGAAGAGATCGGAAAATCTCGCAGAGGTAGGTCATTAGCAATTTCGAGGATAATGTGGAACTTTCCAAGGCAAACTGGTACACTTCTCACCGCAATCATTCTGAGTATTGGTATTTTTAGCGGTATTGTTGAGTTCGGAGTGTTCATTTTCCCGTTAGTCATGTGCCTCTATCCACTTGCAGTGATCCCAATGTGGCTAGCTTTACGTCTTAATCGTAGAGATGAAAGACTTGAAGAAATTGAACCCAAAGAAGAAATGTGAGAAAATGAGAGCAATTTGTGAAAACGCATTTTCATTCTCGTATTAGATTCACTAGAATACATCTTCAGAGGGTTTAATGAATATTGAAACTTCCAGATACTATTTTGAACAGTTTATTTTTAAAAAAGCTAATATTTTAATTAATATTCGTCATATGAAATAGATTATAAGCGATTTTAATAGGAAATCGTTTATAAAAAATAACAGTCGCTTAATACGATAGGGAGTAGATAGTTCATGTCAGCAATACTAGAATTGTTAGAGGAGTTCATGATGACTCTCTTTCTCCTACTGTATATCGTCGTATTGACCATCGTTATTGATAGAATTAAGGAACACATGACTTCGCACACAGTCCCTAGCGAGGCCGAATCCTTTGCAAGTCATGATCTAATATGTACGACTTATAATTGATCGAATTTTCGAAATCAAAATTGATACAGACGAGGTAATCAACAATTGGCAGATATTCCAATTATCATAGGCATAGGTCTTGTGATGGCATTTTTAGCATCCAAGTTATTCAAAAGAGTGGGGATTCCACAAGTTGTAGGCTTTATGGTTGCAGGTATTCTACTTCGTATAGTAGGATTTATTGGAACCGACGAAATCGAAACTCTCAGTGTAATATTCTCTCTTGCACTAGGATTAATTGGATATAACATAGGACTTGAATTGAGGACAAAAATTCTCAAAGGAAGAATCAGAAATATTTTCATAATTGTGCTTCTTGAAGCCACTATAGCATTTTGGCTTGTTACTCTTCTAGTATTCTTCTTTACACAACAGTTTTTTGTAGCCATGATTCTTGGTTCCATTGCTAGTGCAACAGCACCAGCTGCTACAGCTGATGTTGTGTGGGATCATGACTGTAAAGGACCAGTTACAGAAAACCTAATGTTTGTCCTAGCACTTGATGATGTAATTGCAGTCGTCCTCACGAATGTGGCGATTTCTTATGCACTATTCGTTCTTTCACCAACTAGTGCTTCTTGGTTGACCATCATTCTCAATCCAATCATAATGACAATTGGTTCTATTGTAATCGGAGGGATTTTTGGTATAGTTTTCGTCATGTTTGTAAAAAGAGAGGAGAAGAAGGGTGTAATTGTTGAGCTAGAATTAGCCTTAGTCATTCTTTTAGTGGGGATAGTAGATTACCTTGCTTTCAACGACATCTTAGCGGCAATTTCATTTGGCGTTATTGTCGGCAACCGAACTCCTGAGGAAAAACAAAGTGGCCCCCATCTACTGGAGGTGATAATGGCACCCATTGTAATGTTATTCTTTGTTTTAGCTGGTGCTAAAACAAATCTTGAGATATTCTTTGCAGATACAGGATTGATAGTCATTATTATCACTGCTTTGTACATCACTGGAAGAACAATTGGTAAGTTGCTTGGTGCTCGTATAGGCGCAACAGCCACTAAATCAGAAGACACCGTTCGAAAATATTTGGGAAGTTGTTTGCTAAGTCAAGCAGGAGTTGCGCTTGGACTGAGTGTTATTGTCGAACAGCAGTTTGCAATTATTGGTGGTGATGCAGCCCTCTATGGAACAATCATTCTTAGTGTTGTAGCAATTTCAACAATCATACTTGAAATAGTTGGACCGATTACTGCTAAGTGGGCTCTTGCCAGAGCAGGAGAGGTAGGAAATGGCAAACGAGGGTGCACAGAACCAATTTCTAATAGTGATTATAAAAAGGAACCAGTTGAGCTAGAACAAAAATTAGAAAAATGAACACTAGAAAAAAGATGATTTTGTCATTTAGCGAAGGTCTTATAACATTGAATCTGGCGCAGCTCGACCAGATTTGACCCTTCTTTGAAGGTAAAATGACCGTCATGATTTTACGGTGAAACCAATGAAGAGAGAACCTATTGCATGGATGCGAGAGGAGTACGAAGCTCTTGTTGAGAATAATCTCGATTGGAAAATCAGAGAACTTCAAGGTCCTAGTACACCTAAAGCAAAGATGGATGGTGAAGAGGTGATAATGCTTTGTAGCAATAACTACCTCAATCTTTCAAACCATCCAAAGTTGAAAGAAGCAGCATTAGAAGCGATTAAGACACATGGCGTTGGCTCTGGTTCAGTTCGAGCTATTGCTGGCACAATGGATGTGCACTTGGAACTTGAACGACGTCTAGCTGAATTCAAAGGTGCAGAAGCATCTCTGACATACAGTGCAGGATTTGCAACAAATGAAGGATTAATTCCACAACTTGTTGGTAAAGGAGATGCTATAATCTCAGATGAGCTCAATCATGGAAGTATCATCGACGGTGTCAGACTGACAAAAGCTACACGTTTCGTCTACAAACATAATGATACAGAAGATCTTGCAAGAGTACTAGATGAAGCTGAAAAGGAAAACCCAGATAAAATGCTCATCATCACAGATGGTGTCTTCTCAATGGATGGAGATATTGCTCCTCTAGACAAGATTGTGAAGCATGGCAAAGAACACGGTGCAATGATCTACGTAGATGATGCACATGGTGAGGCTGTACTTGGGAAGGGAGGCCGTGGTATCGTATCACACTTTAATTTGACACACAAGGACGTTCATTTTGAAATGGGTACATTCAGTAAGGCCTTTGGTGTCATGGGAGGACATGTTTCAGGTAGTCGTGATATGGTAAACTATGCTTTGAATAAGAGTCGTTCTTGGTTACTCTCAGCATCCCATCCACCAGCAACTGCTGCAGCATGTATTGCAGCTATTGACGTACTTGAAACAGAAGAAGAGCATGTGAAGACTCTCTGGGATAATAGAGAATACTTCATAAAAGGCTTGGAACAAATGGGCTATGATACTGGAGTGAGTGAAACTCCAATAGTCCCTGCTATTGTTGGTGAGAGTTCAAAAGCCGCAGCACTTAGCGATGGTCTCTTTAAAGAGGGAATCCTTGCATTGCCCATAGTATTCCCAATGGTTGCTAGAGATAAGGCAAGAATTCGTAATATGATGAACTCCGGTCTAACAAAGGACCAACTGGATCATGCCTTAAGCGCATATGAGAGGGTAGGTCAGAAACTAGATATCATCTAAACTGCGAAAAGTCAGGAAGCAATTAAAGCTCCTGACTTCCGTTTCTCTTTCTCAAAGCTTATCAGATACAAAAGCGAATATATTCATATGAAGGAAGACAAGATAGATTATTCGTTGAAGACAATTCTGACAAATGCAGCCAGAGATGCCCAAAGAGTCAGGTTAATTGGTGCGCCCCTGGTGATAATCGCAGATGGATATGTTACATATGTATCCAGAGAGATTGTCGCGTTGTCTAACGAGAAAGACTCTGAACCCAATGAATTTGTCAACCTCGCAGATGTTATCAAAGTGCAGTTGCTTCCCGACTATGTCAGCTATTGACCCTCAAAACTGGTAGATAACACATACCTAAACCATGAGGATTCTTTGCTGAGAATATGACATCATACTAGTGTTAGTATGCTCCGAATGCTAACAGCATGTACAACATCATGATGAATACAGCTATCATTGCTATTGCTTCAAAATTGTTCACTTTTGCATCATCGGTTATCATTATTCTTAGAATAAATAAAGAAGGAAATGCAAAGAGTAGAAGAACAACTGAAAAGAGATCTATTGGAATCCAACCGCCTGTCAATCCACCAAATAGCAATGTAAATCCGAAGACAACAAAGAAGACCTGTACAATTCCACCAAATGCATTAGAGAGCGCGACTTCAATTTGCTGTTTTCGATGACTTGACGCAACTATGATGTATTCTGGTGTGCCACCAAAGATGACAAGTAAAAGCGCAGCTTGGATAAAGTTCAGACCTAATCCACCTTCTGCTACTTCACCACTGGCGAAAGAAGCAAATGATGCCAAAGCTTCACCACCTAGAAGTGCTCCTAGAGATGCAAGAAAGATAAGAACAGCAACTGTTTTCTTTGTTAGAACGTGAGGATATACTTTGCATAACATGCCTTCATCTTCAGTATCGGGTAGACACTTTCCATAGTATTTAGTTATTCTGTAGAGATATGCAATAAAGACAGCAACCAAACATCCTCCAAAGACGAATAATTCATCTCCAGTAAATACAGGTACATCACCAGGGAAGATGGTAGTGGTTCCAACAAATACATACAGAATTAACATTGAAAGTCCTACTGCTAGACTGATTACAGCTCCCATTGCCAGCAGATCAGACCCGACCCACATGATAGCATCTGGGAGTCTGAAGTTGCCATGGTCGTCCTTAGGTAAGAAAAGGGTATAGAAGGCGAAGACGAGAGTATTCATGAATATGGTAGCCAGAGCGAGAACCCAAGCCATCTCATATTTTCCTTCTAGCATGAGAAAAGCAAGAATTACCAACTCTGGAATTGTACTGGCAATGCTCGCATAAATTCCACTCACATAGTCAGTCATATGCATATTATGTGAGATGCCTTCTACTGAGATGACAAAAGCTTCACAAGCACCAGCGATAAGCATGACGCCTCCAGCGAGTTCAGCTATGGCTAGTGTGACATGTGGGAGATGAACTCCAGCAAAATCTAATCCAAACAATCCAACAACAATTGCAAAGCCAATGATATACGATATTTGCCACAGCTTGAGTTTCACGCCTGTTACCTGCTGCATCAGCAAACGAAGACGTAAATTAAGGTTACTCTATTATCGTATTGGATGATTATACTGTAATAGAAGATTGAAAAGGGAGTAATGCTAATCATCGGTGAGATAGATGACTAACTATTGGCATGACCTTCCAGCAGGTCAGGACCCTCCAAGTGAGATCTATGTTGTGGTTGAGCTCAATCGAGCGAGTAAAAACAAGTATGAATACGAGCCAACCTTCAATATTTTCAAATTGGATAGAGTGTTATACACCTATGCCCCTTTTGATTATGGATTCATACCTCAGACCCTTGATCATGACGGAGACCCTTTAGATGTTGTACTACTTAACTCCGAATCAACTTTTACTGGCTGTCTAGTGCATGCAAGACCTCTGGGAGTAATGGAAATGGATGACATGGGACACATCGACGATAAAATAATCGCAGTCCCATTAAACGATCCATATTATAGAGATGCAAAGAGTATTGTTGATCTTCCAAGAAGCACAATGGATGAACTGAAGCATTTCTATGCCACTTACAAAATTCAAGAGGGAGGTCATACAGAGGTTAGAAAGTTCAAAGAGCTTGGTGAAGCATATCAGTCAATAATACGTTGCACTGATGAATACCAAAAAGCTGTTAGAGAAGGAAAAATTAAATCATATAAGAAAAAGACCAATTCGTAAAAACAACGATTCACACCAAAACTGCCTAATACCACAACCTCTGCAATCATAAAGTACTACAAAAGGGATTTAGAAAGATGACTGACCTGGTATACTGCAAAGCAATTGTATTTGATTTTGACGGAACACTTGCAGATAGTATGCCTTTCTTGGAAAAGATTGGTGTGGAGATGATGATGAAATATTATGATGTTGCTTTTGCAGATGCTACTGAGAGATATCGTTCCACTACAGGCCTTCCATATGAACAACAAATTGAACTGAGCTTTCCAGATAATGAACGTAATGACGCATGTGTGGAAGAATTCGAGAGATTGAAGATTGAGAGGATATTTGAACAGGACCTATTCGATGACACTGAGGAAATGTTACAGAATCTTTCAAATCGCAAATTCGAGCTATACGTATCTTCCTCTACTTTTCAATCTACTATATTAGAATATTTTGACAGAAGAGATATGACCAAGTATTTCTCCGAAATTTTGGGGTACAGAAAGGGTTTCGAGAAAGGAGCAGATCATTTCAAACATATCAAAACAAAACATGAGATTTTTCTTGGACATCTAGTTTTTGTTGGAGACTCTCTAAAAGACTATGAACGGTCAAAGGGGTATTGTAAGTTTATAGCGAAGACCGGAATATTTAGTGAGAATGACTATAGGTCTTTGGGACATTCTGGACATGTTATTGAAAGACTAGCAGAGCTTCCACAGTTGGTTGCCAAATTATGATTCAATTAGCTTGGGTAGCAATGGCCTTTGCTGGACCCTGACCTTTTACCTTGTTCATTCTCTCTAATACTAAGGTTATGTGATCTTTCATATGTTCAGGTACAATAACCAGATTCTCTTCTGGTTTTTCTTCTAGAACTCGAAGTATCTTCTCTAGCGTGTTCTTCTTCATCTGTCTGCAAATAGCTCCTTCCCAAAGAGGGATTATAATCTTGTCAGGATGGGCTGCTTGAAGTTGATGGACTAAACCCATCTCAGTTGCAATGATGAACTTCTTTGCATCAGATTCAGCTACTGTGTTTGCCATCATTCCCGTTGAACCAACCATATCAGCGGCTTCCTGTACTTCTTTGCGACACTCAGGATGTGCGATTGCAATAGCATCAGGATGTTCTTCCTTCAATAGAAGTAATTGGGCAATATCGAATTGATTGTGAACGTAGCAATGCCCTCTTGGTTCAATATCTATAATTTCAACGCTAGTGTGTTTTCGCACATGCTCCGCAAGATTAGCATCAGGACCAAATAATACTGATTCCACACCGAGATTCTCTACAACTTCAACAGCACTACCAGAAGTGCAAATATAGTCGGTTTCCGATTTGGTTTCTGCAGTGGTATTAACATAGACAATAACAGGTGCATCAGGGTGCTGTTCCTTAGCTTTTCTAAGTTTGTCAGCATTCGCAAAAGCTGCAAGAGGACATAGTGCTCCAGGTTCAGGGATATATACATGAGTCCCATTTGATAAAACAGCAGTCATCTCTGCCATGAATCTAACACCACAGAATATAATCATATCAAAACCACTAACATCTGCACTCTTTTGAGCAAGTTGAAGGGAATCGCCAACAAAATCAGCAATCTCTTGTATATCCATCGTTTGGTAGTTATGAGCTAGTATCAGTGCGTTCTTTTGCTTTTTTAATTCCAAGATTTTCTTTTGGAGTTCGCTGCATTCTTGCAATCACATGCACCTATTCTTGACAGCTGAAATGATGTTTTAAAGGAAACCTCAAACGGCAATTCATGGCGCATCAAATAAGATTGGGCAATGCTTGCCGGTTCTTAATCACCTTAGAGAGGAGTCCAGCATGATTTAAGTGTCACATATTCTACAAGAAATAAGTTGCAATTGGAATTGGAGGTCTCACAACGAAAGTAGGTGTTGTGGCCAGTAATGAAGCCCATACAAAGGATGACACAAAATCAGTTGTGACTGAGATTGAACAAGCTGGAGGAGAAGTGATCCTCGAAGAGCATTCAGCTGAAATTCTAAAGAGAACGGGGATTCCACTAAAGAGATTAGATGCAGATGTTTTAGCAATTGTAGGGTCGGATAGACATCTTCTCTCTACACTACTTAAGATAGGAGAATCATCCCTACCTGTCCTTCCAATCTCTTCAACTGGTCAACCAACCTTCTTTTCTGAAATCACTGTGAAAGGATTTGAAACAATAGTAGAGGACTTGATATCAGAACAATGGGTAATAGAAAAACGATTGAGACTTGTTGGAAATATCGGAGGGCGAAAAACGCCTCCATTCATCAATGATCTTGGATTATTTTGCAAGAGAAGTGCAACACTATTAAGATATTCACTTTACCTTGACGGAGAGATGTTTTGGAAAGATGGCAGTGATGGCGTATTAATTGCAACCCCTACAGGTAGCACAGGATACTCTATGAGCGTAGGAGGTCCAGTTATTCTTCACCCCGCGCATGTTATGATGTTTGTTTCCGTAAACAGTACGAATCCAGCCAGACGACCTTTGATAGTTTCTGACAGCATGGAGATTCAGGTTAGAGATTTAGACAGTTCTATAACAATTGAAGCAATTGTTGACGGACAGCGCAGAATGAAAGTTAAAGACGACCCGGTTCTCGTCAAAAGGGCTGATTCAGATGCGACCTTTGTAAAATTTGATGAAGAGAAACTTGCAGCATTGAGAGGAAAGTTACACAAGAAATCACTCTCACTGGATAACGCTCATCATGAAATACCACCAAGTGCAAAATTGGTTCTGAAGGTCTTGGAGTATCAAGACCAACTGACTCAAAAGCAAATTATCTTAGAAACCATGCTACCCTCACGAACCGTGAGATATGCTCTTTCAATCCTAATATCAGAAGGAATAGTAAAAAAACAAGTATCGCTTCGCGATTCCAGACAAGCGCTTTATAGCGTTGTTAAGCAAAAGAAGAGTACTGAAGAGCTCAAAGAGAAATAGACACGTGATAGATATGGCTTTATCAAAGAACATTCTTCCAAAAGCAAAGCATTCAGTTGTAGATGATTTCCTTAAAGAAGGTTACAAAGACGCAGAAATATCACTAAAAAACCGAGAATTGGATAGCAGTTCCGATGTCTTGGGTCAAAATCGTGAACTTATGGCATTCACGATTATTCAAGCTGCAGGGGAATCTATAGAGGGGATTGAGAAAGCTATTGCCGTTAATGAGAAACTTCAGGAAGTCTTTAGGGATATAGTGGATGATGTTGAAGAAGATATGATGATTTCATGTCTCTCTTTATGTCTTTATGGTCATATAATGGAAATATATTCTGAAGAAGACTTCCGCTATGTATACCGCTATACACTGAAGGATTCAAAGAAAACAGAGGTAGTTAAGGATTGGTTGCTACGTGCATTACTAATTCTTGGAGGATTGAAGAAAGATAAACCAACTGAGATTTTGAGTGAAGTAAGAAACTGGATTAACTTTCTTGGAGCCCAGTTGTTTTCTCCAAACGAATTATCTGAACCTGCAGAAGAGTTACAGATGGATATGGAAGATGCATTGCTGTCAGAAGAAGTCAGGTTGGTAGAGGCATTAAGAAAATATTCAGATTATCTTGAGGAAGCTGTCAGAAACAAACCATACTTTGAGATGTATAGTCAATCAAATGAATGGCTTCCAGAGGTGCTTTCACATCATCTTTTGAAGATATATCGTAAGAAAGTCTACAGTTCTGCTAAAGATATTATTACGCCAGTTATGGACATCGAAGAGGCTCATGAAACTCTGAAGAAACATTTCGAAGAGCAAGAATTTAGGAGCAATGAAGACTCAGTCTTTCCAGTACGGCTACAAGAGCTTGAGAATCCTCCACCAGCTGATGCAGTTGATCCAGTTGTATTCGAGATGATTCCTCAGAAATTGCGAGTTCAATTGCTACCATCTGTTGCTTATTCAGTAAGTACAAAGCAGATAGAGATTATTTTCATCGGAGGACCTAGAATTGGTCATAGTGGAATTCTGATTAAAACAGACTCAGGAGGTATTCTTATGGACTATGGGATGTCTGTTGCAAATCAGATGATTCCAAAATGGGTGCCAGAGATAGAAATGATTGATACAGTTTTGGTCACTCATTCACACCTAGATCATGTTGGTGCTCTTCCTATTTTATTTGATAGTTATTCTGGAAAGTGGTGTTCTACTAATCTAACTGCAGCAATCACTATGACACTGTTAGAAGATGCAAAAAAGGTTGGAACACCCATGCCTCCAAGACGATATGATAAATGGGACATGGTATCAAGATTCAAACAGAAGAATATAGATATCGTATCGCGAAATCATGCACCTCTTGAGGTTGGAGTCACAAGTGAAATTGGTCCAGGTATATTAGTCACTCCTATAGAAGCTTGCCACATTCCAGGGAGTGTGGCTTACATTGTAGATATAGAGGGAGTAAGGATTCTATATACCGGGGACTTCAATCTTGACCAATCAATGCTCTTTCCCGGGGCGAGTTTACCCAATGATTGCAATGTTGTGATTTTTGATGGTACGTATTGGGACAGAGAGGATTTCGACCGATCGAAAGTAAGTGAAACGTTTTCAGACGTAATTCAAAATCACGGACCTGTTATCATTCCTAGTTTTGCTGTAGGTCGTTCTCAAGAAGTGTTAATGATTCTTGAGAATCTCGGAATCACAAAAAGTAGAAATGTCATCGTTGCCGGAATGGCTGAACAAGTAACAAAGACTGCCGGGTACAAAGGGAATTGGGATAGTCTAAAGAAGAACAAGTATGAACTTGACTCAGAAGATGTGATAGTGGCAGGAGGCGGAATGATGGGAGGAGGTCATGCTAGGAATTTCTTCAACATGTATCGTGATGACCCCAAAGCAGCAGTGATTCTCTGTGGATATCTTGCCCCACGGACTCCAGGCTGGAATTTAGCAAATGGACACGAACCGTGCAAATGTCATGTGGAGTATGCTAGGTTGAGTGCCCATTCATCCGGAAGTAACTTAGAGCAGTATATTGATTCATGCGATGGTAAAAGAGTGATAGTTCACACTCCTGTAGAGAAGATTACTAAGAAACTCACAATGCCTGAATTCGGATCTAGAATAATCTTGAAAACCTAATGCTCAAGCTACAACCTCTAGAACCCCGTCAAGTACCAATTTAGTCGCAACAAACTTCATCGCTGGAAGACTTACATTCAGCTTCCTGACAACGTCCTCAAGCGCAGTATTCCCATCACATAATTCAACGAACTTGATAACAACAGGACCATATGCCTTCACAGTATCAGAATCAGGGTCAGTCTTCTTTTTCAGATGGCTGTTTGGATTTATCTCTACTTGGAAGTCAATCCAACCGTATTTCTGCATTATTTGTAAACAACCCAATACGGTTTCTCTTGGTAGGTCAAGGCTTCGTACGAGTCCACCCACGGTAGTAGTACTCTCAATAGCTGTCTTCACTTTTACAACGGCATGCCCAACCTCACGATTAGCAAATGGAAGAGGTCTACCTGCTTCTCTTGCTCGGACCACATAGTCCAAGCTTATGGGACGCAGAGGTGCCTCAGATACAATATCAAAAACAGAACTCTCAAACACTACATTATCGCCTTCCCATCTATCCCAAATGTCTGAATATTTCTGCTCAATATCAACAAGTAGAGAAGCCATCAGCCTCCTGTTTTTGTCTTCTTCAAGGTCATTATCTACAATCAATGCTAGAACAAAATGCTTGGATTTTTCAACCATGACGAGATTTCCTTCGTGCTCGATGGTTTCTAGTGCGTTTGTCTTGCCTCCAGTGCCATCAGCTTCTGCATCAAGTCCACCAAAGGAATCCAATGCAGAAATCAAAGATGTAACAGCTTTAGTGTCGAAGACTTCCTCAGAGTAGTCTAAATGATATGCAATGTCATACATTCCTTGATTCTGAACAATTAGTAAAAGTGTTAGAATCTTACTTCCACGATGTATTTGTTTAGCCACTAACTCCGCATGAGATTCCGATGAACCAGCAACAGCACCAGACTCAGTTGCAGCTTCGACTTCTTCTACATCAGATGCTACCATTGATTCCATTTTAGTGGACTCAGTTTCTGATACCGCTTCACCATCTTCTTGATAGGGGACATCCTCGAATCCCGAATCACCTTCAGGTCTAGAAGCGTGTTCTCCTAATTCGGGTCGCTCTGATTCGTCAGTCTTTCTTCTTACAGTGATCATCTCACTAATGGAGCGATTGGGAAGTACTACTCCTGCAGTCTTTGCACAGACTTCAAGCATGAAGCGTATGAACTCCTCTCGACGAGCTTTATCCGTAGCTACCATGGAGAAAGTTGTTGCTCCCAAGAGACGCTGAATCTTGTCACCCTTCATTGATTCGGGAAGGTCCTGTTTGTTAGCAACAATGAAGAGTGGTACAGCAGGTGCTTCCTTTCTTATGTTACGAAGTAGCGTCTTTGTTTGCATAACATTTCTAAAACTAGAGTCAGTGATTAAGAAGATTGCATCAGTCCCCTGGAAGTAGAACGCCCAGAGATCCTGGAATACGGCCTGTCCTGCGAAGTCCCATATTGTTACAAGGAACGTACCAAACTGTATCGTTTCGGAACTATCCACTGCGACATTAATCGTCGGTACGTATCCTCCAGGAGCGGGTTCCCTACCGAAAAGTAGACGCAATAATGTACTCTTACCAACACCACCAGAACCGACGAAAGAAATCTTGAATCGAGTGAAAATGAGTTCACCCAAGATGTCCTCCATATTATCCTTGATGTAATCGATACTGTTACCACGTAGTGCAGTGGTGATTCTAGCTGCACCTTCTCGTACCTTGTATTTGATGGTACGATCTTCATCTCGACCATCAGTTGCAAATATTAGCAGTAATTCATCACTAACAGGACCATGGAATACTTTGTGCTGGTCTACAAATACCGGAGTGTCTTCAGCAAGACCCTCGGTTGTCTTAAGGTCATTGTAACCATTCAGAAACTCTTTGATATCAGCCTCAAGGAAATCTATCTTCCAAAATCTGGCACGGACTACAACATCCCCTGTTTCTTTGTCAATGAGTAGGACGTTGTGAATCAAGTCAGATGTTTCTCCTTGGTGATGTGGTTTCAAGTTATCTTGATATGAAAACCTTTTCAAGCATTCTAGTAAGTATATCTAAGATGAAGCTTTCCTCGATGAACTAATACTTTTTATTTTATCTTAATGATATCTCGTTTGATTAATTCCCTTAAAACTGTCTGTAGCACGCTTTGCTCGATACCAAGATTCTTTGCGATGTCCTTGACTTTTGCTTCTCCTGATATCTGGGACATTATAGATTCAATGTGTGTGTACATCTGTTTCATTTCATCATCAGGTTTTGCTATAGCAATCAGAGTATCTTCATCATCTAACTTGACCTTAAAGTCTATTGCATCCAGGGTTTTCAGCATATGGAGTGCTCCCAGTGTCATTTGAGGACCCGTTCCGCGAACTAGCTGAGATAGCTTGTAATCACCACTAAGACTACTCCAGACAGCTCTTAGGAAGTCACGAACATTTTCAGATCGAAATTTCTCCCACCGAGGTTCCTTCGTACAGACTGGAGTGACTGATTGAGGCAGATTCTCAGGCGGTAATGTAGCAAGTAATTTCAGTGTGAACGGAACAGTTTCATATGGATTTGTCGAGTCCACAACATCTTCCGGAGATTCAGCTTTCCAGAGTTCTGGCAAGAATGAAAATCTTTCTCTTAGATCCTCAACATCATGACCTCTTCCTGTTACTAGAGCAAATATCAGATTCTCGAATTCGATAAGGATGTAGATTAACTCGCCAGTTTCAAATACAGAGGTTTTGATCTCTTCATCTTCTCCTACATCAAATAGAGTAATGGCTGCAATCACATTAGGTGCTCTTTCAAGGACTGTCGATGGTTCTTCGTAGTAATGAGAATACAGAGATGCACCATTCTTTCTATCAACAACAAAGAAAGCTTGGTGTCCTAGAATCTCTTCATCAACAATTTCCTCCTTGCTCTTGATTACTATTTCATCTGCAATCATTTTTTCCATTGCTAATTCGGGATGATAATTTGTGAGACCAAGCATAGAAAGGGCTGATACCAACAGATAGATTGGTCGAGATGAAACAGCATCACACAGAATTACGTTCAATTCTAGTTCCAGTGATCTAGTATATTCAAGTTCATTGTCACTTGCTGGTACTACAAGAATGGGCGCATTTGGTTTTTCTCCTATGAATCTAACCGCTTCGTGTATCTCATCTAATGTAGTGATTGTGCCACCAACCACAAGAACAAATCCATCAGCAATTGCTGAAACTGTTTCGAATTGGGATTCCTCCAATTCATCAAAGCCGAAAAGGTGTGCCATCAATGAGAAAGGGCCAATCTGAAGAGTCTGAGGATTAATTGAATCTTCTCTTAAATAATTCCAGAGCTGATTGATCGCATCCATCGTTGGTGTTGATGTCGTAAAATCTCTAGGATATATGACACACAAATGAATCGGTGCCAACAATGTGGATTTTGCAACTTCCTCAAATTTCTTCGACATATTTCGGGTTCGCAGAGTTTCTTCCATACCTGTAAGAATATCACTGAGTTCTCTACTTTTTCCTACAATATCATCATCTACCTTATGGTCATCAGTGATAATGATTGTGAGCAAATGTTCACCTATTCGATAGAGAAGTGTTTTTTCACCATTAACATCAATAATAGACTCGCCTTCACCAGATCCATTAGTTACAAGGGAGAAGTATACTTCAATGGCACGTGCCAACTTTGTATCTTCAATTTTATCAGTTAGAAATGAAACAGTTGATAGAGTCCTGCCCGAAAATAGATCATGCAAGACAGCATGTGTAATCAACCATTTCGACCTCCGATTTTTGGATGTTGAACACTACATTAACTAGCTGAAGTCACAAATCAAGTTTCCGTGATTCGTTCTTTAATGAATTGTTCATAATTCAATTCACCACGCATTAATTTCTGATATCCTGTCAATTCATACTTATCAGGATAATATTGCTCCCAGTCACCTGAACCGCTATCTAAAGATGGTAAGTCGGATATTGCTTCGAAAACTGTAATTGGAGTTAGAAGTCCGGTGTCTGTGATTTCTGGAGGGTATCTTCGTCTGCCTCGTTTGACTCTCTCGAAATCAGGTTGAGGAAGGGTTGGAATAATACCATTTTTTGAAGCGATGATGAATAATCTCCGCCTCCTTTGTGGTACTCCATATTGCTCTGCATATAAGATAAAATAATTGGAGTAATATCCGATAGCATCAAGAGCAGCAATTATACCATCTAATGCTTGTCCCCCACCCATTCCTTTTAGACCAACAACATTCTCGATTAGAATAAAGTCAGGCTGCAATCTTTGAGCGAACCTAATCATACTGAACACAAGTCTGTTTCTGGAATCAGAGATATTCCATTTCCCAGCGGTTGAGAAACCTTGACAAGGAGGACCCCCTGCAAGAATCCTAATATTTGACCCACACAGATAGTTTTTGATTCTGTCAAAGATTGACTCAAATTCAATAATCTGTGATAAATCGCTTTCTATAATGAGTGCATTTGGATGATTGTGAGCATATGTTTGAAGCATGTTGGAATTGTTATCTATCCCTATGAGTGGGTTATGACCAGCATTGGATAGACCTAATGAGAGACCTCCACATCCGCAGAACAAATCAATCACATTGCCTTTCGGAATTCTGCCACCCAATGCTTTCGCAAGTAAGGGAGGAACTGCATTCCCTATCTGTTTGAATATTGAAGAGTATGTTCCTAGGAATTTGAAAGAATCGGGAAAAGACTGTAGCCGTGCAGCTTCTCGGAAAGAAATCAGTCTATCTTGAATCGGATGGATAAATGTTCCATTTCCAGGACGATTGAAGTATGTGTTAATTGTATAACTTGGTAGGTCATATCGTAATCGACCGTAGTAAGTAGTTCTTCCTCCTGATTCACGTATTTGAGATATCCTCGCAGACTTCTTGGCAACATGAAGAGGTATGTCTTTCCAATTTCCTCCTAGAGGAATCGACTGAATTACCTCCATATCCAAATCGCTAATCCTTGGACTAATATGATTGTAGAGTTTCCTACTGACTACACCTTCTTCTTGGTGAGTAGTAGTAACTGTCAAACGCTTCCTTTCTCCAATCTAGAAGTAGCTAACGGGTCTTATAGAAAGTTGTGTTATTACAATTCAGAATAATGGGTCTTCACTTCTGATTGGTATTTTCGAGAACTTCTTTGATGTTTTAGTATTCTTCTCCCCTTGGAATATGGAATGCTATACAATTTGAAAACGAGGGCTTCAATCCTTGATGTATCGTTTGACTCTTCCTTCATAAGAGACCGAACCTCTTTTGATATCATATAAGCAAATTCACTGGTTTCATCTTTGGAACTGAAATCTGGAATCGGAAGCTGATCTATTTCTCTATTCGAAACATGATTATTGGCATTTGTTACTGAGAATCGCCAATTCAATAAATCTGAGTTGAGAAGCCCTAAGAGATAATTGTAGAACATTGAATCATGATTTTTGAGAATAATGTAATTGCATGAGTTAGCCAAGACATGATCTGGTTCTATATATGTAAATTTCAATCTCCATCTCTGCATCTGATTAGAAACCTGTTGGCATGCAATTCGATAGTTCTCATGATGATTTACTCTTATTGAAGATGGTTTCTTCTCTATTAACCTCTCAATGTCCACATATTGTAAACTATTCTTCCCACGCTGTAAATCCAATCTATATCTTAACAGATTTGCACCTCGGACAAGAGGAATACCCTCATCCCTTTCGGAGATTAACTCACGGTCTAGAGTCAAATCAACCTCTCCACGGTAATTCGTTATATTTGGATTATTCCTGATTGATTGATGTTTGTGCATTCTATCGAGAATGACCCAATCTTCTTTCCTTACTTTTGGAATTGCCATACTCTGACCAGTTATTGCACAAATTTTCGAAATTGGTATACGCACAGGAGATAGGAGTTTACCGTCATCAATACTATCTAATAGAAAAGATGCATTCAAAAATCCTGTTTCATTGTTTCTCCTTACAACTCCAATGCAGAGAGATTGAACGACATCAGGGAATAAAGCTGCACTCTCTGAAAACTCAAAGAGGGATTCTAATTGATTAGATGTGAGTATCTCCTGTCTCAATTTATGAGCGGAATAGTCAGCAATAATGGTGGAAGGTACAATAAAGGCAATTCGTCCATTTCTTCTTGTTAATGATAGAGCCCTCTCCATGAATAATCTGTAGGTATTGATGCTGTAGATACCACTAAGAGGATATACTCCACTATTTCGAAAATAATTTACATCTTCTTCAAGAGTTTTGAGATGTTGCTCATAAACAGAGGATGCCATATCAGGTCTCCTTGCACTCTTCCGATGTCTTCCGAACTCCACTTTATTTGGCTTCAAACGTTCATATGGAGGATTGAATGCAATCAAATCAAAACCATGCTTTTCTTTTGAAAATATGATAGGGAACTCTGATTGCCAATCAAATGGCAAGCGGGATGAAGGATTTTCAAAGTAATCTTCTAAACTAGATTCTGGCAATGATGATGATATCAAAGAATTGCCTTGTTTCAGAGTATTTCCTAAGAGTGAATTTGAAGGGGAAACCTGTGTCGAATCAGACAGAAGTTGTAAAGAAACATCCGTGAGTTCTAATGCAGCCAAATCCAAATCTACGCCATAACAATTGTTTCTGATTCGTTTCAATATCACGGAATCAACCACTCCAATTGAAGATTGAAGTTTCATGGCAAAGCGAATTATAGCTTGAAGAAACGCTCCAGGACCACAAGCGGGATCTAGAAAAGTCATTTGTTGCATTCTATCGAGTAATTCATGTACAGTCATTCTACCTTTGTTAATCAGTTGCATTTCTTCTCCAAATGCTTTCTCGATTATAAAATCAGAAACCGGAATAGGAGTGTAATAAGCTCCCAAAGCACGCTTCATATTCATCTGATCAGGCGTGATTGTTCCAGATGCAATACCATGAATTATGGACATCATATCAATAACTTTGCTAATGGTCATTGATTCAAAATCAATCCAATTCACTTCACTGTCCAATCTCTTCAATACGTGTTCTGCATATGCTATAACCGTAGGGCCTTCTATCCCGCTCGTTCTAGCATATAATGATGGATTGAAGAAAAGGGGATTTGTATCTGAAACTAAATCCATAGTATCTGTACCTGTTATTTGACCAAGACAATAGTAAAGTGATGACAGCCGACTTACTTCTGCTCTAAGAGTCTTGTTGTGACCTGATTCTTCAATTATGGACTTACTACCTTTGTAGAAGGTTTCGAAAAGAAGATGGCTCAACTTTCGAACTCGAGTCACAACACTACAGCTCCAATTTCTTATTTCACTTGTGCACAAAAAGAGTTTCTCCTTGGTCTCTTCAACATATATTCGATGGCATCGAAGGGGAGGTTTGTTAACAGCTGCCAAAAACCTAGACACACCTGGACATTCTTGGTGGGAGCTTGTATACTTCAGAACGGCATAAATTCATAGGTCATCTGACGCCTGTGTGCTGACCCCACGGAGTAACGTTCCAGTACCGTCCCTGGACAGACAAAGCTCCGGTGTCGAGATCTGTCCAGCTTACAATGAACGGTATACACATTTTTGAATCACTATCTGACAATTGGACAATGATTGGGAGGATTCCCGGAGACTTAGATGAGATTACAATCAGGTGCAGAACAGAGAACATGCAGAATATTGAAGCTAGAAAAGTGTTTGCGACAGCATTGATTTGTAGTGTCACAGTTGCAAAAGGGCTTGCTGTTCAAGACAATGATTGGATGGGATTCTTCAATATTGTCACTGTTAATAGTCATAGAAGAAGAGGATTAGCAAGATCTGTTAGCAAAGCTCTAGCTGAATGGGGAAAGAAATCTGGTGTAAGAAGAATCTATCTTCAAGTGGAATCGGACAATACTCCTGCAATTGAGTTTTACTAATCCTTAGGATTTCGACTAGTTTACAAATATTGGTATCTTGCACTCTTTGAAGAATAAGTTTCCTATCATTCTCTAGGTTCATGCCAATAGTAAGCATCCCATTGGTCGACACCAGAGAACCCAAGTTTCTTTGCTAGACCAACTGATGCTTCATTCGCTGCATCCCAGTGGGCAATCATGCCATTGTTCAAACCATATTCAATTAGAGCCGCAGAAACAGCTGTGGCGAGTCCTTTGCGACGATATTTCTCGTCATTAAGGGTGTCCACTTGAATCTCAAATTCATCAATGAATGGAAACGCGGTTGAGGCCATACTTACAATCTTTTCATCGTCTTTGATGCAAAAAGCAAATCCATTCTCTATGAGATTCTCAAATGAATCCCAAAAGGGAATCAACCCTCTAGTCATTTTCTTGTCTGCTGATTTCATATCCTCAATTGTAGCTTTATTGAGAACATAATCTTCAGGTAGTTTTCCCATCAATTTCTGTAGTTTCTCTCGATTGCTAGCATCTGCAATAAAGCGTGTTCTGTGTTGAACTTTCAGTTTATCTCCATATTCACTTCTCAATAAATCGACCCAGTCATCATCAGTTACAACTATCATACGTAATTCCGGAATATTCCGGACCAATTCTACTGCTTTTTCATGCGACGTGTTTCCACTTATGAAGCAGATCAATGCAACACAATATAATAGTAGAGAGGGATGTTCAAGTGAGTCGACTAATGCAGAACCATTACCAAGTTTAATTGCAGGATAGAATATAGCTCTCCCTCTTGTATGTTGTTGCAAGAGAAACTCAATTGGAGAAGTATCTTTCCTATCCCACTTGATAAGCATATCATGACCTCTGATGGATACTTGGATCAAGACCACATGTATCTATTTTACTGTTAAAGTAATCTAATTGCTCTAGAAAGAATCAATAGGCACCCAGAGTAAACAGAAGATGATGCAGACCCGAAGGCGTCTATGGTGGCTCCTCGCAGAATCGAGAGGAGGCATTAATCGTGCAAGGATTTTGTCATCCTTGATTGAGAGGCCATATAATGCAAATCAGCTTTCAGAATTATTAAATCTGGATTATAAGACAATTAGACATCATCTTGACATGCTTGATATTCTTCACAGGTGCTCCAAAGAAAGGCGAAACAGCAAGAATATGTGTTTTCTTTCTACCATTCCTGATTTGGCCAATTGTTAACAATTTGCAGTCAGATGGATATGAAAGAATCGAGTACTACAAACTCCGGATAGTGATCTTTACCCAAACCGTAATCTTCCAGCTGATTGGTTATTGGATTTAGTAATAGTGATACGGAAGACAAGTTAGAACCGTATCTTTCCCTCTTTATCTTTGATTTTTCAACGAGCTTCTCTAATTATTGTCAATTTTGTCCGGAATAAATTACTTTAATATATATGATAGTAAAAATAAAGACTTATTTGGTAATTTTTACTATTATACCATAGACTGAAGTGATTATTATGAGCCTTTCCGAGTTGAAGGAACTGGATGAACCCGAGAAACGCATCCACTCCAATGATTCATCCAGTGAAAGAAGTAGAATTGGTAAGCTCCTCTTTGCAGGTTCAGGTGCTGTTGGCAAGACAAGCCTCATGACTGTTTTTAAAGCCAACAAATCCCTGAGCGATATTCTAACAGCTGATTCCAAATATCATCGAACTTTGTTTTACGATATTGACGTCTTAACCCCATCAGGCTTGAAGAATTGCCCTTTCCCCAGTTCTCTGCAAATGGTCGATATCGCAGGTCAGCTAGATTTACCAATTCATGCATTGAGAGACATGCCTAGAACCACCCTCGGCAGCGTGGACCTCGTGCTTTTCGTTTTTGCTTGTGATAACCTTCAGTCACTTTTTGAGTTGGTGCAATGGTTAGAGATGATTGATGAGTACTATTCAGCTAATAACCTGGAATACCCAAATTATGCACTTGTCTGTAATAAGACGGACCTTGAAGCAGCAATGGATGACCAATTAATCGACGAAGTACTCAATTCGAATCCTCGTTTCAAGGCCTGTTTTAAAGTAAGCTGTATGACAGGAGAGGGTTTGGAAGAATTGAGAGGCTGGATTGAACGTAATGTATTCCTTGTAGGAGAGAATGAAGAATGAGCCAACTAAAACAACTCACTGAATTCAGATGTGCCATCTGTGATGAAGTAATACAATTCGATCCGAACGATTCGAAGACCTATGAAGCAAAGACTGCTGAAGACACCTTCTTTGGTATGAAACTGACCACATTTCGTGTTTCGCATGAGATTGGAAATAATAGACATGTGAATACGATTATCGTCGACCATAGGGGCTTATTTCGAGGAAAGAAAGATGCGTTCGTTGAAGAGATTAGATTAGCACCAGACTCAGAGATACCAATATGGGTGGTGGGTGATGAGGAAAAGGTCCTGAAGACTCATCCATATTTCAGTGTCATGTTGATGCTAGATTATAATGAGAAGTGGCTCATGGTCATCCTCAATGAATCCACTTTTAGAATGATAGAACTCGCACACTTGATCAATGAGAAAGTAATCGAAGCACTGAAGGTGTACAAAGAGGTCCCTGAAATTCTTACAATCACTGTTGCAGATCAAGATTTCAGGATTTGGCTGGAAGGATCCAGAATAGTAGGAGTCGTCTTGAAAAGCCCGAAAGCGTTCGATGCAATTAATATCGCAACAAAATGTATCCTTCAAAATACACACAATGATGCAATCCCAAACAAGAAACTGATGAAGTTAGTACTGCAGGCCCTTGCTGTAAATCCAAAACTCGAAGAGAGATACGTCCTGAAACTCTTACTGGACCACAATCTATTCTCCAATATTGACTTTCCATACAAAGCTAGAATATCCAGTATCACTCAACGATTGGAAACCCGTTTTGACATAGCATCAGAATTTCTAACACCTCTACTAAGAGGACAAAATTCTGTCATTGAATTACTTGAAGTCGGCTACATAGAGCAAGTACAGACTGTGTTTGATATGCTGGATTACGTTGAGAGAAGAGGAATTCTTGGCCTTGAGGAGGTTTAGTACATTGATACGAAAGGCTAAAGCTTGGAAAGAACTGTTGAAACTCGGATTGAACGTCCGGAAACTCAGGGATGAAATTGATCTGTTCTTTCGCGGCAACATCTTAGGTGTACTTCGTAATGAAGGATGGTTTGAATATTTAATCACGCCAAGAACAGCAATGGAGATTGCGTCATATTTCAACTACACAGACATTGCCTTTCTTGAATACTTGCTTGACATTCTTGTTGAAGATGACGTACTCGATCTAGACGGCGGATACTATGAGCTTGAAGAAAAGGAGTTCAGTTTTGAGTGGGCGTGTCCATCTTGCTTCGATACAGCTATGAGTGAATTGTGGGTTGATCATGCTCGTGCAATTCCAGATAGACTTCGCGGAAAATACCTGACATTTTCAGGAGGTCTGAACCTATTCAATTGGGATGATGCACTATCCAACAAGTTATATGAACAAATTCGACGCGCAGCATTTTCATTTTCAAATGCACTGGAACACCCCATCAAATTTCTGGATGTGGGTTCAGGTAATGGCAGAGGGACAGCTGCTATCTGGTCATATTATTTTGACCTAGGTCATTTCTATGAAGGGTCATCAATGCAAATATTTGGCATCGATCCAGATGATAAACTACTGACCATAGCTAATGCAGAATTTCCACAAATGGTGTCCGAGTACAATGGACATCTGCTCGGAATAGAAGAAGAAGTAAGAAAGTATCATCCTGAATTCAAGTGGGGTTTTGCTGAGAATATTCCATTTGATGACGAAACATTCGATGTTGCCTTCTTGTCACAGGTACTCCACTGGACCAGTCCAAAAGATGCCATTAGAGAGCTGCTCAGAGTCATTAAGCCAGGAGGATATATTTTTGGGACTCAAAACTTCCATCCTGACGCTAACAAATACAATGAAGCTCATTTCAAGGTGGTTGATGGAGCAAATGGATTCTTCTACAAAAATGAATTAGAAGAATGGGCAAAGGAAGAAGGAGCAACAAAAATAGAGTTTGCCACACCAATAGCGGTATTCAAAATTGTGAAGTAGAATCCCTATTTCTTGATGACATCATGCAGAAGGAAGGATATGTCTTTTCGCCACGAATGAGAATCTTCATCGAAGGTTTTGGGCCAAATGTAGTATAGTAGAGAATTTCGATAATCAAGATAGCACATATCGATGAATTCAATGAGTGCTATTGCCTCATTCAAGAACGGATTTGTAAGAGATTGTGGAATACGAAGATACCAGAATATTTTGTCTTCATGAACTCTAAGTGTTGATTCAAATGGGGGTGGGTTCTTTTCAAATTTCTTTTTCAAGGCACCTAGTATCTTTGGATCAGAGGTGCCGTAAATCAATACACCAGCCAAGGTTTCAAAGAAGATCGGGTGAAATGTTACTCTATATCCTCTGATGCATCGATCATTTATTATTTTCAAATGACGACCAAATGTTTGGGGAGTAAATGCGACATCATGTTCTTCCAAGGCGGAAATAATCTCCGTATTTTTTCGACGAGCGCTTCTCATCAGTTCAGAAATAATGAATACATCATCCTTGGTCAGCCATTCGAGGGATGTAGTTGGTTCTCTTTCTTCAACTCTTTTAATTTTTGATGACTTTCCTAGCTTAAACCACTCGGACCAATCAAAATTCCAAGTACGCTGATCAGCATCCCAACCATCTATTTTCATAGAGGAATAAATTGGAATTGATTTAGAAGTCGGCAGTATTTTGTATCTCGCGATTGAATCAGTTTCAGTTAACTTTTCAAAAAGTTCTTTGATTAGAGGACTCGAATTCAATGGTACCGCAAATTGGAGTAACAACCCATTAACAGAACCAAAACATCTACTCCGATAAATGGTGTAAGGATGAGATTTAGCAATCTCCTCCAGTTGTTCAATCATGTCAGCATGTTTAACATCAATCAAAGCATCAACCTGCTCAAGCCCTAATTCTCTAAAGTTTAGAAGGGGTTTCACTACGAAATACTGCTCACCACTAGGGAGGTCAGAGTCCTCATATACGTCATCAGAACCATTGAGTGCCTGTAATCTACGAAGTACCGTGGGTTTCGATATTTTTGCAGCTTCTGCAAGTTCATCTGCTGTACCAAACGGATTGTTTTGTAAAGCTGTGAGAAGTGATAAATATCTCTCTGTTAGTTTCTCCACGGATTCCTATACTCCTTGGTATTTTTCTTTCTAAATCATGCTGCTTAATATCAACCAGCAATAGCTATTCCATCCATCAGTGGAGGACCAGGGTCACCACCTTCTGGAGGATCAAAGACACGACTTGTTGTTAGGTGTAAAACGCCACCATCATAATGTATCAAAATATCTACATCTATTTCGTACCATCCGGATTCAAGAGCTGTGTTATACCAGAATACAAAGAGAATCATGTAGGTGAAGTCGCCAGTATAATCAAGGTCATAGATGAATGTCTGACCAGATGGCAGAGTCAACGTTGATGTTATGTTCGCAAACACCACTTGATAGTCATAAGGTACATGGATGTATGTGATTGTAAGGATGTCGTCACTATTTCCGTCATTATCTAAATCAAGGTAATGTGCAAAGATTACCCTAGCATCAGTAGAGTCTGAAGTTGAACTTATGTTATAAGCAGAAGTGGGTTGAATGGGCAGTGTAAATATAAGACAAGTTAGTATTAAGGTGAGTAGATGTATTCTTTTTGCCACAAGGTTAAACCTCCCTATGAAATATTAGTAAAAGACCTTAATAAATTATTTGTGCTTTTCTACCATCATTGGAAGTTGAGGGATTTCAAGATAATTAATCGCATGTGTCTTCATCCAGAAGTGAACATAACAGATTCTCGATAAGTTATTCATCAAAATCAACATAGCTTATCTTCAACAAGAGGTCCTGCATTGTGGTTCTAAATAGTTTGTTCATTATTGTATGTTGTACCTCACAGTCAGCAATGAGGAAACCATCCATTACCAATGTACTAAACTCACCAGCAAGGAATCATAGAAAATCACAGGAAAAGGAAATGGAGCCGGCCTTGGGATTTGCACCCAAGTGGTACAGATTTGCAGTCTGTTGCG
>CAZSWP010000027.1:0-46745 GCA_964610875.1 uncultured archaeon
ACACATTGATTATCGTTGGTGAAAATGATGAGATGACTCCCGTCAAATACTCTACATATTTGGATGATAAAATACCTTCTTCAAATATAGAAGTGATTCCAAAGGCCGGTCATAGTGTAATGTTGGAACAATACGAACCTTTCAATACTATCATTAAGAACTGGATATTAGATAGACAACGATAATTCATATCGTAAATGGACATAATGGAATATTCTTAGATCATTTTTCAACAAATCCAGTAGAAATAATACAGAGTTCGTTTCCAAATAATGGAGTAGAAAGATGCCTGATTACCCAAAAAGGCGTCAGTATGTTTACGATTCAGAATCAATTGGAGAGATTGATGTGGTGACTGAAGAACCAACTCAAAAAATTCCAACTGATAAGAAAGAACGGTTTGGTTGGTATCTATTTGATTTAGCTAATACTAGCTTCACCGTGCTTATTGTCACTGCTCTGTTTCCACTTTACTTCAGAGCGTTGGTTGGAAATGCAACACTTGGAGATGCAATGTGGGGATATGCTGGTAGCATAACCATGATAGTAATAGCTATTAGCTCCCCAGTCTTAGGAGCCATTGCTGACTTTGGTGGGTCGAAGAGGAAATTCCTGACCTTTTACACAGCTATGTGTATTGTATTCAATATGGCGATGTTCTTCCTTCGTGATGATATGCCTACCTTCTTAGGTATTGAAATGTGGATTTGGGCATGGCTTATCTTCATATTCGCAAATATTGGGTTTCAAGGTGCTCTGCCCTTCTATAATGCTTGGTTACCTGAAATCAGTACGGAAGAAAATATAGGACGAATCGGTGGATATGGATTTGCAGCAGGTTATGTTGGTGCGATGGCAACAATAGTCATTGCCCTTTTGTCACTTGCATATTTCCCAACACAACCAACATTACCATTTCTATTCAGTGCTATCTTTTTCCTTGTTTTTGCTATACCGAGCATAATGTTACTAAAAAACCGTCCAGCAAAGAAACACCCTGGAGAAGAGGATATTGGTTTAGTAACTGTTGGATTTAGAAGAGTAAAAAATACACTAAGACAGATTCGAACATATGAGGGATTACCACTCTTCCTTGTTGCATACTTCCTCTTTAGTGATGCAATTACAACAGTCATTTATTATGCTGCAATATTCGGACAAGCAGTATATAACTTTGATACGACACTCACACTCATCTTCTTTGCAGTGACTCAGTTGGCTGCTATACCAGGAGCTTTCATCTTTGGATGGGTTGCGGATAGAATCGGCACAAAGAAGACCTTAGTCATTACACTGAACATTTGGATTGTGGCATTGCTTATAGCTTATCTCTTTGTAGCTTGGGGTCAAGTGATCTGGTGGTCCGTCGGTATGCTTGCTGGAGTCGGAATGGGCTCATCTCAAAGCACTGCTAGAAGTATGTATGGTCAGTTCATCCCAGAGGAAAAGAGAACTGAGATGTATGGGTTCTATGCACTTACCGGCAAGTTTGCAGCAATTCTAGGACCATTTGTTTACGGTTCTGTACTATTGCTTGTAAATCCATTACAATTGCCATCACTTATTGTAGATGCACACATGACCGCCATGCTTACAATTCTAGCATTCTTTGTGGTTTCAGTACTTCTGCTTCTAAAGGTCCGACAACCTGTAAAGGGCGAAGCGAGGATAGACTTTGTGATCCCTGAAGATGACATAGGACTTCCATCAGTATAATGAGAAAGGGGTTTACCCTTTCTCCCATTTCTTTTTCTTGTGTCAAAGATGCTTTTTAATTTCTTAGCGCTGTTTCACTCTACAAATATATCATAATAATGGAAATGAGTGCCATGAAGGAATATCCTGAAACTATGAAACTAAATGAAGTTAGGGAACATCTTGATGCAGGAGGAATGGCACACTTAGCGATAATGGATGCGAACCAACCACGTGTCAGAATGATGTCATTAACAACACATGATAATAAACTGTGGTTAGCTACATGGAGTCATTGTAACAAAGTCGAACAGATAAAAGAGAATCCGAAAGTAGAATTTGGTTATGGATATCGAGTAAAGAAGGGATTTGGAGTGTTCCAAGTAACTGGTATTGTACATATCATTAACAAACCTGAAACGAGAGAAGCAGTCAGTAAAACGATTCCTTGGGTTAATGGATACTGGGATTCTAGTGATTATTCACGTTGGACTCTGATACAAATCGAACCTAACACAATTCTTCTTGACCATCCAGATGATAAAAAGAAGTATACAATCGAATTATAGTTTGACGAGAGAACATAATTTTGTATTAACCTGTTGTATCACCAGAATTAAGTCCTTAGAATTATTACAAAATAGCAATTGGTGAATGAAGTGAGTAAGGTAATTGTGATCACTGGTGCATCTAGTGGAATTGGAAGAGAAATAGCTCTTGAAATGGCAAGAGATGGTCATCGATTCTATTTGATTGGTCGGAATGAAGAAAGACTACGAGAAACAATGAAGGAGGTTTCTGAGAAGGGGGGAGAGGCATTCATCGGAGTTGGCGATGTTTCAGATGAGAAGATAGTTGAAAGACACTTCAAGGATGCAATAAAACAATTGGGAGTGATTGATGTGCTTGTCGCAAATGCAGGAATAGGATACTTTGGAAATTTGGAAGATATCACCATAGAACAATTTGATGTTCAAATGAAAACAAACGTTCGCGGCGTCTTTCTTTGGCTTAGAAGTGTATTACCTATGATGAGACAGAGAAACTCTGGACAAATAATAGTGACATCTTCGAACTTGGGATTGAAAACTTCTGCCAGAGCAAGCATATATGCCGCAACTAAGCATGCCGTGCAAGCTATGATCTGGTGCTTAAGAGATGAATTGAAAGGAACCGGAGTAAAAGCTGCCACAATAAATCCAGGTTCAGTTTCAACTCCTTGGTTTGACGGGAAGGATGTCGATAGGTCAAAAATGCTTACAGCGTCAGATGTTGCGAACGCTGTGCGTTTGATAATTGACCAATCTGACACTTGTAATATTGACCACATTCTTCTGTTGCCAGGAGTAAACTAGATACAACAATAGCTTATTTGACAATCTACCTAGTTGAACCGATAGCTATTTGGATTTGAAAAATTATGGGAAAAATAAAAATAATAATTTTGGTTTATCTCCTTGCAGGCATAGCATACATGGCTCTGCTTCATTTTGGGTTTATAAGCCTCGAAGTTGGGAATGTGCTCGTAAATATCCTATTCTACATATTCTTCCCAATTGCTATACTATATACCATTATAATGGCAATGTTCTACGGCATGATGATGGGTTAGACTTTGCCTGGTGGATCTTTTTTGCTAATGTAGATTAATCCTCCGACAAAGAAACCCATTCCTAGTAGTACAAGAATTGCGCCAACTTGTATAAATTCGCCGAGAAGCCAGTTTAGCTGACTTAGTATTTGTCCAATAATAATAGCTACAATGCCTGAAATAGAAGTATATTTTCCAATGCTTGTATCCTTCTTCTGGATCATTAGGTCTTCATTTTTCCCTACGCTAGGTGCAGCGGATACTTTTACATCCGATTTGAAAAACCTTGTACCATCATCAGAAAAACAACCATGAATAATATCAGCAGCCACGAGTTCTTCAAAGAGTGCACAAGTGCTTTCTATACTAAGATCGATATCTCTCGAAATCATTTCTATGGAACTTACTTTGGTGCTGATTAGATACTCAATTATGGCATCTGATTCAGGTTTGTGACCCATTTGAGTTGCATCTTTGGTCATTCATATCACAAGGTAATGTTAGAATATTGTACATTTAATGCAGAGTCACATCAAAGGGTCACCAAATTTGGACACTATATGAGAACACAAAATGTGACCTAAAATTCACCTTATTATGAAAGAGTAAAGAGAATGTGATAGAAAGCTTCCAAAAAGCTCTTTCACTACTCTCTAATTCAATTGCTTTGATTCTCATTTCAGAGTAATACTAATCTCATTCATCAATGGTCTGATTCCTTTGATCAGTAACATCAATACTATCAATATCATGACAGCACCGGCAATTCCACTTCCAAGAGTTAAACTCCATGCAAAAATTTCTTCATTCACATTTACACCAAGGCGTGCAAGAACAAAAGAAATCAATCCAAAGAAACTTCCACAGATAGAGAAGAAAGCAGGAATCCTTCGCGAAACACTGATATTCAATGTGCCAATGTTCACTTGAATTGGTTTTGGTTGAATTTGCACTATCGTAATTTCGACCCCTAAATTCTCGATTTTTCCATCTCTGTGTACGATTTGGAATTCAACAGTAAGTTTGTGTTCACCAACTTCAATTGGTAGTACCTTGAAATCAGCCTCAGTTTCAGTATCGAGTTCGTTTACCTTAATATCACGATATGCTGGAGATATATTACAACCACTACAAACTGGAATCACTCGAACATGTCCTGTTCTTGCTATTTTATAGATTGATTCAGATTCATGAACTCTAGCTCCATCAGGTGCAGTAACTTTGAATTCAGGTTTATGCAAGTTCACGGTCAAATCGTATTCTTCTTCCAAGCTCATCCTTTCCCAGTAAATCAGGGAAGCCTTCCTTTCTATTGGTGTAATTGAGCTACCGGAGGCCATGGTTTCATCAAAAATCTCACGACCATGTGTATCTTTAGCACCTGTTGGTCTGGACGTCATTTCCCCTGATTCATCACGTGTGCTGCTTGATGGTTCTTCTTCAATCAACATCTCCATTCTTTTCCGTTCTACAGGAGTCATTTCCTTGTCTTTTGTATGTGGAGAAGGACTTTTCTCTTTAGAGTCTCTCTTCCCTCTTCTAGTAGTTTTGGGACCCTTTTTCATATCAATTGATGAGTATATCAGTAACAGAACTGAAAATCCTAGAATAACAAGTGCGATTGTATCAAGCATTGTAAATAACCTGAGAAAGTTCTTGTTCACAAACATAAATGGATTTCCGTGTTGAAATCAGTTAGCATATTTCAACCTGAATTATTTATCAGGTATTTCACTCACATCGCTTTTATCTTGTGTAAGATGTTGTTTTGAGAGAACCCATTCATTTAATCGTGCAGGTTCCATGTTTCTTACGACTATTATTGGAACATCGTTAATTGGTATCAACTGTGACGCAAGTGTACCAATAGACCAACCAATGTAAAGAAAAGAAGCTCATTTTATACGCTCCATGTTTTCTTTTGCGTTAAACATGAGAATAACATAACTATACTGTACCGTACCATAAGTAATTGAAGAATATAGAAAGAATAATACTGCGGAAATAGGACCAGAATATGTACGAATATTATAGAATTGAAACCAAAAGAAATAATCCACAATAAAGCTAAGAAATATTCCAAGACAACCAAAAGTAATGGCACTATATTTTTCACTATGAATTAACACAACTAACCATATCAAAACAAAAGTAAGAGCGAATATGATGAAATCAAGACCAAGAATATGCTCTATAATGTCTAGCATCTAAATTCCCAATTCTGTCTTTATAAAAATACCAAAAAACGTACTAAAACATGTATCGCCTTAGTCGTGATGCCCATATCTTATTACAATATTTTCTACTATCACTAAGGATTCTAGACGATTCTTTCTTTTTCAAATGAGGAGTAACCAACTCTAATAACGTGTCAATTAAAGATTCAATAGCTTCATAGAGTTGATCCAAATCCGATGGAGCCATGCTATCAACAAAATCATATGTTATGGCCCTTGAGCCAATCTGACGAATTCTACCTATCCAAGGTTGTGTATTCACGATTTGTTTTATTGCTTTGGTGAAATAGGCTCGAGTCTTTTTTACACCAATATCAGAGGCTATCTGTCGAAAAACCCGAGATGCGACACATTCCACAAGTAATACCAATTGTTTTTCAATAGGAATACGCTCAACAAAACCTGATAAAATCAGGATTCCTAGTTCGTATAGCATTTGAGAATGATTTAATTCATCAATATGTGACATCAATTTCTTGAGCGGCGTTCGCCCATCCAAAAATGACAGTACAATTCGAGTGGAATCAGCGATTTTCAATGGATTAGCATTACTCAACAACTTGCTATGTGACTGATGAGATAGTTCAAGTATATCCTCATCATCAGGAATATAGTGCAAATATATTGCATTATGCCATCTAGCATCACAAACAAGTTCGGTAACTTTCTTAATGGGTAGATTCAATCTTTGTGAAATATTTGCTATGCTCTCTCCGTTTCCAATTTCTGATAAAAATTTCATCACTTGATATGACTTACTTGGGAGATCGAAAGGCACCATCTTTTTCCTATAGTGGTTATCTTTAATTACAATTGTTCTATTAACTATATCACCCGCAATAAACACCCTCATGACATATTGGTCAAACTCATTGAATATTTTACCATCAATACCTTCTGCTTCTTTTAGAGATTGAAATGTATCTTCAAACTCCCGAACAACGCTTCGCAGCTTGCTCCTAATCTCACTAGTTTCTCTTGAAACTGCTATCACACCAATTGTCCAATCACCCTCCTGAACAATAAAGGTAGAATCTGAACCATATACTGTTGTCCATCCAGATTGTTCTTCACCAGTTACTTCATTCATAAAGCTCGTCATGGCGCTTACAAATCCAGAGAGAATCTGAGGATCAATTCCATCCGGGACAAATTCATGAGAGTACGGAGCAAGACCAGTTTCTTTATTCAAAATAAAAAGAACTTTCTTATTTGAAAGGTGCTCTGAGATTCCCTTTTTCATATTCAAAATTCTCACCTATTTTTCATTTTTTTCCCCAAATGAAGTCATAGTAAAGCCAAAACGTATACATATTTTATCAGTCCATTAAAAGATATCCGCTGCTCCTAAATTGTAGATGTTTTATCGATAGCTCTGAAGAGTTCAGCACTTCTGATTGGCTTAGTTAAAAAATCACAAGCACCTTCTTCCAGCGCTTGACTTTTCGTAGTTTCATCAGCACTGACAAAGAGAATCTTTGCCCGTATATCTATTTTAAGTATATTACCTGTAGCTATAACTCCATTCATAATTGGCATTCTATGATCCATCAATACAACATCCGGCTTGTTATCCAATTCTTTATATCGCTCTACAGCTTCAGCACCATCGAAGGCATGTCCTATGACTTGATGCCCTCCTATTTCTAGAATTCTTTCTAAAACCTTATGAAGGAAGGGATCATCATCTACTATCAAAATTTTAGCCATAATGAAAACCTCCCAAATGCATGAATTTTGTTATCTGAGTTACTGATGGTGCATTGGTTTAATGTTTGAACTTCGTGCAACGGCATACCCTCATATTCAACTGTATCTTATTGGTCGTCATCCAACCATTGTCTTCTCAATAATCCTGTGGCGTTTCAGGATCCAGTCAAAGACAAAGATTTGTACTAGTGCCGTCTAGGTCCCATTCCACACTCGGTTCATTTCTTTATCAAGATTTTCAACTGAGTGTGATATTTCTATGCTGAAGAATATTATTTGATATTATTAGATTATTGTTGATATATAGAAGCTTTCTCATAGCTGTAATTCCATAATTTGAGGAGTATTTCATGAATTTTTTCTTGTTGAAAACCAAAACTTTGGAAGATTGTCTTGTATTCAAGAGGATATAGAAACATAATTCCTTCCAATCCTCTCTTATTAGAAAGCTGAAGATGATGGGATACCATCTCTCTGAATGAATGAATTGTAGATGAGTGAATTGTGACTTGAATTTGAGATCTACCTGGAATAGCACTTAATGATGTGGATAACGCAACTATCTTTCCTGCTTTTTCTATTACGGAAAATTCAATGTTATCTGATTCATGACAGAGAAAACAATTAAATTCATATGCAGTCCAGAAGAGTAGAAAAAGACGATTTTGAGTTACTTCAGCAATCTCATCCTTATGATAACTCAAATATTGATTATCTATCATCTTAACATTGCCAGATTCATATGATTCTAAATCCAAAGTAGACCATGCTGAAAGAACACCATATTCTGCAATAGGTTTCAATCCGATAGATTTTGCAAGTTTTACTGGTGCTTCACTCTTTTTTGATAACGAAAGTCTAACTCATTTTACATGCAACTCTTTTGCGGTTCTCAACATATGGAAAGTCATATGCTGTGCAAAACCTCTTTTTTGAAAATCTGGATGAACTCGAATTCCTTCAAACCATGCAGTTATTCCTTCGTCAAGCAAACGGACATTTGCAATACAAACTATTTTCCCCCTTCTTCTAACCCTAGTTGATGACAATTATGATTTTCAAACCACTCGTCAATAACCTATAGTAATAAGACTTGCAAAGATAAAGAACATAATCAGAATCCCAGTTGTTACAGTACAAGCAGCCTTGAATCGTGACGTTTCAATAACAGAGTAATAATGATCCCTGCAAACTGGTATTTCGAGTCGTCTTACTGCTGTCATTGAATTTCTGGGTCGCCGTTTCGATTGCTTGTATTGTTTACTCCTTGGTGATGAATCTCGCAGTGAAGCGGCAATTAGTGCTTTATCTGAAGCAGGTTTACCACAGACAGGACATCTATAAGGAAAATTAATTGTGGGTGAGTCAAAATGGATCAAATATGAGTTATTTCTCAGTCCCACACTTTTTCACACTCGGTGATTTTTTTTGGATAGCATACCTCTTCATTTTTTTGGAGTCGGCATGCATGAAAGTACTGTGGTTTATTCAGAAGGTGTTGATAGTACATAACCTTCCTCAATCTTCTTCTTTAAGCGGTTTTCAACGAATTCCTTGGCTTCTCTAAAATCTCTGAATTCCCGAGAAGCCCTAGTACCACTACCACCTATCTTACCAAAATGAATGGTGACCGCATTCCCATTGATAGTCGCTTTCCAAAATTCTCCTCCTCCAATTACATTTCGAATTTCATAGATGCCTGTATCAAATATTTCTCTTGGCATAGCTTTAGCTTCACTGACAAGTGATATTGATTCTTAGTACTTAAACAATCCTCATTGAATGTCTTTGAAATATAATGCCATAATGACATCTCCATAGTTTTGGTTACATCTTGCTTAGAACACTCTACTATCAATGCAAATCATGATTAAAACATTAAAGGAGGTTTGACAGAGTTGAATAAAGAGAATAAATACGAATTCAAGGAAATTCAGGAGATGCTTGTAGCTTCTATACGTAAGCCCGCAAAATCAAGATCAGAGCTCAAATCTCGCTTCGAAAAACTAAAGAAAAACCTTGGAGATAGGATATCAGGACCTGCTTTTCTAATAGTGCACTATGATACTCCAGTTGAAGATGGATTCAATGCGGAAGTGGGATATCCACTAAGTAAAGAATTCGAGATTGATGAATTAAAATCCAGAAGGTGTAAAGAAAGCTAAGACCGAAGAGGAACGAATTCGCTCAGCTTGTTTTTGCCCAATTGTTCATAATATGCTCGGAGAGATGCCAGCTGATTTTTGTTATTGTGGAGCTGGTTGGGCCAGACAGATGTTTGAAGAAGTCTTCGGAGTGGAGCTTGAATTCAAACTTCTACAGACGGTAATCAAAGGTGATGCTTTCTGCAAATGGCCAATCAAACTTCCTAACAAAATAATACCCTAGCAGATGATTTAGACTGAACTCCGTAACAATGTACCAATAAGTGGAATATCGAGGAAAAGTTACTACACTTTCTAGAATTTTAGTAAAAATGGTGATTGCACACTATTTTACAAAAAAAAGCTAGCAAAATTACTGCAAAAATAGTAGAAAAGTTAAGGAAATAACGTGAATCTTTACGATTTTTCGAGTGTAGGATACTTCCACAATGCCTTTAATATGGAATTTCGCTGGTTTCTTAACACTATAAGGGAGCTTTGCCTATATTGGAAAACGAAATGAGAAAAACAGCGATTGGCATTCCAGTTATGTTGATTGTGACATATATTCTCGTTTCATCTGAACCTCCATGGTCTACACCTGGTGCGGCTATTGCTATATATGGAATGCTTGCGTTTCTTACAATAACTATTACTTCTTGTGCCGTATATCGCATTCGAACAAATCCAACTATATCAAACAAACTGTTTGCCACTGCAACTGGTACTGCATCAATACTACTAGGAGGTGCATCTATATTTTACGTCTTAATACCTGAACAAGAAGCAATACATGTTGGTTCTTCAGGAATTTTCCTCAATTTAGTTGCATTTGCTCTTACCGGTCTCACAATTCTCTTTTCATCCTACTTGGATGAAAACGAACTAAATGAAAAATCACTCTGGCATCGTAGAATAGTTCCATGGTTATTTGTTGTATTGGGTGTTGGGTCCTTCGTCATTTCAATGTATATTGCAAGACTCCCAATTGATACGATATACTTTATCATCGCAGGATATTTTTTAGGCGGATTTGCAATATTCTCGTTCTTCTTCTCTGCATATCTCCTAGCTATTAGAAAAGAGCATTTGGAATCACATGATAAGAACAGATTAATCATTGCATATATTCTGTTAGCCTTCTCATCAGCAATTCATACCTATATTCTCCCAGCACCAAATAATTTGTGGATTCTTTCGATAAGTCTGATGGCTATGGCGTTTATAATTGCAATCATGGCAACAGGTTTCCAATACTTATCAGATATTGGATTGAAAAGAGATGTCGCATATGGCATTTCATTGGCAATAAGCCTGATCGTTGTTTTACCATTCATTTTCACTCATTTTCTAGAATCTATACTTCCTTCAGATACCTATCCTAGTCTGGGTGCTACTATAGTAATTCATCTTGGTGGAACTGTATTTGCAGGTTCTCTTGCATTTGCTTTGTATAAGAAATCCAAATACAAAACTGTTTCAATTTATCCTCCAATCATTGCATTATTACTTTACTGGACTGTTGCAGAAGCATCTTTGTTTGCAACTAGTCTTATTCCAAATTACATACTTGCTATTGGATCACAAGTACCATATATCATTGGTACGATTGTGACTTTAGTTTTCTTGTCAATTGCCAATAGAAGGATTCTTGGAAAGTCCGTTACAAGAAAATATGAATCATCACTACGACTATATATCGGACTAGTTTTCTTGTTTATTTCCGTAGTTATCTTTGGATTAGTAATTCAGAGTGTATTAACTTCATTGTATCCTTCTGTGTTCAATGCTGTACCGGGCATTGCGTTAATGCTTTCTCTAAGCTTCTTTTCACTCTATACACTTGTGAATCTACTCCTCTCAATAGCTAGCGAATATGCAGGTGAAATAACATTCGATGGTCTCGCTGCAGGTGCTACATCTATTTGGATTGTAACTATTATTCTGAAAGCCAATTTCTCGATTTATACGGTTGGTTGGTGGGCAGCAGAAGCAGTCACAGCGATTTCCAGTGTGCTACTACCATTTTTCCTAATTCTGTTCTATTTGGATCAAAATAGAGAAGCTAAATTATTACGCTCCCGTTCTAGCGTGCTTTCAGAATTAGTTATTGAAAGTATTGGGAAACATCATGCCCAAGCAATGAACCCACTAGATGAATTAAGTAAAGATGTATCATTGAATGAAAAACGGTTGGATGGTGTATCTAGAGCGATTGCTGAGATTGCTAGAGCTGATGAACTAAGCAGAATTCTAGGGGTTCTTGTATATGGTGATAAATTTGAAAATTCAACCCTTGAACCAATGGACCTTGTTGAATCAACAAAGCGAGGATTTGCCAGAGCTTTTACAGAAGATGGAATGCCAAAGAGAGACCTGCAATTTGAAACTCGTGAGGTATATTTAGTCTTGGCAAACTCATTACTGTTGGAAGTATTCGAGTATCTTTTTTCGGGTGTATACAATAGAATCGGTCCTATTGAATCAATCAGTATTGATATTGAAAAATTCCAAGACGATAGGTCACATATGTTAAAATGTTCCATAACTATGGAAACACTTTGTTCTGATGTTGACCTCAAATGTGAATTATTTGATAGGTATACACAAGGAGAATTTTTGGGTGCTATAGAATTTGCTTACGCCAAACGACTCATCAATTTATTTGATGGAGAAATATTTGCATATAGTATAAAACTTGGTCCTCAGCAGCTCTCGTCTGTTTTCGAGATTCTATTACCATCAGCCAAAGCATCTGATTAATAGATACATCCATGAAATCGTTATCAATGGGTAGATGACAAAACATGTTAGGCGAGGATGTACTAACCATTTATAGGATGAGTGATATCAATAATGGAGGAAGAGATTAAGGTTTATAGTTTCTGCCCATGTTTCAAAGATTTCGAAGGCGAATTACTCTGTTTGAATAATGATGACTTAATCGATATTGAACACAGTCCTATAGCGACAGAAATTCTAAGTCAAGAACCTACAGCCGGAGGAATTCAGAGATTTGAAGTTGGAGATGGATGTACATGCTACGCGTCAATATACACTCATGATGGATATGTATATTGTGTATCCCAAGGTTGGAAAATCAGAATCCATGAAGAAGATATCACTGCAGATATGCTAAGACAAGCGATACGCTTGTATACTTTAGGACCAATTGAAATTACAATAGACTGTGCATCTTGCATTTACGGAATTCTGTTTGCACTGGTTATTTCTCAAGACCAAGCTTCAGTTAAGCGATATTTGGATGAGTTTTCGCTTAAGATCGCCATGAAATTCTCGGAACTTGAAATCAAAGAAATTGATGAGAACACACCATATTTTGAAACCATACAAGAGTATTTAGTAGACCTCTTAGAAGACCAGCATTTTTGGGAAGAAATCTATACAAAATTCAAAAAAGAAGAACATCCTGAAGAACTTCTAATATTAGCTAATATGATGGAGCAATTAGATAGATATCAGTTTCTATTCTATAGTCAGGTATTGAACATTCGGAGCATCTCTAATTCAAGAATTCTGATGAAAATGCTATCTCACATT
This sequence comes from uncultured archaeon, assembly GCA_964610875.1. GTDB lineage: Archaea > Asgardarchaeota > Thorarchaeia > Thorarchaeales > Thorarchaeaceae > CAZSWP01. Next base: position 12,939 of record CAZSWP010000027.1, read on the forward strand.
TTGCAGACCTCTCGTCGAATACTCAACCTCAATAAGAGTATACGAAATATGATGACATCAGAACTCTTCAAAGGATTTGAAGAAGATGATCAGTTGGATCAGAGAATTGAAGATTATCTACATAAGAGTAAGACAATAGATCATTTCTTCGGAAACATCACCGATATTATGAAAGGTACTACTCAATGATTGGTCCATTCATAATCAATTGAATAAAGAAAGTTAGAGGGGATTCGCCCCTCAAAAATTCTATAGTGTTTCTTCAAAGATTTTAATGAATTCAGCATACTGATCAATACCTTTCTGCCAAAATTCTTCCTTAGTGATGTCAAAGCCGATCTCAGCAGCAAGGTCTCTCGGACTCTTACTCGAACCTGCAGCTAGAAGCGTCTTGAGTTTTGGTACGAACTCTTTACCTTGTTCCTTGTATAATCGATACATGGCATAGACAAAGAGTTGAGCGAACACGTAAGGATAGTTGTAAAATCGGTAGTTAGGCATGAAAAAGTGTAATTTGAATGTCCACCACCATTTCATCACTGGTAACCATTCAACTGAGTCATCATATATCTTCTCACGTGCTTTCAACCAAAGCTCAGATATCTTTTCACCATCAAGATAGACTCCTTTCTCAATTGCTTCATAGAGCATTGTTTCAAAGAAAAATCTTGTAGAAACTTGGAAACCTGCCTCTCCAAACTCATCAATAACTATGGCAAGAATCGCTTGCTTCTCTTCTGGACTAGCTGTTTCTAGTAATTTTTCAGTGAGTAATAGTTCTCCGAAGATTGAACCAACCTCTGCGATGCAACTACCTATTTCGTAGTTGGAAGGTTTCTGAGCACGGGTTCCTAGATATGCGTGTAAGGCATGACCCAACTCATGTGCTTGTGTGTAGATGTCACTCATGGTACCGTTGAAACTCTGGAGTACATAAGCACTCTTACCCTTATGCCAAGTAGAGCAAAATGCACCCGATCTTTTTCCAGGTCTCACAATAGCATCAATATGCCTTTTATTGAACATCTCTTGAATCCAACCACCACACTCTTCATCAAAATCAGCATATGATTCGACAACCAAGTTTTGTGATTCTTCCCACGTGAACTTTCTCTCAGGTATATCAGGTAATGGTGCATAGATATCCCAATTACCCAATATTTTGAGTCCCAAAGCTTTCCCTTTTATTTTGAACCATTTTTGATATACGCCAACATTTTTCTCAATTGTAGTCATGAGAGCTTGGATTGTTTCTTCATCCACATCGTTGGCGACAAGACTTTGAATTAAAGGTGATTCTCGTTTTCTGAGTTGGGATGTGAGAATGTGATCAGTACAAACTGACCTAAGGGCAGAAGACCATAGTAGCTCATCTTCACTCAACTTACTATACACTACTTCATGTGCTCTCTTTCTTAGGTCTCTATCTGGGCTTTGATATAATGCGATAATCTCGGTATACGGTAAAATCTTTTTCTCACCATCTATCTCGATTTCAAACTCTCTAGTTGCAAGCCAATCACCATGTAGTTGATACCATGCCCTAATTCCATTCCTATCTTTCATGATAATGACTTTTTCTTCCTCTTCACTAAGCATGTAAGGAACGCGACGAAGTATTTTCTTCAAGTAATGTTCATATTCTGAAGCTATGGAATCATTCACAATCTCAGGTTTCTCGGAGAGTAAAGCACCTAGCTCAATATCAACAAATGCCACTGCTTGCCCAAGCTCAGTGATGCACCTCTGACTCACATCATGGAGCTTCTTTGCTGTTTCATCGTTCATATTGGCAAAATATGCTAATCGAGCATACTGAAAAGCACCATAGAATTCCAAAATCAAATCGTCTAATTCTTCAATCATCTTCACAACTTCTTTTGCTGTGAAATCACGAATTCTACCTCGGTATTTTTCTCTTAGTTCATTTGCAACATCTACTGCTGCACTCATTCTCTCAGAGATGTAATCAGGGTCATCAACCTCTACCAATTGTGAGAGATCCCACACCATTTTCTCATCTGACACAATAATCGACCTACCAGTGACATTACAGAATCTCTTTTGAATAACTCGGAATGTCGAAAAAAATTGAAGTTGCAACAAAACAGACTTATGGAGATAGGATAAGTTGTCTTACCTAATCAAAATGATATGATTTCTATTCAAAGAGTGTTCAAATTCTATGTCAATAAGATTGATGATTGTTGATGATGACAGAGACCTTCTATTCCTAATTCAGAGGTTTCTATCAAGCGAATTCAGGGATTTCGAGGTGACATCCACAATATCTGCACAAGACGCATTAAGATGGTTGGAATTGGATGAATTCGACGCAATTGTATGTGATTACTACTTAGGTCCGGATGAGATGAATGGTTTGGATTTACTTCAATGGGTACGCGAATCTGGAATTAGGGTTCCCTTCATTATGTTTACAGGAAAGAGTCAGGAAGACCTCGCAATCCGTGCACTCAACTTGGGAGCCGATTTCTATTTAAAGAAAGATGATTCAGAGCTTGAAGATGTACTTGAGGAATTGGTTCACTATATTAAATCTGCTGTAGAAACCAAAAGAATAGAAGCAGCGTTTCAAAGCAGCGAAAAAAAATTCCAAATAATCTTCGAAGAAGCGCCTATTGGTATCGCCCGTATTTCAATTGATGGCTTCTTCTTAGAAGTGAACAACCATTTTGCTGAACTTCTAGAATATGATAGAGAGAAACTATTAAAAATGCATCTGAAGGAAATCACTGGTTCTCAATCAGATGAGCTTGAAAAGAGACTTATGAACGAACTAAATGTAGGCCTTCGAGAGAGATTCCAAATATCTAAGACGCTTTTCAATAGTGACCATGAACCTATCTTAACGCTATGTAACATGTCAGTAGTTCATGACAGTAGGGGAAAGCCAGTTTACTATATTGCTTTGTTTGAAGAAACTGATGATTTTCGAGTTGACTCGATAGCTAAAGGAGAGAAGGATGATATCGGAGTTTTGCAAAGAGATTGGAAGGAGCGAATAAAGAAAGAACGACTTGAATTCAGTCAATTCTTACGTGAGATCAGCCATTCTGTTAATAATCAACTCCTGAAAATCCGATTAATTCTAAGCATACTTGAAGACTCGTTTGATGAACCAGAAGCAAAGAGAATAGAAACCACTTCAGAAGAGATATCATCATATCTGAAAAGAGCAGTTGCTTATGCTGATGCAGGGATAATAACAGAATCCGAAGCTAATATTGACCTGGATGATATTGTTAAATCACTCTTGGTACCGATACTGCCAAAATCCGTCAGTCTTGATATGACTAGTCTTCCAAAGGTTTCTGGAAACATAGAGAAGATAAAAGGAGTATTTAGGAATATCTTCGATATTCTAATTGAGCAGAATAACCTGACTCAACTCGATATCAAATGTGAGAGGAAAAAAGAACAATACCAAATTTTCATTGAATCAGATGGTGATGCCTTAGATAAAGAAAGACGTGATTTGTTGTCTAAGACCAGATTTACATCAGAAGGAGCAAAAAAAGATTTCAGAATACTCATAGCTAACCGTTTCTCTAACTCCCTGAATTGGAAAATCAACTACCAGTTCGATCCAAAATCGCGATTTATACTTGAAATACCAAAGTTAACTATATAAAATTACAATTTGAATACCCCCCAAGTATGGATAAATGTAATTTATATAATTGAAACTTGCATAATAGACATAGGAGAATTATCTGGATGTCGGATATTTCATTGACCGATTATAGTCAGCTGATGCGATTCTTTGAGAAACAAGTCGAATGGCTAGGACTTCCAAGAAATACAGGTCCAGTGTTGACAGTTCTCTACTTGGCTAGATACAAAGATGATGCCAAAATGAGTATAGACGATATTGCAGATGCTACACACTACTCAAGAAGCAATGTCAGCCTTGTAGTATCACAACTTGAAACATTAGGCCTAATCTATGGAGAAACCGATTTGTCACAGACTGGAAGAGGGCGAAGACGTGTTCTGTATAGTGTAGATGAAACTGAAAAGACATTGATAGGATTAGGGGTAGATATAATATTGGACCGACTGAATGATACAATTCAGCATATTGATCAGCTGATCGAGATCTATGGTTCAGATTCAAAGTTTATTGCAAAGATGCTGAAAGAGTTCAAAAAAGATGCCAAGGGTCGTCAAGCCAAATTACTAGAGAGATAGTAGGAACTATTCGCTGTCCATCAAGGACTTTCTAGTGCTTCTAGAGCGGCTTTTCTTTATACCATATACACCTGCTATGAATACAACACCTGCAATTGCCAGAACGATCAATCCCACATAAGCAACCGGTGTATGTATGCTAGAACCAATAACAAATGGTCCAATTAAATTTTCATCAGATAGAGCTTGGTAGAATTCTAGATGTGTGGCGTTGTAGTAGTATCCTTCAACCAACAATGCGAAATAACAATCAGTACCATAATCCGTTCCAGATAGTAAGAAAGTATCTGTATAATTGGCGAATGTAGTACCCTCAGCCAAAGGAGTTCCTTGATGATCCTTAGCCGTTATCAATCTGTAACCAGATTGATCTGCTTCTTCTCGATATACAATGATATTGACCGAAGTAATGTTTACATGAATAACATTGTTCACTAGAGGAAAAACTCCAATGGTCAAATTAACCTCTTCTTCAAAAGGAGCTGTCCAAGGAATAGCAGCAATTAGGTCAACACTAACCTCGACATTATCACTTGTATAAACAACAACAGGTGCAGCTGTTTCAAAAGGTACCATCATTGGTGTAAATAACAAGATGATGAGTAGTAGTGTCCTCAAATTGCTAACACTCCACGCTTCATGACATACCTTCTCCCTCTTAACTTTGACTGATTACGAACGAGAGTAGTTCACACATTTTCTTTCAACCAATCAAGGACCTCACTATATGCTTCAATTTTGTTCTTTAATCTCGAAAGTCCATGACCTTCATCTGCAAATCTCCGGAAGACCACTGGAATTCCCTTTGATTTTACTCTTTCATAGATCTGAACTGATTCAGATAATGGAACCCGCTCATCATTATCTCCTTGGATTATGAAGAGAGGACACTCAATTTCATCGACTTTGTGAATCGGGCTTATTTGTTCTAAAAGATCTTGATGATACTGTAAAGAACCGTATTCAGCTTCTCTAAGAGGTCTTCTCCAATCTGCAGTATTCTCCAAGAAAGTGACAAAGTTAGAAATACCAACAATGTCTACAGCGGCTTTCCAAATATCTGGATATTCAGTGATAGATGAAAGAACTGCAAATCCTCCATAGCTGCCTCCATAGATGACTAACCTATCATCATCGATTTGGTCATCACTTTTCTTGAGATGTGCGGCAAGTTCACTAATATCATGAATAGAGTCTAGCCTTTTCTCGACATTATCCAAATTTAGGTAAATCTTGCCATAACCTGTACTACCTCTAATATTAGGGGTTACCACAGCAAATCCACTTGACAGATAGAACTGGATTGTTGGATTGAAGGAAGGACGTATCTGAGATTCTGGTCCTCCATGAATTATCAGAATAGCCGGCCATCCTGCTTTTAGCATCTTACCTTTCGGAATATATCTGAAGTAAGGCACACTCAAACCATCAAAGCTCTTGAATCTATGTAAAGACGACTCTACGAATTTTTCCTTTTGGAGTCCTGCTGTTGCAGTATCAGTGCATTTCCAGCTTTGATCATCCTTCATGTCAATTATCCAGATATTATATGGTTCCACACCTGTGCTGATTGTAACTGCTAATTTCTTACCATCTGGTGACAACGAAATCGGATTTGAAAAGGATCTATTGTCTCCTGATACAATAACCCCATCAATTGGCATTCTTATTTTCTTGATATCCCTAACCCCATCACTAGAAAATATGCCACTATAGAGAACACTGTATCCTTCTTCATTTGTTACAAAATATGTTGTTTCAAAATCTGAGAGCCATGCAGTATATTCTGTTTCAAATTCTAGTGTCTTCTCAATTCTATCCAGTTTTCTAAATTCACCAGAAAAAGTGATGTATGCAAAACGCATAAACTCGGATTCAAAATCGGTTAAAACAAGTAATGTGTCTGAATCAACATATCTGACAGCTTCCCAACGAGCTGGTTTGTTTGTAATTTCCTTAGTCAAGTTCTCATGTGTTTCAGATTCTCTATCGGTGATTATTATTTCTTGTTCAACATTACCGAGATAGACCGAGGTTACAATATACCTCTCATCACTACTTGTTGTGCAAATTTCGGGCAGTCCTTTCTCCGGACTGTACACCTTTTCAGGATCACCGGATATATTTGATAACGGTTTGTAGTACAATGAAAAATTTGTCTTCTTTTCCGAATTGGATAGATAATAGAATCCAGTATCAGAGGAAAGATGAGGTATATGCTTTGCTGCCAAATCTCGAGTAATCCAATTAGTTAAACCATTCTTATCCACATGTGCGATTTGGAAATTCTCATCACCACCAAAATCGCGTGTATAAAGTAAAGAACCATCTTTGAGATATAATGGTGCAGTGCAACGATCTTGCTCGAAAGAAATACGCTCAGGCCAAGTTGTAACCCCTTTTACAATCTTACTTCTGTATATCTGAAAAATTCCAGGTGCATCATAGACATAGATGATCTTTTTCCCATCAGGATGCCAAGATGGGCCCCCAGCTGTTTCAACAGCCAGATATTTTTCAAATTCGGAGTTGTGAGAAGACATGCTCTTTGGAATCTGGAACTACACTAAGAGTCTTTCTCAAAAACCATGGATAAATATTAATTTATTCCGGGATTTTTATGTCTTAGAAAGGTTAACCTTCTTATCCTGAATCACAACTACATTTTGCCAAAAATCTAGAAAGGAGAATGTGAATCATATTCCGCAAGACTGACTGTCAAGATATAAAATGTCCAGATTCAAATTTTGGATGATAAATCGGTATTCCAAGAGAGATAATCATGGATAAAGAGAAATATTACAAATGGTTGTTCATTGTTGGTGTTATATTCAATTGGATCATGGCAGTGTCATTTCTAATTGGTAGTATTGCGATTCCAGAAATCTTTTCTTTATTTGGTACTATTCTCCTCCCACACTATTCTTCCTACATGCATTACTTGATTTGATTTTTGTTTACGGAATTGGTTATTTTATCGTAGGGTTACACCTTCATAAAAATCGAGGTTGTGTGAACCGAGTGAAATCTAAAAAATCTTCAATCCGCTCTTTCCAACTCGTCGATATCTCATGATAATTCCCTACAAGTCTGTGTTGATATTAACTATATATAATTCCTAAGGTCCAGTATACTAGTGAATCGAACCGATGATAATCTTACTTCCCAAAACAGTAAAATAGAAAGGAAACCTATGGGGGATAATTAGATTTGGATTCTAAGAGCATACATGAAGTATGTGTATGATTTGATAATTCAAAAGGTCAGATTTTAGGGAGAGATGAATCTTGAAGAAAACCACCATTAGCTTAGTAATCGTACTGTGTTTTAGTATGATAATACCAGTGCTACAAATAATGCCAATTGTGTCATCTGACTCACCAAGAAGCAGAGTTGCTGATGGGATACCCTCTCTTGCCGCTACGCCTGGAAGTGATGTACATGTTATTCAGGTTGGTGAAGACACCTTCACCTTGAGTTCAGAACCATCTCTGACTCATGATAATTTTGGTTCCCATGGAGGTCTTGTATGTGGTAACGATTCAGGGGGTGGAGGATATATGGCTAGAATTTGGCTGAAATTCGATCTCACACATATTCCCCACACTGTAGCATTTACAAGAGCTACTTTGAATCTTTACATGGTTCATAGTTTTGACGATGCTGACGAGCCTTTCGGAGTATACACTTCCGGTAATGATTCGTGGGCAGCAGATACAATAACGTGGGATAATGAGCCTGACCTCAATCCAGTCCCGATGGATGTGATTGATTCACCAAGTAGTCCAAACACGTTCGCGGATGATAATTGGTACGAATGGGAGATAACAGATGCTGTTCTTCAAACCATTAGTGAAGATGGTATTCTGACACTTGTCCTTCGTCAAGTTGACGAATCTCTTTCAATTCCATCGATGAAAGGATTCATATCGCGTGAGAATAGCGTAACAGATGACACGAATACAATACCAAATATCGCACTCGAATACGAAACTCCATCAGCCAGTAACCTGACCGTCGATGGATTCTCGGAATCACCTCAGATTGATTACATTTCAAGTTCGACACCAGATTTAGGTTGGGAATTTAATGATGATGATCCTTCTGATCTACAAACAAATTATGAAGTTGAAGTATGGAATAGCACGACTTACAATGAAACTCAATTGATGGAAGAAAATCATACTCATTATTCTACACTCCATAGCACCAATTGGTCTGGTGCTTTGCAAGATAATATTCTGAATTACGCTTATGACACTCGAGTACAGTACAGATGGCCTGCTAGCTTGATTGCAGATTCAGGAGTAGTTGATAAACTATATTTCGAAGTTGATGTAGAAACCGGAGAAACAACTTTCACAGACCTAGCGATATTCATGGTCTGCGGCGGGCTAAGTTCACCCACCTCAAGCTTTGAAGACAATTACAATGGACAGGTACCTATTCAGGTCTTGAATCGATCAGAGTACACTGCTAGAATTGACGGAGGTTACATGATCTTCGATGTTGAAAATCTGTTTTGTACTAATTCCAGTTGGAATCTATATGTGGAGATCCGACACGGAGGAGCATCTGGGACTGCAAGGGGATACTATTCTAACACTGCTGTAGGGGATAGTATCTATGTGTATGGACCAGGTGCTTATGCATCCGAAACAGGAGTTCTTGATAGTACATTTACACAGGGAATAAAGCTTGAGTTGACGAATGAGGTAGTTCTCAATGATAGGTCCACAGTATATTCAGGACTACCTCTAGTAAATGCAACGCGGTATTTCTGGAGAGTTAGAACCTGTGATAGTATGGGACTATGGAGCCAATGGGAAACTGGCAGCTTCAAATATGAGAAATTGACGAGCTTGCCTACATGGTCAAATCTAGTTGAAACAGCACAACCACTGGAATTTGGAGAATCGATGACAATTTCAGTGAATGTCACTCACCCATCAGGGATAGTAGCTGTGGTGATCGAATATGATGGTGCCAATCATTCTATGGCGAACACAGAACACACTTACTCCCACACTTGGACTCCCAGCTTGCCTGCGGTTATTTACTACACGATATACATGCAATCGGTATCTGGAACGTGGAACTCCCTGAGTGACCGTATCCAAGTTACTGATACTACTGCACCCGAGTGGATTAATGAACCAAGCGACGTGGTGCTATACTATGGAGAGGCACTCTCCATGCAACTCTCTGCAAGTGATCTATCAGGTATCGGGAAGTGGACAATCAATGATAATGTGAACTTTGATATCACAGGGGGACTATTGACAAACAAAACCACACTTACTCCAGGAGGTTACCCCTTGAACGTGACTGTTACAGATGATGAGGGGAATAGCTTGTCCGCGACCTTCATCGTAGCGGTTCTTCAACCAACAGACACGACCTCAACTACCACCACAACTTCGACATCCACGACTACAGGAGAAACAAATACCTCAGGAACAACTCCCTCAGCTGAAATAGATCCTACAAGTTTGATGATAATTATTGGGCTCGGGTTCTTGGTTGTTGTACTTCTGATAGTAATAGTGATACTACGGAGAAGAATGTAGGTGGATGAGATTGTAGATGAGTCATCAAGACTCATCCATCTTCAGGATACTCATGGCTATTGTCACATCAATGACATCTACATCTGAGGGAATTTGACTGGTTTCCAGAAAACCTTGTGCCGATGACTGATTGTGAGAAGATGTTTAAGTCTAACTGTGTGAATAAAAGTACAAAGAGTATCAAAATAAGTAGTACTTCGAAAACAACAGATAGATCCATTATATGCTAATGCATGTTCCTTAGCTTAATACACATATGATATAGTTAGACAATACTTAACGCCAAAAATGTTGAGCAGAAATTTTGAATAATATTGATGAATTATATTACATCATTCAATTTATTCTATCAACTTGAAAACCCATAGTTATTTTTGGGATTCTTCGTTTTTCTCTAAATCTGTCTTCTTTGTATCTTTCTCATTCTCGACTATAATTCCTCTCTCGACTTTAGGGTTAGTTCCTTTGACTAAATCATTCCATATATTTTGAAACACATCTAGAATACTATTTGCAACGTTTTCTGTCCTTGGTGTTCGAAAAGTAATTACTAGAAGCCAGACGAAGAATATGAGAGCGGGTACTACTTTTGAGCTATGATAGAGAATTTGCCATTCTGTAGTCCAAATAATTGGATGAATATTCGGACCTGAACCTGAAAGAAATGAGATGATTGGCAGCCAGGGAATACTCATCAATAACAAGATTACAAATGATACCCAGTGTGACTTATCTGCAGGTTTAGAACGAATCCAAAATAACACCAAAAGCGGTAGAATGAATGTGTAGTGGTGTTCCCAGACATCCACAATTATGAAGAAATATGTAGTAGCGAATAAACCAGCACTTGCCCAGACATCCCGGGAATATACTGCAGCACCAATAGCTAACATAAAGAAAACTCCCATTAAGAGACCGGTGAGAATTCCTGAATTTGCATATGACTCTCCAAACAAATATAGAATTAGCATTCTCAATGAATGACTGCCCCCATACGGACTAATATGGGTTGACCGAGCAATATTGAATCCTAAAAAGAATTGGAGCAATTCCAGTCCATTAGGTACTAATACAATCGCACATACAGTAACAACAATAGCAACTAAAACAGCCCTTGCTCTACCTGCTGCTAGGAGCACAGGTGCAATAAAATACGGAATCATTTTTGTCAATGAGCCAGTCGTCCATAGCGTAGTCATGGTTCCCTTTCTCTCAGTTCCACCTTCAACAAATGAGGAAGTCGTGAGTGCAAAGAACATCAAGATTCCCGCAACGAGTGTGACTTGCCCAACAAATAATTCAATATACACTGGTGAGAAGATAAGCCACATCCCCATAGCGATGCGTACCTCCCAGTTGGATCTTTCTAGATTATTACCGAGTGATCGTGTTTGAAAAACAGCAGACCACAAAACCGCTATCACTATTCCAATCCAAGTCCAATAAGCAATCATTGGTGGTAAAAGATTGAATACAACACCGAATGTGAACGCAAAATATGGAAGATATCGATACGGGTAAAGGTATGGTACAACAAGTGTATCTGGTATAGTATAACAGTCAACCCCATTCAAGACATTGTGTCCTGCTTGATAATATGAAAAGAAATCAGCTCCCTGACCGACTAAATATCGTGTGTCATAAAAGAATGAATTCAGCAATCCCGTTCCGAGTGAAACGATGAAAAGAAAATGAATGATAATTGAAACCACTAGAAAGAACCAGCTTGCCCAATCTTGCAACCATTCTTCCATGCTATGAGAATAATTCTAGATTCTTATGGTTTTTACTCACTATGGTATTTTTAATTATTGGAGAAAAAATCAATTCAAAATCATTTGATGCGAGATATCACTCATCGTGGGGGATGGGATGCAACCAGAATTTTACGTGACGATATGCTCCATGTAGGATTTCTCCGAAAGATATCGAATAGCTGACCATGAGTGCAAAAAAAAATAATTCAAATTGCTTCTTGGACTCACTCCTCTTCTCCAGAGTGAGTTATTTGTATTCTTTTGACAATATGTAGGATGTTACAAATTGTAACTGGATAACAAAGTGTAACCACTAAAATAACACTTAAATCAGCGTCTTTTTCCACTTCAACTTACACGGAGGTATTATTACGCCAGAAGACAGTTTCGAACCGAAAATACTTGCATTTCTTTGTAATTGGTGTAGTTATGCCGGGGCAGACCTCACAGGTACTACTCGGTTACAATATGAACCTAACATCCACTCCATCAGAGTCAACTGTTCAAGTCGAATAGAGCCTACTTTCGTTATCAAAGCACTCCTAATGGGTGCGGATGGTGTTCTCATAGGAGGATGCCACCCTGGAGATTGCCATTACAAAACTGGTAATCTTTACACTCGAAGAAGAGTCATGATGCTATCAACGTTACTTGAATCTGTGGGAATTGATCCCCGAAGGCTCAGATTGGAATGGGTGTCTGCATCAGAATCTACAAAGTTTGCTCAAGTTGTACACGATTTTGTGGCTGAGCTCAAAGAAATTGGTCCCAATCCATTCGGGAGGTTAGTACATGCCCACGTATGAACAAACCATTTGCCCGTATTGCAGTTGTGGCTGCGGAATCTATCTTGTGATAGAAGATGGCAAGATTGTCGGTCAAGAGCCATGGGATGAACATCCCATAAATGAGGGAGGAAATTGCCCCAAAGGAAGGAATGCATATCAGTTCCTTTATGTAGAAGACCGATTAAAAACTCCCCTTATCCGAAAGGGTGGAAAGCTTGTTGAAACTACTTGGGATGAAGCTTTCAGATTCATTACTGAAAAACTGAAAGAAGCAGGTCCTAATGAGTTTGGTTTATTGGCATCTGGCAAGAATACAAATGAAGACGCATACGTACTACAGAAATTCACTCGCGTAGTCATGAAGACCAACAATGTAGAATATTGTGGACGTCTATGTCATTCATCAACAGCCGCAGGCTTAGGACCCACTGTTGGTTCAGGAGTCATGCCAATATCTCAACTCGACTTAGAGAAAGCTGATTGTTTCTTGTTGGTTGGAATAAATATCAAAGAAACATTTCCAATGATGGCAAAGCGACTGATGAGGGCAAAAGACCGTGGTGCAAAAGTGATTGTAATTGAACCACGCAGAACCATCACAGCTCGTGAATTTGCGGACATCCATCTCCAACTAAATCTAGGAACGGATGTAGCCTTGCTCAATTCTATGATGAAAATTATCCTAGATGAAAAGCTAGAGAACAATGAATTCATAGAGAAACGTACTGTTGGCATTAAAGAACTTCAAGAACACTTGGATAAAATTGACCTTCAAGAGATGGAGAAAATCACGAATGTTCCTCTTGAAAAGGTCAAAGAAGCTGCTCGTTTAATTGCTAAAGCAGACACAGCGTCTATTCTTTACAACCAAGGTCTGAACCAACACACTACTGGTGCGGATGGGATTAAAGCTTTAGCTACTTTAGCACTGATAACAGGTCAATATGGACGTCCAGGCACAGGTCCCTCTCCAACTCGAGGTCAGATTAATGGTGAGGGAACTGGTGATATGGGTTGCCTCAATGTATTCTATCCTGGTTTCAAGAAAGTAGGTACTGGGCCTGAGAAGATATTTGGAGAACACTGGGGTGTAGAGGGTCTTCCTGCTGAACCGGGTTTACCATACACAAAGATGATTCAACAAACCAAATACATGTGGATTGTTGGAACTAATCCAATGATGGCAGCCCCAGATGTAACCAATGTGAGAAAAGCGCTTTCTGAAAAGGAACTACTTATTGTGCAAGATATTTTCCTTACTGAAACAGCAGAGCTAGCAGATGTTGTATTACCTGCAGCTACATGGGTTGAAAGGGAAGGCATCCATGCATACGTCGATAGAAGAGTTCAGAAAATCAATAAACTGATTGAACCACCCGGTAGAGCTAAACCAGATTGGTGGATTGTTTGTCAGGTAGCTGAACGGATGGGTTTCAAGAAGTACTTTGACTTCTCCTCACCACGAGAAATCTTTGAAGAAATAAGGCGGGTTGTTCCACCTTACAAGGGTATTACCTATGAAAGACTCAACGAAACCACTGGAGGAATTCAATGGCCTGTTCCCACAGAAGATCATCCAGGTACTCCTACATTCTTTACAGAGAAATTCAACACTCCTGATGGTTTAGGTCATCTGCAAGTTGTTGAATTCAAACCTCCAGCAGAAATGCCAGATAAACAATTCCCTTACTACCTTACTACAGGAAGGAGTATCTTTCATTATCACACAGGAACAATGACTCGTAGAACTCCAAAATTGGACAATGAGGAGCTTAAAGGTTATTGTCAAATCAATCCCGAAGATGCTTCAGTTGAGAAGATACAATCTGGTGATGAAGTAATTCTGCGTACAAGACGCGGAAGTGTACAAGCGATTGCAAAAGTCACAGATGATGTACCCAAAGGAGTAATCTTTCTACCGTTTCACTTCAGAGAATCTTGTGCAAATATAATAACAAACCCCGCGCTAGATCCAGCTTGTGGGATGCCAGAGTACAAAGTCTGTGCGGTGGGAGTTGAGGTGATAAAATGAGCAATGATATGTACATAGCACGTTCAACCAACGAAGAAATCTTTGAAAAAGCCGAATCTGGTGGATTAGTAACATCACTCTTGACATGCGCTTTGGATTCACTAGCAGTCGATGGTGTTGTTACGGTGAAACCTATGAATGGAAACAGGTATGCTGCAGTACCTGTCCTCATAACTAAAACTGAAGACCTCCTTGAAACAGCAGGTTCACTTCATTGCAGTGCACCGAATGTAGCTCGTTTTGTTAAGGAGTATCTAGAGGGATCTACCGATTCAAAATTGGCAGTCGTTGGAAAGCCATGTGATATTAGAGCCATCATAGAACTTCAGAAAAGACATCAAATCAATGAGGACAATCTGATTCTCATTGGTTTAAACTGCACTGGAACACTTCCTCCAGCAAAGACAAAAATCATGTATAGAGAAAAATTCGAAGTTGATCCAAATGATGTTGTTGCAGAAGACATTGATGGAGGTAACCTACATGTTTTCCTCAAGGATGGAACCACCAAGTCTTTGTCCTTAAAAGAGCTTGAAGCGGAGGACTATGGAAGAAGAAACAATTGCAGAAGATGTGAATTCAACATTCCTGTTTTCGCAGATATCGCATGTGGAAAATGGGGTACTGAAGATGTTGAAAAGAAAAGCACATTCGTAGAGATATGTTCTGACAAAGGCAAGATGCTTTTTGATAAAGCTCTTGAGAACAAATATATCGAAGTTGAAAAGGCTACGAAAAAGCAAATTGATCTACGAGATAAAAAGGACAAGGAAGAACAGGAACGAGCTGCAGCATATAGAGAAAAGCAATTCAAAATCTTGGATGAGATGTCTCTTTCTGAGAAACAAGAATATTGGTTCAATGAGTTCGATAAATGCATAAAATGCTACGGTTGTAGAGATGCATGTCCAATCTGTTATTGTGAATCCTGTCTACTTGAAGCAGATAGGCATTTTGTTGAACCTGGTGAGATACCACCAAATGCGCTATTCCCATTCACTAGGCTTGCTCATGTCGCAGACTCTTGTGTGAACTGTGGGCAGTGTGAAGATGCTTGTCCAATGGAATTACCTCTCTCTAAACTCTTCAATTACTTGAACTGGAAGTTACGAGACATTTTCCAGTATATTCCAGGTGTCGATAGAGAACAACTTCCTCCTCTCATTAAAGCTAAGGATGCTGAAATGCAAATAGACGACACATTCTTAGACATAGCTGAAATAATGGAAAAGGAATAAGCCAAAAAGCTAGCATAAATAATGGTACCTGCATTTGCAGTGTACCATCAACTCTTTTTTTCTATATAAAAAATCACAACTTATACGACTTACGCATTCTATACAGAATATATCAGAGATACTGATTCTTCTGTCGTTGTTATTTCAGGGGATATGAATTCACTTGAATATGCAACATATCTTAACGGTGATGACGAAGATATGGGACTGGGAATTGATGTAGACTCAACTGGAGCAATAGTAGTAGCTGGCTCCACAAAGTCTGAGAATCTGGATACACCAAATGCATTGGACGACTCCTACAATGGCGGATTTGCAGACATCTATCTCTTCAAGGTCGATTCAACTTATGAAGATGTATTCACTACATATCTAGGAGGAAATGCATCATATAGAGCACGGGATCTGAGAGTAGATTCAGACGATAACATTATTGTAGTAGGACGTTCTACTTCGGATGGTTATTCAATCGTGAATGCAAGCCAAGCAAACCGAGCAGGTGGCTTCGATTTTGTCATCACAAGTATTTCATCTAATGATCAGACAATCCAGAAGTCATCATATTTCCGTGGTGAAAAGGAGGACATTGGAGAAGGTGTTACAATTTCATCTGACGATGATATCGTTGTGACGGGAAAAACACCTTATCTGATGACATTCCATTCCCTGATGATGGTTTTCAGTCAGAAAATGCTGGCTCATCTGATATCTTCATCTCATACAATGCGTTTGATGAACCACATGAACCTATGCTTTCATCTACGATAACTCAAGAACCACAAACAGATAATCTATTTCAAATTAATATCATTCTGTTTATAGTAGTCATTATTTTTGCTATTATCATTTTAGGAATCGTTAAACGAAATTAAATAAAGAGGGCTAGTATACCCTCTTTTTTTCTTTAACTTTTATAAATTCGATTTTGTGCAGTAGTAGCGGTTTCATCAGAAAAAAATGCTATATTATTCATTTACATTCATACCAACTAGTGAATGGGATGAGAAAAGGAACAATATTAGTTCTGTTTGTATTCCTTTTAGCAATACCTGTGGAACCAGATTATGAAATTACTACTAGCAATATCTACAAAGATAATTCAGCTAATTCACATCAAAAGATAGTTGGAAGCACCTACACTACTCACGAACCTATAGTTGTGACTTCAAACGAAGGTTTTGCATCATTGGGCTTTCCTGGATTTGGCACATACTTGGAACCATTTATAATTGCTGGATACAATATAACGACTTCTGGAAATTGTATCTATGTTGAAGATACAAATGCTTACTTCGTAATCCGTGATTGTTATCTAGGTGGAGGATTTAATGGAGATGGAATAATACTATCTAATGTTAGTCATGCAATGATTTACAATAATTCCATATTGCAGAGAGAAGAGGGTATTGTTCTTACTGACTCTCTTAATTTGACTATCAATAATAACACGATATTAGGAAAAAATAATGGCATTAGATTGACGTCATCATATAATAACACCATTGGGAATAATTCAATTTCACAAAACGGATTTGGTCTAGTAATTTCTAATGGTGGCAATAACACCATCAAAAATAATACGATATCAAAAACGAATTTTAGTGGAATCCACATTTCATCATCGTCAAATAATACATCATTGCTTAATCGAATATCAAATTGTTATACTGGTTTTAGTCTTTCGTGGTCCAATTATACAAAAATAATAAAGAACAACATTACAGATAATACGGATAATGGAGTTTCGATCAGTTCTTCTTCAAATACAACAATCATATTTAATGATATATCTAACAATCAGGAAGATGGAGTTAGCATTCATTCATCACACAAAAATAAATTAGCTAACAATTCCATTACAGAGAATGCGTGCTATGGAGTAAAAATCACGGCTTCAACAAATATAACAATTGAGTACAATAACATTTCCAGTAACGATTGGGTAGGCGTATATGTAATTGATTATTCGCAGAATAATTCCATCATAAAAAATAAAATTTTAGAAAATGGTATACACGGATTTTGGTTAATATCATCATCAAATAATACCATAATGAACAATTCAATTTCTTTAAACGAATTTTCTGGTTTAGTATTGTACGGATCGATAACGAATAGAATATTGGATAATTTTATTACTGAGAACTCAGTTCATGGATTACAACTGTCTAATTCATCTAAAAATACTATAAATGGTAACACTCTTTCAAGAAACGGATATTCAGAAGAAGCATGTATAATTCTTCATGCCCATTCAGATAGTAATATAGTTTTAAACAACACAATAATTGATAACTACTATGATGGAATTGAAGTAGCGTTTTCATTCAATAACACAATTGAGAGAAATATAATCAAAAATAATACACTTGGGATTGATATATGGTACTCACCTTTCAATAGGATTGAAAACAATACAATACATCATAATCATGATCTGGGAATACATCTATTTCATTCCACCAATATATCTATCGAATCAAATACGATGGAGCGCAATGGTCTATTCATTTTCGGTTCAGAAATAAAGGAATGGATGCACAATGTTGCTGATGATAACCGTTTGAATAATAAAAGGATTGGATACTTTTGGGGAAGAATCGAGGAGGATTTGGAATCAGAGGAATATAGTCAGATAATATTGGCAAATTGTAGTTCAATGCATATAGAAAATAGAAATTTTGAAGATGTTTCTGTTGGGATTCAAATCGGTTATTCAATTAAAATATCAGTTTCAAATTGTGTAACAGCACACAATTCTAGATATGGGATTCATGTATACAATTCGACAATGAATGTCATAATATCAAATTTGATTTCCGAAAATTCACAATATGGAATTTATATAGACAGAAATAGTAGTCGTAATCTTATCTATAAGAATATTATAAAATATAACAATCAATCCAATGCAATTGATGATGGTTTTGAAAATAATTGGAATTCTACCGAAATAGGAAATTTCTGGTCTGATTACGGTAATTCAAGATTCTATCATATTCCAGGGATTTCTGAATCTGTTGACAATTTTGCATTTAGATTCCCCATAGAATATGATATTCCAACAATAAACCATCCAAGCGATATCGATTGCGATGATGATACAAATCAGATTCAGATAGTATGGAATCCTATTGACTCGTATCCATCTCATTACTCTATTCGACTTAATAATACAATAATACTCATTGATAGTTGGGAGGGAGATTCAATAGTATTTGATGTGAGTATATCATATATTGGTTATTATAACTATACAATCAAAGTTTTTGATACCTCGGGAAATTGGATCAGCGACACTGTGCTTGTCAATGTGACTAGATCATCTGTAACTACGTCAACTACAACTACTTCTACGACAACAACTGCATTCACTGATACGGACACAACTACCTCAGCAAACACTGAAACGACTGATGCCGAGCAAATAAACCCAACTCCTCTAACTATTGTTTTTGGGTTATCTATTGGTATATTATCATTGATTTTAGTCGGATACTATGCGAAGAAAAGGTGAATCTTCTCTTTTATCACAAACAGTCCTATTCTTTGCAACTATATTTTCAACAAGGATAATTTGAGGAATCAATATAGAATATGCTATTAGGGGCTTATTCTATTTACCGTGTATCATCTTCATAAATTCCTCTTCATCGAGGATCCTAATCCCAAGCTCTTTTGCTTTGTCCAATTTTGATCCAGCACCAGGACCTGCAACAACAAAATCTGTCTTACTACTGACGGATGAAGTAGCCTTCCCTCCTATTTCTTCCACAAGTCTCTGGGCATCAGAACGCTTCATTTCTATGGCTCCTGTAAATACAAAAGTGAGTCCATCCAAGATTTGTTTTCTAGACTTTTTCTTACGTTCGAATGGCAAACCTAGTTTCTTTAATTCCTTAAGCTCTTTCTTTACATCACTATTAGAGAAGAATTCAGCAATTTTTCTGGCTAATTCAGGTCCTATTGATTCAATCATTTGTAATTCATCCATATCAGCCTTTGCGATAGCATCAATAGAACCAAACTCTCTTGCCAAAAGACGCGCAGTAGCAGCTCCAACTTGAGGTATACCTAAAGCGAAAATGAATCGGCCGAGTGACCGATTGCGACTGGCGTTTATTTGTTCTAAGAGATTAGATGTGCCTTTCTCTGCAAATCCATCAAGTTGTAGTATCTCTTCTTCATCCAACTTATAGATAGATGGCAGACTATCAATTATTCCGTTTTCAACGAGAGCATCTATGGTCTTTGAGCCAAGACCTTCAATATCCATTCCTGCTCGTGATGCAAAATGGGATAGTCTTCTTCTAAGCTGTGCAGGACAATTTGGATTCCTGCACTCAGCAAGTTTTTTGTCCTTACTTAGATGCACCTTTGATTCACAAGAGGGACATTTCTTTGGCATATTGAATTCCTTTTCATTTCCCGTCCTCACAGAAGTCACAGGTTTGACAATTTGTGGAATAACATCTCCTGCACGCTCTACAACAACAGTATCCCCGATGCGAATGTCCTTTCTTTCTATCTCACTGAGATTATGCAAAGACGAACGAGATACAGTAACACCACCGATATTCACAGGCTCCAGTTCTGCTACTGGTGTAAGACGACCTGTTCTTCCAACTTGGACTTTAATATGATGCAGTTTGGTAGTCGCCTGTCTAGGTTTGAATTTGTATGCAATCGCCCATCTAGGATCACGATGACGCATACCAAGTTTTTTTTGTTGGGATAGAGAGTTTACTTTGAAAACAACGCCATCAATCTCATATGGGAGTTCATCTCGTGTGTCCTCGAGTTTCTTGTGGTATTCAATTGCTTTCTCGATGCTATCATACTTCCTTGTCATTGCAAGATTGACTCTCATACCCCAGCTTTGCAAGATTTCAAGAGATTCATACTGATTTTTTATCCCAATCGATTCTGAGTTTACCAGTTGGTAGATGAAGATTCTTAGAGGCCGTTTAGCCGTAATAGAAGGATCAAGTTGTCTAAGAGACCCCGCTGCTGCATTACGAGGATTAGCAAACAACGATTCGTTATTTTCAGAACGTTCCCTATTCAATCTCTCAAAACCTTCAATATTGATGTACACTTCACCTCTTACAACTAAATCACCCGGCGGAGCTATTGTACCATATTTCCTTAGCTTCAGTGGAACATCTCTTATTGTTTTGATATTCGCAGTTATTTCCTCACCTCTCACTCCATCTCCCCTAGTTGAGGCCTGTACCAACATGCCATCTCTATAGATCAGTTCAACTGCAAGGCCGTCAAACTTGGGTTCAGCAACATATTCTATCTTCTCTTTCCCAATTTCGGACCTACAAGTAGCATCGAATCTTCTGACTTCATCCAAATCATAAACTGTCTTTAGACTGGTCATTGGTACCGGATGTGTGATCATCTGTAGGTCACTACGTGGTTCAGCTCCAACTCTTTGTGTTGGAGAATCAGGAGTTACAAGTTCAGGGTATCTATCTTCAAGTTCTTGTAAGATGAGCAGGAGTTTATCATATTCTGCATCAGCAATAATTGGATCATTCAATACATAGTATCTATAGTTATGGAATTCTATTGCATTACGAAGCTTAGGGATTGCATTCGCTGCTTCTTTCTTCGTTTTGATCTCCATAGGTTCAATCTTAGGTTTTACATCATCCAACATAGTTCCCTCATTTTTCACTACTCTACATCATTTCATTCATCTCTTATGTATAATAACACATTGCAATTTAAGAGATAATTATCTGACTTTAATTTAATCTCTAATTTGAAAGATTTTTTACTAGCCTTTTGTAGTATCAGAATGGACTTTTATCTTACCCATATGTTTGTACCAGACAAAGGTAAGTTGCGGCATCTATATTAAGTATAAGCTGGAGATATTGTGATTGACATATACTATTCCATATTTACATTTCAGACACAGTTAAGAGCGAGAGAATATCAAGCAAGAAATCAGTAAGGTGGTCCTCTTGAGTAAGATTCCTATGATTATTGTGCACGGCGGTGCTGGTGCTTGGAAAGACGAGAGAATACCCATAGGAGTGGAGTATGTCAAAAAAGCAGCACGTGTGGGGTACGATATTTTAGCTGAAGGCGGAAATGCATTAGATGCTGCTGAAATCTGTACTGCGTTCATGGAAGATTGTGGAAGACTAAATGCAGGATTGGGTGCAACAAAGAACTCTGATGACCAGCGGGAACTTGATGCAATGATTGTAGATGGTTCCACTTTGAACTTTGGCTCAGTAGGTGGCCTTACTGAAGTGCAAAATCCAATATACCTTGCACGATATGTTTTAGAAAAAACGGAATACTGTTTCTTCGCAGGAGATAACGCCTTAAAACTATACAAGAAAATGCTCGATGAAGGATATAGGGTTGAAAAGGCTGTGGAACCTAATGGACCTCCAGCTGACACTGGAGGAAAGGATACCGTAGGATGTATTGTAATAGACAGTGAGGGAAGGATTGTTTCTACATCGTCTACTGGAGGAATCAAGAATAAGACACCAGGGAGAGTTGGTGATTCACCAGTAATTGGCTCAGGAGCATATGCCACTGCAGAATATGGTGTCTCTGCAACAGGAATGGGAGAGCATATTATGAGAGTAACTCTAAGTAGATTGGTTGTATTTCATCTAGAACAAGGTCATTCTATTGAAGAGTCACTTGAAAAGAGTATGAGAACATTTGATGAAAAAACCAATAGTGAAGCAGGACTAATCGCAATTGACAGATTTGGAAATTGGGGAAAATTGACAAACTGCAAAGCAATGCCAACAGCTGTATTCACACCAGATCTCAATGAACCTTTATCATTTCAGAAATAACTGCAGACAACTGCCAGTATATTTTGTATGGACTGTGCTGATAGAATGCCCACAATTAATTAGATTCATTAGATGATTGGTTTGCTATCTCCTTTTCATTTTAACGTCTGTGAAGGAACTCAGGTTTAGCCCACCCAAACCACGCATGTATCACAGTGAGCATCATAATCATGGCAACAGAAAGGAAAACGAGATTTCCTATCAATACGTCTGCTGCCTGAAATTGACCAGTGATATCAAACAGAATAAAGGTGAGCATATACAGAATAGCAAATCTGCCAATCAAACGGAACTTCATTTTTGTAACAAGTCTAGAAGCTTTGGGCGCAGTTTTTCTATGTCTCACGTATAACGGGATATAAAGTGAAAAAGTCAGAATCGCGAATGGAATGAGATATCAGAAATGGAAAATATTGCAACTTGGCTACATTCTGTCAAAGCTTACTAAAAAATCAATGAGCCTGTGATGTTCTTCCAAGGCATAAGGAATCTTTTCATGATTGAGCGTTGCAAGGAAACAGGTCTTTGGCCATAGGAATGCGGATTATTATTAAACAGGATAAGCGTTCTCTCAACTATTCAAATCACTAGGGTTGAATTGTATTTTCCTAATCAAACCGTATCCATTGAAGAGAAAGCTCTCGAACCATAAGGCCGTAGACTATCAAAGAAATCACGGTCAATGAGAAACACCTCTACATTCTTACTTCTTATGCCAGTTCTGCTTTCAAATAGAACATTAAGCATGATTTCCTTATCCATGATGTGAATAGGTGGGACAACAGCATTTGGTTCAACAGCTACTTTTCGTCCTTCTTCAGATACAATTCCATTAGAAATTATAACCCCTTGATTTGCCCCGTATTTTGGCAGGAGACCGCGAATTTCCAAAATTGTTTCTTTATCTATAGTTTCATCAAATTCACACTTCTTTGCATAATACACAACTGGAGTTTTTGCTCCATCATCTCGCCATCTTGCAGTGAAAATTATTGTATTACCATATCGCTCTTGTTCCTTGGACTCCTCAACAACAACACGCACATTAACCAAAATAATTTCAAAGAGCTTTTTAAAAGATTCAAGGTCCAAGTCAGCTATTGCACTAGCAACCTCATTCCTTGTTATTGCATTGAATTCGTTTGCCTGCTCTCTGACCTTAGAAATAGAATCTTCATCTATAGCTCCTTCACACAAGTCATTATACCTATAAAGCCCAGGTGCTACACGAACGAAAAAAGGAATTCGTTCATCTCTAGCTGCAGTACGTCTTTCAATTGAAAGAGAAGCAGATATTGATCCGGGTTCCCTTCCTAAAGACTCTGCAATTTCAGTATAATGTACGGGATGATCTCTTGCATGTTTCTGTAACCATTTTCGTAATGTCATTCGACCGTTGGTATGGTCTTCGGTCATGGTGGCACATCCTGTTCCTGAAAGTTAACTTTAATTTTTTAAAGTTGTTGGATACTCAAAATGACTCATTGTATTAAGACAGTCTAAATATCGTTCATCAATCTAAGTTCGTAGAAGACGTTCAATAATACTATCATAATCATTGTATCTTCTGAGACCGGGTAAACTTCCAAGGGGTTTTGCATTTTTGAAGGCAATGACCATTGGAACCGACTGAACTGAAAATTGTGCCGCTGTGCGTGGATTTCTGTCTATATCCACTTTTCCAAAGAATACTTTCCCTGTGTACTCTCTTGCTAGTTCTGCAAAAATAGGTGCAAGGGCTTTACAGGGGCTGCACCACTCACCAAAAAAGTCAATCATAGCTATTTTTGTCTGGTTCATGATCTCCCAAAAATTAGAATCGGATAATGGTGTTACATAGCCCTTTGCTAGAGGTTCAGCAACTGATGGTTCCTGAGCTTGGCGCATTAGTGCTTCCATCTTGCGTTTCCTGATTTCAGCAAGTTCATCATCCATGCGATATTCCCTCTTCGGTTGTGTGATGAAATTACACATCCGTAGATAAAGGTAATGATATAGATATTTAAAAATCAATTGCGCTAGAAGTCGATTTAAAACGCGGTCTGTATTCTTCAGAAGCTAACGAAAAAGGAAAGTGTATTCAAATTGGAGAATGCTAAATACTACCTTGCTCTTCTGATTGCGATGTTCTTCTGGGGAGGTAGTTGGGTTTCTGCAAAGATACTGGTTTCATTGGCACCTCCAATGACAATTGGTTTCCTTAGATTTCTAACCGCTAGTATTTTGTTTCTAATTCTTTTCAAAGCTACAGGTAACTCAATTAGAGGTTTATTTTCTCGTGGAAATCTGAAACTGCTTTTACTTCTTGGTCTAACTGGAGTATTTGGTTATGGTGTGTTTTTCCTTGTCGGAATGAATTTCACCACAGCAGCGCAAGGTTCAATAATAGCAGGTTTCAACCCTGTGACGGTAAGTATTTTTGCTCACATTATTCACAAAGAGAAATTGGATTATAGCTGGCAGTATATAGGATTTTTATTTAGTTTTACAGGGATTATTTTCGTAGTGGGTATCCAAGCGCTTCTTGACTTTCAGATCAACTACCTTATTGGGAATATAATTATTCTATTTGCAATGATCATATGGGGACTGTATTCTAATATCGGTAAACATGCAATGAACAAACTCACACCACTTGAAATTAATGCTGGAGGAGCTGTCTTTGGTGGTTTGTTTTTTGGATTAGCCTCGATAAATGAAAAACCATGGAACCTACCTGCTATGGGCGACCTGATCTTCTGGATCAACATTCTTTTTCTAGGAGCTTTTGTGACCTTCGTAGGTTTCTATTTCTACTTCGTGGGTATAAAGAAAGTTGGAGCCACAAAAGCAGCAGTCTTCATCAATTTCGTACCAGTCTTTGGTACACTACTATCAGTTTTGATACTCAATGAACCCATCTATTGGACATTTATTGTTGGGCTTGCATTGGTCATAATTGGAATCTCTATCATAAATTGGCCTTTGAGAACAGTTTTAGTCAAAGAACCAATTCATGAAAAAATGGAAACCCAAGAAGTCTGAGATTTTGAATTCAACTTCCTGGTTTCCTTATCACATATCTCCAGATAACAAACATTGTAATCACTAACGAGGTAGCAGTTACCACTCCTAAAATTATCAATCCAGTAAATAATGGTGCTAACATCTCACCAAAAATCTCAGTGAGATTGACTTCAGTTGTTACAATGGTTGAATCTGTGTCCGTTGTGGTTGTTGATGTAGTTGTTGTACTAGTTGTTTCAGATGTTATTGTAATATCGACAAAATGAGATGCCATCCTACTCCCAGTATCAGTCAATGTCAAGGAGAGGTTGTGGCTTCCAACAGGTAGTGCGTCAATATTTATGCTGATATTAGAACCATCCCAATCTCCATAATCAATAACATAGTCATTTCGAGTGATTGAATAACTCATTGGATTTTCGTCAAAACAAATCCATTCAATCCAGTTTCCTAATATCCCTGATTGGAAAGTGACCTCTGTTGGTCCTGATATGGTGGGAACAATACCCTCAGAGACTGAAACAAACACACTATCAGAAGCTATGTTGTTCGATGTGTCAGTTATTTCCAGAGTGATGTTATATATTCCATCGGTGAGTTGGTGAAGCGCGAAAGAATAATCTGTGAAATCACAAGTACCATCATCTACTACCGTCTCATCAACATAAAGCGAATATCTGTAAGAATATGACTCTTCAATATTCCAGGATAACAAAGACAGTGTATCGCCTTCTTCAATCTCCAAGTCTGGTGGAGAACTTATTGTTGGAGCGTTGCTATCCACAACAACTAGTGTGACGTAGTCAAAGCATGTCTGGCCTAATATATCATAAAGGACGATTGTTAGGTTATACTCACCAATATCAATATTGGCCAAGTAAATCGTCAAATCGCCACCAAGCCATTCATTCTGCATAAAGACCGTGTCATTAAGATAGAGGACATAGATATCTGGATTATAATCATACGCGGTCCAAGTTATACCAGTCTGAATGCCATGATTGATTATCATATAATCAAAATCGCTTATTGTTGGAAGAATTGTATCCAAAACGGTTACTATTACTTGGTCACTTTCCCAGTTCCCACCTTCATCAATAACCCGAAGTGTGAGATTATATATTCCAAGTCTTAGATAATCTGTGTTATGCTTGATATCACTAGACAGCCATAGTCCCCATTCTACAACTGTACCATTTCTAATTATTTCAAATGAGGCAGGATAGAGATCAAATGCGGACCAATTAATCCAATGCCCTTTTGTACCACTCTCATAACCTATGTCGCTTTCATCGCTAAGAACAGGTTTTATTGTGTCTACAACTGTGACTGAAACTGAATCTGTGGATTCAAGCCCAGCAGAATCATTCACATGAAGTGTAAAAGTATGTTCACCTAGAGGGAGGCCATCCACAGTGAAATTTACCATACCACTAATCCATATTCCCTCGTCGGAAACAGAACCATTGAATTCTATGAAATAGTAATCTGGATTGAAATCTGACGGAGTCCAGTTAATCCAGTTATTTGTTGATCCTCCTTCATAGCTGAAATCAGAAGGAGAATCAATAGTTGGATAGGTAGTATCAATAGCGGTTACAATCACACTATCATTAGCGCTATTTTCCGATCCATCGTAGATTATCAGCGTGTAGTTCCAATCACCAAATTGCAAGGGAGGTACATCGAAGATAACAGAACCGGAATACCAATCATCTGTAAGAATCTTCGAATCATTTTCATATACTTCATAATAATAGGGATACGCATCGTTTGTTTGCCAGGTAATGGAACGACCTGTCGAGTTTGATTCCACAATGATATCACTTGGTTTGTCAAGAGTCGGTGATATTACATCTGTCATTGCTAATGGATAATAATCAACATCTCCAGCAGACCCGAGGATTGGGTAGTTCCCTACACCTCCATAATCACTCCATTTGTTTCCAATCGTAGTGAAATTCCAGTAATTACTACCAGCATTACTCTCGGCATTTTGTTGAGAATTCCACGCAATGGTATTATTGAAGATATAATTGTCCAATGTATCTGTACCATTGAACTTAATCCCACGGTCATTCAAGAATATTTTATTACCGTTGATTGTGTTGTTCGTTGACCAAGTTCTAGCAAGAATTCCATACTCGGCGTATTTGATTGTATTATTTGTGAAGGTACAATTCCAAGTAATATCATACATATGAATGCCTATTTCACTGACGAATATACTGTTGTTCACTACTTCATTGAAGAAGCTTTCTTCTGAATAGATCCCAACTGACTCTATTCCCAACGCATCTATTAGATTATTCCTAACTAGATTTCTATAGTTGTTACTTTCCATCGTAATCCCAGTTTCACAGTTGTAGAATTGATTATTGGTGATATTACTATAACCTGCAGCACAGAAGACACCCTCAACTAAATCATATAACACTGAATTGTTAAACGAAAAATGCTGTGAACTGCCTATATATGCGCCTTGGCTAATGCCGATAGAATTTGGTTTCCCATAGAATGTACAATTTTCTATGTAAATCCATTCACTGGAACCACCACAGTAGAATCCAACGTTTTGCCATTTCGTTATGTCAAACGTACAATTCGTTAACGTGAAATTGTAACTACTATGTGAAGCGAAACCTCTAATGATATTATCCACAAACAAGCAATCGGAGATATTGAAATTGTATGATTTCTCTACAAAAAGTCCTTGTCCTTTTCCAGAGAATGTACAATTATGGATTCTGCCATTAGTAACATTATTAGTATAGAAACCAATATTTTCTACATAACCAGATGTATCATTTTCATTGAATACGCAATTTTCAAATTCGAAATAGCTTCTTGTGTCCTTCATATATACAGTGTAACCTGTCGAGGTTATGTTGACACCTTCAAGTCGATAAGGACTCTCCTTTGTTCCTTCTCCTGAGAAACCATAATCTGTGAAATTCTCTTCATACTCAATCCAAATGATAGGATGTTCAACGAGATCGCTGTAAACAGCATCTGATTTAACCTCCAATGGAATATTTGTACTATGTACGGAAACTGTATCAGAACACAGCATTAGTATAATAAAACAACTTATGAATACACACAGGAAAAATCTCGGTTTATCCAAGTCCACACATCCGATTTATATCAAAATATATTACAGTCCACAGGGTGCCTTTGAAAACAACCAGTGGGATTAACCGTTGTGTTCATTGGCTCATTAAATCTCTTTCTGATTTTATTATAATCAAAGGCACAAAGAGTATAAGGCTAAAATCAAATCATAAGGATTGAACAAAGAAATCGCTTGGTGAGAGGAATGGTAGAGAGTTCTCAGATGGACACAATTCTAGACCGTCCACGGGCATTGAGATACATTGGTCTAACGCAGATACTCTTTGGTGTATTTGGTCTTCTCGCAACTATTGGGCTTGCTGTTGCCACATTCTTAGGTAATCCAACACTCGTAGGAGTTGGATATACATATGCTACTGTCATTTTTATTGGAGTAGCCTTGCCTTGTTTGGTAATCGGTAACTATGTTGATGATCTCCGAAGAAATGCCGTGATTGCTCAAATAATCTATAGCACTCTAGCTGTAATCTTAACAGCATATTTCCTCTATGTTTTTGGAGTTGTATATCACTGGACGTTCCCGTGGTTTGATACGACTTTCGATGTTTACATAGGAAATCTGGCTGCTTCAATCCTCTTCGTACAGGCAGTCTTTGCAAGTTACCTCATTGTTAATTGGAGGAAGGTTGTGCCGCCACGTGGTACAAAGATTGAGAGAGACAAATCAGAAGCAAGAAGAATAGAAACAGGCTTTTCTCCAGCACCATATCACGCAACCATTCTTGCACCCGATGGGGAAACAGAACTCTCTTATGAAGAATCAGAAAGAATCCTTCAAATTAGAAAACTAGAAACAGAGGAGGGTATGGCAGTTCTTTGCTCCAACTGTGGTGGGGCAACACCTCTCGAAAAAGCAAATGATGACAATACACTCAATTGTGATTTCTGTGGTGTTCGATTAGCATTAAGCAGTGTCTTTGTTCCATGTATAAATCATCCTGAATACCTAGCAGCTACTTCCTGTGCTGTCTGTGGAGAGCATTACTGTCGCAGGTGTTTAACAGTTCAAGAACCCCCTGTAGATGAGAAATGGGAAGGATCTGCAGTTTTTCTTTGTCAGAAATGCTTTGAAGGTAGGTACAGACCCGCAGTTACAACAAGTTCACTTGTAATACCAATTGACAAGCTATTCGGTCAAGCAAGTGGTAGATTTTCAAAACTAGGAAGATTATATGCAAGCTTTCTTGGAAAGTATGCCGCTGCGATGAGATGGGTATTGGAATTTGGTTTTCATTTCATTGGCAGATTGGGAAAAAGTGGAGATGGTTTCAGTAGCTCTGGTGGCCTTAGTAGTGGAGGCAGAAGTGGTGGTGGTGGTGATGACGCCTGTTCAGGTCTTCTAGTCATTATCATTATTATCATTGCAATACCAATAATTGTTGCATTACTTATGTTGGCAGCAGGTATAGTAATCATCCCCATTCTATTCTACGCCGGACTCATGGGTGTAGCATATGAAGCAATTAAAATCATGAGGCATACTGACTTTGTCACACTTGATGAAGCCCGTGAGAAAGGAGTTCTCAAGAAGAAAGTTTTCGATAAACGCGAGTCGAAACTCCGTGAGGACACACGGTCTTGGGAACAGCCTGGAAGAAAACCCGTTCGTAGATACAAGACTGGTTATGGTGAGGTATACGAAAGGAGGATATAGAAATGTTCGAAGGATCTATCCTCTGTCCTGTTTGTGGCGGTAAGGTCACGGTTAGATTCCATGATGCCGTGAATACTTGTCTTTACTGCTCAAGTCCCATACTTGGTCCAAGTCAAGAACGGAATTGTGTCAACCATCCAGACCATCTAGCAGATGGTATCTGTCATGTATGTGGAGACCTTGTCTGTGAAGAATGTCTACAAAAACGTGCAGGTACATATGGAGGAAAACTATTCACAGTCGTAAATTGTACAAAAGAAGAGTGTATTAAGGAAAGTGAATGGGCACCACTAATCAATCCTCGTTATCAGGAACTAGCCAATATGGATTGGGCAGATCAGCTTGATAATTCGATTCTAAGAGTTTGTGGTTTAGGCGCAGTCTTGATGATGATCTTTGAGTTGATATTCATTATCAGCATGCTTGGAATACAGTACTTCACACCATGGGGTACTGCTACACCATCGAACATTCCGTACATATTCTTTAGAGGAGATATGGTCATATTCCTTAGTCTTGTTGGAAATCTAGTTTCAGCTTTACTCTTGCAAACTGCTCTTCAGGTCTATGTTCACGAACGACAACTTGGAGCAGGAATCATGTTGCTGGTATTCTTGGTACTAGAAGTATTCTGGCTTCTCTATAGGGGATGGTTCTTCAATCTACTGTCGTATCCCGATAGATGGTACCCAACATTTCTACTTGGTTCATTCCTTATGGCCACACTCTTGGTATTTGTTGGGTCGCTGATGGCAATTCGAAATGGTTGGAAGAAGCGGAACCAGTTGATAGAGGCACGCAAGACTCTTGGTCTAGTTGAAGCTTAACTGTCTATCAACTTGCATCGCTAGTATCAAAGAGATCGATGAAGCGGAAACGTTCCACATCAACAAGTCCTTTGTCAGTTATCTTCAGCTTTGGAATGACAGGCAATGAGAGGAATGCCATGGTCATGAAAGGCTCCTCCAATGGACTTCCTAGACCCTCAGCAGCTTCTCTCAAAGTTATGAGTTTCTCACTAACTTCTTCAATGGGTTTATCCGACATTAATCCTGCAATAGGAAGTGGTAATGAAGCTAAAATCTCACTGTCTTTTACTACAGCTATACCACCCTGCATCCTAACAATTTGCACTGCTGCTTGAATAAGGTCGTTATCATTTGTAGATACCACAACGATATTGTGACTATCATGTGCTATAGATGATACAATAGCACCCTCTTTGATGCCAATGCCTTTGACAAACCCAATACCTCTTGGTGGAGAAGCATTGTGTCTTTCAATTATTGAAATCTTCAGAATATCTTTATCAATATCAGAGCATGCAAAACCATCGACTTCATGGGTTTCTTCAATCAATCTTTTAGTTACAATCTGTCCTGGAATCACTCCAATTACATTCATATGATTTGCTTTTGCTTTCAATTGGAAATCATCTGGTTCTAACCATTGTATGTTTACAGACCTTCGTAATCGTGGTTGTTGGTCAACACCAAACTCGCCAACTAATTTTCCATCTTTCGCAACGAGAGTTCCTTGTTTAAAGACCATTTCCACGCCAATCTTCTCTAGTGAATCAAGCACTACAAGGTCTGCATGGAAGCCAGGTGCTACCGCTCCTATGTATTGCAGACCATAGTGCCTAGCTGTAGAGTATGTGCACGCTTTAATTGCCAAAACAGGATCAAGACCATACTCAATTGCATCTCGAATAATACTGTCCATATGACCCTTCTCTAGCAAATCCAATGTGTTTCTGTCGTCAGTCACAAAACTACAAAATAGAACGGTATCGGGGTTAACAATACCAACCAAATCCTTGAGGTTCTTAGCTGTAGATCCTTCCCTAATGTGGATATGCATCCCCACCGCCAACTTTCTCTTTGCTTCTTCCAAAGTTATTGCTTCATGTTCTGATGTGATTCTCGCTGCAGCATACGCATTAAGATCATATCCATCAATCTCAGGGGCATGTCCATCAATACGTTTTCCCATAGAGAGTGTAACCCGAATTTTTTCAAGTATTTCTGGGTCCTTGAAAATGACACCAGGATAATTCATCGCTTCTGCCAGACCGAGCACGTAGTGCTCCGTCATCAATGGCTTAAGGTCCAGAAAATCAAGAGTGACACCATTGGTTTCCATATCAGTAGAAGGTACACATGAGGGTAACATGATATAGAATTCCAATGGTCCGCCGCGCATACTTTTTGTCATGTACATTATGCCTTCCATACCAAGAACATTAGCAATCTCATGAGGATCTGCTACAACAGCACCTGTACCATGTGGAACAACTGCTCTTGCATACTGTATCGGCATGACCATTGAAGATTCAACATGAACGTGTCCGTCAATAAATGATGGGGCAACATACTTGCCTTTCAAATCATAAGTTATGTTTCCCACATAATCTCCTACACCTGCAATGAATCCGCGATGTATGGCAACGTCACCTTTATCGATATTACTTGTGAAGATATTGACAACATTGGCATTTTTCAAAACTATATCAGCACGTGTTCGTCCTGATGCAACATCAATCATCTGGTCAAGTGGATATTCATCTGTGCGCGTTAGGAACATTTCTTGTCACTTCCGAAATTTAAGACATCACACATGAAAAGGGTTTCTTAATGGATATAATATCCTAATTTTCTTGAATAGATTCATGTGAGAATGCAATTCCAATGATAAAGAATGTTATGAGCTGCTCCTTCGATGGAATACCTGAATAATGACTACTGTTACAATAATAGCACCTACAGCACCAGCTGTAGCAAAAAGAGGAAAGAAATCTGTGTTAGCTGTATCTGTGCTGTTTGTGACAGAATTGGCTGTTGGTCTAAATATGTAGTCATCCCGAGCAGTTAGAGTCAGATTAATATTTTCATCAAAAAACGTGATTTCAAAAGGACCACTTACGACCATATCTTCATAATTCTGTTTCATGCTCAAAGAATCAGTACCTGACAATAAAAATGGCAGTTCTGAATATTTAGGCACGATTGGGCAATACGATAGACGATATACATTCCAAAAAGATTCTGTTTCGTAATTAAGGGCTATTGTGAAATCATCTATTGCAAATGCATTAATGAAGTGTGTTTGTATTCTATAGTAATTAGATAGAAAATCGTTCATAGTTTCAATCGAATAAATAATATCATCAGCTAAAATACTTGAACCATCCGAGAAATTCAAATTACCTAGAATATCAACTTTTAGTTGTGATTGCCCTTCAGGTATATTTTGGTCATCACTATGTGTTTCTATGATATAGTCCTCTACCATCCAAGGTACGAGCTCCGAATCAGGTCCAATTCTGAACAATGTATCGTATAATAGATATTCTATTTTACTGACAAAATCGGCTTCAAACTCGTAATCTGTTACACCGCACCGAAAGCTGCCGCCAATTGGTACATCTATTGATGGTTTTAGATGTATCTTCTGATAATTCCAGAATGAATCGAATGGATACCAATCAATACTTGAAAACCCCTCAAAAATGTCATTCCTATATCCATTGACAATCTTGTATTGATATAATGGAATGAATGGAACAAAGTC
>CAZSWP010000027.1:46755-57095 GCA_964610875.1 uncultured archaeon
TCTAAGATGAGATCTTGTATCTCATAAGCTGCTAATCTCATCTCAAGATACTCTGTCGAATTCTCAAGTGTGTCAAAGTATTGCATAGCATCGATTTCGCTATATTTCAATAAGTCATCTATCATGGATGGAACAGTGATATTTACTATATCTAATAGTGATGTACATGTAGATATGAGAGGTATATCATAAGTACCTGGAATCAATCGACCGGCTATCAAGAAATGGGAATTATTCCTAAAGAAATCAAATGTCCCTTGGGAAATATAGTAATCATACTCGGTTACATTGAATCCCAAATCTTTGATGGTATCACAAACCTCTTCTTGAACATGATTAGTGTTCCACGGAGTTCTCAACATAATAGTCTGATTATTGGGACTCTCTCTAAATCCATCCTCATTAATATCTAAAAATCCTGCTTCATCCAGAAGCATTCTTGCTTTTGTCAAATTTCCGTAATAATAGTCATATTCTATTCCAGCGTCAGAGGAGAACGGATGTTGTTGTGGGAAGCAGAAATAGAGTGGAGAAATGTATTCAACACCTTCCTCTCCAAATAGGGATGTCTTGTTCAACGCTAAAGCAATAGCCTGTCGGAATTCACTCACATTTGAAGGATAATTTTCTTCAAAGAAATATATCATAGGGAAAGTAGGAGAAAGATGTACAAGTTTTGAGATGCCATCATCTGCCGTAATTCGTGCATAATCATCCCAATTAAGCTCCGTATATAGATAATCAATGCTACCATCTATAAGACTCTGCATCAAATCAGATTCAGGAATAGGAAGAAAAGCGATTTCATTTACATATGGCCCCTCTTGATATGAAAGAATTGTCACATCCCATTCAGCTGCAGTAACCAGAGGAACTGACATGAACAATATGATAAGTGTAAATGTAAAAGTGAAACAGGATAATCTTCGCACTATGCCCACCTCAATTTATAAACGCAATAATTATTCTTTTTAACTAAAATATGGTTTGTGATTCAAGCATTAACTACGGTACTACTTTTCAGATTATAGAAATTGTAGAACTAATTTTTCAGGAGGCAGGGTATAAGATGAGGACCCCTGCCTCCAGACCCCCTACGAAAGACCGATAGTATTCCCTCTACCGAGTGAAGACAATAATGAAAAGGCAAATATCTCTCTCTCAATCCAGTCACGCTTATTCAGATATCTCCACTCGTTCACGATTCCCACGATTCCACACACAAACGTTGAGAAACATGTAGACTATATTCTGAAAGCATATAAAGTTTCCATTTTCAGGTTAACTCTTACTATTCAAATATTGCAAATCCGGCAAATATGGCCAAGTTTTTTTCCCATTTGATTTAGTTGCCCATATGCGGTTAAGTTAAATATCTTCGATATGATACATATATGGAGTACATTCTCGATTGAGGCAGTAAACACATGTTCTCAAGTTTGCGTCATCCAACTATACAACAGGCAGACATCTGGTTGAAGAGAAGACAAGATATAGCTCCTT
Organism: uncultured archaeon; assembly: GCA_964610875.1. Lineage (GTDB taxonomy): Archaea > Asgardarchaeota > Thorarchaeia > Thorarchaeales > Thorarchaeaceae > CAZSWP01. The sequence continues at coordinate 48,259 of CAZSWP010000027.1, forward strand.
CAGTGATTGCTGATGATATGAAGGTCTCTCGACCATTTGTTAGTAAATCAATTCGTATCGCTGAAGAAAGAATTGAAAAATTGCTACGTAATGCTGCAAATATCAACAGAATTCAAATTCAACATATTAGTGCCAAGCATGGAATTGCAGTGGGTTATTGTGCAGCACATCGATCTAAGACATACATTACCTATTCTCCATCAATAGGAATTCAGACATGGTTTCAACATACAGGGGACTGTAGTAGTTGTGTTGAATTTGACGAATGCATGAAAGTACTCGGAACACTTGCTCAAGAGTGGAAGATCAAGATAGCCAAAAACGCTACACCTACTAAGATTGCTGATGAGGTCTTTGGAAAAATATTGAAGAAACTGAAATGGAACTAAGGAGAGTGGGAGAGATGGAAACAGAAGATGACAGAATTAATCTTGATAGAAATGTCTTTGATGAATTAAAAGAGAGAATAAACAAGAATGCATGTAGAAGACCTCCAAGTTCTCAAACAGCAAATTTCTCCGATGATATTATGGTCAGTAATAAGAACTCAGAGTTAGTTGAGCCACCAAGTAATACAAGAAAATCTTCTTTCATAATGCTGATTAGTGGAGTGCTAGTATTAACAAGTTTTTGGGGATATGGACCTCTCACACCAGTAATTCCAATTCTGTTGCCTGTATCTGCATTCATCGCTGCGTTTGGGATTGCTTTGATTATGATTGGTGTGATGGATATTTTTGGCTTTACTCGTACCTATGGGTACAAGTGGAAAGCACATTATGATGGAACTATCACGCGTGTTTTCAAATTCGAAGAATCCGAAGAGGAATATTTAGTGAAAGCGCCTCCTGAAACAACTGTAAAACACTCTCTTCGAGATTCGTGGCCATGTAAAAAATATGACAGGGACTCTCTGTGGAGAGCATTTGATCAAGATGGAATGGATGTAACAGATATTAGTCTGAGTTCTATTGATGGAACAATTTTCATTAGAATTGAAGAATAAAATCATGTATAGTGAATTTAACCAACTCATCTGTCCATCAAGGATATTTGTTCTTGTATATCATCACTATCCCAAACACCCTCATGGTACATTCTGAAGTATCCGTCATCATCAATAATTATCACAGTTGGTGTGAATCGAATACTGAAGTAATTTGAAAATACACCATTTGTATCAAGACCATGATACCATGTGAGTTCATGTTCTTCTTTGTAATTCGCCATTTGAGATGCGGTTGTGCTAGAATCGACACTTAATGAAATCAATATTATCGAATCACCCATGTCCTCAATCAAGTCTTTGAATTCATCATTCTGCGTTTCACATGCAGGACAATTAAGACCCATCAAATCAACAATAACAAATTGACCCTCTATATCACTCATCTGGACTACTTCTTCATCAGACATTAGCAACCCCCAATCGGGTACTGCCAGCTCTTCGTCAATTAAATCAGTGTCAGGGGTTAGACTAGATGATGAGCTACCACCACTATCTCCGCCAGAAGGTATTGTTGCAGCAAGCATTGCGACTCCAATCACCAATCCAACAGCAATGATTACTATCATAAGTCCGATAATCATCATCTTTTCGGTTTCCATCATGATTCCTCGATATAATTTGTATTCAGGTGTGCAAGTGTTTTACACAACTGCACAACCCACATATAAGCTTGCCTTTTCAAAACACTCAACAATTTGAGATTATGTGGATCTACTGAGTAATTGACGGATTTGCCATATCCACGGATATCTCTAGTTTAGTCTGAATTTCACTTGAGTCACTCATCCATGGCGCATGTAAGAATTGTATTGAATGAGGTCTTGTTTTCTTATTAATGACCACATATCTTTCCTTATGGAGAAACTTAACGTACTTCCGGACTTTCGACTTAGAGAGGCCTGACTCTTTGATTAGTTCTTTATAGGTAGTTGTCTTTAGCTGGGAAAGGCATTCTAGTACTTGGAATTCAGGAATATCGAGAATTGTTTCACGCAGAATTTGATTTTCACGACGAATAGAATTCTCATCACCAGATAATACATCTTTCAATGAGCTTCTCAAATCATTGATTTCCTCCAGTAGAGATGAACGTTCATACTCATATCTAACAACAAGACCTCTTGAAGCATGAACTAACTCAGCACTGAGGTCATTGCCGAGACCATCTAATGCTTCTCTTGCGGCCATTTTTGATTCTCTAATGATTCCGGTTAGATCGTTTGCATCAAACCATTGTCCATCAACCAATGATTCGAGCTGTTCATAATACGAATCCAATCGACTCACCCACAAATCTCTAACATCTTGAAAAACACCTGCAATCTTCAATGTGAGTCGTGCGGCAGTGTCTTCAGGGTCAGTCATGACTATCAGACACATCTATGAATAACATAAAGATTAGAGCTAGTATTGCGCTGGTATGACTCACTGATAAGATAGATAGGATGTTTGTCATCTCTAGTATGGAGCTTCTCTCGTAGTTTCAATGTGATTCCATGGTACAGGGTCCGGTGTAGTCTGAATAAAACGATTGACTATTTCTTTCACGCCATCGGGATTATACACCGACTCAAAAACGAGTTCGGGCGCATCATCTTGCTCAACATATATCTCAACATCACCTTGACCTGCAAGGCGCTCGTCCTGACTCCCAGAAACAGCAACATGCTTAATCTCATTAAAGAATACTCTTCTAGTTGATTTTCTCACTAATCCTTTCCTTACTCTGACATTCCAGGTTGTGATAATGTAAAGAGTATCTCTTCTCCTTAGTTCAGAATAAGTCACAATGGCACTTCCGCCAAACAAAGCCATTATTCCCAGTTCCCATGCTCGCTCAGTCCATGGAACATATGATGCGCTACTCATTATCATGAAAACAAGGCCTACAAGAAAAATGAGAATGCCCAATATATAGTGGAACAATCTAGAAACTCTCTGGGGATGAAATTTTACAACTAATTCCTCAGGAACAATTTCAGGTTCTTGAGTTCCACTCATTTTATCATCAGAAGGATATGACCCTCAAGCATCTTAATAACGTGTCGTAAGAACAAATGAGAATGCCCGAATAAAATATGAACGGGCATCTCGTTTTAGGTGATTTCTATTAAGAGGGATATACTTCCCACAGTCTGTCACAAGCATTTACAACATGACCAACCAGCATTTTGATTTCATCAGCGTTGATATCCATGTCATTGGTTTCTGCAATAACAATGATATCATCATCCTCGTCAAGACCAAACTTCACACCATTCGCTTTCCATGACTCTTTGAGCATGTCAAGGGCAAGTTTGTATCTATCAGCTTCAATAACTTGATAGAAGTTAGTGAAAGGAGCTACAACATAGACCCATGATTCGTCATTGTTGGTTACAATCTTTACTTTCAGATCCTCGAAATGGTCAGTCTTCCATCTCATGAGGATTACACCGTTTTCTCGGGTATACTTAATTTCTACTCCATCTAGTAATGTTGCGATTTGGTCTAAAACACCCACAACAAACACCTCTGCTCCATCGTCAGAATTGCTACATATTAAGATGTCTACGATGATTCGACACAAGCATTTTTTGTAACAAAGTATCTATCCGAGTTTCAGGAAAGGTTTATATCGTTCTACATAGTACGCCGTACATAGTACGTGGCACATAGTGTGTGTGACATACTATAAACTGTCGGCGAGTGACCTCTGAAGATGAGTAAAGGTGACGATAAAGTCAATCCGGAAATGGAGTATGAACGCTGGTCTCTCGAAATTCGAAGAGGTGCACTCTCCCTAGCCATATTAGCAATCATCTCCACCGGTGAGAGTTACGGATATGACATCATGAAAAAACTCAGTGAACCCAACTATGATGCACTACAGGTCGAACCTAGTACGACATATCCCCTTCTCCGAAGATTGGAAAAGAGAGGTATGCTTGAAGGCGAATGGATCAAGTCAGGGGGTAAACGTCGTCGACAGTACTATGTCACAAGAGAAGGTCGCAGAATCCTAAAGAGGATGGTGGGGTCATGGCAAGATTTGAGTGGACAACTGATTCTACTTTTGAAGGAGGCAGATCTACTATGAGTGAAGAAGCACTTCAAGTAATAGAAGACTATCTTACTCTTGTGAGAAGACATCTCCCTCATGAAATTGCAGATGATGTAATATCGGAATTAAGAGCATATATCGTAGAGGCAGCTGAGGAGATGGAAGAGGGCACACTGACAGTGAAGGCTGCAAAGAAGACGGTAGCAAGATTTGGAGCTCCTTCAGAGGTCGCTGAAGAATACAGATATTCGATGATGTTTGAAGAAGATGAAGTCACCCTTGAAGAAGATATCATAGAAGAAGATACATCACTAGAAGAACCTACTCCAAGCAGAGTAGTAGAACCAACAGCAGAACAAACACATGTTGCTCTTGGACCTGCGACCCAGCATGAAGAACGTGTAGACTCTTCGATAAAAGACGAGAAAATAAAAGTAAAGAGTGGTACTCACAGAGTTGACCTGTATATAGAAACTTTCTTCAAAGCTCTTGTCATAACGATGTTCTGGTCCATAGGAACTGCAATCGCTAGTCTTTTGGCATCTCCAATAATTATACTTATCGACTTGGCATTTGGATTCTCCTTTCTATTCCTATATCTCTTCTTCACGTACATTTCTGGTAAACGATTAGAAATTCATTATTACGAAGAGTGGCCTGAAATACAGAAATTTGTTACCCTACCAAAGGGACTCTTCCCAGAACCAAGTAAAATTTCGCTCTCACTAGATATCATTTTTATGGTATTTTTTGCGACGATAACCTTTGCAGCAGCACTACTATTTCTCCCACTTATTGCTGCAATTCCATTAATCATTCTAACACCTCTATTACTAATTCGTGCGCATTTCCTTATTCAGCGAATGAATACTCCAGATCCATTACCATTCATAAGAAGAGAATTCATTCTTCAGATTTTAATACTGGTAGTGACAAACTTCTCAGCCTTCACAGCCTTTTTTGCGACTGTGTTGAGTCCTTGGTATGGTTGGGAACTAGTAGTAACATTATTGATATCTCCAATTCATGGTTATATGCTATTGTTATTGGTCGGTTCAACACAAGACCTCTGGTGGGAATTTAGTGAGGTTGAGGAACCATCTCCAGAAACAACTGAGTCTGCATTGATCCAAGAACAGCGCATTCCAACACCACCGGAAGAAGCTGTAAAGAGTGGAGCGGCAAACCTACCCAAATCCGAAGTAGATGTTAAAGAAGAAGAAACAATTGAGGATAGATCAGGGCTTCCTGTCAGCGGAAAACGGATAGTCCTAAAAGCTCTACTCATTACCTTATTTTGGTTATTGATTACTCTAGTCAGCTCAGTTTTCATCGCTGCCCCCTATCTCCTTACATTTCTACTCACCATGTTATTTGGGGGAATTCATCTATTAGGGTCAATGGGTGCACATGCAGGAAGTGTTTCCAGAATTAAGAACAAATATGGAAGGCTCTGGAGTCAAGGGACTAGGTCATGGAGCCGACTACGTCAAATATTCACATTCCCCGAAAGAATGTATGAAGATGAAACAACAATTTTTCTGCGAATGGAAACCATTGTGACATTCTTTGGATTAGCCATTACAGCCCTATTTCTTGTCGTGATGCCTGCACCCACAGAATTTCAAATCATTTCTTGGATATTTGTCGCCGCACTATTGGGAGTCCTCACCAAACTAAACCATAGGTGGAATAATCGTTCTTCAAGTAAGTATAATTATCTTGATTTCTTTAGTACACTCGTTGCACTTGCAACTGGATATGCAATAACTACCATGATAGCAAATCCGTACTTCTGGGTATACTTTTCAACGCCAACAAGATGGGAATTCACTTCTTGGTTTGTGCCATTCTGGTTTGTCTATGGCACCTATCTATTGTATACAATGATTCCTAAAACTCAGAAACTCTGGAGTTCTGAGGTTGAGGTTTTACATCACAAGCCAACTAAGATTGAAACCAGAGATGAAGAAACAAAGGAAGAAAAACCCATTGGTAAGAAAAGAGAGGTACTGGAGATCATCAGAAGTAGTGCATCAAATGCTATCGGCAGAACATTTGGTTGGTTCGCTGTTGTTATGTTGTTACCAATTATTCTTGTGCTTCTTGGTATTGATGAACAGAATTATTCTCAGCTACCTGAATTACTTTTCACAACAGACATGCTATATTTGGGTACAGTGGCTTTTCTTACAGCAGCGTTTGTTGGATTGTACTTCGTGGTAAGATACTTGCGGGTAGAATCAGGAAGAACTGATTCTATATTGGGGAAGAGAGGAAGAATTGAGTCAGTTATTGATATAGTGATATTAGCTCTGTTTTCAACATATTTGATGACTAATGTAGAAAACATGATGCGTTACATTAGAGAAATCATGCAAGGTCACTACAGCAGTAGCTTATCCTGGATGATAATCTATCTTGCATTTCTAGTGGCATTCTTGTTCCTTATCCTAGGAATGATTTTCAGATTCCTTGCCGATATTCTGAATTTGATTTCTCCAAAATTTAGAAAGACTTCCACTTTTTTTGTCGTTTCCGGTTATATGCTAGTAATTGCATCTGGTATTTTTTATTCTACATTTCCACTAGTGGGATATCATTTCATCATCTGGTCTTCTCCATTTCTTTTCATACTCTTGCTACCACTTGTCATATTCCAGATTATTACAAATCAATTGAAAATGAATATCGAAGAAGACAAAGAAGCAGAGGATACTAAGAAAGCACTCGATTCGGTGGAAATGGTGGTAGGTCCCGAAATTATTGAGAGTCGGTGAACTCAAAGGAAGGGTGGTATTTTCCGTTATATCACCCTTCCAAAATGTTTAGCCAGTACTAAACCTTATTTCTTTTCACGTGAATAATAACACAAAGCATCCAAGATTGGGGGCTATACTACATCGTAATGGTCGGATGATTAAGATATGCAGGACTTAGGATTCATCGCATTAATCTTGAGAGATATTTCAATAGGGATATTATTCGTTGGTCTATTCTATACATTCGGGATGTTTCTACTTGGACGTCTCTTTTCTGTTATCTCAGAACATGGTGAAACGGAACATGATGTTGAGAAGGATTTCGACCACCATGTAGAGCATGACATCGAGAAGGATTTTGATCATGATGTTGACCACGACTATGACCATGATATTGATCATGACTATGAACACGATGTGGATCATGATTACGACCATGATGTCGAACATGATTATGAGAAAGACTTTGATCATGATGTAGAACATGACTACGAGAAAGACTTCGACCATGAGCATGGCTATGACACAGATATTGGCCATAGCGTTGAGAAGGATTTCGATCACGATGTGGACCATGATATTGAGAAAGATTTCGATCACCATGTAGAGCACGATGTTGAGAAAGACATGGACCATCATGTAGAGAAGGATATAGAACATGGTCCTGGACATGATGTTGATGTTGACCATGATGTAGAGAAAGACCACTCTGGATTCTTCGAAACCGAACGTGGCGCTCCACTCGGGGTGACCATTGGTACTAGTCTGGTGAGCTTTGGCTTCATTGGTGCAATCATATACTATGAAGGAATTATGATACCCTTGGGCTTCAAAGTCCTCGCTCAATTCATATCTGTAGTACTTGTTGTGTATGCCGTTAGGACTGTACTTGGAAAGGTCTTTGTAGAAGCAGGTTTCAATATTACTCCACGACATATTGTAGGAATGGAAGTGGAAGCAGCCTCTACCGTCAGAGATGATTTTGGTGAAGTACGAGCTGAAACAGAAATGGGCCTGAGAAGATTTCATGCAAGACCATTTCAAAAGGGAGTAGTATTTCAGAAAGGCTCTCCGCTATTTGTGATTTCCGCAGATGATAAGTTTGTATATGTAGACCCAAGGAAGGAAGTATCGACCTGGCTTAAGAAACAGACTAGCAAGAAAAAAGAGAAGTAGATTGCAATCGAATCAACATAGCCTTGGTTATTTCTATTAAATACTAACGGTTCAAGCAGCGCAGAAACCCATCTTTATTTACAAATTTCGTAATAATAATACTTGAGCTATTCTCCTATAAGAACCGCGTTTTCTCCTCACTGCGCGAGGGAGGCCTTTTTTGCCTCCCTCAAACCTAATTCTTAATAATTATAATGTTGGAAATTCTTCGGAATTGCAATGCAGTTTTCTTTGACTTGTCAGAGTTTGGACCACAGTGTATCAGCGTCATAGGGTCGCTTATCGAAGATGGTGATTGGGATGGATCTCAGATATCGGTCATTGTAGATGGTCTCTCTGTGGGTTTCGTACAGCTCCCAGAATTCCAGACAGACCTAGACATCAGTGTATAGGTACTTATATACTCCTGACAAGAACAACTTGGTGAGGGTGTATTGACACACGAACGTGCTCTCACAAAGCCATTCCCAGTACCGCTCCTGGGAGGACAATGCTTTGGTGTCCAGAATTGTCCAGCTTACAATGAACGGTATCTACAACTACTCCATTGTGGTCTACGACACCTCAAGCAACAGCATTAGTGATGTTGTATTTGTGACCGTATTATCATCCACCACAACAACCACAAGCAGTACGACGATTACTGAAACTGACACTACCACTCCGACAACAACAGAACCAGTTACAGAGTCTCTACTACTCCTAGTTGTAATCGTATTGGGTGCTGGAGCTGCGATTGTCGTCTTGCTCATAGTGGCAGTTTACTTCAAGAGGAAACTGTGATGTGATTGCGAGGGGTTGCCAACAGTTACAAGAGATCTGGTCAAAGTTGGACATTTCTTTAGTG
>CAZSWP010000028.1:0-5898 GCA_964610875.1 uncultured archaeon
AGTTAGCATTGAAATCACCCTGAGCCTGCCTTCTGGTGCAGACTTTGACTTGTCTGCTTGGGATGCGGGTAATCTACGCACCGGAGGATGGACTAGCTCATCATCTTCAACTAGTACTCAGATTGCGAATAGTGATTACTCAGGCTATTCAGCAAGTCCAGAGTGGGTGACTGTTGATCCAGTCAATTCATTCGGAACTTGGTTAGTCGGCTGTTATGCATATAGCGGGTCTGGAACCTATACCATTACAGTGACAATCACTTTAGGTTAGCTTAGAAAGGTAACAATCAGGAAAGAGAATTAATAGTGGAATAAAAAATTCTCTTTCCTTTTTTTTCTATTGCTAAATACTATCAAATCTCTTGCGTTATTTTTTTGAAAAACCCCGATACAAGACTAAAATCCCAAACAAACCGAATAAAAATGAACTCATTCCAATAATCATTGAAATCTCAGGAGTGATTCTAAACGATTCATTCTCAATTATATGTAAGGATTCTTCACTAGTTCTATATGCAAATACATTACCAGAATAAGCATCAGAAAAGATAGTTGCTTCAAACAAGTTATCCTGTTGTTCTCCTGATAATGATATGGTCCATGCTAATCGATATTGGTCCGTATCATTCGAATGATAATTCGCAAGGCTTAGCTCAGGTTCAAACCAATACAAGTTGTCTAGATTTACAAAGAAACCTAATTGCTCTACAGCGGATTGTTTTACATAATTTAAACTAACCACACCTTGTGTCTGAATATCATTAATACCAATCCAGTGGTTAATATAATACGAGATACTCCTAGTAAATGCAGATGCTCTAATCTCAACAATCGATCCTTCAATTTTGATAGGACCTACATATTCCTGGAATACAAGAGTATAGAAACGTTGACAGTCATATGGTTGTCCACGAATATAGAAAGAGTTGCTTGGTAGTTGAATTTGCTCTTCTTTCAGAAACTTGTGCACAAATTCCTCTGCTTCAGAAAGCGATATGGGTGTCGGGTCATATTCATGCAGGTATTTGCTTTCATACTCGATTATCAGACCAAATATCGAATCAACGATGACATAAGCACTGAAATCAGGATGTGAAAACCTAAGCGTCCAAGAGGGTGGTGAAGTGGAATTTGAATACGTGAAAAGATTCCATTCAACAAATGGAGGACCAACACGTTGAAGCCATTCTAGTGCAATGTCCAATGCTTCTGAGAGATTAATCTCTATTCTTGGAATATACTCAGCATAATCTCTCTCGATAACATACGGACGAGAAGTCACAACTTTATATGAATTAGGATAATATCCTTGATTTTCAGTACTACTTCTATTACTGAAAGTACTCTGTTCAAGAGGCGTGCCTTCTAATGAAATTCCTGTCATATCCCATTGACTATTTGCATATGAGATTGTACCAAATAAACCAACAAAGAGTGTAGTAATAACAAAAATAGTCAGTCCAAGGTTTTGCCATTGTTTCACTGGATACACCTATGTGGGTTACAATCTGTAACTATGCATATAGGCTTGATGAAATGTACTAGTTCTCTACAGAAAACCCTCTTGCATGACTTTAGCTAACAATGAACCAGCATCCTTGAAATCCTTATCAGCCTCCAATCCCAGTTTCTCAGCAACTCTCTGTGCATCCCTACAAGTTCTTTCTTCATCAATAGTTTGTAGAACACCATCTCTCATTATTATCTGACCATCTACGATGACTGTTGTCACTTCATTACCTAATGCGTGATAGACAATATTTGGGATGATATTTCGAATAGGTTTAGTAACAATAGGAGTTAGATGAGGTCTATTCAAATCCATCAGAGTGATGTCAGCTCGCTTGCCAGCCTCAATACTACCAATTCTATCATGAAGCCCATGACACTTTGCTCCATCAATCGTAGCTAATCTTAATGTTCGATGAGCGGGTAGAATAGCAGGGTTTCTAAACAGAGTTTTGTTAAGAATTGCAGCATACTTCATTTGAGTTAGAAGATTATGACCTGCAGGAGGACACTGATCTGAACCAATTCCAACCGTCCCCCCATAACTCTGGAATTCATGGATTGGTGGAGTCATTCCATCAATAAAACCTATAGAACCAGGGCATGCCACCATATTAGCTCCACTCTGAGCCAGCATTTTCAATTCATCAGAAGTGGCGTTGTGACAATGAACTGCTATGAGGTGTTCACCAAGATAGTCTATTCCTTTGAGAAAGGCAATGGTCGAGGCACCATAACGTTTCGTCATTTGAGAACGTTCTCTCCCGCCTTGTGCAACATGCATATGAATTTTCACGCCTTTGTCTTTAGCATGACCCAATACTTCTTTCAAGAGATTTTCACTCATCATATCAGCAGCTTGCGGACCAAGAAGACATGTAATAGATCCATTATTCGTTCCATGCTTTTCTTCAATGAGCTGGATAGCTTTCTGTAATTTTTCCTCGCCTATACCTTTGTCAAATTGGTATAGCTCACGCGCAGACCTCCTTGTAGGTCCCAGTTCGTTAATTGTTGAACATACGTTAGCACGAACACCTATGGTAGAATAGACTTCTTCGACGATCCTATCCATATTATAGCCATAATCACAGAAAGAAGTAGTCCCGGATTTTAGACCCTCAATAACAGCCAACTTGGAGCCAATGATACTCATATCATCAGATAGATGACGGGATATTGGGTCCATTGTCTTATGCATCCATTCACTTTCTGGGACATCTTGAGCTAAACCTCTGAGTAAGCTTAATGGAGAATGAATATGAGAGTCAATTAGACCGGGTAATCCAACTTGACCTTGTGCGTCTATCTCTTTATCTCCAGCAAAATCACGAGTAATTTCAGAGGTATGTCCAACTCTGATAATCTCATTTCCATTAATTGCTATAGATCCATCTTCTATAATTCGCATTCCTTTGGCGATTGGTGTTACTATGTGTACATTTTTGATTATCAAAGAAACCAATGTTTTCTACCGCCAATGGATAGTTGGTTTGATGGCTTATCATCTTACTCTTTTCAAGTGACCATCTGTTAATCTTGAACATATGGAAATCAATATGTGCTCGTCTTATTTCATCAAAACCACTAATCGATTGTACTGAGGAAAACCTTTTGGAATACAATATTCGACCACTCACAATCAAAGATAAATCAGATGTAGAAGAGATTTCAAAAGTAACTTGGGAAGGTCATGATTATCTTCAGCATTATTTTGAAAAGATGATAAGTGATCCCAATTCTCATCCATTAGGCATGGAGATAGGTGGAAGAATCAAAGCATTAGCAAATCTTAAGATAATAGAGAATGGAAAAACTGGATGGATGGAAATTCTTAGAGTGCATCCTGATGAAAGAGGAAAGAAATTTGCTAGCATTATGACTGATAGGATATTGGAACTTGGAGTTTCTCTGGGAGTTGAAAGATTCAGATATACAACTGCTAATGAAAATGATGAATCATTACATCTAGCGAAAAAGATTGGGATGAAGAGAATAACTGAGATGTCTATAGATTGGTTAGAATTTGAACAAATCAAACATCTATCAAAAGAAGAAAAGGAAATCAAAAAGATTGAGAAAAATCGAGTACCTCAATTCATCAACGAACACAATCTGATACCAGCAAATGTAATCATACATGATTGGAAAGCGGTAAATATCAATCTCGAAAGCTTGGAGTATCTCGAGCCTGAAATCATATACTGGATTTCTAATACAAACGAAGCAGCCATTTCGCTATCAAATATCCAGAAGTGGAATGACATAATTCAATACATGCTCACAATTTATCCATCTGATCAAGAAGCTTTCATGAAACATATTGGCTTTCATTTGTTTAAGGCAAAAAAGGCAGGTTCAACGAATATCGTATGGAGCTTTCCTCCAGAATACAGAACTACGATAGAGGATAGAATAAAGCGAAAGGAAGAGGTTTTTGATATTAGAACTGTCCTATTCGAAAAGAAAGTGTCTTGAATTTCAAACCATTCATATACAAGACTGTTTTTCAACAACACGAGAAGAATGCAAACTAATCAAACCCCACCTGACTTCATTATTGACCCCATTGCTTACATTTCATTCTACTGGAATTCCATTGCACCCTACATGTTACTAACAGTGCAATTAATCCTAGTTCTGCTGGTCTATATTATTCTCGTACGATTGACCAAGCGCTCAATGAAAGCAGCGGGTATGGGTTCTGAAGCATCGACAGGTGTTACTATTGTCATCCGAATCGTGTTCTTCATTATTGCGTTAATGGCCGTCGTGACTTACCTAGAACCGAGCCTTGGGACTATCGTATCAATCAGTGCGATTTTTGGTACAGCATTTGGTCTAGCTTTCTCACAAGCCCTAAGTAACATTGTTAGTGGATTATATGTCCTTGCTGCAAGACCATTCAAAGTCGGAGATTACGTAAGAATAGGATCAATAGAAGGAATAGTACGTGAAATCACATTGAATTACACCAAAATTCTTTTGCCTGATGAAACCAAGCAGCTAGTACCAAACTCTAAGGTACTAACAAGTGAAGTAACAAACTTTAGAATCAGTATATCGGAGGTAATTCAAGAAAAAGAAGAAGAAAAGACTAATGAAAGAAGGTCATACCTCGATAGATTGGATTGTGCTTGGGAAGAACTGAAAGAATTGGCAAAGGATGATGATGCCTATAGATACACCTTCGATTTGACGATTCATATGAGCTATGATCATTTGGAGATTGCTAGACAATTCGATAAAGTTTGTGAAAAGTGGGAATCAATATTCCTAATCAGACCGACATACTGTGTATGGAGTAAACCATCAGCCGCACCAACATACAGATTCGCATTCATCGTGAAGAAACCGATAGAGATTATCCAAAATAGTTCTACTTTCTTGAGAGAACTACTAGCTGGAACATGGATATCTCACAAATAGTAAGGAAATGAATACCATGGCAGAAGACATTGCTAGTAAAGCGGGACTTCCACCAGGCACAATTGTATACACTGGACTTCGTCGGTCTGAAGGAATTGACATTCGAAGAATAGACTATAACCCTGAGAAGATAGAAGAGAAACTAAATCCAACAACACAAGAATGCCTACCACCACATGATTCATCCTTTGTCAGATGGATTCATGTGAAAGGTGTACATGAAGTTGCAATAATTCATGATATAGGAAAACAATTCGATATTCATGAATTGACAATTGAGGATATATCTAGCGTAAATCAGCGACCCAAGGTAGAACTAATTCATAATGGAGTGCAAGTTGTCCTAAGAGCATACAAATATGATGATGAAAACGATGTGATCAATTCTGAACAGTTCAGCATTATTTTAGGTCAAGGTTATGTCATCTCATTTCAAGAATCCTGTGAAGATATTATTGACCCGATTCTAAAAAGATTACGGCAAGATAATAGTAGATTGCGTGCAAATGGGGCCGACTATCTGACATATGCGATAGTAGACATGATTGTTGATGACTATTTTGTGATTCTAGAAGAGATAGGTGTACAGATAGAAGAACTCGAGGATTCGCTAGTAGAATACGCCTCTAGAAACCTTCTTGGTGAGATATACAGACTTAAACGTACACTACTCCAACTCCGGCGTCACATTTGGCCATTACGTGAAGTAGTGTTCAGATTGAATCGTGACTATGCAAGTTTGATTCAAGAAGGAACTGAAGTATATCTAAGAGATCTCTATGACCACGTAATAAGGGTGACAGACCATATTGAAACATATAGAGAGGCTCTAACTGTTATAATTGATATATATCTCTCATCAGCAAGCAATAGAATGAATGAAGTCATGAAAGTACTAACAGTAATTTCAACTATCTTCATTCCACTGACTTTGATTGCTAGTATATACGGTATGAACTT
>CAZSWP010000028.1:5908-28353 GCA_964610875.1 uncultured archaeon
CTATATGCCTGAAACTACTTGGGAGTATTCGTACCCATTTATTCTGGTAATTATGGTATCTATTACAATTGCATTACTTGTCTATTTCAAGAGAATAAAATGGATCTAATTAGTATCAGATATATTATGTAAATAATGAAAATCATAGTTGTTGACAAAAATGAAAACAAAGAAAGTTTCTGAATCAAAGACCATCATGACGCAAGTAGTCTTTCCTAATTTTGTGAATAATAATGGCACACTATATGGAGGAAAGCTTCTCGATTGGATCGACACCATTGCAGGTGTTGTAGCTAAACGCCATTGTAGAACTTCAGTTGTCACAGCTTCAATAGATTCCCTAAGTTTTTTGAATCCCATTAATCAGAGAGATATTGTGACTCTTGAAGCATGGACCAACTACGTCGGAACCACATCCATGGAAATCGAAGTCAGAGTGACTTCCGAAGATCCATTTACAGGTCAAATAAGAAAAACATGTAGAGCTTTTCTCACCTACATTAGCGTTGATGAAAAGGGAAGGCCTTCTCCGGTTCCAGAATTGGAAATTGTGAGTGAAGAAGAAAAGGAGAGACATAGAAAAGCAAAGGAGAGAAGACACGAGCGTCTTAGAAGAAGAGACCTAGAACCCATTGAATGGGAAGATGTCTAATTCTAATCAAATCCAAGGATTCTCTTTTACCACAACTCTCCAGTAAGTCCACCTATGAGTCTAGCCATTCCATTTATGACGAATACAATTGATAGGAATATGATAAGGGAGAAATATCCTAAACTTGGAAAGAGCTCAACAATGAATGAAAGAATAATCATAATCACCCCTGCTATTATGTGAAATATTCTTGCCCATTGAACCAGATCAGTTTCATAGTAACCAAATAGAATCCTAGCAAAACCTAGAATTAGGAGTCCAGCGGCAATCATCTCAATCAAGGTAATGATGGAAAGATTGGGAATTAGAATCTCAACTAATGCTAGTACTACAGCAAATAATCCACTCACAATGTTTAGAATTCTTGTTGCTGTTTTCAAGTCTGAGAAACCAACGGCTTTAGCAATTCTCACAAATCCGAAAGATGTCAAAGTAATGGTCAATAAAACAATAGTAGTAAGTGGTGCAAGTGTTGTATCTATAATAATCCATATTGCGACACCAATCGAAAAGACACCAATTACTGTATCAATTGCTCGCAACCAGTTAGGGTATTTCTCACAATTCGACATATAGTTTAGAGTATTCAAACACCTTTTTCATTCTTGCGAAGCAACCAATAGTGTTCATTGTCACGTGAATAACGTTTTAATGTTTGGTAAACGTAATTACGATTTAATGTTTGATAAACGTCAAAATACTTATAAAGGAATTCATCACACATTTTCCTGTCGAGAACCAAAAAAGTGCGAGTGTCACCACCATGACTGAAACAGCAACCCGCGAATACACACCCTCACAAAAGGGATACGGAACTCGTACTCTCCTCGGTCTCCTCGCATGGACAGGGGCCACTTTTGCCTCTGTCCCCTACCTGGGAGTCACAACCTTTCCATATTTGGGAATAGCATCGTTCGCCATTGCTATTGTACTCTCATTCTCTATCGTTCGTACTCTCATTCGCCAAGCGAATACGAAACATCTCTCATATGCTAAAACATGGAGGAAAGATGTGTGACTCTCAGGCAGAGTATTGATAATCAGCTCTCAGATTTTAAGAGGTCAGCTGCTAACTATATAGAACAAAACATCACAGAAGATATGCAAGCAAGAAATGGAGGTCTCTTGAAGCACTTCTTGAAATTCATTGATGACAGTAAGGATCAATATGAACCGGTAAGTCTGTTCATTCTCGGAGAAGGAGGGATTAGATTATCTTCTGTTGCATTTGTTGAGCAAGAGATTGATTACAATCTAGTTGCAGGATTTTTAGCAGCTATGCAAGATTTTACTGCAGAGATATTTGCTCAAAGAATTGATAGGATCAAGCTTGAAGACTATACATTGATTGTCAAGTTCAAACCACCGTTCACCTTTGTCTACGTCTTCGTAGGTTCAGAATCATCAGCGCACAAAAAGTTAGACAAATTTCTTGACAGTCTGCATATGTCAGAAGAATGGACAGCCCTAGAGCTTGCTAATCGAACAGGTCTTATGATTGACCATGAAACAAATATGATGATCAGAAAAAAGGTATACACAGTTCTAGCAACCTGAGTCAGCCAGTTCATTCATAATAACAATAACATATTCTCTCATCTTCTTCTCACTAGAATCGTCCGAAAGAAAAGAGGGACCGGCAACCCTTGCGAGGTCGTCCGGTTCAGCCAATGTCTTTACGCTGAACCTTCATCCGCCGCCAGTCACTAACTCCTTTCTTACCACCTCGCGACCCTCATCGTCTACAACGACGAGATGAGCGCCGCATGATAGTCAGCAGTCGTAGCAACGGACGACCATTTCCAACAGGTTCAGTAGTCCTTCAGGAATTTCGTCTGTCATTGTGCTTTGTTCCCCTAGTCACTAGGAATAGTGACTTTGGTACTGGTTACAAAATCAAACAAATTCAAATAAGAGTCTTGCTGATTGGGACAAGTAGTTAGAATCCTCAAAGATTGATAGATTCATGTAGATTTGAGATAATACGTAAAATTGCTGCTGAATGATTTTTAAGGTTCAGCAGCAGTTGTGTAAACATCAGCTAATTTTGGATGGATGTCAACAAGGCTCTGGAAGCAGCCCCAACAAGAGCTACCCTGCCCCATTGCAATCGGAACAGGGTCGGCTAATCTTATACCTCCTTGAGACCATAGATCAGCTCGTGGTTCTCCTCACCAGCAACTTCGACAACTCCCCAGCGCATGAGACCCATCATATTCCATACAATGAGATCCTTGGGAAAATCAAGCATTGATGCTAGTTTTGTTACTGTGGAAGGACCGTTTTCAAGCGCTTCTTGAATTGCCTTTCTTTGCTTTCTTACATCTCCACGTTTTTGTTGGAAGAATTGTGTAAAACTTGTCATCTCCATTCTCTCCTAATTGGACCCAATTTCTTTACTTGTTCAATAAGAGTATTCACTCCATCAGCAAAGATTTGAGCCTCTGAGGCACTAGCCCATTGCAATCTAACTCTGCGTGGATCTAGCCCTGATTGTTCAATAGCTCTGGCCATTAAGGCCCAACGTGCACGAAGTTTTAGATTGCCAGAAGTATAGTGACAATCTCCAGGATGACATCCTGATACGAGCACGCCATCAGCACCCATTTCAAGTGCTGAAAGGATGAATTCGGGCTTGATACGCCCAGTACAATTAACTCGAATAATACGTGCATTTGGAGCATACTGGATTCTACTTGTTCCAGCTAAATCAGCTCCTGCATATGAGCACCAGTTACAGCAATAAGCAACAATCCTTGGTTCCCAATTATCCTCTGAATAATCATTCGTAGTGGTTTCTGTTGCAGTCATCTCATTTTCCCTCCTCTACAGAGATACCAGGCATTAGATATGCTCTAACCATTGAAATGATTTGCTCATCAGTTGAGTGGAGCATTCGGATTGCATCACTGGGACATGATGCAGCACATGTTCCACAACCATGACACTTTGCCTCGGTCACGAATGCAACAGGAGGGTCTCTCGAGTGGTCCATAGTTATTGCACCATAAGGACACGAAGACACACAGGTATGACATGAAGAGCAACGATCTGGATTAACACGAGATACTGTTGATTCAATCTCAACCTCTCCTTTTGCCATTAGGCCAACAGCTTTTGCAGCTGCACCACTTGCATCAATAACGGCTTCTTGTGCTATCTTTGCTGCTTGAGCAGTCCCAGCAATCATTATACCCGCCGTATGAGTAGTCAATGGAGCAAGCTTAATGTGTTCAGGATTAAAGAAGCCATCAGGACTTCTTGTAAGGCTAAACAGCTTCGATACACTGTCCATATCATCAGGAGGAATCATAGCGGAAGCCAGAATCAGGATATCAGGTTCCATCACAAGGTCATCATTTGATAGAACATCCTCCCATTTCAGACTGATTCTTCCATCTTTGTAATGGACCTCAGGTTTCTTATCTACTGGAAACTTGCTATAGATGACATGCTTTGCACGTGCCTGCCTATGGATTTCCTCATGGTTCTTACCGTAGGTTCTGATATCTTGATAGAGAATGACTACCTCATCCAGTTCATCCTTCAGTTCCCCAGCAAGTTTTGCTACTGCTGTACAACAATATCTTGAGCAATGTTCATGACCTTTAATTTCCGGTTCTCTGGATCCAACACAGCCAATGATAACAGCAGTCTTTATCGGTTGGCCATCACTTGGTCGTACTAATTCAGCACCACTTGCTCTCATCTTTTCGAATTCAGCTAATGTTAGTATATCAGGAGTCCAACCATATCCATAGAACCCAACAGGCTTGAAAGGTTGAAATCCAGTTGCGATGATGACAGTACCAATCTCATATTCTTCAAACTCTTTACTCTCACCATTTTCGACTGTTGCAATAAAATTCCCAATATAACCGTCAAATTCTACTACTTTACTATTTGTTAATACTCTCACATTTGGATGGTTCAATGCTTTCTCAGCAAGAGGGCCAACAACATCCTCACCAGTGGTATTCGTTGGGTAGAGCGTAGATAATTCTCTAACATGACCACCGAGCTTGAGTTCCTTCTCAATTAACAAAACCTCAAATCCTCTATCAGCAATATCTAATGTTGCTCGTAGTCCCGCAATTCCTCCACCAAGAACAAGGACCCGAGGAGCTACACTTACAGTTTTGATTGGTAGTGCTTCTAGATTGGCAGCTCTAGCCACGGACATCCGTACAAGGTCTATGGCTTTCTCTGTAGCTTTCTCTGGCTCTCTCATATGACACCAGGAAACATGTTCACGAAGATTTACCTGCTCAAACAAGTATCTATTCAACTCTGCTTCTTCAACTACTTTTCTAAAAGTGGGTTCATGCATTCTCGGAGAACAACTAGCAACCACAACACGGTTGAGATTATGTTCTGTGATTTTGTCTTTGATCAATTGTTGTCCTGCATCTGCACACATGAACATCTCATCAGTTGTAAAAACAACATTTGGAAGTGAAGATGCCATCTTTGCGACTTTGGGACAATCGACTGTACCACCAATATTATGACCACAGTGACAAACGAATACACCAATTCGTACTTCTTCACTCTCACTCATGTATTGTTGCCCCCTTTTGAGAGGGTTATTGATGCACGCATAGCGGCAGCACTTCCAGCAGACACAGAGTCTGGAATGTCCTTTGGACCATCACTACACCCACAAACATAGACTCCTGGCACATTAGTATCAACAGGGGCTACAAGACAATTGACAGTTTCAATGTAACCTTCAAAATCTGTTTGTACGCCAAGTTGCTGAGTAAGCTCTGCTAGACCCGCTGGAGCCTGAATCCCAGGGGAGAGAACAACCATATCATGTTCATTCTCATATAGTTCACCTGTTTCTGTGTCTTCTACACTGACAATGAGATTTGCTGTGTCATAGTCTTCATTGATTTCACCGACTCTACCGCGTACGAATTTAACTCCAAATCGTGACTTTGACCGTTCATAGAACTGCTCAAAGTCCTTACCAAATGCACGGATGTCAGCATAATAGATAGTGACATCGATATCTGGATAGTGCTCCTTTGCCATCACAGCATTTTTGATGCCATACATACAACAAATCCTTGAACAGAGAGGAACGCCTTTGCTTACATCTCGAGCTCCTACGCATTGGATGAATCCAATGCCATTTGGGACCTTTCCGTCACTTAGTCTAACAAGATGACCGCCAGTTGGACCTGCGGCATTGATCAACCGTTCATATTCTAAAGCATGAATAACATTTGGAAATTGTTCGTATCCCAAACGTTTGTACTTTCTGACATCAAAGAGTTGGTAGCCAGTTGCCACAATGATAGATCCAACTTTCAATTCTTCAATGACATCTTCCATAGTGTGATTGATTGCATTACGATCACAAACGCTTTCGCAACGTCCGCACCGTATGCAATTATCAACATCAATCGTCATAACTGCAGGAGTTGCTTGTGGGAATGGCATGTAGATAGCCTTCCTAAAACCAAGGTTTTGGTCGAAATCATTTGGAACTTCAATTGGACATTCAGCAACACAAGCACCACACCCAGAACACAAGTCCTCATGTACCATTCTTGCCTTTCTACGAACACTAACAGTGAAATTGCCTTCTTCTCCAATGACACGTTCTACCTCAGAGTAGGTCAATAATTCTATGTTAGGATGACGCCCAACTTCACTCAGTCTTGGTGTAAGGATACATGCGGAACAGTCCAGAGTTGGAAACGTCTTATCGAGTTGAGCCATTCTTCCTCCAATTGAAGGAGATTTTTCAACCATGTAGACTTTGTACCCTTGTTGTGCAATATCCAATGCGGCTTGCATTCCTGCAACGCCACCACCTATTACTAAAGCTTCATCATAGAACTCCTCATGTTGTGGGAGTACGGGTGCTGCAAAATGTTTGGTCATTTAGTGTTGAACCTCCAAGGTCTCCAAAATGGAGTCAGGTCTAATTTTGTTCAACTCGATACCGAGTATTTCCTCCTCAATACCAAGAGCTGGACCAAGTAATTGTGTAATAGGAATAACGGGAATTTGATGGTCCTTCTCAAATCCATCTCCAAATTGAACTTGTGTAAGCTGGATGTCGCAGAATACACATGCTGTGACAATACCACTAGCTTCAGCTTCACGAACATTCATTATTTTGTCGCGGCCAATTGCTGTAGCAACTTCTTCATTCATTGCTAACATGGGCCCACCACAACAGCGTGTCTTCCCAATGTAGTCAACTGGAACTCCACCAACTGCCGCAATCAGATTATCAATAATTGTAGGATTTTCAGGGTCATCCACCTGTACAATCTCATGTGGACGAGTGACATGACAACCATAATGGGCTGACAATCGTATCTTGTTATATGGTTGTACAATCGAAGCGCGAATTTTTTCCAGTCCGATATCTTCGTTAAGAACTTGGAGAAGATGAAGTACGCGTACAGTACCAGAGTATTTCAAACCCTCCTCTGTCAGTAGAGTATTAACCTCATCTCGCAGTTGCAAGTCAGTGTCTAGCATATGTTTAGTATGCTTCAACGAACCAGAACATGCGCCACAAAGAGCCAGAATATCAAGACCTTCTTTTTCTGCAAGTGCTAATATACGCCCACTCATTGCAGCAAAGGCAATTCTGTTCAAACTCTCAACATACTGTGCTCCACAGCAATTTGCATCAACCATCTCCCGGACTCTAAGACCAAGTTTTTGGAGAACCGCAATCGACGAGGCTTCGTAAGCAGGTAGCCTCACTGGAGTTGTACAGCCCCTATAGAGAAGAATCTCATCCATTCTATTTGCTCTCCCTGAAATACTTGGCCTTCAACTTCTTCACGAACCTATCATTCCAATGCAAGTCGGGATCCATACCAAGGTCATCTCGGTCATCTTCATTGAAATCTGTGTACGAATCCTTTAACATCCATCCATCTTCAAGTACAGTATCGACAGTCTGTTTGAAGACTCTTGGAATATGACCTTCTCTAGCAGCTATAATTCTCACTGCCTTGAAAATATCAGCAGGACTGACTCCCTCTTGACATCGTTCTTCACAAAGTCGGCAGGTCATGCAGAACCAAGGAAGATCGCTTTGCAGAACTTCGTCACGTTTTCCAAGCAATGTTTTTTGAATCAAACGTCTTGGACGATATCTATCGGTTTCACGAGCAATGACACAACTAGCAGTGCATATGCCACATTGTACACACTTCACTATATCTTCTCCTCCAGGTATGGATTCGATTTCTTCTGCAAACGACGATGAAGGCGTATAGCGATTGTTTCCCATAGATGCTCACCAATCTGGGACTTTTTCAGGAGAGTTTAATTTTAGATAGCTCTTGATAGATTGTATCAGCTATGACGCTATCTGGAGACCAACGGGTGTTTTGATACTATATCCTTTGCGAGTGCGGCAACGTATTATAATTTCAGAATAAATCTTTGAAAAGTGACATAGTAAAATATCGAATGTTAGAAAACGTTCATATTGTCTCTAGTGTTAGTCCTTGGACATTTCTTGCCTTTTTGCTTTCAATTTCGAACGTACAACATATTTGAGAGATATGGACAACTTATCAGACTTGTATGATTATCCATCCTTAGATCTGAAAGACTCTTCTTGAATCGATTCTTCAAACTAAATTCTATGAGGTACACCTTGCCAAATATTGTTTGACATTGAAATACGTTTCATGATTTTTACTAGGAATGCAATTCCAATTAGACTGCTAAGGAATGCTAAAAATAGGAATATAGCTAGCTTTCTTTTTATTTCATCACATCTTCTATACTAGGTAACTTTACTCTCATTCTCTTGAAGAAGCCGCCCCAAGTCAAATTACAATAAGACATCCATCAATCAAGCAAATGGCTTTTCCGAATAACGCGATATGTTATCTAGGAACCACGATGGAACTTTTGCTCCATCTACCTTATCGGATGTGGGCATATATGGTTTGATGTCAATGACGGGAGTTCCATCAAACGCATCCATGTGGTCAATCGTTATTCTATGATTTGTACTGTCTATATCCACAATCGCAACGATTGAATGACCGATGGGTGTAGGTCTTCTTGGAGAACGCGTTGCAAATACTCCTGAAGTTTTTGCTCCTTCAACAGGAGGGGTGCCTTTCAAATTATTTCTATCTTCTGGAGTGTCACGTCCGGTTATCCACCAAAGAACAATAATGTGTGAGAACTTTTCTAATTCCGTGGTCGCATCCCAGTATTCTGGCTTGATGTCGATATACGCATCTTCCTCATTCTTTCTAACATAACCCACTATTATTGCTTCTAATTTATTCATTTTGCTTACTCCTGATTGACATGCAACAAATCATCCAAATTAAGATGCCGAGGTCATGAGCAATTTCATAATACTCATTCGCAAATCATCTTCCAGAACGAATCCTGTGAGTTGTTCTTGGGGAAGTTGGAGTGTTGGTAGAGCTGGCAAGTCTTCTTCAGTAACTTCTGAATTTGGGTCCTCAACATCGATTATTTCAACATAAGATCTACTTATGCCCATTTCATCCAAAATCAACATAAGAGATTCTAAAACAGGACCACAGAATATACAATGCTCTGCTTTATAGAAAGTCAATTTTGGAATGGATATTTCCTCTTTCCAGAGAGGTAGTGCAATGATGATTTTGCAGCCTTTCTCGGGATGTCCGTCAACACGATCTTCAATCCAAACTTTACCGCCTAGATTAGAAACATATCTATCAACAACAGTAAGACCTAATCCTCTTCCATAAGACTCATTTTCGGATAATGCATCTCTTTTGAAAGCACCCACTTTCAAATCGTCACTCATTCCAAGCCCATAGTCAGCGAATTCTAAATGTATGAAATCATTATCTCTGACTTTCGAAGCTGAAATTTCCATCTTTACTTTCTCAGATGGGTCGAACATTAATGAGTTGTGAATGATGTTAAAGAAAACATTCCAAAGAAAAGCATGGCCTGCAACCTCGAATTTGCCTTCAGTTATGTTCGAATTAACTTCGAGTTGCTTAAAATCAAAATCGCGGTCTGCTTCAACTATTGCTCTATTGATGTGTGTATATAGGTCCGTCTTTCTTTTGGCAGGAGCTGAATACCTCAAAGCAAGTAACACCCTCATATTGGCAATCAAACGTGATGCTCTTCTAATTCCCCAAGATGTTTCTGCTAATATCTCTCGATGACTTTCAGGGAGGTCTTCAACCATATTCAGATTTTCGATAGAAAACAGCGCATTATGATGAATTACATTTAGGTCGTTAGTCATGATTTCAAGATAGAGGTTAGCACGACTGCTCTCTTCACGAAGTCTTTGTTCCGCTGCACGTCTTCTTGTGACATCAAAAGCAAGGAATGCAATCTCTGAAGGTCGTTGTGAGGAAGTGTCAAGAGCTCGTGATGAAATATTAACCCAGATTTTCTTTTCATCACTTCTTACCATTTCAATTTCAATGCCACGAATGGTCTTTCCCTGTAAAGCTTCATTTACTATATTTTGAGTTGGACTATACCCACCCTTTGTATCAGGAATGAAATCTGATAGAGGTCTCCCAAGTACTTCTTCTTTACAACATCCAAGCAAGCTTTCGCCAGACTCGTTTACATGTTGAATAACGCCGCTTCTATCTAATGTAAGATAAGCTCCCGGAGACATTTCATGCAATATTGTATATTGGGATTTTATCTCAGTAAGTTCAGTTTCCAAAGAAATCTCTTTACTCTTATCAGAAACAGAAACAAGGATTGCATCATCACCATCATACTCTACAAGAGTAGAATTAAACTCCACGTGGATTGTCTTACCACTCCTCGTATGCAATCTTGTATTGAATCTACTAAGATTATCACCCGAAAAAAGTGCATCAAACATTGCTTTGTCATGACGTCTCGATAATGAATCCACAATGTCGAGTAGAGGAAGGTCTAGCAAATCATCAATCTCATATTCCAACATTTTGGCAAACGCATCACTGGCTTCTATAATATATTCATCTTGAATAATAATCATACCAGAATGAGTCACTGAAAAGATGTGCTTAAGCCAGTAAGGAGTTGATGATTCATTAGCCATTTTTAGCCCCTTTCATTACTTGCATTACACTTCTGATTATGAAATCTTGAGTTTCTTAATTGTATCTAGTATTGAAAATAGGTGATAAATCTGTACTAATTGGCTATTGAATGAAAAAGAAAAGGAAAATGAGCAACCCGATTGGAGTGCTCATACTTCTAATTGGTTGTTCAGTTATGCCTAATAACTACGTCCGCCGCCACGTCTGTCTCTACCGCCATAACTACCGCCACGACGGTCTCTGCCACCATAGCTGCGGCCACCGCCACGACGGTCTCCACCGCCGCCATAACTACGACGACGAGTGTCTTCATGTTCTTCCTCTGACATGTCAACTTCCATATTGACTTCTTCAATGGGCTCTTCAGCTTCGCTGAGCTCACCATATTTGCCAACATTTAATCTAAGATTACCTCTGAAGAGACCGGTGTAACCGTTCTTCAGCACGTATGTTTGATCGACTTCTACTGAATCGATGGAATCATCCCATAGTGGAACTTGTACTGTGCCAGTTGCATCACCAACTGTTGCATCTAAAACTCGATGAGTGGTGTTATCACGTCTTGATGTGACTTCACGTTCCTCACTTTTATCAATCACCTTGAAAGTTATGGTGATATTCTTCATTCTTGGCCGTAGTTCGGCAATAGTAGCCTCAATAGGCTCTCTTTCGTAACTCATAACGATTACTCTCGTGTTTGGAATTGCAGTGCGCTCAAAACTAGCAAGTACTTCAGGGAATGTGCGAAACGGGAATTTTTCCACCTACACGATCATTGAAAGCGCTTCTATGTTGGGAGCCTGCACTCCTGTGTTCAAAATATTTCCTTATTATCTTGTTCATTGCTGATAATGAACTATTTTCTATAGAGATTACTTCCAGCTTGCTAATGAAATGGTAATTGAAATACTGATTCTGTTTTAAAGAATAAGTTGAAAATAAAAAGTAGATTCTGGGAAGGAAATCAATTCCTTCCCATTTTCATGGATTCAAGATAAAATTCAACAATATATTGAAGATATTAGTAGCTTCTGTCACGGCCACGATAGCCATCGCTACCGCCACTACGACGATCACGACCACCATAGCTGCCGCCACCGCCACGACGGTCTCTACCGCCGTATCCACCGCCGCCACGACCACCGCCGCCATAACTACGACGACGAGTGTCTTCATGTTCTTCCTCTGACATGTCGACTTCCATATTGACTTCTTCAATGGGCTCTTCAGCCTCACTGAGTTCACCATATTTACCAATGTTCAACCGTAGATTTCCTCGAAATAGACCAGTATACCCATTTTTCAGAGTATAGGTCTGACCTACCTCAACTTCATCGATTGTGCTGTCCCAAAGAGGAACGGAAACACAACCAGTAGTATCAGCAACTACAGCGTCTAACACACGGTGGGTCTCCCCACTTCCGCGAGATGATACCTCGCGTTCTTCACCAGTCTCCATCACTTTGAAGGAGATTACAAGATTTTTCATACGTGGCTTCAAATCAGCCACTACAGCCTCAACAGGCTCTCTGTCGTAACTCATTATGTATACTCTCACATAGAGATATGCAGGTGTTTCAATCATGCATAGTCCTCTTGCTTGATACCGTGTGGAAAAAAAAGTAACCAGTCGTGGAATCTAGTGGAGAATGTGCCTTTAATCTAATACCCTGCAAGCAATTCAGAAAATAATTACCTTATTAGCTTGTGTATTGGGTCAAATTGCATAGCAAAAAAAAAATCTTGATATCTAGAACTATGCAAGAACTTCCTCCTACGCAATTCGCTCAAATTTTCATTATACGATATCTGAAATCCACCATTCATTCATGCGCTTCCTAGTCTGAGAGAATATCATTATTTCTTCCCTACTCCTGTTGAAATCTTCAGAGTACTAGATGTCAAGGACAAACCATCAAGAGAGTGCATTTCCACAGCTGTCCCTCTAGTGAAGAGTAAGCGTCCATATCGAAGTGGCCATAACCAGAGAGATTAAAGAGATGACTTTCTCTTCATTAGTCTCACGCGAACTGATAGCTTTATCGATTGTATCTTTTATTGCATGTGCCGACTCTGGTGTTTGGATAATACCTTCAGCTCTAACAAAGAGTAATCCTGCACTCCAATCCAATAGGTATACTCTTTGGTTAATGATAAAGAAAAAAAGAATTGAGGAATTAAGTGATTTGAATTACTAGCTATCTGACATAAGTAATCTATACATTTGGTCATATTGCTCCTTCATATTCAAATCATTATCAAGGTCTTCTCTGAGAGAAATATAGAAACGAGAGAACTTACCAAAGTCACTATCAAAAATTAAATCACATACTTTCTTCATAGTTTCCTGCAATTTACCAATTATCTCATTCTTGAAAATGCTTCCTTTAAATAACTGCATATGAAGAAAAGCAGGTTGATGCAAAATAGCACCAGCAAGTATTGTTTGAACCCTGAATGTGGTACCGCTTAGTTGTTGTATTGTGTGCAAATCTTCATCTTTTATGACAGACAATAACATTAGATTGACGAAGTAAGACAATCCTATGGAAAACATAATCGCGCGATCGTGTAATGGAGCAGCTATCGAAACTATACTTGCCTCAGGGAAAATCATTGATGCCAGACTCATTTCGTGTTGTTCATTAGAAACCGGTATTAGAGCTATTCTCATCAGATTGTAATCAGCACCTGGACCAAACAATGGATGGAGTGACAATACCTTTACTCCAGTTTGGGATATTCTCTCAACTACATCTATTACCTTCTCTTTTAAACTAGATATTTCACAAATGATAGAATTCTGATGCAAATGAGGTGCAATTTCTTGGAGCACTCCGGAAACTACATCTGTTGGAACTGCAAGCATAATAAAATCCGAGTGCCTCACAACTTCAACATTACTTTTTACTATTCTAGCATCTTCCCCATTCATCAATGATAACAATTCGTCACTAGATGGATCACTCAGAGTCATTTCATATCCTTTTGATGCAAAGTACTTCATGAACCATTGACCCATAGAACCGTTTGCGCCAATTATCCCTACTCTCATGATAAAACCTCTCTAAATGAATCGATAGCTAAAGCCAACTTGGACTTAGGTTGACATGCAGAAATTCTAATGTAGTCTTTATATAAATCTCCAAAACAGACTCCAGGAGTAACGCATATTCCTTTATCATAAAGAAGTTGATTGGATAACTGAAGACCATCTATATTCTTGTTCAATATCCTTGCAAATACATAGAATCCTCCATCAGGTCTGTGATATTCGATAGGCAAATCCATAAGTTGTTCACAAATGAAATCTAATCTTCGTTCCATTATTCTAGAATAGCTCCGTGCATTTTCATCACATTTCAGAGCTTCCAAAGCCGCAAATTGGATGAATTCAGGGATACTTGTAAGACTGATACGCTGTAATTGGTTCATCCGTTCAATTGTGCTTTCAGTTGATATTGCATACCCAATTCTAAAACCAGTCATTCCAAAAGTCTTCGAGAAAGATGATACGCATACTGAATCACACTCCTCCAAATCCAAAATACTGCTAAATGGTGTGTAGCTGAAATTCGAATAAACTTCGTCACTTATTATCAGTAAGTTATTCTCAATTGCCAAAGATGAGATATCTCGTAGTACACTAGGTTTGATGACGTGACCAGTGGGATTTGCAGGAGAATTCAATATAATCATACTTGTAGTATTATTGATACTACGCGATATAGATTCGATAGTGGGGCTCCATTCTTTCTCATAAGAACTTGGTACATAAACTGGTTTTCCACCGAGTAATTTAACACAGTTGGAGTATGCAGGATAACTTGGACTGAGAATGATCACTTCATCACCAGGTAACAATGTAGACATGATTGCCAAGAAGATTGCATAGCGTCCGCCAGGTGTAACTAGAACTTGTTTACAACTCAGATCCCTGGTATGTTTTTCTTTCAGCTTATTAGCAATACCCTTGCGTAAAATATCGATTCCTGAAGATTCAGTATATCTTGTGCGGTCATCAGCTAATGCTTTGATTACAGCTAGTTTTACTTTCGGAGGTGGGCCAAAGTCAGGTTCTCCAACTTCGAGATGGATTATTTTTGAACCAGTGTTTTCCAATCCAACAGCTTTATGGTGGATATCATACACACTGACATCCGTTTGTTGAGCAGAAATGTCCATCTGAAGATTAACCGATTGTTGTATCAATTGATTTAGAAATCTTAACGAAAACATTCTGTCCACGCCATATTGGTCACTCATTTCACTAACGAGATCTCTTAGATACTGCTCAACTTCCAAATTCTGGATGGGTACACCATTTTTCTTCTTTTCATACCCAATTCTCTTTGCAATTGATTGACGAATCCCAATTTGACGAACAACTTCAAGCGTTGATTCTACCATCTTTGCTCGGAGAATGGAGAGAGATAGTTCATCCATTCCACTGGGTCCCTCCAGGATCTCTACAAGGCGGGTAATAACCACTGAAATATACAGGATTGTTATCGCAGATTTCATTCATTATATTCCAAATTTTCTTACTTGCAAAATTGCGTCCATAGTTGAATACCATATTTATCCACTCCAAAAAGAACACCTACGAAGACAAGAGTCATCGCGAGGTTAATTCCTGCATCATAGAATGAAATAATAGAATCCACTATAGCAGGGTCTCTTCCCCTTAAACAGTGCTATAGTTTTTCTACTAATTTCCATGATGAAGTCCTGTTTCTGCCAAGTTATTGGCTTATAACATTTATGGCTAATGATGTACATTTATGGCTAATGATGGACAGAAACGGGGAAACCTTTATATTCCTTCAAGTTTGCGCTCAACTTGGTGAAAGCTATGACAAGGCGGGGATGCCTTTATTGTAGGCGGGATTGCCATTGGCAATAACGATGAAGAAATTCGGACACTAGGTGTTCATACTAATTTTGAAGGAGTCAAACTCAGAAAACTAAGTATATCAAATTTTGACCCTCTCACTGCGTATATTTCACTAAAGGAGATATATCCAGGAGATAGTTTTCTCCTTGAATCAATGGAGGGGCCAAAAAAGACAGCCCGATTTTCATTCATGGGCTTCAAACCAATTCTAACATTCTCCTCAAAACATGAGGATATCATGATTAACGATGAACGATTGAAATCGAGTAATCCATACGATTGTTTACGTCGTGTTTTCAACCATCTCGGTTCATCATTTGAACATAACCTACCGTTCACTGGAGGATTAGTAGGCTATATTTCATATGACATGGTTAGATTTTTTGAACGGATTCCAGCTGAATCAAAAGACGATTTGGATTATCCAGATTCCTATTTCATTCTTCCTTCTGTCATTGTATGTTATGATCATCTCGAAAAAGAAGTATATAGTATTTCTCGAGAGAAAGATTTGGAGAACAGTATAGAAACAGAACAACACTTTGGAGAACTGTCAATAGGAAAAGCAAAACAAAACATGACACAGGAGTATTTTGAAGAGAGTGTAAGAAAAGCTAAGGAATACATCCTTGATGGTGATATTTTCCAAGTCGTTCTTTCAAGAAGGAGTCATCTCTTATACAAAGGCGATAAGTTGAGAATTTACCAAACCCTGAGAAATATCAATCCATCACCATACATGTTCTTCCTTGATTTCGAAGATCATAGTTTGATTGGTTCCTCTCCTGAGATGTTAGTACAATTACGAGGGAGAGAACTAACTACCAAACCAATCGCGGGAACTAGACCAAGGTCCCCTGATCCAGAAGAAGACGAGAAACTCAAAGTGGAGATGTTTCTCGACCCAAAAGAAAGAGCCGAGCATGTAATGCTTGTCGATTTGCATAGAAATGACTTGGGAAGAGTATCAGAGTATGGAACTGTAAAGGTAGACCAATTTATGGATGTTGAGAAATTCTCACATGTTCAACATATCGTTTCCAGAGTACGAGGAATAATTCGACCCAAGTACTCTGGTTTTGATGCACTCAAAGCATCATTTCCTGCAGGAACGGTTTCTGGGGCACCTAAAATAAGAGCTATGGAGATTATTGATGAATTAGAACCAACTCAAAGAGGACCTTATGCAGGCGTTGTAGGTTATTTTGATCTTAATGGTAACATTGACTTTGCAATAACCATTCGTTCAATATTCACAAAATGTAACTCACTGTATATCCAAGCAGGCGCAGGTATTGTCGCAGATTCTAACCCAGAAAGAGAATTTTTCGAAACAGAACATAAAATGGAGGCAATGGTCCACGCTCTTGGAGGTGTTGAAAATTGAGCAATGCATTGATTGTAGATAACTACGATTCATTTGTGTACAACATTGCTCAATACATTGGTGAACTTGGTGCCTCTGTTTCAGTTGTTCGTAATGATACCGCAATTAAACAAGCACTTCTTGCCAGTCCAGAACGGATAATATTGTCACCCGGACCAGGTCATCCAAGAGACTCAGGACTGTCATTGGATCTTATTGAGACAGCAAAAGTTCCAATCCTTGGTATTTGTTTAGGTCATCAAGCAATTGGGTATAGCTTTGGAGCAAAGATCGTTAGAGGGAAAAAGCCAATCCACGGAAAAACATCTGCCATTATTCATAAACAACAAGGAATCTTCGCAGGATTAGAGTCGCCTATTAATGCCACACGATATCATTCACTTGTGATTGACGCAGATACAATTCCTAGCGATATGTATGTCTTAGCTAGAACATATGATGGAACGATTATGGCAATACAGCATCAGAAACGTCCCATAGTGGGGGTACAGTTTCATCCTGAGTCAATACTAACTCAGGGTGGAAAACGTATGCTGAGGAATTTCATGGAGATGTAGTCAATGACCAGCACATGTTTCACTGTATCATCACAAAGTAGAACATACGACGTTATAATCTGCACAGATTTCAAAAAGCATCTGTCAAAGAGAATAGAGAAAGAATCTAACCGTGTATTCATCGTAACGGATTCAATTCTCAAAGAACTCCATCTCGAAACAGTAACACAATATTTGATTGATAATGGAATAACTGTCTTTCATCACATAATTCCTCCGGGCGAGACCTCTAAGTCTTTGGAAATAGTTGAGGAAATCTATCGTTTTCTCATTAAACACAATGCAACTCGATTCGACATGATCATTGCTTTTGGTGGAGGAGTTATTGGTGATGTAACCGGATTTGTTGCATCGACTTTCAAAAGAGGAATGAATTTCATTCAGATCCCTACCACCCTACTTGCTCAAGTAGATTCATGTCTTGGTGGAAAAAACGGGGTTAATCTTTATGAAGGAAAGAATCTTGTAGGAACATTCTACCAACCGATTTTTGTACTTGTAGATATCTCACTTCTAAATACATTAGGAGAACGCGATTTCAAATCAGGGCTTTCCGAAGTTGTGAAATATGCCGTTACTATGGACCAAAATCTGTTTGAGTTTCTTTATGAAAACCACGAAGATATTCTCGCAAGAAACTCGGGAGTTTTATTTCATATTGTACAAAGGTCGCTTGAAAACAAAGCCAGGATAATTGAACTTGATGAACAGGAGCAGTTCGGAATAAGAGAGATTCTAAATTTTGGCCACACAATAGGGCATGCTATTGAAACATGTGAATCTCACAGAATAACCCATGGTGAGGCAGTAGCTTTGGGAATGATTTCCGAAACAAAAGCAGCTGTTTCAATGGGTATTGGAAATAAGCAATGCATAAAGAAACTCGTAGACTTGCTTACTTTTTTTGGTATTGCAGGGAAAATCAAAGAAACTGTAGATATTGAACAACTTGTTTCTATTATTTCCCATGATAAGAAAATCCAAGGCAACGTACTGAATATGCCAGTTTTAACAGAAATTGGGCGTGTAGAGATGATAAGAATAGACCACACACGCTTCTTCTTAGAAACACTCAGGAGGGAGATCTCTTGTTAGTAGTGATGAATAAAAATGCAACAAATGAACAGGTAGAAAATGTAGTAGAAGCTATTATAAAAATGGGACTTGTGCCACATCCAATTCCAGGAAAACAAAGAGTAGCGATAGGAATTACCGGAAACACAAGGAGAGTAGAGGCAACCAGGATCCAAGCACTTGATGGTGTAATGGAAGTCATTCATGTGACTAAGCCATATAAACTGACAAGCTTGGAAATGAAACCAGAACGCACCATAATAGAAGTTGGTGGGATTGAAGTTGGTGGTAGTACACCTGTAATTATCGCAGGACCATGCTCTGTGGAGTCATACGATCAACTTCTATCGACTGCAACAATAGTTCAAGACTTAGGTGCAGATATTCTTCGGGGAGGAGCATACAAACCGAGAAGTTCACCATATTCATTCCAAGGTTTAGGTTTGAAAGGTCTAAAGATACTTGCTGAAGCAAGAGAGAAAACTGGTTTACCTGTTGTATCTGAAGTTCTGAGTACTGATACATTCCATCTTGTGGAGAGATTTGTGGATATCATTCAAATAGGAGCAAGAAATATGCAAAATTTTGAGCTCCTGAAAAGAGCAGGTCGTTCTAACAAACCCATCTTTCTAAAAAGAGGGATGTCTGCTACAATAAATGAGCTATTACTAGCTGCAGAATATATCATGGCTGAAGGTAACTATAATGTCATGTTATGCGAGAGGGGAATTAGAACTTTCAGCGAGCATACTAGATTCACTTTGGATCTTAGTAGTATCCCTGAATTAAGAGAGCTTACTCATCTTCCATTGTTGGTTGATCCAAGTCATGCAGCTGGCAAAAGGAAAATGGTGATGCCGTTAGCACGCGCTGGAATGGCAGTTGGTGCTGATGGCCTCATGATTGAAGTTCATCCAAATCCTGCAGAAGCCCTTTCTGATGGCCCTCAATCCTTGACTCCTGAGATGTTTGGTCAGTTGATGTCAGAAATTAGGAGAATTCCTTTGATATCAAAAGAAATTGTAATGGAGGTGTTTTGATTGATACGTGAATCAATATTGAAACTAGTGGACAGCATTGATCTCTCTGAAGATGAAGCATATAACGCAATGACAAACATCATGACAGGGAAAACCACTGATACCTTGATAGCGAGCTTTCTAACAGCGCTGAGGATGAAGGGGGAAACAACAGATGAAATCTATGCATTTGCTAAGACTATGAGAGATTTTTCTGTTCGTATCAATGCACCTCAACATGCAATTGATACATGTGGCACCGGAGGAGATGACAAAAATACCTTCAACATTTCAACAGCAGCCGCATTTGTGATTGCAGGCGCGGGAATTCCCATCGCAAAGCATGGAAATCGTAGCGTATCTAGTAAATGTGGCTCAGCAGATATTCTAGATGAACTAGGTGTTTCCATCTCACTTACTCCCTATGCGGTTGAAAAATGCCTAGAGGATGTGGGAATCGGATTTCTTTTTGCCCCAGTTTTCCATAAAGCCATGAAGTATGCCATTGGCCCACGTAGAGACCTCGGAATGAGAACGGTGTTTAACCTCCTAGGTCCATTGACTAATCCTGCAAATGTGGATTATCAACTGGTCGGAGTTTTTGATCCGGAACTGACTCTAACATTTGCCAAAGTCCTCCAAAGGCTTGGTTTGAAACATGCTCTTGTTGTACATGGTTCAGGACTTGATGAAATAACCACAACAGGTGAAACGAAAATTACTGAGTTGAAAGACGACAAGATAATCAACTATTATGTTGAACCAGAGCAATTTGGTATTCCAAAAACACGTCTATCGGATATTCAAGGAGGATCCCCAAAGAGAAATGCATCTATTTTGGATGATGTTCTTGAGGGGAAGGAAACTCCATACTTGGATGTTGTTCTTCTAAATGCAGCAGCTGGTTTGTACACTGCTGATTCCGTGAGTAGTATTACTGAAGGAATAGAACTTGCCAGAGATTCAGTCTTAGAAGGAAAGGCATGGAGAAAATTGGAATCACTGAGAAATCTAACACAGGAATTGAGTAGTGATAACATATGAGTAATATAATGAAAATATTGGGAGAAGTAGTTGGCTCCATCACTGAGAAGAAAATTGAAACAAGAAACCCATCAAGAAATCTATCCAAAATTCTCTATGAAGGTTGTAGAACAAGGGTCCATGTTATAGCAGAAATCAAGCCAAAGACTCCAAAGAAAGGTCATATTCAGGATAAAGACCTCAACTATGATACTATTACACAAGCTTACAACCGCGGATTGGCTTCAGCAATATCAGTTCTTGTAGAGGAAGAATACTTTGGAGGTTCTTTCGACTTACTTCGAAATATTAGAGAAAAAACAGACTTGCCTATTCTTGCAAAGGGATTTTTCCTTACTCTTACAGACATAGCAAGATGTGCTGCTGCAGGTGCTGATGCATATTTGCTGATGGTAAGAGTACTCAATGCTGTGAATAGTGATTTAGAACAAATGATTTCTTTTGGCCGCAAGCTTGGATTGGAACCTGTTGTTGAAGTAGCATCAATAGATGAATTACAATATGCAATCGATATGGATGCAAAAATAATAGCCGTCAATTCTAGAAACATATACAGTGATCTGTCTATAGACCTAACGAATATTTCAATCGCAAAGGAATTGCCCATGGACATAGTTTTGATAGGAGCATCGGGAATTAATAGTACAGACGATATTCGAAAAGTGTGGGAGATTTCTGAATATAGAATTGATGCAGTTCTTGTTGGCACAAGTCTGATGAAATCATCAGATCCTGAGAAATCACTGAGGGGATTTGTGAAAACCGGATCTGAATTGGTGAGACTGAGGAGTGAACCCACCGCATGACAAGAGTACAGGTTTGTGGAGTCACAAGTGTTCATGATGCACTCATGTGTGAGTCAGCAGGTGTTGATGCCGTTGGATTGGTTTTGATTAAAGGAAGAAGTAGAAGCATAAATGCTGAGAAAGTTAAGGAGATTGTCAAACATCTGGGACCTCTTACAACGTCCGTTGCTATAGTTCACAATGAAGACATTGATACCATCAGCGACCTGGTTAACAAAACAGATGTCGATGCTCTTCAACTATATCTATCCAATGCATTAGACATTGAGAATCTCAAGGAGAACGGTAGCAAGATAATTTCAGTGATATTGGTTGATTCAAGAACTGGAGAACTGGGCTATGGTCCTGAAACATTTCGAGAGATAGTAGAAGTGTCTGATTTAGTGGTATTTGAACCTACTCGAAACGGGATATATGGGGGGATGGGTATAGAATATGATTATGAAGCATTGCTGCACGACTATTGTGGATTTTGTGACAGATTTTCAATAGCAGGTGGTCTAACCCCATATAATGTGGAAAAAGCACTCAAACTAAGACCCTACTCAGTTGATGTTTCATCCGGTGTCGAGTCATCAATAGGAAAGAAGGATCCAACCCTAGTACAGCAATTCATTCAAAAATGTAAGCAACAAGATAGGAGGAATAATTTGTGACCATGCATATGCATGGACCCTATTTTGGTGAGTTTGGAGGGAGATATGTTCCTGAAACACTCATGCCAGCACTTCAAGAACTAGAGCAAGCATATAGAAAGTTCTCAGCGGATAGAGAATTCCTTGCAGAATATGAAAAACTTCTTGGAGAATTAGTGGGAAGACCTACTCCATTGTATTTTGCAGAGCGACTTGGTCACACACATAACGATTCTAAAATATACTTGAAGAGAGAAGACCTATGTCATCTTGGCTCACATAAAATAAACAATACAATTGGTCA
>CAZSWP010000028.1:28363-56632 GCA_964610875.1 uncultured archaeon
TAGCAAAGAAAATGGGAAAGACCCGAATTATCGCCGAAACCGGAGCTGGTCAGCACGGAGTTGCAACTGCAGCTGCCGCTGCAAAATTAGGTATCAAATGTGTAGTATATATGGGAGCTAAAGACATTGCGAGACAGTCACT
Source organism: uncultured archaeon (assembly GCA_964610875.1). Classification (GTDB taxonomy): domain Archaea; phylum Asgardarchaeota; class Thorarchaeia; order Thorarchaeales; family Thorarchaeaceae; genus CAZSWP01. The sequence goes on from CAZSWP010000028.1 coordinate 28,506, forward strand.
CAACGTATTTAGAATGAAGTTGTTTGGTACAGAAGTCATTCCCGTCACAACAGGTTCGAATACTCTCAAGGATGCAATCAATGAAGCACTAAGAGACTATTCAGCCACTAGTGAGATAACACATTATGTGATAGGGTCCGTTGTCGGTCCACATCCTTACCCAACGATTGTACGAAATCTACAGTCAATAATAGGAAAAGAGGCGAGGGCCCAGATTTTGGAAAAGGAGAAAATGCTGCCAACACATGTCGTTGCCTGTGTAGGGGGAGGTAGCAATGCTATAGGTATATTTAATGCATTCAGAGATGACCCCATCCAACTAATTGGAGTTGAAGCTGCAGGACATGGTATTAGAACTGGAAAACATGGCGCTTCTATCTGCGGTGGAAGACCTGGTGTTCTTCATGGGAAGAAAAGCTATTTCCTCCAAGATAAGCATGGCCAGATTTGTGAAACACATTCAATTTCAGCAGGTTTAGATTATCCTGGTGTTGGACCTGAACATGCATACCTACACTGTACAGGTAGAGCCAAGTATGTGTCAGTTACTGATGATGAAGCTCTCAAAGCTTTCCATCAGCTTGCGGAACTCGAAGGGATAATTCCTGCATTAGAAAGTGCTCATGCAATTGCGTATCTTAACAATTTAGCACCAAATCTAGATAGAGATAGTATTGTCGTGGTTAATCTATCAGGCAGAGGCGATAAGGATGTCAATACTGTACATGATATGGAGAACTCATTCAGAGGAGAATAGGTGGAATGCTACTAACAGAAACTAACAGGCTTGATGACATTTTGTCTACGAAGAAACCACTCTATATGGCACATGTATACTATGGAGACCCTAATGAAGAATTCTCAATCAAGCTAATCGAAACTCTCTGCAAGAATGATATTGATATTATTGAATTTGGAATTCCATTCTCAGACCCAACTTCTGATGGACCAGTATTTCAGAGATCTTGTTTTCGAGCACTTAACAACGGAATGACGCCATTGAAAGCTATAGATGGCATATCAAGACTTAGAAAGATTGGATTGAATCAACCCATTGTAGTCACCTGTTATTACAACACTATCTTCAATATGGGCTTGGAGGAGTTTGTCAGCCAAATTCATGCCGCAGGTGCAGATGCTGTACTTGTACCTAATTTACCAATTGAAGAAAATAATCTTTTGGAAACTATGTGTGAACAATATAATCTACGAAATCTACTAATGATTAGTCTTAGAACACCAGTTGACAGAATCAGAAGAATTGTTTCTAAAGCAAACGGGTTTGTGTATGTTACAGCGGTGCAGGGAGTCACTGGAGTTCGTAATGAGATTGAAAATCAGACACTGAAACTGATTAGGTATATGAAACAGGAGTACGATATTCCCATTCTAGTAGGTTTTGGGATTTCGAGAGGTTCGCATGCATTCCGAATTGTAGAGGCAGGGTCAGATGGCGTGATAACTGGTAGTGCAATAAGCACTCTTTACGAAAACGAATTGGAAAATCCTCAAAATGCGCTTTATAAAATAGCTGCATTTGCTAAGGAGATTAAGAGTGGTTGCGACGGGGGATATGAGAGGAGGAAATCAAAGTGAAATTGTGTGTATCATTGACAGAGAAATCAGTGGATAAATGCATAGAATACATAGCAGAAACAAAGGCAGATATGATTGAAATTAGAATGGATTATCTAGAGGATGGAGAAAGAATAGCAGATATTATTCATTTCTCCCCAATTCCAGTTATTGTTACAAATCGTTCAGAACTGATGGGGGGTAGATTTCGTGGTTCCGAAAAGGAGAGAATAGAATTACTATCTGAAGCAATCTCATCAAATGCAGACTACGTAGATATAGAACTCGATTCTCGAGAGGAATCATTGAACCGTATTATTGAGGAAGCTTTTGGACAACAATGTGAGATAATAATTTCAAAACATTATTTTGATTCTAGTCCAAACATTGTTGCCCTAATGAATGATGTAACAGAAATGGAATTTCTGAGGGCAAACTTTCTCAAAGTTGTTACAACCCCTGCATCAATTACGGAGTGTTGCAGAATCCTGAATCTGTATTCTATGCCACTTGAGGTTCATAACCGTTTGATAGCATTTGCAATGGGAGAAATAGGGAAATTCACTAGACTTGCATCTCTCTGTCTTGGTGCGCCTTTCATGTATGTATCTGCATCAGATGCATCAAAAGCTGCAGCAGGTCAAATTGACCTCAATAGAATGAGAGAGCTCATTGAGGTCTTCATATGAATAAGAAGATTGTTTTAGTAGGATCTCAGCTTGATCATTCAATGAGTCCTATAATGCAGAATACAGCATTTGAAGCGATTGGACTGGATGATATCTTTCGATATGAATTAATGCCATTGCATCAAGATGAGTTGCATTCTTTCATAGGAAAAATCTCAAAACAGGAGATTTGGGGAGCAAACATCACAATCCCTTTCAAAGAAAGAATTGTTGAATCACTTTCTAATATTTCTGGAGATAGTAGGTATTCGGGCTCAGTAAACACAATACACCAGAATAATGGAGAGATTGTTGGGTGCTCCACTGACGGAATAGGTTTCCTTAGAGCAATGGCAGATGCGGATGTGACTGTCGACCATTCTGAGTGTGTTCTTCTTGGCGCAGGAGGTGCTGCAAAAGCAGTAGCGTTTGCTCTTGCAGGTGAGGGGGCAGATAAAATATCAATCTTCAATAGAACAAAAAAACGTGCCACAAATCTAGCTGATATTCTTAGCCAGCATTTTTCATTAGACATTGAACTCACATCTGAAACCAATCTCGAAGCTGTGATAGAAAACTCTTCAATTCTTGTCAACTGTACTCCTATTGGCATGTATGAATTTGCAGTGGACCAAACACCAGTGAATCTAGATACTAGACATAAAGGAGTAGTTATTGTTGATTTGGTATATAATCCAATCAAAACACTGTTGCTTCAACGAGCTGAGAAAATTGGCTGTAAGATTATCAATGGAGTATCAATTCTAATCTATCAGGGAGCTGAATCATTCAAGCTTTGGACAGGAAAGGAACCGCCGATAGACGTAATGAAAAATGCCGTAATTTCCGCATTGGACGGCTATTAGGAGATAAGTCGTAATGAAGAATATTGCGCTAATAGGATTCATGGGCTCAGGTAAAACAACTGTTGGAAAACTGGTTGCAGATATAATGAAAATCAATTTTGTGGATACAGATCAAAGAATTGAGGATAGTAGTGGATTAACAGTATCAGAGATATTCGAGTCCCAAGGAGAACAAGCATTTCGGGATTTAGAAACTCAAGTAGTATTGACACTTAGTAACAGGAACAATTTGGTGATAAGTTATGGAGGAGGTGCAGTAATTAGAGAAGAAAATAGACTAGCTATTAAGAAATCCTCCAAAGTATTCCTCCTTATAGCGAATCCCGACACCATTCTTTCACGAATCAATGGAACACATTCGCGACCACTAATTACCTCCAATAAGCAATTTAGAGATCAAATCATCGAATTGCTGGATAAGAGAAAGGAATTCTACAAAGCAACAATGGATTATGGAATACAGACCGATGAAAGAACACCAGAGGATATTGCTAGTGATATAGTAAGGGTGATGAAAGATGGAAGCCATAGTTAGAAGATCAGAGGTCTACGGAACAGTTAGAGCTCCTTCTTCCAAAAGCTATACACACAGATCAATCGTCTGTGGACTTTTGGCAAATGGAACAACCCGAATCCATGATGCACTACTATGTGACGATACATTAGCAAGTATCGGAGCCTCCCAAATGCTTGGAGCTGAGATTAGAAATAACGGTTATCTCGAGATTGTAAGCGATGGAGAAGTCCACGCACCCATAGAACCTATTGATTGCGGGGGTTCTGGAACTACTATAAGACTATTTACAGCAATATCTGCTTTATCACCAGACAAAATAACTCTTACAGGAGATAGGTCCCTCTGTCAGAGACCTATGAGTGAACTTGTAATCTCTTTGAGAAGATTAGGTGCAGAAGTATTTTCAAGTAACATCAATGGAAACCCACCTGTTGTAGTTAGGGGAGGAAGAATGAATGGAACGGATATTTCTCTTAGAGGTGATATTAGTTCACAGTATTTTTCTGCGCTTCTCTTTGTAACCCCGAGAGCTGCTTCTTCATCCCGGATCATTTCCACAACGAGGATTGAGTCCAAGCCATACTTAGAACTCACGGTTGATTTCTTAGAACACTGTGGCATTTCAATAGATTGGAATAGGGATTCAAATAGAATAGTGATAGAAGGCAACCAACAATACTACCCTTCTACATTTGTTATACCAGGAGACTATTCATCTGCAGCATTCCTTATCGCCGCTGGAATACTGACGGGAGAATTGAGAATTTCTAATCTAAAGAAAGAATCAGTACAAGGAGATTCGAAATTTCTTCAAATACTTGCATCTATGGGGTATTGTATTCAACAGACTTCAAAAGACGTAACAGTAGAATCTACCAAGGGAAGCGGACTTGAAGTAAATGTTTGTGATACTCCAGACATTACGCCAATTCTTGCTGTGGTGGCATCTCAAGCAAAGGGAAGAACTATAATCAGAGGTATAGAACGATTGAGGTACAAGGAAAGCAATCGTATAGAAACAACTGTTAAAGAACTTTCAAAGATGAATGTGGATATCACAATAGATGATGATTGTATTATTGTCAATGGACCCACTAATCTGACCGGTGCAATTATTGATCCTCATGATGATCATAGGATAGCAATGGCCTGTGCAATAGCTGGACTTGTTGCTAGTGGTCCAACATTGATAAAGAACATTGACTGCATCAGTAAAAGCTACCCGAATTATGTTCAAGATTTGAAATCTGTAGGGGCTGAAATTAAATTGAATAAGACTAGGAGGAAGGATTGACATGACATTTACTTTCGGAAAGTCATTTCAAATTCATGTCTTTGGTGCAAGTCATTCCAACATTCTAGGTGTGAGTATTGAAGGGTGTCCCCCAGGAATAAATATTGACATTGACTATATTCAACATGAAATGGATAGAAGAAGTCCTGGAAAAGGAAAACTTTCCTCTGGACGGAGAGAACCAGATAAGGTTGAGATACAAAGTGGGATTTTTCAACATGTTACAACAGGTGCACCTATACATCTAGTCATTGAAAATAAGGATATAGATTCAAACCCGTATGAGAAAGTAAAGGATACTCCAAGACCTGGCCATGCTGATTATACAGCTCGAATCAAATACCTAGGACATAATGATTACAGAGGAGGAGGCATATTTTCAGGAAGGATGACAGCAGCTTTTGTGATGGCAGGTGCAGTGGCAAAAATTATTCTTCGAAAGTACGGAATAAAAGTCATTGCACACACAATTCAGATTGGAAAAATCTCGCTTCAGAAGAAAGTCACTTCAGAAGAGATTGAGAAGGATGCCAGGAGTAATCCTCTATCTTGTGTGGATTTGCAAATAGCAAAACAAATGGAATATGAAATAAAATCTGCAAAGGAACTACATGATTCAATTGGAGGTGTCATTGAATGTAGAGTCTTAAATATGCCACCAGGTGTTGGCGAGCCAATCTTTGATTCAGTTGAAAGCTGCATTAGCCATGCTATGTTTAGCATTCCTGCTGTGAAAGGAATTGAATTCGGTGTAGGATTTGAAGCCACAAGAATGATGGGTTCTGAACATAACGATGAACTAGCTGTAGAGAATAAAGAGATATTTTGGAAGACAAACAATGCGGGAGGTGTTTTGGGAGGATTGACAAATGGAGCTGAAATCCAATTTCGTGTAGCTGTCAAGCCAACTCCAAGCATTTCTAAGACTCAAAAAACAGTTAATCTGGTTAGTATGAATGAAGAGGAAATAGAAGTTTATGGAAGACATGACCCTTGTATTGTACCTAGAGCTATTCCTGTTGTCGAATCTTTAACTGCTATCATTATGCTAGATCTACTGAAGAGGAATGCAAACATCACTTTATGAAATTGAATACTCAAGAAGTGAATTTTTTGTTCATTTATACAGATAGTAAATACTCCGCCACCAATTCCAAAAAGAGGTGTACACCCCAATACTCTTCGTTTTAGGAAGCCCTATTTCCAAATTATCCACCAGATTACCAATAGTCATGAGTAGTAATGGATTTACTTTCTTTCAAGAATATTTACCATATTGAGAGGTGTTTTGTTAGTTGAACGCACAAAACACCGCTCTAGAATTACTTTCCAATTCCAAGAGATCTAAGAAAAGCTCGACTATTCGCTTTACGCCCAAGGAAGTCTTCCACAAGAACATTGGCATCTATACTTCCTCCTGGTGCGAGAATCTTCTCTCTATACTCCAATCCAGTCTTTTCATCCATGAAACCGTTCTCTTCAAACTTTGTAAAGAGATCTTGAGCATATACGCGAGACCAGAGATAGCTATAGTATCCTGCTGCATAATAGCTGCTCATCAAGTGTCCAAATCCAGCATCAGGACGCGTATCATCAGGGAAATCAAAACCTGTTATTTCTTTGAATATCTTAACGAAATCCTCTGTTGTATTCTTCGCACCTCTTGTATGATAGAACATGTCAATAAGAGAGTAGAAGACTTGGCGAAGTTGTAGGATTCCGACATCAAGCAACTTCGCATCAATCATGCCTTTAACTAAATTGTCAGGCAATTTCTCTTCAGGATTCTCATAGTGTCCGGATAGATTTGACAGTACCTCTTTCTGCCAAGCCCAGTTTTCTAACATAATAGATGGAACTTCTATGAAATCGGGTAGTACACCATCCAGACTAAAACGTGCATACTTGGTTCTATTCGTTACAACATGCATCAGATGACCAAACTCATGGAAAAAAGTCACTACTTCGTTATGTGTCAACAAAGATGGTTGTTTCTTACTTGGTATTTGAAAGTTTGCTACCATAGATGTAATAGGAAGTAGTATTTTACCATCCTTCTCACGTCTACTTAGAAAATCAAAGACAGCGTAGTGTTTGTATTTACCTTCTCGTGGAAAGAGGTCCAAATAGAATGTACCCATTAAATTTCCAGTTATCTTATCAAATACGCGAAATTCTCTAACGTCAGTGTGCCAGACATTCTTGTCTTCAATCTCTTGGAAATCTAGATTCAATATTTTCTGATAGACATCCAAGACACCTTCAACTATTCTCTCCATAGGGAAGTATTCCTTGATCTTATTCTGATCAACTGCATACTTCTCACGCATCATCATCTCATGATAGTAGAACAAATCGTGTAAAGGTAATGGATCATCAGAATCTGCACCCTCATCTCTTGTTCTTAATTCTTTCAAAGCTGCCAATTCATCCTTACTCAGAGGTGTGAGCTTTTCCTTTAGGTCCTCCATGAATTCAATTACTCGTTCAGGTTTCTTTGCCATTTTTCGACTAATCATATATTCTGCAAAATTACTATGACCGAGTAGTTTTGCCTGCCTTTCACGAAGTGCTATCGCATCCTCTAAACGCTCGCTGTTTTTCGTCCCTCCACGTTGATAATATGCAATTGTCATTCGTTTTCTTGTTTCCGGATTTTTTGCATATTGAACGACAGGATTGTAGACAGGATAATCAAGTGTAATGAGGTATTTGTCATCATCTTTCTCCAAGTCCTCATATACTTGTGGTGGAACTCCCTCCAAATCCTCCACTGTACAAGGAACAGTGGTTGTGATTTCGTTCAAGGTTCTGCCAAACTCAGATTCAAGTACTGTGATATTATTGGCAATCTCCAAAAACTCCATTCTTTCATCTTTTGCAAGTGCTGCCCCGCGATGTCTAAACTCATCTAGAGTCTTTTTGAGCAGAGTTTTTTCTTGGGGGTCAAGTGAATTCATATGCGGCTCTAATCTGACCAGGACATTGAAGATGTCATTTCTACTCCATATTTCATTCTCGAACTTTTCTCCTTCTTTCTCAACCTCATCTGCAGCGTCTCGTTGTGTTTTGTCAGTCGATACATACTTCAAGAATGTAAGAGGACCAATGACCTCACTACAGGAAGCAAGAGCTTCTTCAAATATTAATAGAGTAGCCAGGCTCTCTTCTCCTTCAGGAGTCTTGGCAATTTCATCCAGAGTAACCTTAGTAGTTTCAATAATCTTTTCTGCTTTGGATTGGATTTTTTCAGGAGATATACTCCAATCCATTTCTCGCAGTAAACCATTGTCTGTCATGAGTATTCAAGGATTAGTTTCATGTATAAAAAATGCACCAGTCACGCATTTTGATAAAATTGACTTGAAGGATAATAGGAGTGCATTTCATAAAAGCTGTAATTCAAATTTACTAAGACGCATCTCCAATGTTTTCGAATGCTTTATGAGATCATTAGCAGACTTTTCAACCACCAATTTTGGCCTTTGAGATAGCACTTGTTTTCTTTCTTCAATAATGCGTTCTGATAATTTTGGAGCTAGAGGACAGCGGACAAGATAGATACCTCTCTCATACATCTGAAGTACTGGAAAGGATCTACAGCCAAAAGGTCTGACTTCGTAAACACTACACTTGTTTCCAATAAGGTAAGGACAAATTCCATCATTCTTCCAGATAGTATGGAATACACCTTTTCCAACCTTCTTGAAGTAATCAGGATAACCAGCTTCTATGATTGCTTTGTACTCCAATTCTGATGCGACCGCACCACCTAGTTTGCAGCAAGATGCTCCGCATTTGTCACATATTTCAACAATAGATTCGTTTTCTTTCATCTAATAACCTGCATTAGTCACTCAATCGAAATTATGATTCATTTTAACCTATACTTCTCTTGAGTTTTGGGATGTGTACAGCGTAGATTGGTTTCCCATTATGGTTCATGTTTCTAAGAAACCTACTAAGTAGCTAATCATGATATTTGCGACCATAATTACTCCTACCAACAAATTCGTGATTGCAAATAGCTGCTTGAGATATTTTGGTTTGGTCTCAAGAGCATATTTACCTCCAATAATACTGCCAATCATTGGTATGGTACTCGAATTGAAGATTCGGAAATAGATGTGATTGGCAATCAGTTCTAAACCATACCTCCAGCCCAAATTAGGAATTTCTTGGAAATGGAGAGACACATCATCTTGGTATTGAGGGATGATAATAAGAATCCCGTTGGAATCTGCAGATTTACACCATAGTTTCCTGAATGCTTCCCTTTTACAATTGAATCAATTGATTGCTTTGATGATTTTGTTAAAGGTATCAGTAATTATGGTGAAGCAGATTATGATTATGTAGGCTCACATTCGCCGACTTGCCATAACTAGCGGATTTAGTGATAAGAGAGGGCATAAGCTTCATCATCGACTGTTTCGGATGACACGAGAGTTATAATAATTCTTGAATGCATCATATGTAATTTCTCAAAACGAATAAGTGTAAAAGAATGAAATCAACTGAAACTTATTCTTTGGTGACATGTTTCTCCAGAAGATTTTGCGTGATGAGTTCAAACATCTCATTTACCCCTTCACCGGTCTTTGCTGAAACTTCTACACAAGGTGCATTATATTTTGAAGCAAATGCTCGTGCATCTGCAAGAGATACTCCGGTTCCCTCCTCACGCAGGTCGATTTTGTTTCCAGCAAAGATCAAGTCACAATCAGGAGCATTTGACTTCACACGATCAATCCAATCAGTGAGTCGTTCCAGTGTGATGTAACGACTAGCATCATAGACTGCAATGGCAATTTTAGAACCCTTGAAGTAATCAGACACAACTTCTCTGAATCTCGGTTGACCTCCTAGGTCCCAGATCATCAAAGTTGCATCAACACCCTTCACAGTTACTTTCTTGGTTGCTAGATTTACTCCAATTGTGATTTTCATATCGTCATCGAAGGAGTCTTCTGTATATCGTAGAGTGATTGAAGTCTTACCAACTCCACCTTCTCCAATGAGGACTGTTTTAAAGACGGGGGCTCTTGATGCCAATGATGTACCTCCTATGTGATCTAAGCGGTTCCTAGTATCTTATCGCCACGACCAGTTACTCTCAACTACCATAAGATAAAGGCTATTGTGATAGATATTGCTTGAAACAAATTTGTTACACAAGAGTCGCATAATCTTTTATAATGAGCAATGGCAATAAAATGGCAACCATTAAGAAACCACTTCTCCCTGCACATTAGCAACTTCTCTAATCAAAGCGATGGTATCATCAGTGACAATTTCACCCATAATTCCACTCAGAATCTCAACTATCTTCTTATTATCAGAAGTAGCTTCTGGGTCATTCTTGTCATGGGAAGTCACAACAAAACCTCTATCTGTGTTTGATATTATAATTCTATATTTATCCAGGGTAATCTCACTAACATTTGTACCTGAAGCCTTTTGGCTATACATTTGGATGGCAGATACAAAACCACCAAACATGATTTCATTTATTTTGAAATCACCGAATTCAATTGAACCGATTGTTTCTCCTGCATCATTAATGATGTAGACACCTTGTAACATCAGTAGAGTCTCCTAAAAACTGTCCATCCATTTTTGGGTATCATCTACAGCAGAATCACCTTCGTCTTCTAGGGTAGCTGCCGCATCTTCAACATCTGTAATTGTGAAAATCTTTTCAGCAAAAAGAATAGTAGAATGAACACTCTTGCAATTTGCGAGAATGAGTATGTGTACTCTTTCTACTTCGGTTATTGGTTTCTCTTGAACACTGATTCCCTTAATAAGCTCCTTACATACAGAGCAGGGAATCGTATTGAGAGTGACTTTCCCCATCAGATGTCACCTTTGTTCATTCATGAATGGTCTAGTTTTAACGCATCCCATTATCACTTGACGCATGTGAATGGGATGTAGTCTAGATGAAACGAACTATATTAACAAATCTTGAATATCCAAGTTCAAAATATTTACAAAAAATGAACTGAAATCTCGATATTTGGTAAAGAAAATCAAGATTGTTAGTGCCATTGGAATATATCACGATTATGAAACAATCTTCTGTATGTTCATTGACATAACTAGATAATCCAGACCTCTCTAGATAGTATGCTTTTCGACCAGTTGTAACGTGATGAAAATATGATTCAACATATAATCATCAGAACGTTTGTATTCAATTTTTACACTCCATCTGTTTATTGCTATAAACGACTGGAAATCAAAAATATGCAAATGTACTATTAATCTTATTTTAGTCATCCAATTTTTTTATCAAATAGTGTGTACCTTCAAATTCATTACTTTAGTAAGTTTGTCGACAATATAGGTTATCTTTCATTTATTGAAGGTCTGATAGGGATTCTTATTATAATGCTACCTTTACTTCTTGTAGCAGTACTCTATATTCTAAAAATGAGGTATGGATTTGTTGACTATTTAGATGATACTTCTTTGGGGATTCAACTTCGTTCTTTGGGAAATATTGATTCTTGACTAGGCCAGATTTCAGTTCGTTGACATACACCTAAGATATGACTGCAAATCCTCCTATGTCTAAAGAAGGGACAATTGCAATGATAGCTACCACGGTCATATGTTACATTGTAACGCCCATATTTTTGAGATTGGACAACATAATGGAATGCTATGATGTTCTCATCCGAATCTTCTTCACTACTCACAAGTTGTATTCTCTTTGATTGCCGCAGGTACTTGCGACTTATTCTGAACTTATTGGCGACCAGTCTATCCTTCGATATCCAATCAGCAATCCAATCAGGAATCTTACTCATATACTTACACAATCACATAACTGTTGTATCCAAACTTTATCTCAAGTCAAGCAGCTCAACTTCAAATACTAGTGTCGAATTTGCAGGGATTAGACCGTCACCGACTTCACGGTTACCATAAGCCAATTCCGGGGGGATAATCAACTTCCTCTTGCCGCCAATCTTCATTGTCATGACTCCTTCGTCCCATCCCTTAATGACTTGACCAACACCAATTTTGAATTCGAAAGGTTCTTCTCTATCACGAGAACTATCGAATTTTGTCCCATCAGTTAACCAACCAGTGTAATGAACTACCACTATTTGTCCTTTCTCAGGACAGTTGCCAGTCCCAACAATCTGATCTTCTATCTGCAGTTCTGTCATGATTCTTCAAACCCATCACTATCTAAAAAATTATGGCTTACAAATTGGAATGAACAATGGTAACCCAATTTTATTGGTAGTTTCATCTACAATTTCGAAGTCTTAAACCACAATTTTAGGATATTCTTCATTACACCATCGTCTCGAACGTATTCCAGTTGACTATCATAACGATGTAATAGCATGTGAATAGTAAAGAATTCCAATCCAATTGACCTACTGGGTGAAACAGTATCAAAATCGTAGTACAATAGTGTTGTATCAATCGGTTTACCACTATATTCAATTTCTACAAGGATGATTTGATCTATAGATTCTGTATGAATTGAGATATCCAAAATATCAGTGGGACACTCTCCAATAGCTCGTAAAACTATGCTAGTGAATACAAGATCCAATAATTCATCAGCCATGACCATTGCATTTTCATGTACATGGACATCAGCTTCGATTTGAACATGAGGAACTAATTCAGATGCATTTTTTATCCCCAAATCAATATATTTTAGAAGCTGTACTTTTTTGATGAATTGCTCACTCTCCTTCTTGATTCTTGAAAGATTTGTTACTTGTCGATTCACAAGAATGGCTTCATTTGTAAGTCGAAGAGCCACTTCGTGTACATCATCCTCTATGGCATCTTTTACGGCATCTTTGAGGATTTCTAGATACGTAAGTAGACCTTGGAGTAGATTTCCAACTTTATGACTCCACATATCGAGATAGAACTCACTCTCTCTTTGGGAGAGCTGCAATTCTTTCGTTCTAGTTGTCACCAAATCTTCAAGAGCTCTATGTGGGTCAATTACGGAAGTGATTATCATTGAAATTCCTATTAATACGAACCCTTCAATGACCAAACTGAACCAAATCAGTTCTGCGACTTGAAAAGGACTTGTAAGAACGGATACTAATATTAACGCAGATAACCAAGTTACAAGAGCTATTGCAGACGAAAAGGCTACTCGATTTCTAGTATTATACCACTCCCTTGCATACCTGAAAAAGGATATCACCCAAGAAACTCCAATAACTAAAACAAATAGAATAGCTATAGGAGTCAGTCCCTTTAAACCACCACTTGGATCAGTGCTGATGAAAACCGGTTGAGGACTCAGGAAGAACCACAGGCTAAGAATGGGCATTATAATTCCACCCCACACAGTGTATAAGTTTCGATTTCTTTTGGAAACAGGTGCCTGTCCTGCAAAGGACCCGAGTAAGACACCAGGCATAATTGCTAACCCGATTGCAATAGCAATAGACCGATTTCGCTGTCTATCAGCAAATAAGGGAGCCCAGCTTTCAAATGAAGGATGTGTGATGAGAAACAGGAATGAGAGTAACACAACATCCAATGCCATGAAAACAGTCACGAGATTCCGGAGCTCGTGATTCTGTGTATAATGTACAAAAGAATAAGTTGCAACAGCACCTGCAGTTGTAGTCAAAATTGGTGCTATGATAACCAGCCATGAGGCGATGAATTCGGCACTGTATTCAATCCACATTCTGCCATTTAGAATATACACTAAAGTGATGATCATCATAAAGCCAAAGATGATCAATAAAAATACCTCGACTTGAGCATTCCTGATTCGTTCTTCCAAAGTCTATTCCGATCCTTCGAATGGGAGAGAAATCAAATTTGGACATATCAAAAATCTCTGATATATGTATCTCTTAGGTATTTTATGTTCTACTCCAACAAACATAAAACGATGGAACTTTCATGCATAGCATCTTTTGGGTTTGCTAGTTCTGTTTCAACTCTACGATCTTGCGAGATTACCTAAAACTTGAAAACTATAGATTTTTCAGAAACTGCGGATGATAGTATATCGCTATGACAGAGGAATTACCAAATACGAGCGATACTGCAAATGCGATCTGGGCAATAAGGAATGAAATCCAAGAACTAGAAAATTCAAAGGATGAGATTATCTCATATCTTAGAAAAGAGCTAGAGCTAGCAGAATCTGAAGACCATGTATGGATAGGTGATGCGAAGGAAGTATACTACAACATCGTAGCTGCTTGGCAGTTCCTTAATTCATGCCTGCGACAGGAATCTGAAAAACAAAAGGAGAAAGCAAATTCCAGTTTGAAATTTCTCGAAAAGGCAAAAAGTTACCTAGGTCAATCAGCTAGTGAACTGAAAGCACTAAAGAAAGATCAAGCGGCAAAACTGGAGAAGAAATGGAAAGACACTTTCGACACATGCTTTGAGAGTATCTCATTACAACTGGAGAAATTCCTAGGTTCACAGAAAGGCAATGTACCTTCTGAATTAATTGAGATGGTTGAGAAGGATGCGTATACTCTTTCCTGTACGGTCTGTGGAAAGGTCACTACTGTTTTTATTAGGAGAAAGAAACATTTCGTATATTCAGGGATGCTGATTGAAACACCTCTACGGTATGACTTGGCAGACAAAGTTTTCGAATTCCTGAAGAAAAAAGATCTGAAGGGTCTACAACAATTTCTTCTGAAAAAATCAAAACTTGAAGAAGGGATGGATGCCTACTGTCCAGAGTGTGATTCAATCTACTGTCCACTTCATTATGATTTTGAAGAAGAATGGGATGAAGGGTTCTATGACTGTACATATGGAACATGCCCTGAAGGTCATAGAAGAATGGTTCACGATTAGTCAATAGAGATTTGAGTTTCACATGCCAGAAAAATATAAGACAGAAATTTTTAGGAAAAGAAAAGAAGGAATAAGCGAGCAACTCTTGCAGGGTCGTCCAGCTCACCCAAATTTCGGTTGAGCGTTCATCCACCACCCAGCACTAGGTCACTTCTGGATGTTTCACACATCCCTCAACCAACAACCGATGAATCATTATTTCTTACAAAGAAATAAACTGGTTGTGAATGGATAATCAATCCCTACTACTTCGTAGATAGCCTTTCTTGAATTCTAACCACACATCAAGAATACCGAGCGAGTTACATACTTCTTGAATGTATGCTTCATCCAATTCATCTTCATGTCTAGCAAGGATTCCAAGTGCATCCCGCATATCCTGCTCACCTTGAAAGAACAATTTGTTGATGAGAGTGTCTTCAGGAGAACCAAGGTTCAGTGTAATCCCCAAATGGTGAACCTTAATTGCTCTCTCAAGAGTCCTCCTATCGAAGTGCGAATTCGCATTTTGTAGGTCAAGTCGTAGAAGGCTATCATCCACAAAAACAGTACAGTGACTTCCTTCTTGTAGTAAGTTCTTCATGGTTTTAGGTTCAACATCAAAATGGTTTTTATGCAGATAAGAAAACAATGCATCAATTTGTGAATCATTCAAATCAAGAATGAAATCAATATCTACAGTTGTACGAGGAACACCGTGATACATTACAGCAATCCCTCCTACAATGACATATTTCATATCATTTTCATTGAGATAGCTGCATACGATCCGCAGTGTTTCTTCAATGTCCGTCATCTTTCCTTGCACCTGCCGTTTCTAATGCGATCTTGGAGAGCTCTAACCCCATGATCAATGTATCAATTCCGGTGAACCCTCTTGCTCTAATCGCAGTCATAATCTGCTCCCTATCTCGACGCTTTCGGACTAGCTCTTTCTGAGTTGACATCAAATCACACATTCTAGATGTTACTATTGCTGATATATTCTCCTTTTCAAAAAAATTGTTTCTGATGGTGGGAGCGATTCTTTCTGGTGTGTTTTAATCTACTATCAAATTGAGTATGCTCAGAAAAGTATGTCTGTGAGATTAAATAAGATATCCAATGAAACTATCGATTTATCGATATAGATTATGGGCCAGCAATTGCAGAAATCGTTGAATGGTGACCAGTTACTCATGTACATCCATAGTCCCAGATTTCTGAATTTGATAATTAAACCTCATCAATATCCCTTAGTCAAATTCACTCTGTAAAAAAACAACTACAACAGGTATTAAGAATATTCAAGAATATAATCAAATGAGTACTTTGATAAAAAAAGAAGGAAGGAAAGCGCGGGCGACCCTTGCGAGGTCGTCTAGCTCAACCCAAGTTTCGGTTAAGCGTTCATCCACCGCCCAGCACAAGTTCCTTCGTTGCTATCTCGCGACCCTCATCGTCCACAATCGTTAGATGAGCGCCGCAGGATAGTCAGCAGTCATAGCACCGCACAACCATCTCGAGGAGGTTGAGCAGTCCTTCGGGTATTTCTTTCATTTTGATATTACCTCTCTAGTCTACTTTTACCATTGGTTCAGGTAGGGTGAGGGATTCATGGACTTTATCCTCAAAGACTTGCTTTGCGGCATCCATGACTGATTTCTCAATACCTGCAATGTTGTTGTTCGTCGCTACAATGAGATTAGCATGAGTCAG
Source organism: uncultured archaeon (assembly GCA_964610875.1). Taxonomy (GTDB): domain Archaea; phylum Asgardarchaeota; class Thorarchaeia; order Thorarchaeales; family Thorarchaeaceae; genus CAZSWP01. The sequence goes on from CAZSWP010000028.1 coordinate 44,961, forward strand.
AATGCCATCCTCATCGCACTCGTAGTTATGAAGGAGGGTTCCACGTGGTGCTTCTACGATACCAACACCTTCACCAGCCTTCGGTTCAACGTCTGCCAGCTTCACATCAGTACTAACAATATCTGGATCTTCTAACAATATCTTAATCCATTCTACCGCTTGCACAGTTTCAACTATTCGTGCGTAATGATATGCGAAGGTATGATGTGAAGGTCTCCCAACTAATTCGCGCATCTCCTTTAGAGCAGCATCAGCTAATGGGGTAGCCATCTTATCAGCTACGTTACATCTTGCCAATGTGTTAGCTCGCCAGATACCGTCAGGGTAACCAGCAGGTTTGTAATAGATGTGTGTCGCGTAGGAATGATTGGGTATATGTTCGCCATAGTACTTGGTGTAGTCCTTTGGCTCAAAGTCAGCAACAATCTTTCCATCAGGGTCCATAACACGGACATTCCCATCATAGATGTCCAGTACACCGTTGTTTGTAAGACCAAGATAGTACGTAGGAGTGACTGCCACTTTTGTGACAACGTCAATGTAATCCGTTACTACCTTCTTTGCCAAGTCAACAGTTGCATGAGTCAGATCAAGCAGTTCAGGCACCTGTTTCAACCATTTGTCTCTGTCCTCTTCAGGAAGAGCATGTAGTTGACCACCAGGAATTGCGGTCACTGGATGAATCGCTTTTGCACCGATGTCACGAATTAATTCCTGTCCAAATTGCATCATCTTGATAGCTTGCACAGCAACATCAGGGAGATGCTTCAAGACAGCAGCAACATTTCTCAAAGATGGATCTGCAAAGGGTCCAAACACAAAGTCAGGAGCAGCTAGTGCATAGAAGTGAATCATGTGTGAGGAGAGTTGCTTCGCCTCTATCATGAGTCTTCTCAATTTCACTGCAGCAGGAGGTGGAGTAATGTCCCAAGCATCCTCAACCGCTTTCACTGAAGCAAGATGATGAGGAATAGGACAGATACCACAGATTCGTGGAGCGATGCGTATAGCTTCCTCCATCGGTCTTCCAACTAGAAATTTCTCAAAGAATCTAGTACTTCCAACGTTGAACTGTACATCTTTGACCTTACCGTCCTTGCCAAGTTTCACAGTCAGTGCACCATGGCCTTCAAGGCGTGTCACTGGATCAATTCGGATTGTCTTTTCCTCAGTCATTTCTTAGCCTCCTTTGCCTCTTCACGCTTTATCCGTATTCTGCCCAGATGGCTTGTTGGATAGTCAAATCTGTAGAAGAGACCGAGTGGGTCTTTCACTTGGTCTACCAGTTCATCCGGGTCAATGGGAGCATATGTTCCAAGCATGGACATCGCCGCAGCACCATGGTCTGACATGATTGGTGGGGGTGGACCAAAACATCCACGACAGGTTGCACCTTTATTCACACACTGGCCTTCGCAAAGACCCCATGTAGATGAACCTGCACAATAGTAACCCTGCTCCAATAGACATCGGTCAGGGTCTGCTATCCCCTCATAGGGTCGCAGCACCCTCTCGATGGGAGTTTCCTTTTTCTCCCTAGCACAATAATGGCATACTGTGTGAGGAGGTAAGTCAAGAGCCTCTCCAGTGAGAAGGGAATTGATTGCGGTAGCAATTAGCTTTGACGTTGGAGGACACCCTGGAATGTAAATATCAAAATCAACATAGTCAGAGTTAGGTCTCACAACTTTCTCAAGAGGAGGAAGATTCTCTGATGGAACCTCACCGCCGCTGAAAGTCTTGTTCTCCCTGAACTTTGTGTCGACAAGTTCTTCATAGTCATAGAAGTTTGCCAGACCCGCAACAGAACCAAAACAAGCACAGGAGCCCAATGCAACCAATATCTTGCTTTTCTGTCGAATTAGCTTGAGGAGATGGACATCCTCTTCCGTCCTTGCCATTCCTTCATAGAAGCCAACCACGATTGATTTGTCTTCATAGGACTCAAGGTCCTCCAGTTTGTAATCTACTACTGCTTGCCAGTATTTGATTTCCAATTTTGGAAGTATTTCTGCAAGTCCGAGATGAATATCAACGAGACTCTGGAAACAACCCCAACAGGAACTACCTTGACCCATTACAACTGGTACTGGATCGCTCATCAATGACCACCCTCCTTGAGACTATAACAGAGTTCTTCTTCCTTGTGTCCAGATACCTCAACTTCTGCCCACCTTAGCATGGCCATGATATTCCAAATCACTTGTTCTTTCGGAATACCAGTCATCTTAGCTAACATGGAAACAGTCCGGGCTCCATCTTCAAGAACATGTTTGATTTCCTTGCGCTGTCGCAATGTTATTGACCGTGGTTTTTCAAATAGAGTTGCAAATTGATTCATTTCCACTCCTCCGAGATAGGACCAAGTTCTCGTACTTGTTCGACGAGTGTTCGGACACCATCAGCGAAGATCTGAGCTTCTGATGCGCTTGCCCATTGTAGTCGTATTCTTCGTGGGTCAACTCCAGCCTGCTCAATTGCTTTCGCCATCAATGCCCATCTGGCTCTCGCTTTCAAGTTGCCACTGGTATAATGGCAATCGCCGGGGTGACATCCAGAAACAAGAACACCATCCGCACCCATCTCCAATGCCGCAAGAATGAACTCAGGGTGAATTCGCCCTGTACAGTTCACTCGTAAAATTCTTGCATTGGTGGGGTATTGGATACGACTTGTCCCAGCTAAATCAGCTCCCGCATAGGAACACCAATTACAGCAATAAGCAAGTATCCTAGGTTCCCACTCTTCATCATTCTTTGTCTTAGTTTTAGTTGTGGCAGCCATTACGCTTTACCTCCTGTTGCACTCTCAGTAGGACAGAGATATGCTTCCACCATAGATAGTATCTGGTCATTCGTTGAGTGATACATTATGATGGCATTACTTGGACAAGCCGCTGCACATGTGCCGCATCCGTGGCATTTTGCCTCGGTAACAAGAGCCACCGGAGGATCTTGTGTTTCATCCATGGCAATAGCACCGTATGGACATGCTGATACACAGGTGTGACAAGATGAGCACAGCTCGGAAAGAACGTGAGAAACTGTGGATTCAATCTCAACTTTCCCTTGTGCCATCAGTGCAACAGCTTTTGCAGCTGCACCACTCGCATCCACAACAGCTTCAAAGGCATTCTTAGGTGCCTGAGCAGCACCAGCAATCATGACTCCCGCAGTATGTGTTGTCAAAGGTGCAAGTTTGATATGTTCCGGATTGAAGAAACCATCACCGCTTCTTGTCAATGAGAACATCTTGGCAGTTTCAGCAGTCTCTGCAGGGGGCATCATTGCTGTTGAGAGTACTAGGATGTCTGGTTCGAAGACCAGTTCCTCATCAGCTAGAACATCGTGCCATTTTACCTGCACTTGATTCTTCTCCACTGTAACTTCAGGTTTTGCGTCCTCTGGGAATTTACTGAAGATAACGTGGTTTGCTCTAGCCATTCTGTGAAATTCTTCATGACCTGCACCATATGTGCGGATGTCTTGATATAATACAAGAACTTCGTCAACACTCTGACGCATATCACCAGCAGCTTTTGCTGTTGCTGAACAACAGTAACGAGAACAGTGTTCATGACCCTTGAGATCAGGTTCTCTGGAACCGACACATCCAACGAATACAATCGATTTGACCGGTTCACCTGTGCTTGGTCGAATGAACTGTTCCTTCTCTGGTTTCTCCTGTAATTCAGCAAGTGTCATGATATCTGGAGATTCACCGTATCCATAGTAACCAACTGGTTTGAATGGGTCGAATCCTGTTGTTACTATGACCGTACCAACCTTGGCTTTCTTTGTCTTTCCAGTATCAGTCTTCTCAATGGTGATATCGAAGTTGCCAATATAACCATCGAATTCAGATACAACACTACCAGTCATAACTTTGACTCGAGGATGCTTCTTTGCCGCTATGATAAGCGGTTTGACGACATCCATTCCAGATTGGTCAGTTGGGAACATGTGGCTCCACTTTGCTACATTACCACCCAATTCATCATCCTTCTCAACCAGAATAACCTCAAAGCCTCGGTCTGCAATATCTAAAGCAGCACGAAGGCCAGCTATTCCACCTCCAACAACAAGAGTCTTCTGAGTCACTTCTACCGTTTTGATAGGCAATGACTCAAGATTCGCTGCTCTTGCAACAGACATCTTCACAAGGTCCTTTGCTTTCTCTGTAGCTTTCTCAGGTTCACGCATGTGACACCATGAAACATGTTCTCTGAGATTCACCTGTTCGAAGAGATATCTGTTAAGATCAGCATCTTCAACCACTCTTCTAAAAGTGGGTTCGTGCATTCTCGGAGAACAACTTGCGACTACAACACGGTTGAGCTTGTGCTCTTTGATCTTGTCCTTGATGAGTTGTTGTCCTGCATCTGCACACATGAACATCTCATCAGTTGCATAGGTGACTCCTGGCAACTTTGCTGCCATCTGTGCGACGCTTTCGACATCGACAGTTCCAGCAATATTGTGTCCACAGTGGCAAACAAATACACCGATTCTTGGTTCCTCTTTCGCACTCATTAGCGAACACCTCCTGAGATTGTTTCAAATAATGGATTTGGTGAGATCTTGTTGAGCTCAATACCCAGTTTTTCAAGTTCAATTCCCATTGCAGGACCTAGGAACTGTGGTATCGGAATGATCGGGATCTTTGCCTCATCACTACCTTCACCAAATTGAACCTGAGTCAATTGAATATCACAAAAGACACAGGCAGTTACAATTCCATCAGCTCCTACATGTCGTACGTTCTCTATCTTGTCACGTCCGATTTTTGTTGCAATCTCTTCATCCATTGCCAACATTGGACCTCCACAGCAACGAGTCTTTCCTGTATAATCAACAGGAGTTGCTCCAGCAATCTCAACCAAATGGTCTAGAATAACTGGATTCTCTGGATCATCCACTTGGACGATATCATATGGGCGAGTAACATGACAACCATAGTGAGCAGCGAGTTTTACGCCACTGTAGGGTTTTACGATATTTCTTCTAATCTTTTCAAAGCCAATATCTTCAGCTAGAACCTGTAGAAGATGTCGTACTCTAACCTTACCAGTATACTTGAGTCCCTCTTCAGCAAGGAGTTCATTGACTTCATCTCTTGCTTCATAATTCTCATCTAGATAGTGCTGATTATGCTTCAGTGAACCTGAGCATGCTCCGCACACTGCCAGAATATCTAACTCCTCACGTTCAGCAAGAGCTAATATCCGACCACTCATAGCTGCAAAAGCATTACGGTTGATTGACTCTATGTACTGTGCACCACAACAATTTGCATCTTGCATTGGAGTCACTTTGACACCGAGATGCTCTAGCACAGCGATAGTAGCAGCCTCATACGCTGGGAGTCGTACGGGGGTGGTACACCCTCGATACAACAATATTTCGTTCATTCGGAAACCTCCTCAGAAAAATACGTACGTTTAATTTTGTTTGAAAATTCTTTATTCCATTCAAGATTCGGATTGAGACCCAAGTCATCACGTTCGTCTTCAGTGAAGTCGGAATATGCATCCTCTAACATCCATCCATCCTCCAGGACGGTATCGGTGGTCTTCTTGAAGACATTTGGAATGTGACCCTCTCTTGCTGCTATAGTTCTGACAGCTTGGAAAATCTCTGCGGGGCTCACTCCCTCTTGACATCGTTCTTCACAAAGCCTGCAGGTCATACAGAACCAAGCAAGCTCGTCATTCAATACTTCCTCTCGTTTGCCTAAGACAATCTTCTGGATTATCTTTCTGGGACGATACTTGTCTGTGGCTTTTGATATCACACAACTAGCTGTACAGATTCCACACTGTACACATTTGCTAATACCTTCACCACCAGGAATTTTTGATAGCTCCTCTGCAAAGTCAGAATTTGGTGTATGTGGTTTACTCATTTGATAAACCTCCTATTTCTCCTTTAACTCTGGGTCACCCTCAAGGAGTATAGAAGCACGCATTGCAGCTGCACTTCCTGCTGTGACACTATCAGGAATGTCTTTTGGTGAATCAGCACAACCACAGACAAACATTCCAGGAACGCTTGTATCTACAGGAGTAGCGAGGTTATCACGGGTCTTCACATATCCGTCCTCAGAAAGTTTCAATCCAAGTTCGCTAGATAATTCATCCAAACCCTTTGGAGGTAGTAATCCGGGGCTGATAATGATAAGATCATGTTCTGCCACGTACATTCGTGACGTTTCGGTGTCTTCAACGGTGCATCTAAGATTACCTGTTTCTGACACTTCATTGACCTCACCAATTCTGCCTCGAACAAACTTTACACCAAAACGTGTTTTAGCTCTCTCATAGAATTGTTCAAAGTCCTTTCCAAATGCACGTATGTCAGCATAGTAAATGGTAACATCGGCATCAGGATCATGTTCCTTCGCCATAACCGCATTCTTGATTCCGTACATACAACATACTCTTGAACAATTAGGTACACCTTTCTCAGTATCTCTCGCTCCAACACATTGGATGAAACCAATACTCTTTGGAATCTTTCCATCACTGAACCGTATTAGGTGACCCTGAGTTGGTCCAGCTGCATTGATGAGACGCTCATATTCCATAGCATTGATTACATTGGCATATTTTCCATATCCAAGACGAGGATAATCAGAAACATCATACATTTCAAAACCGGTTGCAACAATAATCGCACCAGGATTGAGTTCTACTATTTCCTCTTGCATGCTATGGTCAATGGCATCCCTCTCACATTTTTCTACACACTGCAAACATTCACAACACACTGAACAACCTAAACAACGTCCAGATTCCTCAATTGCAGTGTCAGCATCAAAACCAGTTTCGACCTCTGAGAAGTTTTCTCGACGTTTAGAGATAGTCTGCTTTGGCATCTCAGCACGAGGAGCTCGTTCAAAATTAGCTTCATCAACTCGTGGTTCAGCAATCTTATAGTGAATGCCTTCTCGACCCTTCTTTAGGTCTTCGCCTTTCAGATATCTATCTATTGAGATGGCAGCCTCCTTGCCCATTCCTACTGCTTTTACTGCAGTAGCAGGACCAAGTACTACATCACCACCAGCAAAGACACCTTTCTTACTAGTTTCAAGAGAAACAGGGTCTGCGACAATTGTGCCCCATTCATCAATGTCTAATCCCTTGTGAATTTCAGCTGGATCTACACTCTGACCGATAGCAATTATGATTGAATCAACAGAGAGTGAGAGTTCTGAGTCAGGAACAGGTACTGGTCTGCGTCGCCCTGATCTATCTTCTTCACCCAGTTTCATCCGGATGCATTTCAATCCAGATACAGCACCGCCTTTTGTAAGAATCTGAGTGGGCTGGGTGAGCATCATCATTCTGACACCCTCTTGTCGGGCATCTTCTACCTCACTTGGAATGGCGGGTAATTCTACTTGTGATCTTCTATAGACCAATGTGACTTCCTTTGCACCAAGTCTCATGGCTACACGAGCGGAGTCAATAGCGGCATCACCGCCACCAATTACAGCCACATGTTCGCCCACTGATACTGTTTCACCAGATGCTGTTTTATCCAGAAAGTCAATAGCATGAAAGACTCCTTTGGCATCTTCGCCTTTAATCTTCAGTTGATTACTCTTAGATGCACCTGTAGCCAGAAAGACTGCTTTGTATCCTTCTTTAAGCAAATAATCTGATGAGAAGACTATTGTGTGAGGTTTGAACTCAACACCCATCTTACGTACAAAGTCAATCTCTTCATCTAGAATTTCACGTGGGAGTCTGTATTCAGGAATGGCGTATCTTAAGAGACCACCAAGTTCCTTTCGCTTTTCATAGACGGTAACAGGGTATCCCATTTTAGCTAGGTGATATGCACAACCTATTCCCGCTGGACCTGAACCTACAACTGCAACCTTTTCGCCATGGGTGATATTAGGTGTCACTTCAGGAGTAGTACCATTCTCTCGTTCATGATCAGCAAGGAATCGGTGCAAGTTACGGATGCTTAAACTTTCATCATATTCTCCACGAGCACAACCAGTTTCACAAAAGCTAACACATACTCTTCCCAATACACCTGGGAATGGTATAGCTCTCCTTACAATTTCTATAGCTTCATCATAACGCTCATGCATTGTCATAGCAATGAAAGCTTGAGCATTGACTCCTGCAGGGCAATTCACCGTACAAGCGGCATGGTCCCGTTTGTCAATTGTATAAACATTGGGTGTTGCTTGCGGGAAAGGCGCATATATTGCCTTTCTAAAACCGATATTCTGGTCAAACTCATTGGGTACCTCTATTGGGCACACAGAAACACAGTCGCCACAGCCAGAACACTTGTCTTCTAGAATATATCTAGGTTTCCTTAACACTTCAACTCTGAAATTACCAGATTTTCCGGTCACTCTTCGAACTTCTGAATAAGTCAAGAGCTCTATATTCGGATGTCTAGAAACTTCACTCAATCGAGGTGTCAGGATACAAGCAGAACAGTCCAGAGTTGGGAACGTCTTGTCAATCATAGCCATCCTTCCACCGATAGAAGGAGTCTTTTCGACAAGATGGACCTTTATTCCTTGATTTGCCAAGTCGAGGGCCGCTTGCATTCCTGCAACTCCTCCACCTATTACCAAGGCACTCTTGTGATCATTCTTATCTGACGCCGTGGAGACATCTTTACTAGACTCAACTGTCATTTAATTTCCTCCACAAACCACCGATATGGTTAGAAACCTCTTAGCATTAGACATTCTTCTTGTCGATAACAAAATCGACACTTTTTCTCGAAGGGATGCACAACTTCGAGCGAATTTTGTCTTGAGTATGTATGTAATCGAACATATCGATTTCGTAAAAAAGTCAAGCGCACATTGACATAATGCTGCATTCCTTTGGCGGAAAGATCTCAATTGAAAGTGGAATATTCCATCCATATTGCTTCACCATGCCTCTACGTACGGTTTCGCTGTAGTTGATGAAGAAAAGGTATTTTACCTCATCTTCTTAGTTTTCGATGTTCAAATGCATGTTTAGAGGTTACAAATTGTTATGCAAATGTAATGATAACCTTAACGAGTCGGATTCCAATACCAAATAGTCACTTAATGAACCTTTTGAGACATATTATTAGACCCAATGATGCAAAAAGAAAGGAAAGAATGCATTTCATGACAGCTCATTATTGAAAACGATAGTGCAACTAACAATCATGTACGTAATTGAATGCATATGCAAGATTTGTGTCGAAAATCAACATTGATTGATTGGACATGTATGATTACTAACATGAATGCAACATTCTGCGAATAGCTAAGCCTCTGCTCGATTTGCCTATCACCAAAGTCACCAAAGAGAAAAGCGAAGAAAATTGCGAAGTTAGCTACTCCGATGATTGAGAATGATTTGGGGCTCTGTTTTTCTTTTGAATTAGAACAGCTACAGTCCATACAAGAACCATGATCACACCACTAAAAAAGAATGAGAGGGCAGCAAAACCATGTTCGGTAATGTAGTTCATTGGGTAGATTCCTACAAAGAGGATTGAGATAGAAGTAAAGACACCAATCAAAGAGGCAACCTTTGCGGCAATGTTCTCCATGTATAGACCCAGACCTATCATGAAAGGTATGTATAGAATTCCAGCTAGTATGATACCAATGTTGAAAAGAAATGCCAACTCAGATACACCGATTTCACCTAACTCAGAAATGAAACGATTGAATCACTCCAGTAAAATAATATCCTTTCAGAAACCCTTTTCTCAGTCAATTAAATCCACAGCTAGCGATGCAACTGACTGGAGACATAATACTCGGGATAGCAATTGGCCTAATCACTTCATTTCTCTGGGGAATATCTACTAATGTATACAAATCACAAAGCAAACAAGCTACACCACTAGCTATCTCGTCTCTAAAGATGTGGCTCTCGGGGTTGTTCATGAGCATCATTGTCATTCTTCCTTTTAGAACAAATCCGTTCTATGTCCCTTTTGAGGCAGTGCTCTATCTTATTGCATCTGTATCAATTGGAATAGTAGTGGGAGACCTCGCATACCTGATTGCACAAGAGAGAATTGGGGTTTCCTATGCATTTCCTATTTCGAGTATCTATCCCATAACGACCTATATTTTAGCAGCTCTAATTATTGGGGAAGAACTAGACCCCTTACGATTGATAGGTGTAGTCATTGCAATCATAGGTATAAGCTTACTATCAAGAGCACAGAATAGGAAGAAAATGAATCCTGAAGAAAAGAGTATAGTAGGAATTATTCTTGCCTTGTTTGCAGCTTTATGTTGGTCATTGGGAAGTATCTTTCTCCAAATCGGTGTAACCGGAATCGATCCTATTGATGCCAATTTTGTGAGAATGCTTTTCGGTTCAGCTATTTTCATTCCTCTCTTCTTGACCGCAAGACATGTGGGAATGCCATCACCTTCAAGAAAGGCAACTCGTATCATTCTTGCTGGAGGTTTTCTTGGGATGACTCTGGGGTCTCTCCTCTATACATATGCTGTTCAATTGATTGGTGCATCAGTTGCAGCATTACTAGGTTCAACAGCCCCACTCTTTGCATTGCCTATTTCCATTTTCATTTTGAAAGAGAATTATTCACTGCAGTCGATACTCGGTGCACTACTAACAGTATTTGGTGTCATCTTAGTTGTGATTGCATTATAATATCTCATTGTCCATCCATTGGGTTTTCTATGTGAACTATCTCTTTCGATTCTAAATCAGCTTGTCTTTTCGCCCTACCAATCAACCCAATTTCTACAGAAGAAATGCTTCCCTCGTTGTGGAATATCATAAGAAATATCCGTGAAGCATATGGTACAATATCAATAGCTCCACACTAAGAAAAATAAATAATCTTATTTCTTTAGAAGAATATAGAGTGAAGTCACATTGACAGAGGAAGAATGTCCATACTGCGGGAGTACAAGTAGAAGAACAATGTACAATAAGTGGCATGTTCGCGAGGTTTACTGTGGCGAGTGTTTTAGATGCCTTAATCCAGAACATGTTAGAGAGAAGACAAGGTTAGCTGAAATGGCTTCAAAGGAGGGTAAAATGGTTGAATTCTATATGGGCACCTACTCTCCTTCAGATGACCATACTGAATAGTATATTTTCCATTATATACACTCAATGAATATTTATCTTATAGTACATGGCTTTAACCCAAGAATTAAACTATCGTTTCGTTTCGTGGTAGAATCACAATGGTATCTAAGGAACAAAAGGAAGTATATACCTTTTGCAAAATATGTCAGCAAAATGTACCAATTGATATTGAAAATATCGATCTTGAGAAAGCAAAGGGGGGGATTACTACAATTCTTTCAGTACACGGTGACCCACAACATGCAATTCTTATTTATCTCGATAAGCAACGAAAAGTTCGATGTGTTGAATACCCATCAAAGATGCAAGTTAGTTCAACAACTGAACTAGAAAAGGGTCCATTACCAATAGAAGACCAAGGATATGATTTGAAATCAGTGATAAGTTCCTTTGGTGAACGATTGGATGGGGCAATCCCAGTCTTTTCTGAAATACTTGCGCAGATTGTAGCAGGAAATACAATCTATATAGTACATACAAATGCAAGCTTAGCGAAGGTTGTGAAGGAACAGCTTGAAACGCTTTTTCCTAATCATAAGAACCCAGTATTTGTAATCAGCTACGATGA
>CAZSWP010000029.1:0-32399 GCA_964610875.1 uncultured archaeon
TTCCGATCTGGATTTCCCACAACTAAACCATATGGTGGTACATCTTTTGTGACAACTGCTCCACTCCCAACCATGCAATACTCGCCAAGTGTGGTGTCACAGATGATAACAGCATGAGCTCCAATGGATGCACCTCTTTTCACAAGAGTCTTCACTACTTCCCAGCTCTCACCAAATGCTCTTGGATACATATCATTTGTGAATGTCATGTGGGGTCCACAGAAGACATCATCCTCAATGGTCACCCCATGATACACTGATACGCCATTCTGAATCTTTACATTATTACCAATCTGTACATCCGCATCAATATAGACGCCTTTACCTATATTGCAGCTTTCTCCAATTGTTGCTGTTCCTCGTACATGGGCAAAGTGCCAGATTCTCGTTCCTTTCCCTATTTTTGCACCCTCATCTACAACAGCTAAATCATGAATAAATGGGTCACTCATTTAGATTCACAATAGCTGGATATCTAGTAGTTGAGTTAACTCTTCCTCTTTTTCCGTCTTCTACCAGGTGTGAGATCTGACGCCCAGACTGTTCCCCGGTATACTTCAGAAGTTGGACATCCTACGCATTTCTCTGCTTTGAATCTTCGACAATCTTTGCAAACCTGTCCACAAGGTGAATGACTATCCTCTCCTGGAGGTGATAAGTCAAGAGGCAAATATTGAGGAATCATGGGTGAGTTACCAAACCACGTTTCTGACCGACGAATTCCATCTTCTGTTCGTATTGAGCAAGTACCAAGGATTGACTCTAGTGAAAATGTGTCTTCAGCAACCATCACTGCAAATAGATTGTATCGCCCAGTCACTGGAGCAAGCATAACTAACCTTGGGCAGTCTTTGTATTTGTTGATCAACTTCTCAGTGATATCGATGTTCTCGGTTTCTAAAGCAATGAATAGTAGTTTCATATCGAGGGATTCTGAATTCACTTCTGCTCCAATTCTCAACAACTTATTATCAGAAACGAGTTTATCTAACCTCTTTCTTACTGCTACATGTGACATTCCAAGTTCTTTTCCCATATCTGAAAGACTGGTCCTGCCATCTTTTCTCAGAATTGAGATGAGTTCCTTGTCCGTGTTGTCCATCTGCAAAATGTTAGCATCTCCTATGATTATCTAAGTTACAACTGTCATCCGTATTGTTCAGTTTAAGTTACTTCCTGTAACTTTGACATGCTAACGACATTAAAAATCCATCGAATTAGCGTAGTTTTGGTTATGAAATTGAATTATATCTGTGCGGCCTGTTCCCAATCATGTTTGTAGATGTGTGCATTCACTGAGAGGGTAGTGACTGTTCCTGTATCCATATTCGTTCGTTCTGATACATGAGTAAGCAGCTCTCCAAGAGCATACACATTTGCTAGCCAAGCTCCGTACATATCATTCGAACGAATCATGACTGATAGGTCAAGGCAATCCTCTCTAGCCATGAAGACAAAATGATTCAAACAGGGCACCTCGTCAACGACCTCATCTTTACGTGGGTCCCATGTTGTTGCCACTGCACGTCGAGTATTTGGATCTGACTTCAATTTTTCAATCACATATTCTATCTGATTGATAACTTCTGTTCCCCATGCATTCAGTCGCTCGCCATAAGTATAATCAAAATCCATTCTATCTGGATTCAATAGTTGTGTTGCATATTTTTCTCGTAGCACTTTCTCACTGAATGGATAGAGGTCGGTCACACGGCCTGAGTATGGATAGCCAATATGAATCATAACATTGTCACACCATCGTGTCGCGATTCCTCTCTCATCTACCCTTGTCATCCCTGAGTTCATAATCATCCTAACGACACGTGTCCATCCATCAACTGGTGTTTTTGCTCTGAGGAATGTAGGCATAATGACCAAGTTGGGGGCATGAAGTTCCCCTATCTAACTTTACCTCTCCAAGAAAAATTATCTAAGAATCGAAACAGCCGTCGTTTTGTCGAGAACGGAAGGCGCCAAACGATTCATGATTGAGGTGTTCTATAGTTTGATATACTTTACTAGAAATATGGCTACTTGTCGTTGTGAAGATTGCAAAAAACAGAGGTTTTCCGACTTCAGATAGATTCACTTTTTGTATGACTATATTAGGAATTGAATCATACATGTAGGTGTGCTCTATATTCACAACCGGGTTCCTTCACAGATGGCATGATGTGGGACTGGGGCCCATTTTGACGCATGCTAACTCTTTTATTGGACCGCTGAAATTCTTCACTAGCCCCTCACCTGAGAGGTTGTTGAGTAAATGTCGCCGGGAGGAAATCTGACTGACTATACCTATACTATACCTTATTACGCAGGATGGTTGTATAAACTGCCCAGCAGCTAAGGCGATTGTTCAGGAGGCAATCGAAGACACTCCCGTAGTCCTTGAGACTATCGACCTAAATGACATGGATCCCGACTTGGAATTTCGATTACTGGAAAACCAGGTCTTCATCGCGTCAACCCCGAGTATCATACTCGAGAACAATGGGGCACTCAGGATGCTCTATAGTGGGATCATCCCCACCATAGAAGACGTACGCTCAGAACTGGGAGTGAACTAGACTTTGACTGACATTCAGAAATCATTGGCCAGCAATTTAGAGGAGATGAATGTGCGAGAGAAGAAGCTGCCTAAGGTACGCACAACTAGCGGCACCATGGTGCCGTTCGAAGCGCAGCGTATAGTTGACAGCCTGATGCTCGAAGCCAATCTACCTCATGGTGATGCACAACTTGTTTGTATTCGTGTGATGGACCGTATTGCCGCATCAGGAATCAAGTTTCTATCGGGGCCATTGATTCGTGAGATGTGTAACAGCGTTCTAGCTGAGATGGGTTTAGAGAAAGAACGTATCAGATACACTCGTGTTGGTGTCCCTATGTATGACCTCGACCAGTTGATCAATGCTCCTGGTGATCACACATCTAATGCTAATCTTATGAGGAATCCAGAAACTATTGCAAAACTTGTTCACGATCAAGTGATGGAACAACACACCTATCTCTCAATTCCTGCTCATCTTGCAGACGCACACCTTCGTGGTGATATCTATATCAAAGACCGTGAATACTTCAGCACTCGTGACTACTGTGCAACATGGGACATGCGCCAGATTCTGCAGTTAGGTATTGCTCCTGATGGTCTTGGTGGTCTGCACTCCAGTGCTGCTGGTCCAGCACAACATCTCCACGTCGCAGTAAACCATTCAGCTATTTGGCTTGCTGCAGCCCAGAGCTCCTTTGCTGGAGGACAAGGTTACTATTACTATAACACATTCCTTGCTCCCTTTATGCAAGGTCTACCATACAAGAAAATCAAACAGGCTGCACAACAACTCATCTTTACACTCACACAACAGTATGTTGCAAGAGGTGGACAGGTCATCTTCTCTAGTGTAGACCTCACTCCTGGTATTCCCAATATCATGAAGGATGTTCCTGCTGTTCTGCCTGGTGGCAAGATCACAGAGACCACATATGGTGATTTTGAGGACGAAGCTAACCAGTTCTTCAATGCCTTTATGGAAGTCATGCTTGAGGGGGACTACAAGGGCAAAGGTTTCAACTTTCCAAAACCAAACATCGTACTCAGAAAGGAATTCATGAAACCTGAGTTCGATGAGTCGTGGCATAAGGTGGCAGAGCTCACAGCCAAGTTTGGCTCTCCTTACTTTGAGAACTATCTCAACTGGCGTTCTTCAATTGAGGCAGGTTGCAGCAGCTGTTGCTCACACCTCTGGACTGCAAGCAGCGATGAAGAGATGGAAGAGTTCCTTACTGGTAACATGGTCTTTGGGGCATCACAGATGGTGACTCCAAACTTTGGCCGTGCTGCTTACATTGGCAGGTCTGATGAAGAACGATTCTTCGCTAAGGTTGATGAGTACATCGAACTCTCAAAGGAAGTCGTTCTTGAGAAAAAGCGACAGATGGAAAAACTGATTGCCAGTGGTAGTGTGCCTTTCTACACACAGCCCAAACCAAATGGCGATCCACTCATTGACATGACCAAGCGTGAGTTCTTACTTGGTACTGTAGGTTTTGAAGAGATGGCCTATATAATGACAGGTCATCATCTGCATGAACGCGAAGGCACTCGTTTTGGAATCAGAGTACTAAAGTATCTCAAGGAGAAAGCCAACGAATTCCAGGATGAGACCGGTCTACACTTTGGTGTGACTCGTACTCCTGCTGAGAGTGCTGCTGGACGACTCGCTGCTAAGGACTATCGTGCATATCCTGGTATCAGGAAGTATCTCAAGGGCGATGCTCCTAACGTCTACTACACAAATAGCACGACTGTCGATGTAGGTGCGGATCTACAGCTGAGTGACCGTATCAAGAAAGAAGGGATGTTCCATCCTTACATGGATGGTGGAGCATTGACTCACATCTTCTTGGGCGAGGCAAACCCTGATCCTGATGCACTCTGGGCTCTTATTCGCAAAGTTGCCACAGACACATTGACCAGCTACTGGGCTATCACCAAAGATGTCATGATTTGCAGTAACTGTTCCTATCAAGCTGGCGTTGACTGGAAGCAGATCGACCTCAATACCATCGATGACCTCACTAGAATCCCCTGCCCTCGTTGCGGAGTGCCTGGTGTTGATATTATTAGTCGCATCACCGGTTATATGCAGTCAATTAGCACTTTTAACAAAGCAAAACGCCAAGAATTCTTAGATAGGCACAGATATTCCTTGTAAGTTAATTTAAAGCATTATGAGGGGTGGAAACCTCTCCGCTCTTACTTTTTCAGATGCATCGTTGTTTGATGGGTCCTTAGCTAGCCATCTCTCAGGTTCAATATACGGATATATCACTAGTAGAATCAATCCAAGAAGGGGAACAAGAATGAATGGAATCCAAAATTCATGAAACTCATATTTCACTTCATATAGAAATCTTCGTGCGAATGCATTGTTGATACTTTGTACAAAGCTTCAGTGTAAGCATGACGTGTGTAGTTGCAAGACAGTCTAGCTAAACCAGCGTTGATTGCTAATCTGACCCATTGGAAGTCGGTAGAGATAGTGCAAGTGCTGCTCCACAATTCATGCACTTCAGAATAGTGACCATGGGTGGATGTTCTACCATACCTTGCATCATGCGGACCAATGTGCCCTGCATACTTTTTGCCATGCCGGCTGCCATCTTCATCATACCTCCCATCATCCCACCTTGTGCAGCAGTTCTCTTCTGCATCCGGTCAAGTTCTTCAACATACATATCGACAATTGACGGGTCTACTCGGTCTACGAATTGAGCAGTCATCTCCACTCGCAGGTCTTCTTTACAGTGTGGACATATTGCAGTCATATTCAACAATCCTAACTCACGTTTGTTCTATGTTTGATGCTCTTGAAAGAATAAAAACCTTTGAGCTTTATTAGTGTAATCATTTAGCTTACGTGCAGACCTATGCTGAATTAAGTGTAACTCCCCCCTCTCCCTATTTCAATTATCCAGTCTGTTTGAAGTAAGCAATAAAGCATACTTGATTCTGTACCGATATTGAAATTTCAAGTAACTGCTTCAATGGCAATGGATAATACATAACCATGGAGATGAGAATCTAGTACGGTGTTTCTATGAAGTCCATCATTTATCCCTCCCCAGTCTATGGATTCCTACAATTCATATCCCAATATGAAAGAGCGAATGATGTAGAACTTGGAAGAAAGATACTGGACTGTGCAGCAGGTGGCAGGAGACCTCCACTTGGTCTATTCTTCGAGCATGGGTTTGAAACATATGGTATTGATATATCTCAGGATCAGATTGACCTGGCGAATAACTTCGCAAAGAAACACAAAATGAAACTCAATATTTCAGAAGGTGATATGCGCGAGATACCCTTTGATGATATCACTTTTGATTTTGTATACGAATTCTATTCCATGGTTCACCTTGTCAAGGATGATATTAGAAGATCAGTAAGAGAAATGCGGCGCGTCTTGAAACCGAAGGGATTTCTCTTTATTGGGTTCATGTCGAATGAGTGCTGTCCAATTCATGGGGAGGAGAGAAATGATGGTGAGTTCTGGCTTATTGAACACGGTCAGAAGACTGTCCACAGTACTTTCAAGCGAGAAGAGATTAGACCCTATCTCTCCGGTTTCAAAGTATTTCAAGAGGAAGAGATAGCCCAACGAATTCCATGGAGATTTGAGAAGCTAACTCGTAAAGCATGGAATGACGAATATAAGGATTATTGGACAAGATACACAAGGAAAGCGTGGGAATCAATGTATGATGAGCTTCGAGAGAAGCAAGTCTACACCCATTTCTTTTACATTCTTCAAAAGATATGATTTAGCATTCCCACTAAGAATTTTGTCTGAAAGATATGGTAAGGGTTAGCTAGGTTTCAGATGCCTTTTCCAGAAGCCAAAGAATTATAAGAATAATTAACAATAGTTTACTATGAAAAGTCAATTTACATTAATTGGAAAGATCATAGCTAATCAGCTTGGAAAATTTGGATCAAGGGAAATAATATATGGCTATCTCACTATTGAAGAGGAGACTGGGAAACACACTCGAATTAAAGTGGACTCATACACCGAATGGGATACCCTATCCATAGGTGATATGGTTGAGATACAGGCCACAGAACTCGGAAATACTGGAATCATTACTGCACGTAGAGTAATCCTAAAACCAGGTCCTTTCTTTAGTTCTGAAGACCAATCTGTAGCAGAGATGAGTGCGTAGTAGAATTGTTGTTGGCACGGTTGTTGACAAGTACTGCCTATGCCATCTATCGAAATCCCCTATTCTTGTAAGAAATATTGATTTTTCATAAGATTTTCGTAGACATCAAAGATCCATATCAGAATAACAGATGAGATTCTCACAAGAATGAATGATATGGATTTTGATGTAAAAGAGAATAGTAAAATATTTGATGAACTCCTGATTGCGAGTTTTCCGTATCTTGAAATAACCTCATCAGAATGATTTGTATTGATGATTTACAAGACGATTCCAGCTAAGTATCTAGACAATCTCAAATTTCTTTTCTTCATATCGGATACACTTGAGTCTGAAATAGCTCTATTGCAATAGTTATATGGGATAGAACTTGTATTAACATAAATTGGAGGAAATGAAATGGGACTCCATTGTCATGATATGAAAAAAGGTCAGATATATTTCTGTGCGGATTGCGGTCTTGAGATTGAAATCAAGTCGGAATGTACACAATGCTGTGGGGACGAGGACAATTGTGGTTGTTCTTTCAGTTGTTGTGGTGCTGACCTCAAACTGAAAAAATAGACTAAACTAGCTGGGAAAACACCCAGCACACTTTCTTTCTTTAAATCAATAATGAATGATCACATTTCCTGTTCTACATTGTTGAGTTAAAATACAAATTCCTGTGGAATAATGAAAACACTCAGACGTCCAATTAGAATCGCATTTTTGTAACTTGGATTGTAGATCCAAGTCTGAATCATTCCACTTCAAATGTACTCCCCAATTTCCGATTTGATAACAAAAATGCTCTAACTATCTTATAAAATACAAATCCTAACTCAGGACAATAGAACGATGTTGTGTATCCAAATACCCAAGTAGAGAGATATGCATTAATCGAGCTATAATATGTTTGAGTATCTTTGGGGGACTACTATGTCAAAACAGATCGTCATTGTGGGGATTATTGTATGTCTATTCTCTATCTCTCCAAATCAAGTGATTTCAAGTGTTTCAGTGAATTATGAGTATCAGACAGCTAGAATATCTTCTTGGGGTCCCTTCCTTGACAGAATAGTCTATAATATTATTGAAAATGAACAGGATCAGGTTTCTGCTTTAGTTAACGATGAGATTGATATAATTGGTCATCCAGTTAATCTATCCTATTTTGATGGTGTTATTGGTGTCGAAGACATCTCTCTTGAGTCAACCACGGCAAATTCATACATGGCTTTCATTTTCAATTGTGCAAAATACCCATTCAACATCACAGCATTTCGTAGAGCTTTTGCATATGCATTAGACAAAGAAGCTATGGCTGAGTTATGGATTAGTGGGAGTCGGACATTCGCAAGACCAATGGATTCATGTATTCCCCCACAAAATCCGCTCTCAGCTGAAAAAGATCTGGAATTCAGCTATACCATTTCAGATATGGAGAAGGCAAACAGCCTGCTTAACAATGCAGGATTCATGAATTTAGATTCGGATGAATATAGGAAGAATCCTGATGGTTCCAATCTAGATATCTCGCTAGAATACTTCTCCAATTGCAGTGCTGTCCAATACACTCTGGCTATGGCAATGAGTATTTTTGATGATTTAGGAATCAATGTCACATGTGTTTTCAACAATGCTGGCTTCGGATGGATTGACAGTAGTTCTGGAAAAGTAGTAAATGACAATTTTGACATCGGATATACAAAGATAGATCTAAGGAATTTGGATGCTGAATGGCTGGGCTATGAATATTGGTCTGAAAATGCCAACAAACCTGGCTATAACAAAGCTCACTTTCAAAATACAACCTACGACTCCTTCAGAGATTCACTACTTCACTCAATAAACTACTCAGAGGTTTCTTATGCTGCAAAAAAGATGCAGAAAATCATTGCTTACGAATGTCCAATTGTTGTGAGTCATGAGATTCTCAATACCTATGCATATCGTACTGATAAGTTTGAGAATCATCTGAATGAGATGATTTACGGTGCAACTGGACGGTATAGTCTTTGTAAGGTACAGTTGAAAGCAATTGAAGGTGGACCTTATGGTGGTGCCTACAGAATTGGAATAGGTGAAGATATACACTCCTTCAATCTTTTCAAATCTGAATCAATTGAATCCGGACAGATACTGAGCTTGTTGTACGATTCATTATTGACAAGGGATTCGAATGGGACGGTCAGATCTCTTCTAGCAATAGATTGGGTCTTGGAAACTCATAATGACAACGAAAAAGTAGCGAGAGGAAACACAAGAATGACGTTCAAAATAGATCCCACTGCTGTCTGGACGGACGGCATTCCCTGTACTGCTCATGATGTAGCTTTCTCTATAAACTACTACTTAGAACTAGAGAATCATTGGTTACATGATGCAGTTTCAAATGTTATTGCTGCTTATACGAATGGTGACTATGTTATTGTAGAGTTCAACAGCGAATCATATTGGCACCTCAATACCGTTGGATTTCTACCCATAATTCCAAAGCATAGCTTTCAAGATATCTCTGTTGAAGATTGTTTTGAGTACGAACCTAAACCCCCTGAAACCCCCATGGTCACAATGGGTCCATTCAATGTATCAGAACGAGTAACTGATGAGTTCATAACCCTCATAGCCGATTTTTCTTACTATCATCTGGATCCATATGAAACTCAAATCAGAATAACTAACGGTACTATATATGAGGGTTTTAATCCAACTAGTTTCTACCACATGTTTGATCCACCAGCTAATATCATTCTATCTGGCTGTGTCTATGAGGTTGTATGGTATGTCAATGGAGCTATTGGTGGTTATACTATTCATGTTGACGATGAAATTACGAAAGTGTCCTCCAAAGCAGACCATGTTTCGTTTGAACCAAAGTCAAGTGGTCCATTGGTATTTCAGGCAGGGCTGCATACGATCTCAATATCGGTAAACGATTTTTTTGGTAAGAATTACACTAATGTTGTTGAGGTTTTTGTTCATGATACAGTACTACTAGCACTAGGAATTTCGTCATTGGCAGCTACAGGTGTCATTGCCTGTGGTATAGTAATTATGGGCTTCTATGATAGAAGAAAAATCAAGGACATATCATATAGAAAATCACGTGACTCAAAGATGGTATTCAATGTCCATAAGGAATCCGAGTATAGATGATCTGAACAAATCATCGAAATTGTGATGATACACGTGCCCAAGTGTGGAGATGAGTTGCTGATATTGCTCTTTAAGGTTGTTTTTGTTTATAAAGAGCAACTTGAAAGCTCACTAAAAATCATAAAACGACCAGCAGTTCTATGGCTAGAATCAAATGTGAGCTTACAATATCCTGCAACTCTTTAATCTCCACTCTACAAAATACTCGCAATTAATATTGAATGCTCTTGTTCATATGGGTACACAATCATTGCCAATACAATTCCACAACTTTTCTATTGAGTTATTCTCCGCCCACCTTTGCACTGCAAAGTACAAAGTGCAATTACTGATACCACGATGAATATGCTAAGGACTGCGATTTCGTCGCTCCCCCTAGGATTGTTGCAGCAACCATTGGTTTCCCTATTGCACCTGCGAGAATCAGTAAAGCAAGAAACAAAGTACAATAAATCGTAGTGTTTCTACAATCGTTCCGTGACTGCTGTCTACTATAATCGAATTGATTATCTTCTCCTTCTAGATACAACCACTTGGAAGTCAAGATTAGCTCTCCATTAAACTGGCAACTAGATGCAGGTATATGCCTTTACTTCTGCGTAGATTAAAGAAATATGGAAATGCTTCAAGACGGGATGGTTTTAAGGATAGAACAACAATGAATAACCAATACCCATGAGTAATGTTTCCGGTTGGATTGACCCGAGAAGGTGGCATGTTATTCCGCTTTTGGTAAGGCCTTTATCAAATCACTAACTTGCAATGGCATCACCCAAAATATGTCATAACTACGTTCTTAGGAATCTCCAGCCACGTAATGACAACCAGGCTTGGATTAATATGTAACCGCATGCAGGAGGTAATTCTAATGTCAGCTTTGGTAAGTATTGAGAAGCGAATCCATCCTTTTCGTAGTGATGATGGCGATTATTCCTCTCTACTTGAGTTTATGAAAGAAATGGCTGTGCTTTTTTCTGATGAGTATGACCAAGATTTCCCAGAAACAAGTAGAACTCATGATATGGAACCTTATGTACATGACATTTACAGAATTGTTTTTGAGAAAGATGGATTTGGATTCAATGTATTTCATAAGATGGGCTATGAACCCAAATATAGTGGGCATGCAGAAGATACGGTCATGGTATCACTACTAGGCCTTGAAAATGACATGCTATTTGAAATTGAGAATACTCGTTATTATCATAATCCACGTTATCTCGAATTACGCGTTAATGCTCCAGAATCTATTGCCGGAAAAATCCAAAACGCGTTTCTAGGACATTTCGAAAAAATCGATACTATGACTCCTGAAGAGATTAAGACTGCGCTCCTCAGTGCTAAGGCTGGAGTTGTTCGTAGGGCTTGGTCTGGTGCTGAAAAATATGCCCGGATGATTTTGAAAGCAGACCCTAATAATTCTGAAGCGCTATTCTATCTAGGGCTCTGTTTGGCAGCACAGGGTCATACTGAATCTGGTGAGGGTTATCTGCAAAAGGCTATAGACTCAGACCCTGAGAATTATGACGCGTACTATAATCTTGCACTCATATACATAAATCGGAAAGCGTATGCTGATGCGATTGATCTTCTTGTGAGAGGACTTGCTTTATCAAAGGATAATCATCCAATCCTCTACCAGCTTGCAAGAGTGTATGAACTCTCAGGAGACATTCAGAACGCCATTAAGTACTATGAGAGAGCTATTGAGACCAGTCCTAATCCTGGTGGGCATTTTCACTACACAGGTCTGGATTTTACGGAGCAAGCTGAGACGGCGTTAAAGAAAATTCGTTAAAGAAAAGTTACTTCATCAAGATATATGTCCTGAGCTAATTGAAGATGGGCGCGACGTATTTGATATTCTATATGGTTATGATGGAAAGAAGTGGCTTTTCGATGCGTTTAACACCTTATCAAAAATTAAAAAACTCGTAGAGTAGATTTTATCGTGTTGTTAGTTTTCCTCTAGATCTCCAAACTTCTCGCGTGCCTTTCTCACTAGCTCTGTAACTCTCTCAGAATATGGTATATAGAACTCTCCAAGTTTAACAAGTGAGAGATTATGTTCGATTATCTTTTGCATGGCTTTGTTCTTTTCAAAACCAAGAAAATGTCTATAGGATCCCTTGGCGGCCACTGCTGTTGTACCGTTTCCCATGAAGGGATCAAAGATGATGGCGCCAGGTCTTGATGTGAAATCGATACATCGCATTACAAGTTCATTTGGAAGCTTTGTGCCATTCTTCTTCTCACCTTTCATGTATGTTCGATTTATCTCCCAGACATCTTCTGGATAATGCTCGATTTTATTGAAGTAGTATCTCTTTCTCTTTGTAAGGAAAAGAAGATGATAATGACTTGTCACGAATTTTTTCCTTGTGAATACTCCAAATTGATACTTCCAGATTATATGATTGATGAGATGTAGTTTTGTCTTCTCTACAGCTTCAAGCACAGGCAGAAGATTTGTCCAACCGCTGAATATCCACGCAGATCCTTTCTTCTTCATAATTCGTGGGAGTTCGGAGACCCAAGCATGAGTGAATTTACGGTAGTCCCCTTCAATCTCCTCATAACCATCAATGACTAATGACTCGTCTCGATTATAGAGGGCTTCTTTTCCAGAGAATGAGATTCCAAAAGGAGGGTCTGCTATGACTGTGTCAATGGATTCGTCAGGGAGATGTTTCATTCCTTTTATACAATCACTAAAATGAATCCTATCAACTTCGAAACTTGGAATGGACTGTTCATGAAGCTTCCTTGCCTCATCATGACTCCAGTCCTCATTTGGCTTGAACTTTGCTGCCGCCTTATGAGGGATGTATTTCCTCTTTCTTTTCTTCTTTGAGGGCATCCCGTTCACTGGCTCAAATTCTACGTAGATTCTTATAAGACTCACTGGGTGTCTTTATGAGAACGAAAAAGGAAAGGTGTTCAAACCATAAAGGGAATGAACACCAAAACATTTTCTTTTTGATCAAGTTAGCCAAGCAAGAAATCTCATTATTGGATTCGTTGATCCTTCAAGTTTGGGTCCAATGTACTGGTCTAAGCCAACATATCTTCCCGCTTGATACATACCTATTACCATGAATGCAATGGCTCCAACGAAGTTTATTCCAAAGGTTGATACACTAAGCCAACCAAGGAGGAACAGAAATGTCCACTGCATCACTACTCCACCGATTACACCAAGTCTTGTGAAGCCTCCAACAAGCATTGATAATCCAATCAGTAGTTCGCCTACTGCAATTAGAAGTAGGAATGCTTGGTAGTTGGCAAGTAGCATTGTGAGTACAGCTTGAATCCAAGGACTTGGTGCAGAGGAGGCTCCAAATCCTATCAAACCAGGACTAGCTAAGTAAGTGGTGTCTATCAACTTAGCTATACCTCCATGAAGGAATTCGTAGGCCAATGCAAGTCGAAGTGGAAGTAACAAGCTCTTTTCAGCGAATTTTTCTGGCCAAGCCCATCTTAGTAGTATGATTGTTGGCACCAAGACAATTGGTAACACCACTAAAGGTGACATTATCAGGTCAAGGTTGGGTACTAACAAATTCTCATCGCTCAATATCCATTGTGGACCCAATGAGAGTATAGATATCACAATTAGTATGGCGTCTGTCACAAGTATGAGTATGATTGCTATCAGACTCTTTTGATTGTCAAACATCAAAATCTCCTATCAATTATTAACAATTGTTATTATATAAATTAACTACTTACTGCATGGTAAGTGTGTTTTTATCGCATAACCGCGTGTAGTCTAGCTCTCCCTTTTTTCCCAACTTGTCTTAGAACTCCCATTTTGAGCATACAATAGGTTACTTTCTCTGCCAGTCTTCTTGGTATGTGTAAATCCCTTGCTAAATCTGCATTCGTAAAGGCAGATGGAAGCGAATTGGGTAGTAATATTAACAAGTCCTTCGGGTTATTGAAATGTATTCTATCAACGACTTCCAATAGTCGCGTGTCAACAACGGACCACCCTTTTCTTTTCCAAGACCCTTTGCCATCCTTCCTCTGTACTTCTTCGGCTTTCACAAGGACTAGTTCTAAGGAGAAATTCGGGTTTTCAAGCAGTCTTGGGAGACTCACAAGTTCAATAAACACATGTAAGAAATCTTGCTTCTTGGGTGATTTTCGTCTTCCCATCTGATGACGACCATCAATTGTTTCTCTAACTATCCATTTTTCAGAAACTAGAGGATGAACCAGTAGGACACGATGGTCCTTCACTAAGGTTCTTAGCTTCTTCCGAATTGAATAGAATCTTTTTGTTTGAATCTCAATTAATTGTCCATTCCTCTCAATATCAATGACATAGCCATCAACAGGTACTTCCATTGTATCACTAGTGTCTGCATAGATCTCTTTCAATTGTTGGTGCAGACTGCTCTCTTGGAGCGTTCCAATGATTGGGTCTCCTGTCATAATTAACCTCTCATTCCATTCTCTTGATCCAGATTGTAGCATTGTTCTCCGGATAGAAGTTATTTATCTCGATTACTTCTTCAAAATCCATTGATTTGTAGAGATTTCTGGCTGGAATATTGTTGCTCTCCATAAACAAATAGATGACTCTTAGACGAGAACTCCTCTCTTGGAAAAAAGATGTCATCTCATGCATTGATGATGTTATCAGTTTTGTTGCAATTCCTTTTCTCCTGAGTACCGGTCGGATTCCCCTCCCTGTGATTTCAGTAACTCCATCTTCTACTCCCCCTCTTACATCCCATGAAAGAGAACCCAAAAGATGTTCTCCTGAAAAAGCCAGAATAGTTTTCATCTTGTTCAATAGATCATTGGCAAATTGTTCAGCATGTTCTATTGACGGAGAAATGTCCTCCCTATACACATTGGCAAGCAGCTGAAAGTCTTCTTCGGTTGCATTTCGGAACTGAATCATACTTGTAGCTTGTAGAACTCTGTTAAGAAATGTGGTATAATCTCTACAAAATATGGTCTACATAGCAAGTTCGCTCGGAAAATAGAAAGAGAGCGTGAGAGTTACTGAAACCTCACCTATTCAAGTATTAAAACAGCATCCACGAACAACTCATAATCTTCGTCTTCATCCAGATTCTTGATGAGTACTCTTTCTACTTCATCTTCTCCTCGTATCTCTAGTAATCTGGATTCATAGAGTATCTTTACTGATGAGTTTTGTAATTCCTCTTTCAGTTCATCTGTTGTGATGATCTCTCTCTCAGGAGTCAGAAGAACAACTCTATCTGTTACACTGGTAAGTTCTAAGGCCGCATCAACGGACTCATCACCTGAATGGATCACCAAGGTTCGTTTTTCTTCGAATTCATCTGTGTCCATTACAGAGTTGAAGACTCCTTTGTACATGAATTCCTCTTTTCCTATAACACAATCCGGAGACCCGTCTTCAGCATCTTCAATAGGCTCTTCAAGTTCCCCACGACCTCGTCTATAATTCTTAATAGCTTCATGTAACGCATCAGCAGCTAGATTTGAACAATGCATTTTGATAGGGGGTAGCCCATCGAGTTCTGTAGCCACATCATCTCGAGTAAGTTTGAGTGCTTCGTCCAGTGTCATTCCTTTGACCATCTCAGTTGTCATACTTGTAGTGGCTATTGCCGAGCCACATCCGAATGTGCGGAATTTCGCATCGGTGATTCTGTCATCCTCAATTTGAATGAAGACTTCCATAATATCACCACATGTGGGGTTTCCTACCTTTCCAATGGCAACATTGTCACCTTCGAGAATTCCTACGTTACGTGGATTTCTGAAATGATCTAATACTTTCTCTGAATACTGTGTAGATTTCATTATGTCATCACCCTCTTTGGTTTATCATAAATTGGAGATAAATCTCTGAGTCTGCTTACCACTTCTGGAATGGCCTCAAGAACAATCTCTATGTCTTCGTCCGAAGTGAACCTCCCCGTTGTGATCTGGAGTGAACCATGCGCTTCTTCGTGTAGCAGTCCGGTAGCTATTAGAGTACGTGAAGGTTCAAGTGTTTTGGATGTACAAGCGGAACCTGTAGATATTGCGATTCCTCTGTCTTTGAAGGACAATAGTATCGATTCACCTTCAATGCCATCAAATCTGAAGTGAGAATTATTTGGTAATCGTTGTGTTGGATGTCCATTTAGGTAAGAATCTGGAACTGAATTTAAGACAGTTTCAATCATGTGGTCTCTATACCTCTGCAGCCGTTTCGTTTCATCCTTCATTTCATCCCTGGCGATATCAGCAGCTGCAGCCATTCCTACTATTGCAGGTATATTTTCTGTTCCTGAGCGCAGACCTCTTTCCTGTCCACCACCCAATATTATTGGATTCGCCCTGAATCCTCTTTTCATATAGAGAATTGCTGCACCTCTTGGTCCATAGATATCATTTGATGAAAGCGTCATTAGTTTGATATGGTCTTTCTCGACATCAATTTCCATCTGACCTTCTGCAGCTACTGCGTCTGTATGGAAAGCTATTCTCCTTTCTTCAGCAAATCTGCCAATATCCTCTACATTTTGAATCGACCCAATCTCGTTGTTGGCATAACCAATCGAGATCAATAATGTATCATCTCTTATTCTACTCTCAAGTTTCTTTAGGCTAACATGACCATACTGATCCACTGGTACTTTTGAAACTTGAAATCCCATTCTCTGCAGGTACTTTGCTAAGTTATGAAGTGATATATGCTCAATCTCAGAGATTATCAGATGATTTCCTTTTCTTCGATTTCTTTCCATGTATCCGATGAGAGCTTGATTTATTGATTCCGTGGCTGATGATGTAAAGACTATTTCATCGGGATGTGCATTAATGAATCGTGCTATTCGTTCTCTACTCTTCTCTAAAGCTTCCGTTGCCATATCCCCTATATTATGTAATGCTGAAGGATTTCCAAAATGCTGCCTGAAATATGGCATCATTTCTTCTAGTACCCTTGGGTCCACTGGTTTCGCTGATTGATAATCCAAATACACTCTGTCTTGCATCTTCTTTCCCCTACTAGAACCACATAGTCGCATCCGCTTCTAGTGTCAAATCATTTAGCGTAGCTGCTCCAACAATCTTCAGGTCTGGATCCAACTCGACTTTATCCCAGCCAAGCATTTGCTTTGAGGCTTCACAGACATATACTGGTATCCCCATCTCTATCGTTTTCTTTAGCATCTCAGACAGACTTGGGAATGCCCCAATCTTTATTCTCTCACCTGCGCCTGGCTTTAAAACTCGCAATGCCTGACCTAGATAGTAGACCTTGGCTTCAATATCCATCGCTTTTGCAGCTTGTGCTAGAACTAATGGTGAGTATTGTCTCTCTGGATCTTCACTCGTTTGTACGTAAAGTATTGAACTCATTCTATTTCGCCTACTGTTTTTTTATCAGAAATCTCTGAACGCCATGTTCCATGCGCTCAAACGAAATTAGTTCATGGCCGGTTCTTTTGCAAAATCGTTTGATGTCCTCTTCTGCAGCTGGGTCATCAGAGAGCATCTCTAGTACTTCTCCCATCTCTAACTCATCAATCTTCTCACGTGTTTGAAAGAGTGGTTGTGGACAATACAGTCCTGTACAATCTAGGAGTTTTGTCACTGTTTCGGTCATCTTGGTCACAACTAACTATGGTTGATTTCAAGTTTACTATAGTTAATATGCTTTATAACTCTATGGATTGCTAGAAATGAGATTGGTTGCCTCATCAGCAAGAACTTATGGAGGTTTCATTTTCTACAGAATGAATAGGGGTGGTTCTTCTATGTCATCAAAAATACAGAAAGAAAAAACGATACAAGCATGTGAAATCTTGAGAGAGTTAGATATGGATATGTGGCTAGTCTGGGTCAGAGAAACCTCACAGATGGCTGATCCTGTGCTTGACTTAGTTCTTGGTGGGGATCTTGTCTGGCAATCCGCGTTGATTTTCACAAAAGATGGTCCAAAGGAGGCGATTGTTGGTAACTTTGATTCTGATGGCATTGAAGCAAAGGGAATATTCAATAGCATCACTCCATATGTCAAGGGGATAGCAGACCCACTTAGGGAGTCTTTGAAGAATCATGATCCTTCTTCTATTGGAGTTAATTATAGCGTAAATGACGTTGCTGCCGATGGACTCACCTATGGTATGTATCAGATTCTAAAGGACTACTTGAAGGATACAAAATATACCGACCGACTTGTAAGTGCAGAAGAAGTTGTGACAAAACTTCGTGGTCGAAAGACCCCATCTGAGATTGGATATATTCAGAGAGCAGTGGATATCACTGAGGAAATCTTTCAGAAGATAGAATCAGAACTGCGTGTAGGTATGTCCGAACTCAGTATCTACAGACTTATGCATGAGATGATGGAAACTTATGGCGTTGGAAATGCGTGGCATGCTGATCATAATCCTGCTGTTGACGCTGGACCAAACAAGCAGTTTGGACATGCCGGTCCAACTGAAAACAAGACAAAAGCAGGACATCTATTGCATTTTGATTTTGGTGTAAAATTCAATGGTTATTGTTCAGATATTCAACGGATGTTCTTTTTTGGTCCAGAGAACGAGGTACCGTCTGAGGTGCAGGATGCTTTTGAAGCAGTCAAAGGAGCAATCCAAGCTGCAGCCAAATTCATTGCACCCGGTAAGAAAGGTTATGAAGTTGATGCAATAGCTCGTGACTATGTTAAAGAACGAGGATATGAGGAATACCAGCACGCACTCGGGCATCAAGTGGGTCGTCATGCTCATGATGGCGGAGGTCTCTTAGGTCCACTCTGGGAGCGTTATGGAAACACACCAAAGATTGCAGTGGAAGAAAGCAATGTGTTTACCCTTGAACTCTATGTGACAACTGAGAACTATGGTCAAGTTAGTCTGGAGGAAGATATCGTCGTTACAAAGACTGGATGTAAATTCCTTTCTAAACCTCAAGAAGCTCTAATTTGTATATCAAATACGTAGCAATGCTTTACAAAAAACATATATCTAGTGAAATCATACGCCTATTATTTCGAAAGCCTGATCGGAAAAAGGAAAGAGTTGTGTTGTCAGAAGCCGCAAAAAAGCTGAGAGAGAAATATCTCCAGTCATACATGATGAGGAATTGGATCTCTAGCAAGCTACAAAAACTGAATCAAAGTCAGATACAGGAGATCTATGGATTGGTAAAGGAATGGACTGGTGAAGAAATGCCATCATCCTAAAATCTTGGAAATCTAATCCATTGAACCTGTTTTGTATCCATAAGAGTCAAAAGTAATATAATCGAAACCTAGACTCTTGCCTATGTCCGAAATTGAATCAAGCTTTTCTGTATCGAAAAGTAGATGTTTCTCATCATGACCAACTTCAATTCTGACAAGGTTTCCGTGAATTCTTGCTCTTACCATTTTCACTCCAAATACAGATTGAATTATATTCTCCAATTCTTCAACAATAGCAAGCATCTCTGAAGTTATTCTAACTCCATATGGAATTCTTGTAGCTAGGCAACTCATAGAGGGTCTATGTGCAACACTTGGACACCTTTGTTGGAGGAATCCCCTAATCTCTTTCTTAGTGATATCAGCTTCAAGAAAGGGCGATCGAATATTGTTCTCTTTGAGAGCAGCTAAACCTGGTCTCTCACTATCGATATCACTAGCATTTGTACCTTCAACAATGATCTCGAAATTGTGTTGTCTTGCATATTCTGACCAGAGTTTAGCAAGTTCGCTTTTACATAGATAACACCTGTTCTTTGGATTAGTGATAAGGCTTTCATGCTCAAGCCATTTGAATGATAGAATATCATGGTCTATCCCTAGTTCTTTGGATAGACTCTTTGCATAATCAATCTCTGTAGCACTGACCTCGCTAGCAATTGTCAGTAGCTTTACATATTCAGCTACATCAGATGCAATGATTGCTAATGCAGTACTGTCTACGCCCCCACTAAAAGCAATTAACACTCTCTTATCTCTTAAAGCATCTCTGACCCTATCAAATTTCTTTATTGTACTATCCATCAATATTCGATTCCCTCATGATATTGATTGACTTAAGATTTAACATACCGATAGTGTGAAAAAATTCTAGTCCATATAGGGGTCTTCATCACTGAATGTGCCAAGGTAACCGAAATCTTCTAGGATTTCATCAATACTCTGTGCAGATTCAGACCAGACTACTTTCCATTCGCCATCCTTCTCAAGAGTTAGATGCACGTCAGGAAGGTCTCCAAGCAGATTGTGATTCATTTCGATAACATCTTGATAGGCACCAGTGAGACCTACTACAAAATATGACCCCTGTACATTTTTCAGATATCCCACGGGGATCCCATCACCCATCTCTTGTGTATTCATAGTGAGTGGACGATAATCTCTCGTGAACCATATCTCTCCTGCTCCTTTGCGATGAAATTGTGAGAACTCTCCATCTGAGTCACAAGTAATGTCTACTAGACGAATTGTAGTTTCTGGTCTAACATGAAGGTCTCTTATAGGAAATATTGGAAAATGTTGCTTCACAAGAACCCAATCGCCAATACTATTGAAAACACTGAAATTACCTATTACTATATGATCCGGATACCAAAGCCTTTCGATGAGTGCATCTGGTTTTAACCCACTAGCTCCAAGACGTACTAAATGCTCGCGGACAACTGACCTAAGTAATCCAATCACCGCTTCTCTACTATATAACGCTTCTAGATTATTTTCGATTCCACTATATTCTGTTTGGAATTCGCTCCAAAGGTCTATTAATTCGTTGACTGATGTTGTAGCAGAAAATTTGTTTTTCCAATCATTATAAACAGTCTTTTCATCATCACTAAACTCGGAATCTTTTGGAAATACAGATCTGACCTCCAGAGCTTTTATGACTATCAGTGAACTGAGAGCTGTGATTCCCCTTCCAGATTCTATCATAATATCTGGTACTACTTCATCTCCCGGTTTCTTATCAGTGACATCCTGAACGCCATCTACTAGTGCTTGTGCATAAAGTTCGAAGAGATTGGGTTGATGAGTACTTGTATAATCAATAGCTAAGCCTCCTCCGAAGTCAATCTTTCTGAGTTTATTCAGCCCCATCTCCTGTAACTCAAAAAATGCATGTGTCATGAATGTGGAAAATTTCCTGAAGTCCTCAATCGCTGTTATTTGTGAGCCCACATGTCCGAGAATTGTAGTCACACAATCAATGTGTCCAGTTTCTTTTAGAAGAACAATCACATCTAGAAGATCATGGATACTCAGACCAAACTTTGAATCACGACCTGCTGAATGTGACCAATGCCCTCTGACTGTGAGGTATGGTTTTATTCTTAGCACGATGTTGGTCTTCTCAATAGGGAGGATATCCACTATCAGTTTTGCCTCATGCAATGACTCCACAGAAACTGCGATGTTATATCCTTCTTCAATGAACATCTTAATGGTCCGTAGATATTCAGGATCCTTTGCACCATTGCATATTATCAGTCTGTGTTTCCCATCATCAAGGACACTCTTGATGAGATGAAGTTCAGCTTTTGTTCCTGCTTCCAGTCCATATTGTTCATCCGAGAGCAGCACAGGAAGAACTGTGTCCTTTCGCTGGTTTACTTTAACAGGATATACAGCACTGAACTCGCCTTCGTAAGATGCTTCACTTATTGCCTTTGAAAAGGCATCTTTGATCTTCTTGATCTGATATGCTATGAGCTGCGGAATTCTGAGAGTGAAGGAGGACGTGTATCCAGTCTTCTTTCCGTTCTCAATGTGGATCATATTTGTGAGCTCTTCAAAGGAGAGAGTCTTTCCAAAAAACCTGATGACAAGTTTTCCTTCATCATCAATGTCTAGGAAATGCAAATCGTTCTTTCCAATTCCATAGACCAGTTTCGATTTTTCTATTGACCACTCCTCTTTACTCATCATTTCCACAGTCCCTTAAACTACTTCACTGCGAGTCTTCGTCTTTGATTGTGTCTAGCATGCCTTGGAAGGCACGGGCTAGTTCTCCAATCTCATCGTCCTTGCTTGTATATTCAGCATCAACTTGCAGGTCTGTTGTATCCATCTTCTGTTGCTTTATCATTGCTTCGGCATTACGCATTGCCAATCCCATCAAGTAAGAGAGTGGTTTAGTAATCTGATTGGATACTGCGACAGCTGCAATTCCTGCAAGTACAATTCCTCCAATGGTAATGAAG
This sequence comes from uncultured archaeon, assembly GCA_964610875.1. GTDB lineage: Archaea > Asgardarchaeota > Thorarchaeia > Thorarchaeales > Thorarchaeaceae > CAZSWP01. The sequence continues at coordinate 22,039 of CAZSWP010000029.1, forward strand.
AGTATGAATGAGGTTGCTGCAACATTTGTGGTTTGGATCCTTGCTTCTAGTGCTGGTATTGCAGCTTGTGCCTCAGCTACTGGGACTACGATTATGCAGATGTAATCCCCTTTCTCAAGAGGTGTATATGCAAGAATGTAATCTTCACTATCCTTTTCGAACTCAATTACTCCAGTTTCTCCAGATGTAATGTCCACAAGCTGTGCAGTATTTAGTTCCTCAAAATCAGCTAATGCAGGTAGATTTGGATCATAGAATGCATAGTCAGCATCATCAACATCTTGGTGTGCAACAATTCCTGCATCGGATGTGATTAGTGCTGCATACCCAGTATCAAGAACTTGAACATCTAGGATCTTGTTTCGGATATTCTCCACGGAGATGTCTCCCGCGATGATGCCCATTGTTGTGCCATTCTCGAAGTAGACCGCCTTTCCTATTGATATTAGTAAGACATTGTCAATCGGGTCATAGTATGGTCCAACATACACAATGTCTCCACCACCAGCACGGATGTCCTGATACCAGTCTTCATCGGTGCAACGGAACTGCTGTGTTGGTGAATTTCTGATAATATCTGTGTCGCCCACGATGCTCCCCGGATAATTAATCCACATGTCATTCTCAAAGCCTACATAGAGCCATCTGAATTCAGGCATCTGAGTATGAGTATATTGGAACATATAGTCTAGATTGGAAACACTTCCGAGTAGATCAGAATATGTATCATTATAGTCTTCCCAATTCAAAGAATTAGAACCAGGAATATACCAACTACTGTAGTTCCAAGACACCTGAATTCCATAGCGTTCATCATAGTATGTATCTTCAGGATAAAGACCTGCGACTTGATTTTCAAAGAAATAATCATAGTAGGTTTCTCTGGGTGCAAATGTCGAGTCTGAAGACATTATTAATTGACATTCTTCCGCTAGTGCTTCAACCATCCCTTCTGCATTGGAAAGCTTTTGATCGATTACTAGTGCATTCTTTTCAGCTGTCAATTCTATGTTTCGTTTGATTTGAACCTCAAGAGCGTCAGAACTCTGTTCTGTTGTGTATCCTCCAATCAAGTCCATGAAGAACAACGAAACAAAACCTGTTGAAGCCAGCGATATCACTGATATTACAAGGAATGTCACAATCACATTTCTTCGGAAACTGCCTTTCTTTTCTGTATACGCCATTCATATCCCTCCTCAATAATCGTCTGTTGTTCCTCCCATTTCCAATTGTGCCATTAGTACTCCAACTTCTTGGAATGCCTTTTGGATATCCAACCTTACATCACGACTATCAACTACTGAGAAATACTGTCCTTCAGGGACTGAGTCACAGACTGATTCCAATAATTCTTCAAATGTCATCCTTCTCCCAGTTTCTGGCGAATATACATTAGCTTCTATATGTGATTTCAGTTCCTCACCTACACCTATGATTATCAGATTCGTGTCGAGATGTTTGTCCCTAATGAAGCCCTCAATAGTTAGAGCTCCTCTTTTCTTTCGTCGGTCTTTCTCAGTGAAGATGCCTTCTAAAGCATCGAGTGAGAACTTGGATGAAGAGTTATCCTGACCATCCGTCAATGCAATGATCCATCTATGCTCACTTGATTCAATCAGATTGAGGTCTTCGAGAGCCTTCCCTAGTGCATCATAGAATGCAGTGGAGTAGTTTGGATATCGAAGGGAGTTGAGTGCTTTGATAATGGGACTATCTTCAGGATCATCATAGTTTCTCTTCCGTGTCAGTGGTAGTAGCTGTTGGTAGGTGTTGTTGAATACAATAATACTCACTTGGTCCTGTGGGTTCACTTGGCTCTCAAGAATCTCCTTGGCCCCCATAACGGCAGCTTTGATACGGTCTTGAGCGCGCATACTTCCTGAGTAATCAATCACAAAGACAACACTCTTTCTAAATTGAATTGACCTTCGAAGTTTTTCTGCCTTTCTTCGTATCTCATGACTAGGCTCATCTAAGTGGTCAAGAACATCTGCAAGTTTTTTCATTGATGAAACAACAAGCCAGTGTTCTTCAACACGCTCTCCAAGGTTTATCGCTGCTTGGTAAGCTGCTTTAGCCTTCCTCCAATTTCTATTTTCCTTAAAGAAGTCACCCAGATGATGATTTATGTAAGCGAGACCTCGCTCATACATCTCTTCATCAGCAATTCTAAGTGCCTCTTCAAATTTGGACTGGGCTTGGCTTGTTCTTCCTTCTCTCATAAGAACAAGACCCATTGCGTCTAAGCGTTTTGCTAAGCCTCTATTATTGCCAAGACTTGTATCCACTGCTTCGGCATCTTCAAGAAGTGAGAGTGCCTTTGCATAGTTACCTTTGTCCATCTCCACGAGCGCCATGTTGTGATAGACTGATGCAATCCTTACCATTGCATCGGTTTCATCATCTCCGTCTACCTTTGCTTTTTCAAGCATCTTTTGAGCTAGATCCAATGCTTTCTCATAATATTCCAATGCGTTTCCAACGTCTCCTCGCTGGCGGAACACATTCCCAATATTGAGGTACATGGTCTGGATACCAACTTCGATATTCAATCTTTTACTGATTTCCAAGAGATTTTGATAGTTCTGCATTGCTCGGTTCAGGTCACCACGGATGAATGCTTGATTTCCAAATCTCACTGCTTCTTGGAAACTAAGAAGGGCATCCACAGTTGTACCAATCTCTTCATACATTGCACCCGAAGCAGAAACACTTCTCGTGAAATCCTGTTTCGCCATTTTCTCAACGAGTTGCGTCATTTCTTTGATTGGTTCTACAACAGCTTTTCCTCTTCTATAAGATGCCGTTGCAACAACCCCTGCTACAATAAGCAAAACGGCTCCAAGAACAATGGTGAGAAATGTGGTTTGACCTGTAACTGCGGCCAAGATTTGGGCAGCAGGTTCGATGACCTCAGAATATGGAACCACCAATGCTAAAAGAAATCCTGTGTTGTCTATAGTTTCATACGTCAAATACCAAGTTTCTCTATTCTTCGTGTAGGAACTCTGTCCAGAGCCTTCTACAAGGGCAGTCGTTAATATTGTTTCAAATTCTGCTCTTTCAGTTACACTGTTGGAGCTTCCTGCAAACTCAAGATCATAAATTGTTTGACCTTCCTCAGTCAAATCATTGTGTGCGAGAATATCACCATCATCTTCAAGCAGGAATGCGTAGCCACTTTCAAGGATTGAAATGTCTAAGACATTGTCTAGTATTGTCTTAAGCATGACATCTGCTGATACGACACCAATTAACGTTCCATTATCGAAATAGATTGGTCTCCCTAAAGAAATAAGGAGGCCAGTCGATGGGTCTTCATATGGACTTGTAATGGCAATGCTATCATCATTCATTGGTATGGTTGCAGCATTGTCATACCATTCTTCCTCTGGTGGATCGTAGTCTCCAGCTAGGTCTAAGAAGTACTCAAGATTGTCATAAGGATAGTTTTTGAAAAGGTGGGAATTGCAAACACCAGGGTCAAATCCCATGTACAACCAGATATAGTCGTTACTCATCTCATGAAGTGATCTAAAAATATTGTCCATATTACTGGATACATCTAGAAAGTATTGTGTTGTAGAATCCAAATCGAAAGGGTCACTAGGAGTTGGATAATGATTTCTGGGCATGTAGTAGCAACTTACTTCAAATGAGATATCATTCGAACCATACCTCTCTACATACCCTATATCTGGTACAAGATATCCGGTATTAGCAAATTCTTCGTCCGGGTCCCAAAAGTATGAGTGTTGGGGCGTAGCGCTGATTCTGCCGTTGAAAAGGTCTTCAGCATATTTTTCCATCATGTAAACGCCATCAATATAATTCTGCATTCTTTCTTCTATGAATTGAGATGTATCATTTGCAAGTCTTTGCAAGTTCTCAATCTCTTCATTCTCAAGAGCTGCTGAAGCATCAACAGCATTCTCATTTGATACATTGAATATCGTTGATGCTGATAACGTCGAGATGACAAGTATTGGTATTAACGAAACTGATACGAATATTATGACTATCCTTTTGCTGATATCCATTTTTGCTCCTCCATATGAATTATGAAATCATAAATTACTTGAAATAATCCTCCTATCTTGTAACTGACAACAATTCTCTCCGTAATGTTTTGACAAATTCCTTGGTACTCTGTTTCTCTCTCAAAACAAATCTATTATCATGAAAATCGCCTTCAATTTGACCGTCTCCCAATAATATTATGAGAGTTTGCCTCAAGATGGAACGATGAACTCCGGTATCTCTTTCTATAGCATCTATATCGATTGTACGTTCCTTCCTGAGTAGAGCCGTTAGTACCTTCTCAACTTCCTGTACCTCATCATGCGATGGTTTTTCTGTCCGTGGAATACGTGTCTTTGATGTCCTCACAAACATATTTCCGTCAATATGTCCATCAATCTCATTCTTCTCAATCATAGCTTGAAGACTTCTTCTAAGATTATACGCTGCGGGCCGAGGGAGTGTTCTTCTCAGAATTCTATCTAGATCCTTGAGTTTTATCCGAGAATGTTTTCTTGTCACGGAGTCTATACTCTCTTTTATGAACTCCTCAATCTTATATTCATCAAGCACCTCGAGAGTTGCCCCACAGGACTCACATCGAGCACTCTCAGGCGAGGCTGGTGCTCCACAATTTCCACACACTATTGCCCTGCGATATACCATCGTCTTTGTGGACTCGATTTCCTTTAGTGCTAGTTTTTCTTCACGTGTCACTTTTGTCTTTTCTCGAACCTCGAAGAATGCAAGTCTTCTATCGTCAGTTGCTATTACCATGTAAGCCATATCTGAAACATCATCTGGCATTCCAGTTGCAATAGATTTTGGTTTCCCTGTAAGCTCGACTGATTCTATCTTATTACCTTCTATGTCCCAGAAGTTTATGATTTTGGAATGATTGCCAGTGACGAATAATTTTCTTCCTCCAAAGACCAAGATTGCAAATATTGTGATGTTCTCACCAAGCTCTAGTCTTTTTAGTTCATAACCAGCAGCGGTCACTATTGTAACTATACCTCGTCGGTCTGCTATGATGACCTCAAGTTCAGTATCATCGGTAATGTCTTCAAGCCATACATCTGCAATCGGGTTGTCAATCGTACGACTAAACAGAGCGATCCTGTCATCGTTCCAGAGAATCACTCTCTTATTCTGTAATGCAACGACTACTTCTGCTGAATCATCTCCATCAACATCTCGCGCATCACAAGCGATTACTGAGCTTTCTAGGTTAATCTTCCAGAGAACCTTTCCCTTTTGGTCTACGATGAGTACTCTCTTTCCAACTCCTCCAACAAGAGCATCTTCTCCTTCACCCTCAACATCAGCAACTGCAATGCATCTGACTTTACTGCTCCATGGTCTTGCTGAGGTGTGATTGCCTGATGCATCATACACCCTCAAACGGTCGCCGTAATCCAACGAAAATACCTGCGCGTTTGCTGCTAGTCTTTGCCGTAGATAGAGACTATAGACATTTGCAGAAACAGGTACATTTGCGACCTCTCTCAGCCTCAATTTATCCTAAGCACCATGAATTTCTTTATGATATAGCCATATAAGTCTTAGATAATCTATTCTATTCGATACACTTGAGAGAAGGGTGCCGAACAGGCTTCATCTGGAACCCATCGATGGAAACGTTTGATTTTGGAACACATCATCCGGTTCGTATCGGACGGTTTCAAATGATTCGTGATTTCATTGAAGCATCGGGGTTTCTGCAAGAAGACCTGGTTAGGATCATCACTCCACGAGAATTGCCTCAGGATTTACTCTATAAGACGCATTCTATCGATTATATAGAGAGAGTCCAAAAGATTTCAAAGAATGGTGAAGGTAATATTGACATTGACACCCCTGGTTTCAAAGGTATCTATGAAAACGCTCTGATAACTTCAGGAGGGACTGTGACAGGCGTTAGGTCGATCATTGAAGGTGAGATAGATCACTTCTATTCTCCAACAGGTGGATTCCATCACGCTTTTAGAAATAAAGGGGGTGGGTTCTGTATCTTTAATGATTTAGCAGCAGCTACAATTTTTCTAAAATCTCAAGGTTTTGAACGCATTCTTATTGCTGATTTTGATGTGCACCATGGGAATGGTACTCAAAATTACTTCTATGAGGATTCTCAGGTTATGATAATCTCATTTCATGAAGACCCAGAATGGCTCTATCCTCATGATGGAGTGATTGAAGACATTGGTGATGGACTTGGGAGAGGGCTAAATGTCAACATGCCTTTTCCGATTGATGCTGGAGATGCGGTATACCGTTTTGCCTTCAATGAACTATTTCCTCCGTTAGTTGACTACTATTCTCCTGATTTTATTCTGTTTCTTCCAGGTTTTGATGCACATTACTTGGATCCCCTCGCTCAATTGAACTTGACAACAGATGTCATTGGATATGTCATTTCTATTGTTCATTCTGCAGCACACAAGTATGCTGAGGGCCGTTTAGCTGTAATGTCAGGTGGTGGTTATCATCCTGAATCTTTCAAATGGGGGTCTGGTTTGGTCATGTCGGAACTATCAGGAATTTCCTATGTGCCACCCCCTCAGAAGCCTCCCTTTGAGGACGATGAAGAAATATGGACTGAAGTCAGAATGAATGTGGCAAGAGTGAAAGAGATAGTATTCGATGAACTGGAAATCCAATGATTTTTTTTCGTGCATATAGTAAGGGATTAATTACGCCCTGCAATTCTTCGTCATGGAGGAATAGAAAAGATGCAGTTAGTAATTGAACTCTGTACCCCCTCTGAATGTGAACTAGAATGCATTCAGGCGTGTCGGCAAATACACGGTGATGATGCACCTTTACAATTCCCCAAGAACGAACAGTACCCTCTCATCGACAAGAATCGATGCACTAACTGTATGAGATGTCTTCGTGAATGTCCCAAAGATGCAATTAGAAAAAATGAAACCAAAATGAAAAGTGCAAAGCAATCACAAAGGTCTCTTCCTATTAGAAGAGAAAAACCATATGAAGTTTCTAAGGATTTTGAGCGTTTCCCAGAATCAAAAATAATATTTGCTAGGGTTCATAATGATTCAGAATTTGATAATTATGGTAAGAATGAGTGGACCGGTGCTGAAGGTATGATGAAAAAGGGTATTGATGGATATGGCGTCTTTGAACACAAACTCGCAGTATCCGGTTGGGCATTATATAGCTCTCGAAACAAGATCCATTCACCACAAATTGCCGTGAGTGAAACAACAGAATCCCGTATGAAAATTTCTTCTGATCCTAATGCACTAACTGACATGCTAAAGCAGGCTGCGAGATTTTTCGGTGCATCGCTAGTTGGTATAGCTGAGATTGACCAGCGTTGGATATACAAGATCAATAGACAAAGAGAATCTTATGATATACCGGAATCAATCCAATATGCAGTCGTTATGGCAGTAGAAATGAACTATGATGGGATTGCTACTTCCCCCGCTTGGACAAGCTCAGCCACAACAGCTTTGGGGTACTCTCAAATGGCTTTCCTCGAAATTCAACTATCTGATTTTATCAAAAATCTTGGTTACAATGCATTGCCTTGTGGTAATGATATTGCTCTTAGTGTGCCACTTGCAATTGATGCAGGTCTTGGGCAATATGGTCGACACGGACTTTTAATTACGAAAGAATATGGTCCTCGCATCAGACTAGCAAAAGTATTGACAGATGTTCCTTTGATTCCCGATAAACCTGACTTTGCATTTTGTAAATCTGTTATTAGATTCTGTGAAGTGTGTGAGAAGTGTGCCCAGACATGCCCCTCACAATCTATTCCATTTGGCAAAGAAAGAAGTTGGGATGGAGAAACTAAATCCAATAACCCTGGCATCAAGAAATGGTATATCAATCCAGAAACATGTTATAACTTTTGGATTGAGAATGGATCAGAGTGTTCCAATTGTATTCGAAGTTGCCCGTACAACAAACCGAACAACTTTCTTCACAAGATGGTACTGTGGATTGTTCAACACATGCCGTGGATGAATAGACTCATTTTGAAAATGGACGATGTAGTAGGGTATGGGAAACAAAAAAATCCGCTAAAATACTTACAAAAATTCAGATAAAAATCGCCGTAATCATTTTAGGGGAGTTTGTTGTATGAGAACATTGACAGAGCTTATTGACTCGAGCTATCTGGTTAGGATGAAGGGAATTGGAGTATCATTATACTACAATCAGCCTGTGTTCAAAGAGTAGCTCCAATGAATAGGAGTAAGGCCTATCATGAGTAAAGATGATCCTACTGTGAAATTTCCCAAGGAAAATAATAGTGGAGATTATCTACTAGGTTTGGTTCATCTGAATGAAGATTTCCTTCAGGAAATCATTGTAGGATCTCACGAGGGTATTGTGATTATTGGTGATGATTATAAATTTGAGTACATTAGCCCAAATGCACACGATATATTTGGTGGCACTTCTGATGATTTGTTAGGGAAGGATTTCCGACAATATCTAAGGAAAGAAACTGCAGACGACCTTGCTAAACGCTACAGGAGTAGAAGAAAGGGAAAGTATGAACCCGTTAGTTATCCTCTTGAGATTACCCGCAAAGATGGAGAAAAGAGGATAGTAAAAATCAGAGCATCTGTATTGACGAATGGACTTGGCAAGACAAAGACTGTTCTTCATATTTTGGATATTACAAAACAAGAAGAAAACGCACGAGCTCTAAAAGATAGTGAAAGACGGTATCGAACACTTGTAGAAACAATGAATGATGGGCTTGTAATAGACGATGAAAATGGTATCATAATCTATGCCAATGATGCATTCTGTAATCTCTTAGGTTATGAAATAAATGAATTAATCGGGAAACACTCTACCAATTTCATTAAGGACATTGATCCAGAATTCATGGATTCAAAGATTGCAAGAAGAAGAGAAGGGGAGTCTGAAAGATATGAGCTTGACTGGATACACAAAAGTGGCAGAATCATCCCAACCCTTCTCTCAGCTAATCCTTTCTTCAATGCAAAGGGCGAATTCACTGGAACATTTGCTGTAGTCACTGAAATTAGTGAACAGAAAGAAGCTGAAGAAGCTGTACAACTCTATCTTGATTTACTTACTCATGATATTGCCAATCAATTACAAGTTATTGTGACATCATCTAGTTTGCTTGATGAAACACTCCCTTCTAGTTATTTGGGAGATGCAAAGCAAGATATTATGGATGCAGTGGAGCGTTGCAACCGACTTATTACAAAGGTCAAACGTGCTGCTCAATTGAGGACTCTACCAATATCTGAAGTGGAAATCACAGAAATAGTAGAGGAAAAAGCCAAAGTAGTAGAACGTATTCACTCAGCAAATGTGAAGATGAAGGGGTTTTCAAAAGAGGTCTATGTCTATGCAGATACCCTTTTCGGAGAGCTAGTCTGGAACTTACTTGAGAATGCTGCAAGACACAACCCCAAACCTGACAAGAAGATTTGGATTACAATGAAGATGAATAAGAAATCAGTTGTTTTGACAGTAGCTGATAATGGTCCTGGGATAAGTGATGCTCGTAAGCAAGCCCTCTTTGAAACAGGAAAGCGAGCTGGTGGCGTAGGCTTGACACTAGTATCACAAATGACCCGAAAATACAATGGCACTATTAGAGTAGAGGACAGAGTGCCTGGCAAGTCCTCTGAAGGTGCAAAGTTCATTCTAAAACTAAAAAGAGTGCAAACCTAGAATCCAATTGTTTCTAGGTCTACTGCCGATGAGTCGAATTTCAAAGACAAATGTTTCTATGTGACCTTTCTCTCAAGACGTTCATAGAGGCCTAGATAGAAGTCACGCTTCTTTATCTTGTCTTTGTTAATCTCCCAAAAGCTAGTGTCTATACGGTACAGCCTACGTTTTATTTTGTCATAAGGTAGGAGTCCATTTTCATCCATTGTCTTTTCAATGATGAATGAAACTTTTTCAGGAAAATCATCGATGTATTGGCATTGCTTCAGTTGGATATGAAACAACGTACTCTTTAGTATCTCGTCTTTACTAAGACAGGCTTCTGCCATTTTTCGGTCCCCATCAAGATACATGTGAATTCTGAATATTAAGTATTATAGTAAAGCTCTTCGAAAAAGCGTCAAATCGGGCTGAATTTACTCAATGAATATATTTAGGGGGCTTTCGTATACAAGAACACTACGCTCAAGGTGAATAGCTATGACTACTGAACTCACTGAGGATATGAAAAAACTCCTTATCATCATTCATGAGTATACAAAAGGTGAGGATAAAGATCGTCTTGAATGGGTAAAGGAATTGCCAATGATGGCAATCATTTACCATGGTATAATCAATGGTATGTTTGAGAG
>CAZSWP010000029.1:32409-49990 GCA_964610875.1 uncultured archaeon
TATGATTATTCACCTTGGAGTGTAACTATGTTAGATGGCACCCGACAGTGGTTGAATGTAAGTCGTGAAGGTATTGACGATTTGGAAGACCTTCTTGATCTGAGATTAATATCCATTCTTAGACTCAGCACTGCCAAATATGGTTATATTACTGCTTACAGCCTCACGGAGCTAGGAATTGACCTTATCAAAACAATATCTGAAGAATTGAAGAGAGAAGTCCGAAATCTGCTATATGGAGAGTGTAAACAACCCCGACCAATTCTGATTCATGACCGAAAATTCTACTTCAAATGTCCAGAATCAGATAAGGAGGTATACATTCCAATCGATGAGATTGAAGATGTGCCATATAGATCTGAGGCATACTTGCCGACACATCTGTCCAAACATAAGAATACTTCTGGAGGAGATAAACGGTGAATGCTTCCACAATAAAAGACGAACTTACCGAATCAATCCAATTGAAAAATGTACGAGTGTTACTTAGTGAGTATATACCCTGTGATAGGAATATTCTGGAATCCATCGGTAAGAAAATCATGTCAGGTAGGGAAACTCAGGGGGAATTTGTTACAATGTTAATGGATGAGGTTCCCGAGAGTACAATCTTCACCTCTGAGAAGATGTGTAATTCCATTCGTGTTATCGATTCATTACCAACCGAATACATAACTTGCGAAGCGTCAATTCAAGACCCCACTGATGTCGAAGTGGAACAAAAAGAGCAAGTTGGTATCTATCTCAGTCATGATGGTCATATCATTTATGGTGCCCATATAACCGAAGTAGATGGTAAACTTGACATCTCGAAAGATGGGGTATCATTGGACAAACTAGCACGAATCATAATCGATCTTTCATACGATACATCACTGATGATGGATACCTTACTCACACAGCATCAGCGACGTCTAATGGAATGTGTATACAAGGGCACCTCTAGTAGCAGATACAAGTTTGTTGGAATTCTTGCTGAGAATATTGAGCCCCATTTTGATGATCCTGAAGACTACATGGATGATGAGGAATATCAAAATGAGCTTGAACAGATACTAGATGATTTAGTTTTCGCTCATAAAAACGAACGCGATGGTAGTATAATTCTCTCTGGCGAATCTGGAATCATGGTGACATCAAAATCCTGCGAAAAGTACGAATCTGTGGTCACATACTATTCCTTACTCAGAGGTTCAGAGATATTTGTTAATGCACTCTTTGATCGCGTGTCTTTGTTATGGGATGAACTGGCAGATGTGAGAAAACTAATTGATAAAACAACTGAGGGGGACCATACAGTCATCACAAAGGCACAAAATATCCTCACAGATGCTTCTGCAAACTTCACCATTATCAAATCAATTGGCGGATATCTTACTAGAGGGTTCGAGTTAATTCATGAAGGATGGAAGGATGAAAGCACGAAGATAGATGCCGAAATACTATCTGTAATTGACTTGGAATCAACACTATATCGAATCGTATCAAGAATCAATGATGCTGAAATCGATTTGAAGAGTCTTGAGAGCGAGGTTGAGGGTCTCCAGACACTCCTCTCAACACAGATTGAACAGCAGATGAGGCGTGTCTATAGTGCACTCAGAGACAACACTCGGAGCACAACTGAAGTCATAAGGGCCAGTGAACGCACTGGTAATGTCCTAGATGTCATCGAGCTAATCCTCTCCGGAACAATTGCTTTTGATATTGTATTTGCGTTAACTGGTGAATATGTCACTGAATTTGCTCTTTTCCCAACGGAGAATCCTGTTCTCTTCTTTACTCTGGCAATTGGGCTGTGGGGCGTAATCGTGATTGCTCTGAAGAAGAGCATGGATTGGCTTGAATCAAAGGTGGAGAAGAGTCATCTTACTCGGATTACCCTCAATGCCAAGTGCAGCATTGAGAAATTGGAAGCATATATTGATCAAGTTGAAACTGTTTCAATTGATGAAGAGCTTCAAAAAGACCGTTCAGCAGTGAGAGTAACTTACCACTACAAATCACCCTTCATCGAAGGTGAAACAAAAGTGACAATTTCATATGATCGAAGAAATGCCATAATTCAAGATGTGATTATTGAAACAAGTGCAATGGATGTCACATTGATTAAGAACGGAGTTATTGAAAAGCTCCGTCAAACATGTCTTATGGAAAACCAATTAGCGCTATGAGATTGATGGACCGACGAAGATAAAATGTGCTTTTCAACTCAACTCATAGGAGAAATTTCAGGATGCGTGTTGTTTCTATACTTGACATAAGTCTAGTTGATGTCCCTGGAATCCCTGTTTCAGTCATCTTTACTGCTGGCTGCAACTTTGATTGTCCATTTTGTCAGAATGCTGATGCTCTCCCACTTGATTCAGGAGAAGAAATGACCATAGACCATATAGTCAAGCAGCTAAAAGATTCGTTAGCTGACGGTGTTTGTGTGACTGGAGGGGAGCCTACAATCCAGAAGGAACTTCCTTTACTATTATCAGAGATGCAAAAGATTGATCTTGGTCATATTAATTTAAACACTCAAGGTTCTGTGCCAAGTATCTTGAAAAACTCGTTACCATTTTTGGATTCCATTTGGCTCGATATCAAAGCATCAGCTGAAAATTATCAAAGAGTATGTAGAACTAAAGAGAATCCCTGGAATCGTGTAAAGCAGAGTATTGACCTGATAATGGCTTCGAATGTGGAATTCTGGCCGCGAACCACCTACGCAGGTAATTTGATGGATATAGGTGATTTGCGCTGGATATTGAGATATCTAGAGGATATAGGTTTTGAAGGACGATATACAATACAAAACTATGTGGCTTCTACTGGAGTTAGAGAGGAAGAGAAACCAAATCTCAGAGTGCCTGAGATTGAAGAGGTGGATATCATAAAGGATGAAGTACCAACGGGAATTGAACTTGACCTACAATGGCGTTGACTTACATTCTACTTTAAAAGGCCTGAATGACAAAGAACCACAGGATTACCTTTATAAACGCCGTTCTGTTTTCGTTTCGGTGACCGTATTTGGTCTTATTCATACTGGAGTCAAATAATCATGTTTCCTACTCAGAGTATGGGCTACGATAGAGCAATCACAGTTTTTAGCCCTGAAGGACGTCTATATCAAGTTGAATATGCCACCGAAGCAGTACGTCATGGTCCATTAGCTGTAGGTGTTAAAGTAAAAGATGGTGTAGTATTAGCTGGTGAGAAACGTTCACCAAATCCTTTAGTTGACTTAACAACACTAAAGAAAATCTTACTAATTGATGACCATGTTGGTACAGCTATTGCTGGGCTCCACGCAGATGCTAGGAAACTTATTGATCAGGCTCGTGTACGAGCACAGATTAACAGACTCAGTTATGATGAACCAATAACCATCCAATCTCTGGTTGTGGATATCTGTGACACAAAACAGATGCATACCCAATATGGAGGAGTACGACCCTTTGGTGTTTCTCTTCTCGTTGCTGGTATTGACGATATGGGTCCACAGCTTTACACAACTGATCCCTCTGGCTCATTTTGGGGCTGGAAAGCAACAGCCATTGGTAAAGAGTCTGACGTTGTTCGGGAGTACTTCAAAGACAAATACAAAGAAGGCATGAATCTTGATGGAGCACTCAAGCTTGCATTAGATGGTCTCTTTGATGCACGTGGGGAAACAAGCGAAGAAAATCCCGCTGAAAAGGCAATGAATATCGAGATTGGTATAATTAAAACTGATGACAAGATGTTCAAGATTCTTACCCAAGAAGAAGTCGAGAAAGTACTGACTCCCGAGAAATCTTAATCAGTTTCATCGGACAGCAAGTTACATTCAAAACATGATTTCTTGGACGCTTTCTTTATTGCGTCTGCCAATCCGTCCTCGAGTGGAATTCCTGTGAGAGACCTATCACATATGCGAATCATTGGTGATTCAGAAATGATTTCAAAATAGTTCTCATTCATATTCTCCGTGTCAATTTCATGAATGACCTTTTCTGGGAGGCCCTGCTTCGTAACTGCTTCTTGTAGCATCGCTCTTGCAGCATCACAGAAATGACAATTTGCTGACCTGTAAACTGCGATACAACCGCTCCTTCCACAAGCGGTAGTCTGTCCTTTATGGACATAAGTTCCCTCGTTTGGACTCATCTCTCTTCGCGTCGCTCGTCTATGAATACTTAATGAACCAATGTGTTTCTGCAATACTCTTCTGATAATATTCATCACAGATTAGTGTGCAAGATACTATTTCTTTACCTTCTCAACTAGATGGTCAACAATCATACCCGCGATGTCTAATTCTGTCACTCGTGCTAGTGCACTCCATGAAGGTGCTGCATTGGCTTCTATCACTACAGGACCATCCTCTGACTCCAAGATATCAACACCGGTATAGTCTAAATTCATGACTTCCGCTGTCTTGATTGCAGTCTCGATATATTCCTCCGGAAGGTCCTCTGCGAGTTCGGCTCTTCCTCCACCATGTACATTGGTTCGCCATTCTCCTTCATGGCCTTCTGGAAGATAACGGTACATTGCAGCTATGAATTGCCCTCCGATAACAAAGGCTCTAATATCACGTCCTGGTTTATTCACCATCTCTTGTACATAGAGTACTTGTCCTAACTGATGGACGAATTTCATAGCTCGGTATGTGAGTTCGGGATGTTCTGCACGAATTGCTCCTAAACCCCTAGCTCCTATGAGAGGTTTAATGATGACGTCGTCATTCTCGTGGATGAACTCAATGCCAGCTTCTAGGTTCTCACCAATGAATGTCTTTGGTACTTTGATGCCTGCTTTGTGAAGGGCAGTGAGGGTTGCATACTTATCTTTTGCACGACGGAACGAATATGCTGGATTCATGACATAGATGCCCGCATCCTCGAAATGCTCCAGAACACTGATTCTGAAGGTTATCTGGTCTCCAGTCCCAAATCCGATTGTTCTTACTATCATTCCTTGAGCATCTGAAAAATCAACATCATTGAATATGAACCGATGCGGGATTTGGGCACCAACATCAGCAAGTCTGATGGGCATGACTCGATGGCCTCTGTCTTCCATGGATTTGATGAGGCCTGCTGTAGCCCAATTATTGATATTCTCGTGGTACGTTATTGTAAGGAGCATACTTTCTGGGACTCGGGTGTGCGTAAAAAGCCTTTGAATTAGAGATAAATAATATGATCCCCGATCCATACAAAAGAATCAGGTCTTACCATCCATAAACCAGTTAGTGATAAGTAAAGATTCATTTAAATAAAAAATATACCTAATATAACCGGGTTGTGTATATATGCAAAGCTTTTCCTTGATTGACCCAGCTCAAGCTATTCTTATTGAAACCTTCATTGCACTAGTCCTACTTGTAACATATGGCCTTTATAGGTATTCAATGGAATTACGATACAAATTGTGGTCTATTGGATGGTTTATATTCGCAATATCCGCTACATCAAGTCTCCTCTCACAGGGAATCGGATTGGTTGAAACCGATTTCATCGCTATCTCGGGAATGCTCATATCATCAGTATTGATATTGGACGGAGTAAATAATCACAAACGACGAGGAACTAGTTTGCTCATATTTCCGCTATCGATAATATTTAGTTATATATCAGTACGTTTTGCCATTCTTTATGGTGTTTCATATGGCTTGGCTTTTACTCCCCCTGGAATTATTGTCGCTTATTCTTGTTTTTGTGCTGCATCAAAATTCAAAGTTATGACAGTGATTAGGAATTCAGATTATTGGGCAGTAGTGATTGGATTTGTGATATGGAGTATCTCTAATCTTCTATATCTGCCTTTTCAAATGTTATTGTTGTTGGATTTACAAGTAATTATAATGTCAGCAAGTATTATCATGACAGGGTCAGGATTATTAGCACATCAAATCAGTAAAACTACAAGTAATTATAGAACGCAATATCAGCTATCACAATTACTAAATGGAATTATACAACATGATATAAGGAATTATACTAGTAACATTCGCGAAGCAATAGTTCAGGCTAATAATTCAGAATCTGACACAACATTTTGGTTGGATTTGGCATCAGAAATTATTGATTCTATGCATGATTTCATATTAGAGATTCGAAATATTTCTGCATCTGTAACTCGTTTCGAAATAGAAAAGATGCCACTTGAACTAAATACCATTTTAACAGAAGTGATAAGTAGAATCCAAAGAGAATATGACCTTACAACTGATAACATCGAAATGAACATCTCTAAGGATTTGGTCATATGCAATTGCAAAATAGTAAATGAACTCTTTTGGAACATTATAGATAATTCTTTCAAACATGGAGCTGATAAGGTAAGAATAGATGTCTATTCTATATCCACAGACGAAATCCAGATTGAACTTTCTGACAATGCTGGAGGTATGTCACCAGAAATTCAAACATTTCTTAACAATTCTGAATCTTTATCAAACCCAGAAGCTCCTGGAGCTGGGTTAGGAATCATCCTGATAAGAGGATTGACAACTCTCTGTGGCATCTCGATGAGAGTAATTGACTTGGTGACGGATCAAAAAGTGATTGGTTCAATATACAGAATGGGTTTAGAACGGTATATTGAACAAATATAGCAGCTTAGTACTAAACCTATGATATGACTCTCTTACTCGGTCATATTATTCTTTAAACCTTCCATATATGAATTTAGTGAATGAAAAACTTGATTTATTGCTTTACTATAGAATTCTTGGTTTTTATGAAAAGAAAAGATGCTGGAAGGGAGTCTTTCGAGAAACTCAAACGGGTTACACATCAAGTCATCTGTATGAGGAATATATCAAGATTACTTGGCGAGCATATCAATAAAACACACGATGTCCTGTACAACCTAGTACATTTGATTCCTGAAGGTTGGCAATATCCAAATATTACTTGTACAAGAATAAAAGCTGGTGGTTATGATGTTAAGTCAGAAAATTTTGAGGAAACAGAATGGAAACAAGTAGTGAAAATACAATCTTCTACAAATAGATGGGGACAAATAGAAGTATATTATCTGGAGAAGAAACCAGAGCTAGATGATGGCCCATTCTTAGCAGATGAAAGATATCTCTTAGAAACTATAGCAAGTGAACTTGGAATGTTTTTTGAACATAAGAACACTGAAGCAATTAAAGAAAGGCAACATAAGGAATTGAATCTATATTCCTCTATCCTTCGACATGATATATTGAATGATATCGGTGTTATCCTTGGGAATATTGACATCCTCAATGAAATATTGAACCATGACGATGAAACTAGTGAGATTCTTACTACAATTGAGACTTTATGTGTAAGAATGACCGGTATGCTTAGGATATTCACAATAAAACCCAACGAATTGGAAACCAACATCACTGATATCATCCAAGAATCACGCAAGACAGCTTCGAATGCTTATCAGAAAATGGTTATCAAGCTACATATAGAAGATGATTCTAAGAATCTAAAGACACCATTCAGTAGACTATTACCTTTCGTATTCGATAATCTATTTCGAAATACAGCCAAATATGCTGGATTGGATTCCCATATTGAAATTCATGTTCAGAGAAAAGAGGACAGTATCTGCATCCGCTTTTCTGACAATGGTCCTGGGATCCCTAAGGAAGTAAAGGAAGACCTCTTTGAAAAGGGAGTATCAACAAGTGGCGGAGGTCTTGGACTTTATCTCTCAAGAATGATACTTGCAATCATAAACGGTGAGATTCAGCTTGTCGATATCAAAGGGAATAGTGGAGCTATTTTTGAGATTTCCCTCCCTCTCATATAAGCAGTGTTCTCTTGTATACATAGTAGCAACAACACCAAGGCTAAGCTAGATGTTTCTCGAAAGCCTGAAGAAGTACCTCTGCACGAATTGGTTTTGTAAGAAAATCAAGTGCCCCAGAATCAATTGCTTCACCATAGACCGATTCATCTGCACTTATGAATATGATATTCAATGAGGGATCTATTCTTTTCATCTCTTTGGTGGCTACTGCTCCATTCATAATTGGCATACGATGGTCCATGAGGATGACATCCGGTTTTGGATGCATTTTGACTATCTGTTCTAGTGCCTCCATCCCATTGTATGCATGTCCCACAACATTATGGCCTTTGATATCTAGAATCCGTTCAAGTACTTTATGTAGAAACTTGTCATCATCTACAATCATAACTGATACCATTATTAAGCTTCGACCTCCTGACTAGAAAATTGCTGTTTTGGTGCCTGCCGTATTAGAATCACAAAATTCGTTCCTTTGGTGTAGTCACCATCAACTCTGTCTTCCACGCGAATATAGCCGCCATAATTCTCAATAATCTTTTTCACCAGTGTGAGTCCCAATCCTACTCCAAGGATACTGTCCTTTTCATGACTGAGTCTGGAAAAAACTGTTTCTTTATCAGCATCTGGAATACCCGGACCATAATCTCTAATCTGTACTCTAAGAAATGGAGTATGTTCAATCTCTTCTGCATCTATTTCAACTTTGACATCAGTACTATCACCAAATTTCATTGAATTGTGAAGCAGGCTAAATAGGACATCATCAAAGTATTCATCAGCCTCTACAAAATAATTGTTAGGTGGTATTCTTACATCGAGGTTCAACTTTTTGTCGGGAAATTCCCTTTCGATAGCAGGCTTTATTTCTTGTATCGCTGAATGCAAATCATAGGTTTTTTGTTGGGGAGTGGCTGCGTATAATCGACTTATTTTTCTTACATTAGATATTAGTCGTGAAGACCGTTCGATTTCATGAACTCCCTCTTTTATTAGACTCTCAAGATGATTTGGCATCGCTGAATCAAATAATAACACATCAAAGACAGAGAGAATTTCCTGATTGATATTAGTAAGATCATGGACCATTAAGTCCACTAAAAACTCCGCCCTGATACGAGCATCTTCTAGTTGTTTCTCAGTCTGTTTCTTATCAGTTATATCTCTAAAGAAACCAGTAATGCCAATGATTTTTCCATTCTCTTGCCGGGGGAAGATATTTCCTTTGACATAGACTCTTTCCATATCTTTTGTTAGGAAGGTCATTTCGATATCTGTCAAGTATTCGCCACTGAGAATAGACTCTGTAATTTCCTGATGTTGTTTTAGATGCCCCGGGAATAGAATATCTGTTATATTTAGTTCATCGGCTTCTTGAGTACTATATCCCAACGTTTCTAACCAAGAACGATTCACAAATTCGAAATTCCCGTCCTTTGTAGTACTATAAATCAGGTCGTTCGTCCCTTCGATTAAAGATACAATGAGTTGTAGATTTTCCAACTGATGGGCAACCCCCTATACAATTCTAAGACACATTTATCCTTCAATTATTTTTTGAAGTTATGAATATATTGTGTATGTAGATTCACAAGACCCATTCAACAATATGGAAGCAATGATTCTTGTCTTGAAATACCTGATTTCTCTGCATTAGAATATCATATAAATTAGTGAATCATCCTCCATTAGATTTCAAGAAGCGAATTTGGAAGGTTGTTCCTAGTGTACTGTTATTCGGTATTCTATCTTGAACTTCTATCTCAGCTTTTATCGTGTCTGCGATTTGAAGGGCTTGATGAAGACCAATTCCTCCATACCTTCTACTCTTGTCAAAAAGGAACTCCTTTCTTAAATCGTCAATCCCTATTCCGTTATCTGATATTCTGACTTCATATTTATCATCAAGTTCATCTATTGATAACCATACTTCTTTCTGTTCGCTTGTATTATGAACTATGGAATTTTCAATGATATTGGTCAATATAAGATGTACATATTCATTACCAAGTATAGCAGCTTCCTGACTCATCCCAGATGTGTTTACTACTACATCATTAAGGATGTCTGAAGTGTTATCAAGAGCCTTTCTCACTTCATCGGTCAATGATATTGTAACTATTGAGGAATCGTAGATACCTTCTGTCTTCTTGACCTGTGTGATTAAAGCTGAACATCTATTTACAATGTTTCTCATTTCATCGAATCCCTTTCCTGATATTTCACTCGTAGATTCGATAATATCTAGTCCAATTAACAAACCCTGTAAATAATTACGAATATCGTGCCCCATAAGATCCATGAGTAGAATCGTGGATTCTTCAGCTTTTTTCAATTGTGTAATATCTCTGAATACCCACACTCTGAATAATACATCCTTTTCAAGTTGAATTGGTGTTGTATATACGTCAAGAATTGTACCATTAACAAGGTACAATGATTCCACTCTAGTTTCTAGATTTTCATCAATGCTTCTTGTGAATTCTATGAACTCTGAAGGTTCGTTCAGTTTCGATGCCAGGCCATATAATACGGAATCAATAGAAGTTTCGTTATTTTCAATATGATCAATGTTCCAGATAGCTGAAAAACGGCTATTTGCATGAATGATTCTACCATCTGAATCTTGGACAAGAATTCCTTCATTTATTGAAGCTATGGTGTTCTTGAAGATAGCTTGTTCTCTTCTCAATATCTCAGCTCTTCTTTTTGATTCTGTCATATCCGAAAAGATGGTATAGACTGAGGTTGGCTGCTTTGTGTCTTCACCAAACAACGGAACCGCATCGATGCGAATCCATCGATATTCTTTCATTCTTGGATTATAGACCCCCATAACAACATCCTTAATCTGTTTCCCAGTTCGGAGGGCTGCCATGGAAGGATGTTGATCACCTGGAAACACCTCGCCATTTTCCGTCTTTGCTTGCCAGATATGGCTATCTGACATTCTTCCTTTCATTTCTTCAAATGTCTGACCAAGGATTTTTTCAGCAGCAGGATTTGCAAAGAGTATCACTCCTTGATTGTCTTGATATATTACACCTTGAGTCATTGTTTCATATAGCATTCTATAGCGTTTTTCATTCTCTTCAAGATCCATCTGTGTTTCAATTTCATTTGTAATATCAAGGATTACTCCTTCAAGGTACTTTACTTCACCGTCATCTCCAAAACTCCCACTTCCAATTTCACGAACCCATCTGACCCTTGTATCACTATGAATTACTCGATATTTGAGTTGGAACTGCTTTCTTTCTACTACTGCTTCATGTATTGTATTCCAAACATATCTTGCATCTTCAGGATGGATTATACTATGATATGATCTTCGTTTGTTTTTGATGAAATCTGACGGAGGGAATCCAACTATTTCTTCTATCGCATCACTGAGAAATAGCATTGTCCATTTGGTATACATTCGACATCTATAAACTGCTCCGGGTATATTAGAAACTAGGATCCTATAATTTTCTACTGTTCTTTCAAGACCTTTCTTTGCGAAGACTTCTTTGGTCATATCAATCGATGAAATCAATGATACTGGTTTACCATCGAACTCAATCAGCACCGCTGAATTTCTCAACCAAACAACCGAGCCATCTTTTCTGATTGACCTGACAGTATACTCATTTGGAGCATCCAGATCTCTCACTCTTCTCTTAATGAATTCCAACATGATGCTCCTATCATCAGGATGAATTAGACGCTCAATCTCTTTGGATTCCATTTGTAGTAGTTCTGAGGTGTCATAGCCCAAGAACTTCCCAAAGGCATCGTTTACATAAAGAAATCTAAGTGGAGTGGCTTGCATGATTTGGATGCCTTGTAGAGAAGAATCAGCTAGGGTGCGGTACCTTTCTTCACTCTTTGTAAGTGTCGTCAATGCATCATCAAGATGTTGTCGTATATGAATGGAACTGATTCCAAAAGCCAGATTATTAGCAATTTCCTCGAGTAGTAATCCTTCTTGTTTGGAAAAACTATCAGGATTTGATGTAAGAATCAACATAAAACCATACACATTGGTATCAAGAATCAGAGGAAGCACTATAGACCCTATACAACCATTCTCTTTTAAGAACTCTATCCAAGATACAGGTTTCTTTTCTTTAGTTGAAATACTAGACGTAACTGGTGAATGGGTTAGTATTGCTTCAACGATGGGATTTGTTTCTTTATTCTCATCCATTTCTTTCAGAAGCGTTTTGGTAATGTTATCAACAGAACCTGCAAAAGTCATAATGTCAGGCTCTCCATTTTCAAGGCGACCAATCACTGCAGCTACATAACCTGCATCTTCTACTATTATCTTAACAATAGCATCATAGAGATTCTTCTCAGAGTCTAGCCTAATTATAGTTTGATTGCATCTACTGAGAGCTTTTTGGGTTTTTATTAGCCTGACTTCATATTCTTTTCTTTGTGTGATATCCATTCCGGAACTTAGCGTTCCAATAATATTTCCATCCTCTGAACTGATTACCGTATTTCGCCAAGCTATGGTTCTTACTGAACCATCGTCGAGTACTATATCATTTTCAACAAATCTGTATGGCTCAATATTTCCCTCAACAATGTTTTCATGAATAGCCATTATCTCGTTCTTGTCAGATTCTCTTAAGAACTCATCAAACCAGTTTTTTCCAATTATTGAATCCATATCGAGCTGTAGGATTTCAGAGAGTTTTGGATTTCCCGATGTTATGTTCCCATTCCTATCTAATATAAGAAATATCACATCAGCAACGTCAAAATACATCTTGGCTTTGACTTCAGCATCTCGTCTTTCTTTTTCAGCCCTTACATTCTCAGTAATATCAGTAAGAACAAAAATTCCATTAAGAAATGGCGAATCACTTCTTGAATTAGCTTCTCCTTGAAGTATTACTTCTCTGTACGAGCCTTTTTTTGTCTTAATCTTTAAAGTATTAGCATAGATGTGCCCTGATTTTCGCCAGGTTTTGTTTTTTTCCTTCAACACCGCGAAATGCTCATTATGAAATAACTGGATGAAAGATTTACCGATGAGGTCGGATTTTTGATATCCAAGCTTATCTCTAGCTGTATCATTAAAATCCAATATATATCCATTTCTAGATATCAGGAAGCAATAAACGGGGAGACCATTGAAAAATCTTTCAAATCTTTTCTCTGAGGCAAGGAATTGCTTTTCTGCATCCATTAGTTTACTGATATCTTTAAGGACAACAAGTCTTGTATTGTATTGACCAATCGGACATGGGGCTCCAGTTGCTAATACTGAGATTGATGAGCCATTCTTCCTTATGAGTGAAAGAACAAATGGATATGTTGTTTCTTTATCGACGTATTCTCTTATTCGTTGTCGATCCTTCCTTTCAAAAAGATCGAGTGCATTGGAGCCTATCAAATTCTCCTTCTTTTTGTCTGTCATTATTGCTAGACTTTTGCTAGTAGAAAGAATTCTAAACTCCTCATGAAGAAATGCTGCATATCCCGGCACAGATGATAAGACGGATACTGCATCACACCAAGTGTCGAGTATTTCTTTTTCTTCTGATAATTCGGGAATCATCAAATGAAGATAATAACCTGAGTTATTATCATCTTCGGGATATTTCAATAGATAACAATGAATATCGGAAATATTAGATAAGCTCTCTTCTTCAAACCTTTTTGCTTCTTCTGATATCTCTAGCCCGTAGTATACAAGCAAGCCATTATCAACAAGTTCTTTTGTTTGATTCCACTTGAGAACAGGATACAATATTTCATCGATTCCTCTGTGATTAGCTGATATTTCCCCAACAAAATTATCTGCCAATATATTACTAAATATGCAAAAACCATTAATATCAAAAAATTGAACTCCCACACTCAATTTATTGTACTTTTCTTCATTAATGGGTGTTTTTTTTTTGGGCTCAGTCCCATGACATGTATTTTCCCCCATATGCATCAACCAGTCATTTATATATTACATTTGTTGCAAATTAATACTTTAGGTTTTTGTTGCTGAACTCGTTTCAATATCCTCTGAACCTGGATTCCTAGATGCAGTTCTAGGAGAGTTCAGTTCTTAAGGTGCGATTTTCAAACATAACCGTCACTAGATAATACTTTTTGATTGATTTTCTTCAAAATTATGGCATAGTCATACCTTTCATGAGTGAATTTTATTATGTTCTGTTTATAGTTATTCAGCTAAGCGAATTGCTTTAATCCATTTTGATACGTTTTCCATTCAAATGACTTTGCTTCAAACTTTAGATATTTGCCAAGACATGTGAGTTAGGAGCAGTTCCACAGAGTCTTAGTAAACTATGAACCGTGTTATTGTCTAGTGTCGCGATATAAGCAATTCATTAGTTTGAGGTTTCTAGAAGGAAATATGTGTCTGAGTTTATTCAATCAGACTTCATGAGGGCAATCATAGCCTCTCCATCGAGAACGGCCTTATCGTCTTGATTTGTGCATGTGGTTTTTAGGGTCACTCGTTCCTTTTCATCGCTTAACTCTATAATCTCGACACGCGCAGTAATAGTATCCCCAATCCTAACAGGACGTAGAAACTTCATTGACTGTCCAAGATATATTGTTCCTGGACCGGGAAGTTTCATCCCGATTGCTGTACTGATGAATGCAGCAGTGAGAATGCCATGAGCTATCCTTCCCTTGAATATTGTGGTCTTTGCCCACACCTCATCAAAATGTAAAGGATTATAATCACCACTCAAGTCGCCGAAAGTTTTGATGTCTTCCTCTGTTACAGTATGAACAACCTCTGCAAATTGTCCTATCGCCAAGTCTGAATATTTGGTTACCTTCATTATGTTCACTCCTTTTTCATTTGGCATCAATCAATCGTCATTGCATTCCAAGACCATCCAATTCCTGCGGCAGTCAAAACAACCACATCTCCATCTTTGACCTTCCCGCTCTTAAAACCCTCTTCTAATGAAACGATGGAATCATTTTGGCCCATATGCCCCCACTCATCGAAGTAAGTGGACTGGTCATATCGATGCACACCACATTCTTTTGCCACGTACTCGAATGCACTTCGCTTCATACGAATCAAGCCTAGATAATCAATATCTTCTCTTGTATATCCGCCCTTTTCTAACGACTCATTCCATTATAATAGGAATAACTCTTTGGATTGAGATTTATATAAGGAAATATTTTGATTCTTAGTAGTTGTTTCGTATACTAATTGAGTATAGCCGGATTTACGTCCATTAATGAATGAATCCGAGATTTTACCATTCAGAAGAAGACTCTAATAGCCGCTTGTATTATCATAACAGCTAAGCAGTTGAAAAACTGGAGGTTGAGATTTGGTGGAAAGTGATGTTTCTACAAGTACTTCAGGCGTATCTAAACGATACATGATTTTTCTAGTAATCGTTATGGGTCTAGTGAGTAATCTTGATTCATGGTTGTCTTTAATAGAATCAAAAGCTCTCACAGGTATCCTTGCGGATTTCTGGGGAATAACTGGATCAAGTAGTGCTGCAGAAGTGGCAGCTGCTCAGAGTGAGTTTGCATTCTGGCAGGGTGTCTTTGGAATAATTGTATTCGGTGTCTTCTTCATTGCATGGTTTGCTGATGCATATGGGCGAAGAAAGGGTATGATGCTACTGGTATTAGTGATGGGTGTTCCTACTATCCTCATTGTTGTATTACCAATGAGCCTTTACCTTTTCCTCTTACTGTACTCTATTGTAATAATGGGAACGACTTCAAACCTATGGGAAATCCCAATTTCTGAAGAGGCACCTGCAGTAAGTAGAGGAATGTATGGTAGTGCTGCGTTCCTTATTGGTGTAATACCATTATATGCAATCCTAGGTACATCGATCATTGATAGCTTTGGCTGGCAGTGGGGTTATGGAGTCATGTTCTTCTTAATGATTGTACTAATGATTCTTCTATTCTTTATGAAAGAGCCACAGAGGTGGATAGATGCACATGCGAAGAGAGAGAACAAGCTGGGAGTAATGGATGCTCTGAGATGTTTAAGAACAGAAGACTACAAGTATATCATCATTGCAACTACGGTCTATTTGACGTGGACTATTTCCTTCAAGATGGCTACAACATTTGGTGGTTCTTACTTTGTAAATGTCCTAAATTACTCAGAAACAGAGTTCAATTCGATTCTCACAGTAGCAGGACTACTCTTACCTGTGAGTGCTCTCATATCGGGTATTCTACTTGATAAGGGCGGAAGGAACTTAGTCCTTGTCATAGGTTCATTAGGTTCTATTTCGACTCTGGTTCTATTAGGATTCACGGGATTGCCTATGATGTATCAGGGAGCCTACTTTTTCATGGCAATGTTGCTGGCATGGATCTATGTCTACATAGCTGAGATATTCCCGAATGAAGTTAGGTCCACAAGTGTGGGTGTGTGTATAACGGGGGCACGGTTCGGGTATGTTGTGGGCCCATTATTATCATCTCTCTTGATTACACTATTTGCTGATATGGTAGGATTCTGGGCATTTGCAGGGATTTTACTTATAGTGCCTCTCTTCACGTTGGTAGCAAGACCCCTCGAAACAAAGGGGAAGACACTAGAAGAGATTGAAACTGAAAGATAGGTCCGAGCTAGAGAGTAAGCACATCTGGTGCTTCTCTCCTCTTTTTATTATCAATGTCTATTTGAAAGAAGGAAAAGAGAAACGTAGCAATCTCAGCAAAGTATTACTTAGAATCTTCTTCAAGCCAGAAATCAATCTATTGTTCTCTTGTGATACTACATAACTTGGATTTAGCTGCTTCTTGAACGTAAAGGTGTAGATTTAGATTCAGAGTGGTTTGCAAGAGATTGAAGAAATCAAGACAGTAATAATGGAATATGTAGAAGGTGTCGCTGACTTTGATTTTCAAGAGGGAATATATCCTTGGCATCCAGAGGGCTTGAAATTTTCCTATGATCCTAATGCATGATGGTAGAAGTTGGAGTTGTCCTGCAAAGTTATCGATATACCTCCAATTTCGTTTGCCCATGATATCTGTTCGGTCATGAGTTACTTTCCAAACATAACTATCATTGTTCTCTGGAGCCCAATCGAAATATCCCAAGGCGTCCACACTTGCGAGATATGATATCCATGTTTCTTGTCGGATCTGTTCATAGCTTCCCTCCTTGCAATAGAGTCCATCTCCAGCTTCATTGAGAAAATCCCAAATGGTGCCCCAGATATCAAAATGGAACAACTTGTCTGGCATAGCTGTCCGGTAGCTTCTCACAGTTTCGTAGAGCAGCATAGGCTGATTTGTTGCATAATAGCAGTCCATTGCAAACCCCTCTCCTTTCAGCTCATAAGCTGCTCCGTAATCCTCACCAAAACCCCAAGCTGGTGGCATGATCATATACTGGAATACAACTGCATGTGGAACTAGTTTCTTCACATAATCGTACATGTAGTTGTATGCCCAGACAGATTTCTCATTGAGCCATTCGAGAAACACCCAGAATTCTGTTCTATTTGTTTCATCAAATGGTTTCATCTCATATCCTGTTTCAAGATAGTAGGTTTCGTTGTATTTCTTTACATCAGGTGACAATTCATTACCAATATTGGCGTATCTTCTCCAAGCTGGCTCTTCATCACCAAGTGTTATGCCCCAAATCATTTCTGCATCAAAGGTTGTGATATCTGGCACACTCAAACCGTCAATGGAAAGACCTCGTGAGAAATTAATATTGACCTTTGCCATATGACGATAGGTTTCCTTGTAGAAGATATCAAGTGGGTCGCGAACAGATACTAATAATCAGGACAAACCTTGACATTATTGTGTAGGT
>CAZSWP010000030.1:0-42560 GCA_964610875.1 uncultured archaeon
TTTCTCTTCTCTGCAAAGCTCATGTCTGGATCATCAGGAATCTCAATATCATCAATATAGAGCGTTTGACGAAGTTCTACTTTCTTAGTCTTCTCTGTAATCTTATCCTTAGCTTCAGGAATCAGCTCATCAATCACGACTGCTAGTACTTCAGGCTCATTAGGAAAAGCACCTGTTGAGAAGTTTGGAGGTTTCTCATCTTCTTCATCGTTCCCTCCTTTTGGTGCTTTGGGAAAAGATGTCTTTGTCGTAACCTTCCAAGGTTTTGAACCATCACTTGGATTCAGTGAGAGTAAGAAGAAGGTTGTTGGACCATCCTTTAAAATGAGTTCTTTGATGTCATCTAATGGAGCAACCTCGTTTAGCTTGGCTTTGTAAGTAGTCGCACCTTTTCCTTTAGACTCCTTCCAGGTGAGAGGCATCTGTATATTGAATTCATCACGTTTATCTTCGTAGGTGACAACCAATCCTTTGACCTTGTGTTTTGGACTAGTGATGTTATCAACGTAGGCACGTATCATTGCTTTTTCCATATCAAGATCAGCTTTGAAGGTGATTCTTGATTTACTTATTTTCAGGAAGACACGTGGACCAGGATGTTCACCGATTCCATACTTCATCAATTTAGCATGCACAAATTCATCAGGTTTACCATGCACAATCTTCGTAGCCCAATTCATTATAAACCAGCCAAAAGCACCCCTTGTATCAGTCGATTTAAACCTGTCGTGAAAAGCGTTAGAGAACAACAAGTCCTAACAGAGACCATAACCATACAATTCCTAGGGTAAGGATTAATGTAGCAATTAAATCCACTATCAAACCGGTTGACACCATCTCTCGCATCTCTACTTGTCCGGTACTATAGGCAATTGTAGATGGAGGAGTACCTGTTGGAAGTGCAAAGTCCATTGAAACTCCTATCGCAATCACCATTACGATAAGCATAGGGTCAATACCTAATCCTGTTGCCAAAGGTATTGCAATGGGAATGAGAATCACTGCTGCACCGGTATTGGAAGCTACCATTGTGATGAGAACAGCTATTACGCCAATGATTACGATAACTAGAATATTTGGAAGGATACCAAGACCACTCATCTGAAAGGCAATGAATGTCGACACACCTGTACTAATCATAGCATTTCCAAGTACGATTCCACTACCGAGAATCAATAATGAAGACCAACTAATCTCAGATGATACGTCTTTCTCATCCAACAGACGAAGACCAAGTAGTAAGAAACCGCCTGCAACTGCAACAATTGAACTAGAAACTCCATGGAACCCTTCTGTCAACCATGCTCCGACTACCCCTGCAAAAATAACAACTACCGCTTTCTGTTGCCAGTTCATTGGACCTAATTTGAAGTATTCCTTTTCTGATACCTTTTTCAATTCGCGTATCTCTTCAATATTTTTAGGCAATTTAAATCGATACATCAACCATTGCCATATTATTGGTAGTAGTATTAGAACTACTGGTAAACCAAATGGAACCCAATCCAAGAATGTAAACTCTTTACCCAAAAATGAGTTGATGTAGGTGGCAGCAAGAGGGTTCGGAGGGGATCCAACAAGACTAGCAACTCCACCAAGTGTGGCCGAATACGCAACGCCTAGGACTAAAGCTTTACTATATTTTCCTCGTGTTTCACTGCTTTCGATTCGTGAAATCATAGCTATCGCGATTGGAATCATGATTGCAGCAGATGCAGTATTACTTATCCACATCGAGAGAAAAGCTGTCACACCCATTATTGTCAATAATAGTGAGGAACCAGTGCCAGAACTTCTAGAGAGAATGAGTAATGCCAGTCTTTTGTCTAACTCATATTTGGAAAGAGCTCTTCCAATCAAGAATCCACCAAAAATCAAAGCCACTGCGGGATCGAAGAATGGAGCAAATGCCTCTGATGGAGAGGATATTCTAGTCAACACGATTGCAATGGGAATCATTATTGAAGTAGCAACAAGACTAATTCCTTCGGAAAACCATAGAACCGCAACTATTCCTAGAATCAATAAAGCAGCTTGAGAACGGACTAGTGGTTGATACTCAATAATGAATGTCTGACCATTCTGTCTATTTGGTCGCAATAGCTGACTATAATCATCAGTGTTTTCAAGTAGAAGAGAAATCTGATTTGCCTGGATTGTGTCACCTTCAGCAACTATTTCAATATGTAGCGGATTATCCGGTTTCAAGGTCACATAGTCAATAAAGATAACCTGAACGTTTGTTGAACTTCCATTGATGCTATGTACTACTTCTTCTGCTTCACCACTTCCAGTAAGATGGATATCGAAAACATATAATATGTCAATGCTGGGTGCATCGATTTCCAGAGTTGCTTGATATGTTCCAGGTTCAACATCAGGAGGAGCAATATTGTAGAGTGTGAATCCAACAACTATGGTTACAATGATTACAATGATTGTCTTGCGCGAGATGTTTATTGACGAATTCTCCATAATTATCGCTCCGTCCTATTCTCAGGTTCACAAGCATTCCTCTAAAAATGAGGCTACTACGGCAATAGATTTTCAATCAATTGGTCGTTGTTCTAATATCTTTTGGAACTCCGAAGGAGTGTCCACTAGTCCTTTTGTTCCGATAATAGTGCGTGTCTTCTCAAAGAGTAATCCAGACTTCTCTTCGAGAATTTCTACCAGATGTTCATAATGTTCAAATGGACCTTCAAAAACTGTAAAACCCGTAAATTCAGTCCCAAATGCACTGCCAGCTTCAGTAACAATCTTAATACCTTTTGGTAACCGCTTACGAATAATAGCCCATTCTTTGAACCACTCATGTTTCTCGTCATCACTCATAGATCTCAATCTGTACATCACGATGTACACGAATTCGAGTTTGGTTATATCTCCAATTATCGGGCTGGCTGCCATGATTACAATTAAACTCGAGTAGGGTTTATAACCATAATGCACTGGCGGAGTGCTACTCGAGGGAACACAATGGGACTAAGAGCATCAGAATATAAATGGACATTGATTGCATTATACATGGTCACGCTGGTTATGAGAGCATCATTCTACCTTACAATTGCCGTCGTTCAAAGTGCCTCCTATCTGGGTGGAGCTGTAGAAGGATGGGAAGCAACAGCAGTGATTACTATTTATCCAATTGCTGAGCTTACATCAGTCTCATTATTTGGCTCATATAGTGACAAAATAGGACGAAAACCAATTTTTGTTTTCAGCTTATTCATCACAGGTGCAGCTGCATTACTATTTGCGATAACACCAATTGTAGTCCTTATTCTGGGATTCTCAATTCTCTTCGGTATCGGAGCGGCAGCTAAGGTATCCACAACTCTCTCAATCATTGCAGATTGCTCATCAACAGATGATAGAGCACGTCTAATGGGGTATTATGATCTCTCAACATTAATGGGATTGGCTGGAGGCTATGGCCTTGGCATTCTTCTACTTCAATTTGGTGTAGCACCTACATGGTTGCTCTTAGCGGCATCAATAGCCTGTTTTGTTTCAGGTTTAGTTTCCTTCTTCATGATGAGTGAAACAAAAACAGTCGTTTTCGAGCACGAGAGTATAACAGAGCTATTGAAGAAAGTAGCCAAAGACAAACGGATTCAGAAAATGATACCTGTCTATGTGCCAATTATTTCATTATATGGTTTAGTCATTGCAAATGCAGAGAGACTATTAGAAGAACACTTTAGTCTTTCCGAGATCGATTTGATTATTCTCTTTGCCATGCTGGGTGGTTCCTTAATTCTTGGAATTATTACAATGGGACATCTCTCAGATCATCTGAGAAAAAGAAGACCATTTATTGTGACAGGTTTGATCAGTTTCGGTTTTCTTGCATACATCTTTGTGGCATATGCAGAGAACTTTACGGAACTTTGGGCGGTATGGCCAATCTTGCCAATCCTTGGCTTCACAGCTGGAGCATTTCCACCAGCAGCAATGGCATATCTTACAGACATATCAGAAGAAGACTCCAGAGGAAGTACAATGGGTGTCTATAGCATCTTCTTTGGATCAGGAATGATAATAGGTCCCTGGACAGCATATCTTTCCTACACTGCTTATGGATTATCAGGGTTAATTGTGCTCGTAGCCATATTCATCACAATAGCTTGCGCTGGAACATACTTCATGCCTGAGGCTCATGGGCATGAAGTTATTCCAGAACCTCACTAATGCGTGCTCAGGCAAGAGTTAATAGAAATGATGTGCACGAAAGAGGTATACCCTTTTACGGGGAGATAAAACATGGTTAGGCTTACAACCTTCTCGAACATCCTGTCAGGAATTGGCTTGACTGTTCTTGCATTCTCAGTAATTCTGAAGTATCTGCTTCAATCTCTGGATCCCAACAATCCAGCTTCATTATATGCTTGGATAGTGGGTGCAGGACTTCTAATTGTAGTGCTGGTGTTGAGTGTTATCAATACCTTTACAGAACTTGGAGGATTTGTACATCCTGAAGACAAACTTGTCAGTAATATGTTCGTCTTCTTGATGGCTATTGCTACAATTCTTATTTTTGGCTTAATACCAGGCGCTGCTGACGCTACACTTCAGAGAACCCTTTTCGATATGGGAACAATGATAGTCATCGCTTATGTGTTCTTATTTGTCTTCGTTTTCTTCAGTGCTCGAATCACTGAAGCTGGAGAGATGGGACAGGTAAAGGAGATGACAGCCAGATTCATGCTCATTTCATTAGTACTTGGAGCAGTCATGGCTGGCATCAAGTTTGGCACTGATGCTATCTGGGCAAGTAGTCCAAGTTATGAATGGGCTGCAGGATTGCTAGGCGCATTTGCTACAACATTGGTCGTCCTGATAGTCATCTTTCTTGGTAGAAGATACGAACCAGTAGGTGAATAGAACAACCTTTTTGGGGATGGAGGTACTTCCATCTCCAAATGTTTTTCTTCAAATCAGTTGTGATTTCCTTCGGATTACTTCCGAGTAAATCAAATAAAGGTCAATGACAACTTCACGCAAGACATATAGAAAGAGAAGGACAATAATCATTGGATGGTGTATCAAATGGGTGACGGAAAACTCTGGCTTGGGAATATTATCGATGATGAGGGAAAAAGAACAGACCAACGTTTTGAGATTAGTATAGACTTACTCCGAAGGCACGGAGGGGTCTTTGGTTCGACAGGGTCAGGTAAAACGGTACTAAGCAAGATTATCCTCGAGGAAGCAGCACTGGAAGGTATACCTATCCTCGCTTTCGACCCACAGGGTGAC
Source organism: uncultured archaeon (assembly GCA_964610875.1). GTDB lineage: Archaea > Asgardarchaeota > Thorarchaeia > Thorarchaeales > Thorarchaeaceae > CAZSWP01. The sequence goes on from CAZSWP010000030.1 coordinate 5,263, forward strand.
ATCGCCTCATTGATGATACCCGGAGACCCCAAGGAACTAGAGTCTAAGGGAGTCCCCTCAGAACTATTAAAGGAATATATGGATAAAGTCATTGTGCGGGTCTACACACCTGCAAGCAGCAAAGGGCTTTCTATTTCAATAAACCCTCTCAAGTTACCAGATCCATCAGCGGATCCTGATGACATTATCCGGCTTCTTGATAACTCAGCTAGGACATTGGTCAAGGTATTGACAAAGGTTGGAGGCCTATCACGATCTTGGGAGAGTAAGTCCTTTGCAGTTGTCTACGAACTTCTACGGTCAATTTGGGAAGGAGGAAAAGATGTAGGAGGTTTGAAGGAACTAGCGGATATGCTAGTAGCACCTCAAGAAGAGATTGGTGTTGACCTAGAACCTTACATGAAAGAATCCGAAAGACAAACATTGGCAACAAGAATCCGCACGCTTACTGTAGGTTCAGCTCAGCTTCTCTTCAAAGAAGAAGGTCAAATTGATTTTGATGAATTAACTAGAAAAGTAGATGGAAGGACACCTATTAATGTGATATTCCTCAAAACACTGAGAAGTGAAGAAGAGAAACATTTCTTCATTGCGATTGTTCTGAATCAACTATATTCTTGGATGTTAAGACAAGGATTCACTGAAAACCCACGCATGATTCTATTTCAGGACGAAGCAGCACCATTCATTCCAGCTGGAATGAGCTCTCCGGGACCAAAGGAAACCTTTCTACTGCTATTTAGGCAAGCTAGGAAATATGGTATAGAGTGTCTAATCGCAACACAGTCCCCTAAAGACATCGATTACAAAGCCTTTGAACAATTCAATACAATCGCTGCTGGTAGAATAAGCGCAGAACAATCACTAAAAGTTCTTGAGAGAATTCTCGAACCAATTGCTGGAGAGAAGGACTCAGAGAGCATCATAACTATGCTCCCAGGAAAACAAACTGCATCATTCATATTTTCCTCAGCGGATTTGAAACCTAAAGTCAATAATATTGGCGTCAGATGGTTACTCACGAAACACATCACACTGACAGAACGAGATGTAAAGAAACATATGGAAGAATTGGTCAAAGAGCAGGAGAAGCTTCTCAAGAAACTTGAACAAGAACGCTTGAAGAGAGAAGAGGAAGAACATAAAGCACGAGAATCAGCTCGTAAAGAGAGAGCGCGAAAGAAAAAAGAGCTAGAAGAACAAAAGCGACAAGAAGAGCTAAGAAAGCAAAGAGAAGTAGAAGAATCCAAATTGAAGGCAAAATTTGCCAAAGCAAAGGATGAGGAGAAAGTCTTTGAAACAAAAGGGAAATCAGAAGCAGTTTCATATGATGATTTGATTAACGGTTTCATTGCAAAAATTGAGAAAATTGCTCGTACTGCGTTTGGTGTGCCATTTTTGAAGGAACTAGTGAAGCGTGGAGAATTGAATTACGAGAAATCGTTGACATATTATCTAAAAGAAACTCGAGAGGCAATCAAACAAGGCCTAGCAAAGAAAATCACGAAAGAGCACGGGAAAAGGAAGATTCCGTATATTATCTATGATTTCGAGTATGTTTTACAGAAGGTCATTGAGAGTATTGGTGTAAAAAATCCAGAATATGTTGATGATTCCAGATTGAAGCGGAAATTCGAGGAACTTGTGAGAAAGGCCAAGAAGAACTCATTCTTGGAAAGAATAGCACTTGGAGAACCCTTACTGGAATTCTAAGATAAAATATTGGAGGTCGAACAGCCTCCTCCATTTTATTTGATATTAGAAAACAAATTTCTTTCTTTGGGAAGTTTTGCAGTCAACCCATCTCAACATCATTTCATTAGTCAGCTCCAAAGCAGATTCCATTTCTTTTGCTGACACTATTGGTGCACCATAAAGTAAGACTAAAGCTTGATTTGTTTTTTGAGTAATCTTTGAGAGCTCAGAATCATGAGTCGCATATCCAAAACAGACAATCTTCTCTTCATCGGCAATGACTATCTCTCTACCCCTACAATGGAGCTTCTTTCCACCAATTCGAACAAACTCTTCATTCTCCTTCGCAGACCGAATCTGAAGGTCACCTTTGAGACCGGCAAGATCAATTAGGCCAATGGGAATTTTATGTTTAGCTGAAGCTAGATTGATAACATCAACAAGATTAGACACTCTCCAAAAATTGAGACCACGTAATACTCGTCTCAATAGTGCTTCACTAGAAACCCGAAGTTTTGTAGGGTCCATACCAAAGGTCCAGTAAAGATTCCTATAGGAACGTAACATCGGATCATTTTTCATTTCATCAAGAGACATAACATCCCTAATTGATTCGAAGACCCCTTCTTCATACTCAGTGAACTCAGATGATGATTTTTCAACTCTAAGATCATCAAGCAGTAGAACACCAACAGAAAGGCCTTCACAGTCCACGAGAAGATCTATTCTGGGAATCAATACTATCACATTCTACTTAAGGTGTTCAATAATCTCTTCCAAAGATGTAACTGTATAGTCAGGGGTTTGATCCATATCACCTGCCTCAAAAGGCACTATATTGTCTGGTCGTTGTATCAGAATTGTTGTCATTCCAGCCGCTTTACCTCCAGCAATATCCGATGCGGGATTGTCTCCTATCATAACAGATTCATCAATTGAATATCCAAGTGTTATTACTGCCTCAAGAATAATCTCAGGTAGAGGTTTGCCAACAATCACAGGTTCAACCCCTGTAGCATCTTCCAGAGCGGCAACAATTGACCTTTCACCAACAAAAACATCTTCTTTTCCAAGATATACCCCAGGATATTCTCTGCTACCACTTATGCAGATTAACCCAGCACCAGCTTGAATCATCTTAGCTGCAAAATTCAATCTCTCGAATGTCATTCCACGATCAGCTCCAACTGCCACATAATCGACAGGAGGATTGTTTACAACTTGGAGACCATGACAAATGAAATCCTCAGTAGCACCACCTTCAGATATTATGAAGCATCTAGCATCAGGCTTTCTGTTATAGACATAAGCTGCAGCCGCAGCACCAGCAGTGAATGTATTCTCTATATCCAGAGAGAAACCAGCTGAAGTGACTGCATGATGCACCTCACGAGCTGATAAGCGACCAACATTTGTAAGAACACCGACTGTGCGACCTCGTTCTACTAGAGCATTCCACAATTTCAGTGCATCATCAAAAACGAGGGGATGTTCAACATCACGTATTAATGTGTTATCTACATCAAAGAGCCAGAGTTTTTTTTCAGCTAACTTAGACATAGTCAACTATAGAAGCGAGCTGCAAGAAAAACCCTCTGCTCATTATGGGGATATCTATTCTTTATCTAGGAGAGGAATTACACATATAAACCGGAAGGACTCTTTTCCTTCAGTATTGTCATAACCATGTAGTTGATTTGAAGGTACAAAAACCACATCGTCTTTCTTTGCTATCTGTTCTTTATCATCACCAAGCATCTTAGCTTCGCCTTCAAGAACGAATATCTCATGTTCTTCCTCGTGCTGATGTAAGGGAATAATACCACCAGGTTTGATAACAAATAGTCGCATAGCATATGTTTTTGCACCAGTATTTCTTCCTACTAACCATCGTACAGTGGTTTTTTGCGACCCTGCCAGTGTTACTTCAAGTTCTTCACGTTCGTTGTAGTTAATAGCGTACATTGACATTCCCCTTCGATGCTATGTATCAATGATTTACGATTTCAAGTACCTTAATAGGTTTCAGATTTGTACGTATGAGCTGAAGTCCAATTGCTTGCCACAGAAAGCTTAATGTGAAACGGAATACTCTCAGGCAATAATGTAGTCCAACTGTAGTGGGAATAAAGAGAGTGGAAACGCATGAGTGAAGAAGATACTTATCTCCGCGCAAAACTTACTGAAATAAACGGAGCAATCGAAAGGCTAACGGACATGCTGAACAAAATGATCGAAGTGATTTCACATATCACGGAGGTTGAGGATGCTACTACTACCATTTCTGCCGCTGTTGCTAGGAATAGTGCCAAACTTGATGAGCTCATGCGAATGGTAGAAAAAATTGGTACAGCAGGACCAGTAGCAGGCCCTGCGGGAGCAAGTATTGAAGAAAAAGGTGTTATGACATCATTGACGGCTGTTATTGACACATTGGAGTCCCAAGTTCGTGAGGGAGTTATTGCTAGCGATCTGGCCCAGAAGATTTCCGAATCGGCCGATATCTTAGAGGAGAGAGGGCTAACTGGAAAAGTAATTGTCAAAATGAATCGATGGGTAAGGATTCTCAAAACATATGGTCGTGTGGACGCCATAAGTGTACAAGACCTTAGTAAATTGCGAGAAGACCTTAAAGAGTGGAGAAATGAAATAGGAGCAACAAGATAGCCTTCTAATTGCATTATTTCCATCGGATTGTGCTTTTTAGTATAAAAAGGGAAATCATAACACTTATAGTTGATAAAAAACAATATATAAGGCTGATAGAAGTGAATAAGAATATATTAGCGCCATTCATGGTAAAGCGTCCTAATCCTTAATAGGGAATCTATCGGACTTCTATCCAGTCCCAAACGCAGGGAAAGCGGGGTTAACGCACATTGATTTCAGATGAATGGAATTCAAAAATACGGGATTCAATAGACGGGTTCCCCGAACCTCATCGAACAACAATTCATGAGATTTGGGAAGATTGGCTGGAAACCGATCCTACAAAACCTTACTATGAAAGCTGGAGTGCATTTGCCTCTAAGAGGGACGATAGTGATGCACTATACACGGAGCTTCGCGTCCACATTAAAAGAGTAACAAATGAACTTCGAGAACTAGAAGTGCCGCCAACTATGTGGCAAAAAGTAGCTAAAGCTCTAGCCGCAGTTGCGAGTATCTTCTTAGTAATCATCTTAGCAATATCCCGAGTAGCACGCGCCAGTGAATAATCAGAGGACTCTGTATCCTCGGTGGATCAGAGCTCTCAACTTATATCATGCTCTTCTACACAAAATATTAGAGTTGATTCCATATCATGATTGAATTAAACTCCGACATGCAAGAACTGGTCTTCCAAGCTGCATCTGTGATTACAAACTCGCGAAAGGCTCTAGCCATATCACACATTGATGCAGATGGTATTACAGCTTTAGCTATCATTGTGCAAATGATGGAACGGCAGAAGATCGATCATGTTTGGAGAAATATCCATCAACTCAATTCGGAAACAATCCATGATGTAACCGAGCTTATTCGCGAGGTCAGACCGGACACAGTCATTTTCAGTGATCTTGGTACGGGACAGATGCATCTTATTGAACAGGAAGTAATAAACAAGAATGGTGTGAAGCATGTTCTCGTTCTAGACCATCATCTTCCGGCCGATGATCGAAGCGAGTGGCATCATGAAATGGTTGAATCAAATATAATTGAGGTCAACCCATGCCAACATGGATATAGTGGTAGCACAGACCTTTCGGGTGCAGGAGTTGCTTTTCTAGTTGCCCTAGCAGTCTCTCACGAGAATCATGACCTAAGTGAGCTTGCAATTGTTGGAGCAACAGGAGACCTACAGAGCTATTATGGTCGTGGTTTTGTAGGTTTGAATAAACAAATATTGAACCTAGCTGTGGAATACGGACACATAGAGGTAAGAAGAGACCTAACATTCTTTGGAATCAATACAAGACCACTTGCACAACTACTACAATTCGCTACTGACCCATATATTCCTGGATTGACTGGAGACCTTGAGGCATGTTATCAGTTCTATCAAGAGCGAGACATCGAACTCAAAGATAGAGAAACTGATGAATGGCGTAGGTGGGTGGATCTTAATGATTCTGAAAGACAGCAAATTTTCAGTGGTCTTACTTTTGAAATACTCGCCTCCTACGGACCAAAGGTTGTAGAAGGTATAGTTGGGGATGTTATTTGGTTATTGAAACGTCCACCTAGAAGCGAATTGAGTACTGCAAAAGAATTCTCAACCATGATGAATGCATGTGGTAGAAACAGAAGAGCCGAAGTTGGAGTTAAGGTTTGCCTTCATGACCCCGATGCTTTCGATGAGGGACGTGCTCTATTACACAGGCATAGAATGAATCTGGCAATGGCAATACGAAGAATTGAAACCCAAGGGTACGATGAGAAACCGGGTATGTATATTGTTAATGATCCAGAGACCTCTGACACTATTATTGGAATCGTAATAGGGATGGCACTTGGCTCTCGAATCATACCATGGGATAGACCTGTCATTGGCATTAGTACAAACACCACTGGAGAATCGCCACTAGTCAAGATATCTGGAAGGGCTAAGAAAGATGTAATCAAGAGGGGTGTTAATCTAAAGGAAATTTTCGTCACAGCTTCAGAACAATTGAACAATCAAAAGGACGAAATGATTGCAGAAGCAGGAGGGCATCCAATGGCAGCTGGAGCATTTGTGCATCGAGAACATCTCGATGAGTTTATTGATATAGTATCAGCTCACTTGAGTAGTATCTTGAATTAGAAAAGAGAATCAGAGGGGAGAATGCCCCTCAAATTTTAGTAGTCCCTGTCAGCTGTCAATCTTGCTCCAATAACACCGGGAATGAAGAGTAGACCAAAAGCAACGCCTAAATCTATCGCGATGGTTTGGGCAAGAGTAGCTAATACGTCGACTTGAAGCGCTGCACTCTGAGCGAGAGCGGCATAACCTACAAAGAATAGAGCGATTGCAACAATTGACACGATTAGCATGCGTATCTCTTTCTTGGATATTAAACCAGAAATGAAACCAGCAACACCGAGAGCAACCAATGGTCCATATATCTGATTATTGACTGCAAACGAATACGGCAACATTAATTGTGCGAACAAAAGCTCTCCTTGATACGAAAGAGCATCTGTTAGATTTGGATCTTGAAGGATCCCTTGAATTTCTGTTACGCTCAGTTGTAAGATTTGAAAAGCACCTATCATAATAGCCACGAGAAGGGCGACTAGTAATGCCATAATTGTCCTAAACATCTTAGTACCACATCCAATCATTGAGTTGGTTAGCTAGGTTAATTTATCTATCAAATTGTGACTTTTATAATTGGTGTTGCCATTTCAAAATCTTGTTCTACATATCAGAATTTGATTCCAGCATCTTAAGCCCTAACATAATAACATCAACAATCTCATCAGGAATTTCTTCAAAAGGCAAGCTTACTTTATCAAACCATGCCACTTCTGCATCTGCTGATTCTGGTCTAGTTTCTGTTGTCAAAGCCTTTGCAAGATAGTGATTTAGAAGAAAGTGATACTCGATCATTCCATTTTCATCAGGATGTATAACATCGTATGTGCTAATCAAATTTAGGACCTCGCATTCCACACCTGTTTCTTCTAAAACCTCCCTTAATACAGCATCCTCTTGACTCTCACCAATCTCCACTCCACCACCCGGTAGACTCCAGAGACCTTTTCCTGGATTCTTGTCCCTTCTGACAAGTAATATGCCTTCTTTGCTTACAACAACCGCACCGACACCAGGTATGGGGAAAGGAGGATATCTTCTCTCAGCCACATTCATCACTTCTCAACCGAGTAGACCAAGTGGCATTTCGATGCGTGCAGTGCAATCTGGACAAAATTGCTCTTTATAAGGACTGAAATCACTATTTTTGTGATATTCGATTCTAGTGGTCTTTCCACATTTTCTACAGTTGATTCTGATATATCCCCTTAGTTCAAATGATTTTATCCAAGCATTGATTGCTTGTTTTTTCATCCCGCGCCGATCATATTCAATTGCTAGAGCAATCCATGGAGCTGCGGCACCAGGATTGCCTTCAGTCCATTGCAATAAGCAATCTAGCAGTTCGTTATTCATTCCAAGCTGAGCATATGCATCACAAAGCCCCCTCCAACATTCAGGAGCATTTCCCAATTGTTTTTCAGCAACCGAGAGATAATGCTTGCTTTCATTTTTATTACCAGAATGATTTTCAATTATTGCCAGACGTGAAAGGGCTTCGATATTCTCAGAATCTTTTTCCAATACTTGCATGAAGTATGATTTTGCCAAATCATAGTTTCCGACTTGAAAATCATATACTCCCTGTAAAATCAATGTTCTATAATCTTCAGGTTCATTCTTTTTTGCTTTCTCAATTATTGGTAATGCTTCCTGAACTCTATTCTGTATGAGTAGAAGATAGGCATAGTTTGCAGTAGCTGACATTAATTCAGGATTTATCTGATGTACGAGTCCCCATTCTTGTGTAGCAAGCATATAGTCGCCAAGTCGATAAAGAGCAAGAGCATAAGTTCCTCGTAGAGATAAGTCTTCAGGAAAAATTAAGAGCGCTTCTTCGAGAATGCGGGCAGCTTCCCTGTAGTCGCCCTTCGAATAGAGCAACTTACCTAATTCAATCCAAGCCTCAGGATCTTCAGATTCCAATCTGATGGATTTTCTGAGTTCTGCTTCAGCTTCATCAAGCTCTCCAATTCCACGTAGAGCTCTTCCTAAGAATAGAGCAACTACACAGTGATCCTCAACTAATGTTTCTGCTTTCCTAAGAACTCTAACTGCATCTTCTGGACGTTCTGCTTGGACATAAGCAATACCAAGATAAACTAGCGCATCTGCATCATCAGAATCCTGAAGGGGTTCTAGCAAATCTATTGCTTCATCAGGACGCTCTGACTCAATTGAGTGCATTGCTTGATGGATGATATCATCGTTCAAGTCCTATCTTCCTCGGATCCAAGCCATAACATGTTTGTTTGATGTTTTCTCTACATCAATCAGTTTCGAACAATCGCATTATAAGAGCACTATGTTATGGCAAAATACCATGTCCAAGAAATATGCAACACCTTTTTCCAAACTCCATGCAGTGAGCTTGTTGAGTCATAAGAAGAGACTGAACAAGTTTCAGAGTGCAATCCAGAAAATTGTGAAGCCGGGTATGAAGGTCATTGATATTGGTACAGGGACAGGAATACTCTCATTTTTGGCAGCTAAAGCAGGTGCAGAAAAGGTAGTTGGAATTGAGATTGATTCAGAGAGCGTAGATTACGCTCAATCGATGGCCGGACTAAATGGTTTGTCAGATAAGGTGGAATTCTTCCATGGTCACTACGAAGACTACATTCCTGATGAATTAGCTGATGTTATCATTTGTGAGATGATCTCTTCATTCATGCTGATTGAACAACAAATCCCAGCGATGAATTACGCTATTGATAATTTATTGAAATCTAATGGAAAAGTAATTCCAACTATCATCGCAATCTATGGTCTTTTAGCTCAAGCAACAGATTTGTATGAACGTTTTGAGTTTGATGAATTGAGATTTCTCCCATTACCTCAGACGATTCAAGGGAACGACTTTGAAGACCTTACTTCAATTCATGATATCATCACATTTGATTTCAGCTCACAGAATTCTCCAAAAACAGTAGATAGTACTTTTCAACTAATAGCACAAAAGAATGGGACCATACATGGTCTTGTGGGTATGTTCAGCGCTGAACTCGCCAATGGAATCACGCTGGATATGGATGACGGATGGAAACCAATTCTACTCCCATTAAAACAGCCAATTGATGTTAAAAAAGGCAACCAATTGAAAATTTCGATAACTTTCGAGCCAGGCAAGTATGACACATTAAGACTAGACGTGAAAAAGTAAAGGATTATCACGAGCACTATACTTTTATCATGAACTGCAAGGCGAAAGCTTGGTTTGTGAGCAATATGGAACTCAAAGGGCCGCTATGCTATGTACTGGATTACGATGATATTGCAAATTATGCATACCAGACTGCCTTAAAGATACGTGAATCGGGTTGGAGGCCTGAAGCCATTATTGGTATTGCTAGAGGTGGTTGGGTACATGCACGAATTCAATGTGACTTATTGGGAGTCAAAAACCTACACAGTGTCAAAGTTGATCACTGGGGAGTCACTGCTACGAAGGATGGAAAAGCAAAACTCTCATGCCCACTCGTTGGTGATGTCGAAGGGATGAAGGTTCTAGTCGTTGACGATATTACTGATACAGGTGAGAGCTTGATGACAGCAGTTGAACATATCAAAGAAGTGGGAAAACCTGCTGAAGTAAGAACTGCAACACTAATGCATATTGTTGGATCCAAATTTACACCAGATTATTTTGGTGTCGAAGTGACATGGGCGTGGGAGATTTGGCCGTGGAACTTTTATGAAGACATAAACGCACTCATCATGAAAATCTTTGAAGGAGAGGGGATTTCAGAGATGAGTACAGCTGAAGTCAAGAAACATCTTAGAGAGTACAACAATATTGTACTTTCAGACGATCAGCTTTCTAAAGTCAAGGCGCATATGGGATATTTAGGAAAGATTGTCTATCCTCAAGACAAAGTCTGGAAGAAAGTACCTGAGGAATAATTCTAGAAAATACTTGGCATCCTCCAACGGATGCCATCAATTTCATTTTTAACTCACTAGACATAAATGTGAGTTGTTCTTGTGAATGGATAGATAGCACTAGGAGATGGACCAAACAATGGCATTTGAAGTTAAACCTGAACTTGTACCACTTGATCGTGACCAGAAAGAAAAACTGGAATCATTACTGCCCATTGAGATCGGAATGTTCGGTGGAAGTGGGAACTATGATGCAACAGTGATTGAAAATCCAATCGAAGTGAAAGTGTTTACACCGTACGGTGAACCATCTGATCATTTCATTGTTGGCTCAGTAAAAGGGAGAAGTTTTGCTTTTCTTGCAAGACATGCCAGAGGTCATACAATTCCACCACATATGATCAACTATCAAGCAAATATCTGGGGAATGAAAGCTTTAGGAGTGAAACGGATTATCAGTCCAGCAGCATGTGGAAGTCTGCAGCCAGAAAAGATAAAGCTCGGCGAATTCGTTTTTGCAGACCAGCTCTTTGACAGAACATTTGGTGTCAGAAAAGATACGTTCTTCGAAGGGGGCACTATAGCACATTTACCTTTCGCAGAACCTTTCTGTCCAGAGATGAGAAAAGTGGCATATCAAACAGCTGAGGAACTAGAATTCAAAGCACATGACAAGGGAACATATGTATGTATCAATGGCCCACGTTTCTCAACTGCAGCGGAGTCTATGTTCTATCATAAGCAGGGATGGGATGTCATTGGTATGACAGCGTATCCGGAAGCAGCATTAGCCAGAGAAGCAGGCATCTGTTTTGTGAACATTTCTATGCCTACTGATTATGATGTGCATGGTGAAGAACACGTTACTCATGAGATGGTACTAAAGACCATGTCACAGAATGTTGATAGAGTACGCAAGCTCACCTTTGAAATGATCAATAGGATTCCAAAAGAAGCAAGTTGTGATTGTCAGACAGCCATGAAAGGTGGTTTGTTCTAGGTAATGAAAAAGAGAGCCTTACAAGAGAAGGCTCCCATCATATTTCAGGTGCTGGAATAATAACCTGATAACTGGTGACGATCATCAATCTTCGTCGTCATCGTCGTCGTCGTCGTCCCAGTCATCATCTTCATCGTCATCCCAGTCATCATCTTCATCCCAAATCTTTTCGAAGACCATGTTTTTCACCTCATCCCTACATGTACAACATAATTAGTTAAGCTTGACCTGACTTGAGTGATTGCCAATATAACCCAATATTTCTGTTATACGGATTAGATAGAGAGTATTTTGGATGAAACGGAAATATCCACTTCGATATAGGGAGTAGAGAGAACAAGAGGAGCATAAATCCGACCAATGGAGAAATAAATTCCATAAGGGATGGTCACCAATAATGATACAAGCAATAGGGATATATTCGTATATGATTCAAGGCGCCGTGTTCAGAAATGGAGAGCAATGGTAACGCGGAACCTGACATTGAGGTTGCAATAGCTGAATCACCACTCATTGTTGCTGGGACTAAGCATTTGTTAGTGGCATGTGATAAAATCAGATTAGATGATGTTCTGCGAGATTTCAATGACGTTTCAAAACTAAGAAATGGTCTCTTCTTTGTACCGTCCACATTACCAAAGTCCTATAATGAGACCGGACAATTTCATTCTGTCAGATTCAAACGTGTGCGTGAGGTTCCTAGGATAAGGAAAAAGAAATCAATATCCAAGTCGGTGTTTGCAGTTGTATCCTATCATTTCAAGACATCTAAACCGAAGCAGAAGAAAGCCACACAACGACTCCTTCGAAAAGCAATTGGCGTCAAGATCAGACCAGGAGTTGTATTATTTCCATTTCTTCGGATAAAAGACAAAAAGAATCTTGAAAAATTGAGAGAACTTCTTATTGGTTCCCGTAGGTTTCAGGTGAAGTTGGAGAAAATGGGTGCAAAGGTTTCCAGATGGACAAGACTTGCGATTGTGAACGAAGATTCGCAAACACTTGTACATGGTCTTGTCAATGATACCATCAGAACAGAGAGCAATGCAATTGAACAGGGAATAAGAAAACTTGTGTCAGAATTCAAAGAGAACATCATCAACAAAAGACAAGCAAAGGAGAAACTCTATTCTCTTCGCAGTAGATATCAGGAACTGAAAATTAGAGCTGAAGCGTTTGAGAAAATCTGGGGTGGAGAATATCACAAGATCCTGAAAAGAATCTATAATCTCCTTCTGAAGACAAGAAAAATAGTGCTTGAACATTGAATAATAAAATGTGACGATCACCAATTATCATATTCCTCCCATTCATCACCCCATTCTTCTTCATCCCATTCTACATCATCCCAATCCATCAAATCATCTCGCTCTTTATACAATATTAATTCACCTAAAGCATGATTACAAAAAGAGACATATGAAAGATATCCTACCAGAAATGACAAAAACCAACACACAATAGATGGAATGAGAAGGATATGACAAGAGTTGGAATAGCCCAGACAAAACCAAAACTCGGGAATATAGAATACAACCTGGAACATACAAGAGGCATCCTAGAATCTGCAAAAGAAGAGGAGATTGAAGTTCTTGTCCTTCCAGAACTGTCCAATTCGGGATATTCATTTCTCTACGAGTATGAAGCCAGAAACAGTTCTGAGAAGATTCCTGACGGAGAATTCTCGCAACTCTTACTCGATTGGTCAAAATCAAATAGACTAGTTGTCGCAGGAATATGTGAACAGTGGGATAAAGGATTAGGAAATTCAGCTGGCATCTTTGCGAATGGAAAGCATTTAGGGACCTATAGGAAACTTCACTTATTTCACCGAGAGAAGGAACTATTCCAACCGGGAAATGAAGAACCTCCCGTGTTTGAATTCAATGGACATAGATATGGTATAATGGTGTGTTGGGATTGGGCATTTCCTGAAGTATCAAGAATCCTTGCACTAAAGGGAGCTCAAGTCATTCTACATCCAGCAAACCTAGTTCTTCCGTACTGCTTCAATGCCATGAGAACAAGAGCATTGGAAAATGGTGTTTTCACTGTGACAGCCAACAGACTTGGAATAGAAAGAAAGTTAGAGTTTTCTGGAAAATCACAAATAACTGACAACAAAGGAGATCTGCTACTTTCAATGTCAGATAGAGAATCAGGAATCGCATATGCTGATATCAATCCTGCAAATGCCGATAAGAAACAGATGACTCCAAATAATCATCTGCTAAAAGATAGAAGACCAAGACTCTATGGTAGAATTACAGATCTGTCCTGACTTTGTCTGGAATTCGACCAAGCCAATCATCAGCAGGATATTTTGATTCATTCTTTTTCATCTTTGTAAGGATTGCTTCGGATGGATCAATGCCAGCTACATCAGATAAGCGTAGCAAGTAAATCATTACATCAGCAATCTCATCAGCAAGTTCGTTTCTATATTTCGTATCCAGAAGTAGGTTATTTATTTCAGAGTTCTTCAACCACTGAAATTTCTCTAAAAGCTCACCCATCTCGATACTAGCTGAAATAGCGAGAGCTTCAGGAGTATGGAAGCTCTCCCAATTCCGCTCTCGAATAAATTTTCGAATGAGAGCCATGAGTCCTTCCAAAGAACGGCTCTCATCATTCATTTTTTTTGTCCTCTATGTTTCAGGAGTGCGCTGGAATGTCTTTTGAATCAACCATAGACTATAGATTGAAAATAATACGATTACAGTAGCTAGCGCAAGGACGGTATTTTCAGCACCGGGTATAATTGAACTACCAAGAGTCACCCACATTATTGTATCAGCAGTACCTACAATTGCACTTACCAATACCACAATGAGATTTGTTATTCCACCCCAGCGTAACCGATTACCCTCAGCCTCTTTCCAGATTTTTATGGAAAAAACACCGCCTACAGAGGCCATGATAAGCAAAACGTAGTTGGTGGCTAGGAAGTAGACATTTGCAAACCAGATATCTGTTGGAGTCAGCAATACAAATCCAAATCCTATCAACATTAGGATAAAGACTGTCTTTGGCCACGGGTCTTCAAGGAATTTAGACCATTTATCTTCAGAAGGCTCAGCTTCTGGAATGTAGAGATCTCTATCATCAATGATGTCATCTTCATCTTCGTCAGGAAATGAGTCATCCATTTCCTCTTCATCGTAATCATCTTCGAAAAGGTCTTCCTCGCCTTGCATACTTTTCATCTCATCCAAATGAGTGCGATTGAGTGAACTATAGGGGTTAAAACACTTACCATCCCTCAAGTGTGCGAGGGAATACAAGGTAATATGTGCTAACAATGATTATATCAAGGCAGATACGAAAAACATCACATGTCATCATTAGAGTCAGAGTATGAAGACCTTCTCTCAAAAGCCAGAATGTTGCGTAGTAGGGGAGAAACAAAGAAATCAATTGATGCATTCAAGGTGGTACTTGAAGTTAACCCAAACTCTACTGATGCATTGAACGAGATGGGCCTAGCGCATATTCACATAGGAGAGCAGGATATTGCAATTCAAGTGTTTGACAGGGCAATCTCTGTTAACGCTTCAAACGAAGAAGCTCATTCTAATAAAGTGGAAGCATATCTGACTGTTGGTGATTTTGAAAATGCATTACAAGCTGCCGAAGTAGGTATTATGGCGGTTCCTGAAAGTGCCAAATTGTGGGCAAAAAAAGGCAGATCCTTGGAGAGCCTCATGAGAATACAAGATGCGATTGACGCATATAACGAAGCTCTAAAGTATGATTCAGAAAATCCTGAAACATGGAAGGCATTGGCTCTCTGTTTAGATGCGCAAGAAAAATGGTCAGAAGTTGCGAGGGCATATAGGATAGCAGGAGCACTTCATAAAAAACAAAACGACTTCAGAGATGCAGAGTCTTGTTTCAAATTTGCCAAGATGGCTGAAAAGACAGCGGGTGATGAAAAATTCTGAAGTGACCGGAGAAACCGGCCACCTCATGATAATTACTTCTTTCTACGAGAACTTCGTTTCTTCTTTCCAATGAACCCTTTCTTGTAAGCTGCACCACCCACACCGCACACAATACCAACTATTGCAACAATGATTAATGGTAGAAACTCTGCTATTAGTTGAGCAAGAGTGTCTGTTGTTGTGGGGGATGTATCGGTCGATGTTGTTGCTGTTGGACTAGTTGGCGACGCAAGTTCATTTCTAACAGTGATAACCATGGGTGTACTAGAATGCCATGTAGACTCTACTAGTATTCTCCCTACAACCGTGATGTTGGTCATATCAGCCTGTGCTGCTATCACATAGTAGTAATTCTCTAAATCATCCTCTTCCGAGAGATAGATGTTGTCGACCACTGAAATATTATTCCAATCCTGATCGTTAATTTTGTAATCTAGATAAACCTCGTCTACATTTGAGTCATTAAGCATGTGTGCGTAGATTGAAACATTGATGACAGAGCTACTAGTTGGAATGTTTGGATCCCAGTATAGATTCACTTCAGTGGTTTCACTCACATCTGCGATAGACCAATCAAAGTCATAGACATCTTGATACCATGATGCCACATCCTCATTTTCGATGATTACTCCAGCCTCTCGATTTGCAGTAATGCTGCCATCACTGTAATTGATGCTGCTGATTAAGACAATCCGCCCATCCGCAATGATTCCTTTGTTGTGATTTGCAGTAAACCAACGAGTGTCTTGATAGGCAATAGGAATGTCATGCTCAAGAAGCAGCTCTTCAACTTCCTCCCAGTCCTTCTCTTCCTCTGTGATCACTCGAACAGTGACCCCTCTAGCTTTGGCAGCAAGAATAGCGTCAAGTATTTGGTCAACAGCCCCTTCATCACCAACGCTGGTGAAGTATGGAATCTGGATATCAAGAGTAGCTTGAGCTGCATTGATGCAATAGAGAATCCCTTGGAGGCTTGTATCAGGACTGAATATCGGAGTGACTTTCATGTCACCACTGAATACACCCGCAGTAGCAAATGGTTCTTCATAAGTAGAAGTTGAATAAGAATAGCTCAACGCATCACCAGTGCCATGAGTGCCAGCATTATATGGAGTCCCATTTGTCCAATCGCCATCAAAGACATTTCTATAATACTCAGTCACTTCAACATCCGTCATTGCAATACTCCATTCACGGTTAGCTTTGCCATTAGGTTCAGGAAAACTCGTCTTTGCCCAATTACCTGAGTGAATAACAGTTGTTTTGTTATCAACGATGAAATACTTCTGATGAGCGAAAGTAAAATCGTCAGAGTTTGTCCACTTCACCTCTAAACCAAGCTCTGTCAGATTATTGGCAACATACTTGTTTGGATTTGGATATCCAAGACTGTTCCATCCAATTAGAAATTTCATATCTAACGATGGTTTCTCATCATGGATCTCATGTATGAGGTCCAGAATTCGTGGATTGTTTATTCCATATATCTCCACGTAGATGCTCTCTTCAGCAGCTTGTAAAAAGTGCCAAAGTTCAGCTTTACTCCCATCAGGAGATACAAAGGTAGTCACATTCATATTTCTCTCAAAGGTCTGCCAGTCTAATGCCTCCGAAGTCGAATTTATTTCAACAACTGTGTAGTTTGTAGTTGCAGAATTAGACATCAAGGGAGCAATGGCTACAACCATTAGAATTGTGAAAAATAATCCAAACTTCTTTTGGTGGTTTTGCTTCATACGTCTCTCCTCATCATAAAATCTGTATAATCTGGCTACACATCGATTAGACTTATACCTTTTTGATGTGGACAAAGAAGAGAGGAACTCAGAGTTGAAAATATTCTACAAAGTACCACCAGAAGTTTACAAAGAAATGATGGAGAAAGCTCGTATCAAATTCAAATTACACAAGGATGTGGATGAAGAGAAGATAATCCTTTCACCCTTCTCAGAAAGCGTGATTGAACAAGTCCGGGCTAGTTATACACCAGGTGAGGATGATATGGCTCAGATCCGAATTGTGATTACTGATGAGTCATTGAAGGCACAATTCGATGAAATCTTTGGTGAACCATACAAGGTAAAATAGCAATTAACACTGCAAAAAAAAGAGATGAAGTCAACGACGAGGAGCGATCATACGAAAGCTCCACGTCGCTCTACTGTATCTATATTGATACAGCGATTTTGACAATAGTATTACTCTGCTTCTTCGATAGCGCCTTCTGGGCAACTGTCGACACAAGCGTAGCACTCAGTGCACTCTTCAGCACGTGCAACTATGTAGACTGCCTTTTCCTCAATCTTGTATAGAGTAGGATCGACAGGACAGACATCTGCACATGTTCCACATGCAGTACATGCATCAGTTACTTTCCAGATCATCGCGAATCACTTCTTTAAGACTCCTAAGAGTCCGTCATAGCTCTGCCTATGTATTTTGCATTTAAACTTCGGGGTTACGTCACAAAAGAATAGTGATGCAAAATTTTGCATCTATTCAGTGAATAACTGACCAATTCGGAACCTTCAAAAGCATCAATTTTTCGAGGCGAGAGAACTATTGTATAGAAAAATGAATTCCCAGATGATGCATTGGTGACAGACTTTGGTAGAATCCTTTGATGACGAGCCGAAAGACGGCAGGTTTGCAAGACGTCTTGGGCTTATTGGTGCAACAAATATTGGCCTTGGTGCAATGTTAGGCGGTGGTATCTACGTCATCTCAGGAACAGCTGCGGGAATGATTGGTCCAGCCTTGATTTTCGCATATATGGCTACTGGACTTTTGACAATCTTTACCGCAATAAACTACGCTGAATTGGCATGTTCTATTCCAAAACAAGGCGGGGGTTATACCTTTGCGCATGATACCTTTGGAGGATTTCCAGGCTTTCTTACTGGTTGGTTCATGTTCATCGGAAATGTTGTTGCCTGTGGTCTCTATGCCTTGGCTGTCGCTCACACCTTAGCGGTATTTGTACCAGATGCTACCACTGTAACAGTCGCAATGATAGCAATAATGATTATTATAATCACGTTCATAACCAATACGATCAGCATTCAGCGTGTTTCAGAAGTCCTTGGAGTTCTGAATATCGTGCAATCAATCGTGCTCTTCTCATTCATAGCGATTGGGATGTTTTTCATACAACCACAGAATCTTGACCCACTAGTAAAGGAAGGTGCAGGGATTTACGAGTTCATGGGTACTGTTTCGTTTATTTATATCAGCTTCGTAGGCTTCGAATTGATAACGACTGCATCAGAAGAGATCAAAGAACCGGCACGGAATATTCCCCGTGCGATTATGTTGACACTCCTAATTGCGACAGCAGTGTATATGACTGCAGCCTTGGTCATTGTAGGTGTAGTGCCATATACTCAGGTCGCAGACTCTAATACGCCGGTCTCTGATGTTTTTGGGTTCATGCTCGGGCCAGGAGCATTCTACTTCGGTCTCGCGGGAATGGCTGCATCCAACTATGCAGCACTAAACGCCACATTCTTGGCAACAGCCCGCGTAGCGTATTCTATGGGAAGGGATAGGTATTTCCCAAGCATATTGGATGGAGTGAACAAACGATTCAAGACACCAGTACCAGCCCTGATCGTGTCGCTATTATTGGTGAGTCTGTTTGCGGCATCAGGGGATATAACTTTAGTTGCATCACTCTCAGACTTTGGTTATCTTATAGGACTCTCAATAGTGAATGCTTCAGTTATTATTCTACATAGGAAGAAACTTGGTGTTCCCGGGACGTTCAAAGCACCCTATTTTCCAGTCATCCCAGTTCTGGGAGTCATAACTTGTCTAATCCTCGTACCCACTTTGCATGCAGAAACATTGATACTGGGAGCGTTCCTTAGCTTCATAGGTCTCTTGACGTATTTTGTTTACGGTGGGAAAAGAAACGATAGTCATATGAAAGAAGTCAATGGTGAGGTATGAAGCATCCCGTCAATGGTGAACAGAGTCAAAATTTTCATATGGATGTAGGATTCGGCAAAGATGTGAAAAAGGATGGAGACTTTCGATGTTGTATTAGCGAGTGGAGCTGAACATTTAAAATCGAGTTTTGAGAAGCATGGATTTCGAGTGTTTACACAAACAAATAACATTGATGATAAAAGGTTCTTTCCCAACTCGGATATATATGTCAGGATTCCTGAAGTAGAGAAATTATCTGACAGGCGTGTTGTAATCATTCAATCCTGTACTGGTTCATCACCAGCTGTCGATGAATACTTTACAACAGCAGACCGAATACAAGAACTAATCCTGATGCTCGATACACTACAAAATCCTGTACATGTAGAAAAGACAGGTTTCAAAGAGTACAAGACTGAAAAGATTCAACCACCAAAGAAGATAGAAGTAGTGGTCACTTTTCAGCCATTTGCGCTACAGGATAAAGCTTTCAAAACAGGAGAGGCGGTGTCGTGTCGTTGTGCTACAGAACAAATAGCACTTCGATGTGATATGATGTGGATTGTGGCACCTGTTGTAGATAGCCATTATCCGTGGGTCCAGGATTTGATTAGGAAAGGGGTCTACCAAGAGATCAATATTTCTGGAAAGATGATTGAATTCGCAGCACAGAGATTTGGTTTTGAAGAATACACTGTAATCGCCCCAGATGAAGGTGCTCAAGAACGATTTGGAGTACCAGGTCTGAGTAAACGTAGAATAGATTCGTTTAGTATAGAGATGAGTGGAGATATTGATGTGAAAGGGAAAAAGGTCATTGTGATTGACGACCTGACAAAAAGCGGAAGTACATTATTGAAAGCTCGTGAACTTGCTAGAACTCAGGGAGCCACTGAAGTTGGATTGGTTGTGACACACATCACACCAATCAAGGGAAGAGGAGAAAAGCTGATGGAGAATCTACTTGAGAATAGCGAGGGACGAGTAATTACATCAAACACTGTATATTCTCAAACATTCTGTGAGAAACGCAAAGACCTTATTTATGATGTAACAGAAAGTATCATTGAGCATCTAAATAAAGAAGTACAATAATCTATTCATCGCCCACTGTGATAAAGCTCTCAAAATCAATAATATTCTTCAAGTGTGAAGCTTTTTCCACAAATTTACGGTATCCCTCTAGAGACTCCACTTCTACAAGTGAAACTACATCGTAGATGCCGTCCTCCACTAAATGCGCCTCTAGGACATTATCCAATTTCCTTATCGCTTTCAAAACAGATTGAGCTTTCTTTTTCTCAGTTCTGGCAGTAAAGAAGACTTTTGGAGACATGAAAATTCCTTCTTGTGAAATCTAAGTAATACTGTCTAGGGAGCCACTGATTTATGACATTTAAGCACTTGCCTCTCTGTCTAACCACGAACGCAGATTTTCGGCAACCTTCTGACTCATCCCTAATACTGATGCCAGTTCTTCAACAGAAGCGTTGCAGACCTGTTCATAGCTCCCGAAATGACGAATCAGTGCTACTCGACGTTTCTTACCAATACCAGGAACTTCTTCCAATATTGAGCCACTGAATCGCTTCTCTCGTAGCTTGTGATGATATCTTTGTGCAAACCTATGGGCCTCGTCACGAATTCTCTGTACAAGATGGAGTGCGTTAGAATCCAATTTCAGAGCGACTCCTTCAGGCAAATCGCGTGTGAAAAGGATCTCTTCACGTTTCGCTAGTGAAGCCGCGTTAAGGTACTCAAGCCCGAGTTCCTCGAGAGCTTCAAGTGCCACATTCAATTGCCCCTTTCCTCCATCAATAAGGACCAAGTCAGGCATTTCATCACCTCTCTCGAGAACTCCCTTATATCTACGATACACAACCTCATGCATCATAGCATAGTCATCAGGGGTTTCTTTGATTCGGACTTTGAACATTCTATAGCTCTTCTTATTTGGTTCTCCATTTCTAAACACAACACAGGAACCTGTAGGATCTGTTCCCTGAATATTGGCTATGTCGAATCCTTCAATATGAAATGGAGCTTTCTCAAGCTGTAAGGCATGCTTTAGTTCTTTAATGGCATCATTGACAATTTGATCTTCGCTTTCATCAAGTATCAGTATCTTTCTCAAAGATCGGTATGCATTCTTGCCAGCCATCTCAACGAGCTCTAGTTTCTTACCATCCTTTGGAACTGTGAATTTTACATTGGTACCCACTGTTTCCTTAAGCCATCCCGCAAGTATCTCCATATCTGGTATCGTCTTGGAGAGAATGATTTCATCTGGAACTTTAGGCATAGTGAAATAGTATTGTTCGACAAATGTCGTCAAAATCGATACATCAGGTACGTCAAGCCCAACCTCAAAATAGAAATTTTCAGAGCCTATAAGTCGTCCACCACGAATTATCAGCATCTCAATCAATGATGCTTGCTCAGTTCTAGAGATACCTAGAATGTCTTGATCATCACCATCCGCAGTATAGACAGAATGCTTACGCATGATAATCTCAATATCATCAAGTCGGTCACGCAGAGTAGCTGCTTTTTCGAACTCCATCTTTTTACTTGCCGCTTCCATCTCAGAAGTGATGAGCTTCTTAAGCTCCTCAGCTCGACCCTCAATGTATAGACACATTTGATTGACCATCGAGCGGTATTCCTCTTCAGACACATGTTCCTCACAAGGACCAGCACAACGCTCTAGATGATAGTCCATACAAGCACGTTTCTCTTTTTCGGGGTCCGCACACATTGCGATGGGAATGAACTTCCTTGCTGTATCCAAGAATTTTATGACACGCTTTGTACTCCCATAAGGACCATAATAGGTAGCACCATCTCTTTCAATATCTCGAGTGACATGAAAAGTCGGAAGACAACAATTACAGTCAACACGAATCCATCCATACCTACGGTCATCTTTCAGTGCAAGGTTATATTTTGGCTGATGTTTCCTGATCAGTTCAGCTTCCAGTAATAATGCCTCGCGCTCAGTGTTTACAACTATGGTTTCGAGATCTCTTGCTCTTTGCATCAGCTCCCATGTCTTTCTATCTAACCTCTTCCTGAGATATGACATTACTCTTTTTCGAAGTTCCTTTGCTTTTCCAACATAGAGAATCCTGTCTTTATCATCCTTCCAGAGATACACTCCTGGCTGATAGGGGAGGTCTGATGCAAGTTTCCTGAGGTCAGACATGATTATATCACATGATAGTTTATCGTAATGTTTTGCAGATTGATAACTTCAATCTAAAAGTCTATTCAAGTGGGCCTCTTCTGACATCAGGACTATACAACGCAGCACGTAAGTGATTTCCTGTGTATGACTCCCAGACCTCACAGAGCTGTTCTGGAGTGCCAGTTGAAATTACGTTACCTCCTGCATCACCACCTTCTGGACCAAGATCGATTATCCAATCTGCAACTTTGAGTATCTCTAGATTATGTTCGATGATGATAATTGTATTTCCAGCTTCAACCAACCGCTGTAAGACTCTTAGTAGGACATGAACATCCGATGCTGAGAGACCTGTGGAAGGTTCATCAAGAATGTATAGAGCATTCCCTGTGGAGCGTCTTGAGAGTTCTCTTGCGAGTTTCATACGCTGCGCTTCTCCACCACTCAGAGTGGTTGCTGCTTGTCCAAGCTCAAGATATGAGAGACCTACGTCTACAAGTGTCTGAAGCTTATCTGCTATTATAGGGATATCTTGGAAGAAATCAAGTGCTTCCTCTATTGTCATCGAGAGCACTTGGTGTATATTCTTACTCTTGTAAGTAACTTCCAAGGTCTCTCGGTCAAATCGCTTTCCCTTGCAGACATCACAGGTTATGTACACATCACTCATGAAGTGCATCTCAATTTGCAATACACCGCTTCCTTTACACTTCCCACACCTGCCTGCAGTAGTGTTGAAACTAAATCGTCCTTTCGCATATCCTCGACGCTTTGCTTCGGTCATCTGTGCAAAGAGCTGTCGAATATTTCCAAAGACCTTAGTGTATGTTGAGGGATTGGATCTTGGCGTTCGTCCTATTGGCGATTGATCCACAAGTACGAGACGTTCAAGATGTTCGATACCTTCAATTGAATCATATTTTCCAGGTCTTGCACTCGCATCATTCATTTCTGCTGCTAGCGCTTTGTATAATGTTTCATGTACTAGTGAGCTCTTTCCACTACCTGAAACTCCTGATACACAGATTAGTTTCCCTAGTGGAAATTCCACATCAATAACTTTCAGGTTGTTTTGCCTTGCCCCTCTGACTACTATCTTCTTATCATTTCCTTGTCTTCGTTTTTCAGGAATAGGAATCTGCTTCTTTCCTGCAAGATATTGAGCAGTCAAAGAAGAAGGATCACTCAATACTGCGGAGGGGGGTCCATACGATACCAGTTCTCCACCGTGTACGCCAGCTTCAGGACCTAAGTCTATTAACCAATCAGCCGCTTCAATTGTGTTCTTGTCATGCTCTACCACAACAACAGTATTTCCAAGACTTCTAAGGTGATAGAATGTGTCAATAAGGCGGTCAATGTCGCGTGGATGTAGTCCTATCGAAGGTTCATCAAGACAATAGAGCACACCAGTAAGAGCAGACCCAATCTGTGTTGCGAGCCTGATTCTCTGACTCTCACCACCAGATAATGTCATGGAGGCCCTGTCGAGGTTAAGGTACTCGAGTCCTACTGCGGCAAGAAACTTCAATCGTGCATTGATTTCCTTCAGAACTAGCCCAGCAATCTTCTCTTCACGTTCGGTAAGCTTTAGAGCATCAAAGAACTTCAGTGCATTCTCTATCGTCATGCGACTGACTTCATCAATAGACTTGTCACCTACTGTAACAGCTAAACTCTCAAGTCGAAGTTTTCTACCCTCGCAGAGAGAACAAGTTGTCTTCCCCATAAACCGATTTGAGATTCTTTGTGACCAGAACTGAGCGTAAGACTTGCCCTTCACACTCATATCCTTGAACATGCGCTCCAACCATGGGACGAATCCAATCCATTTACGCGTGACGTCCCATCTACTGTGATCTCGCTCCATAACTATCTGAAGCATAATCTCCGGACGACCCCAGAGAATGACTTCCTTATCAGATTCTTTGAGGTCCTTCCATTTAGTTTCTAGATCAAATCCGATTTTCTGAGCAAGTGCCTCGATACGTGCCATGTACCACTTTCTATCACCCCAGACCCTCAATGAGATCTCTTTGACGGTCTTGTATTCATCAGCTATGACAAGGTCAGGGTTGACCGACATTGTGACACCTAGTCCTTTACATTCAGGACATGCACCATCAGGTCTATTATATGAGAATGCTTTCGGGTCCAGTTTATTGTATTGCACACCACATTTTGGACACATCAACTGCTCAGCAAAGACAAGGTCATCCATGCCTTCACGAGATACAATTGCAGAACCATCACCTGTTTCAAGTGCAGTTTCTAGAGACCCTATCAAACGTTCACGGACCTTCTTACTCACATCCAACCGGTCAACTACTACATCTATGTCGTGTTTCTTTCTACCATCAAGATCTATCTCTTCGATATCATGAATCTCTCCATCGATACGAACTCGAATGAACCCGCTACTCAAAAGACTAGCAAAGGTGTCTTCATGTTTTCCAGTTTCATCTCGAACGACAGGGGCAAGAATGAATATTCTCTGACCACCATTCTCATCAAGAAGAAGTCTTGCTGCACTCTCAGCTGTAAGTTGTTCCATCGGGCGTCCACATTCAACACAGTGTGGTATCCCGATGTTTGCGTAAAGCAATCGTAGATAATCATGAATCTCAGTACTAGTACCCACTGTGCTTCGAGGGTTCTTAGATCGCCCCTTCTGTTCTATAGAGATAGCTGGTGGAAGGCCAGATATCTTGTCTACTTTTGGTTTATCCAGTCTTCCAAGAAAGCGTCTTGCATAGGATGATAATGATTCAACATACCTTCGCTGTCCCTCTGCGAAGATAGTATCAAAGACAAGTGTGGATTTTCCTGATCCACTTGGCCCAGTGACAACAACTAAGCGGTCTCTCGGGATATCAACATCGATATGCTTCAGGTTGTGTTCGTGAGCTTTACGAACCTGAATATGACCGGTCATTGTTCCACCTCCATAGTCTCTGATAACCCTAGGAGTGGCCGGAGATATCTTCCAGTATATGATTCGACATTATCTGCAATCTCTTCCGGAGTACCTTCTGCAACTAATCTACCACCATCTCGTCCACCCTCCGGTCCTAGGTCTATGACCCAATCAGCAGTCTTAACTACATCTAACTGATGCTCGATGACAAGCACAGTATTTCCGAGCTTCACCAACTGATGAAGTACTTCGAGGAGCTTCTTGATGTCAACAAAGTGCAACCCCGTTGTGGGTTCATCCAACATGATGAGCGTCTGTCCAGTTGCAGGACGGGAGAGGAACTTACTGAGTTTGATTCGCTGAGCTTCTCCACCACTGAGGGTTGTGGCTGGCTGTCCCAGTTTGACATATCCCATACCAACATCACAGAGAGTTTCGAGTCGTCTACGAATATTTGGAATCCCTTCGAAGAACTTCAGGGCATCATCTATTCTCATATCAAGAATGTCAGCTACGTTCTTACCTTTGTAACGTATCTGAAGGGTCTCTCGATTGTACCTTCGACCCTTACACTCATTACATGTGACCTGTACTGGAGGTAAGAACTGCATCTCAATAACTTCCACTCCAGCAC
This sequence comes from uncultured archaeon, assembly GCA_964610875.1. Taxonomy (GTDB): domain Archaea; phylum Asgardarchaeota; class Thorarchaeia; order Thorarchaeales; family Thorarchaeaceae; genus CAZSWP01. The sequence goes on from CAZSWP010000030.1 coordinate 31,232, forward strand.
CCTTACACTTCTCACATCTTCCGCCTTTAACATTGAAACTGAATCGTCCTTTCTGATAACCACGGATTTTTGACTCGGGAAGGCTTGCAAAGAGCTCTCTAAGAGGAGTCCAGAGACCTACATATGTAGCAGGATTGGAGCGTGGTGTCCTTCCAATTGGACTCTGGTCAATCACAATGACCTTGTCTAGTTGCTTAGCACCAATAAGCTCGTCATGGTCACCAGGTATGGATTCAGCATTGTGAAATCTTCGTGCAAGCTCTCTCTGCAGGGTTTCAACAATAAGACTAGATTTTCCTGACCCGCTTACTCCAGTGACTGCAATGAACATCCCAAGAGGGAACTTTACATCGATACTCTTCAAATTATGATGACGGGCTCCATGAATCTCTAGAAATCGTCCATTAGGTTCCCTTCGTTTTGCAGGCAGAGGTATCTGGTCATCACCCCTAAGATATCTAGCAGTCAATGAATTCTTGACTTTGATAATCTCATCAAATGTTCCTGCTGCAACCACCTCACCACCCTCAGATCCCGCACCAGGTCCGAGGTCTACAATATAGTCTGCTGCACGCATTGTCTCTTCATCATGTTCAACAATGAGGACGGTGTTACCTAGGTCCCTAAGTTTTGTGAGAGACCTCAATAATCGTTGATTATCTCTGGCGTGTAATCCGATTGATGGCTCATCGCAGACATATGTAACTCCTACGAGATTGGAACCTATTTGACTCGCTAGACGAATACGCTGCGCCTCTCCACCAGCAAGTGTAGGAGCAGTTCTATTAAGTGTAAGATATTCGAGACCCACTTCTTCTAAGAAACCTATCCTACCATGAATCTCTCTAAGGATAGGATTGGCAACAGGTTGTAAATGTTCATCAATTTCTACATCATCAAAGAACTCTCGCAACTCACGAATAGACATCTCATCAAGCTCAACAATGGACTTATCGTTGAAAGTCACAGCTTGAGATTCTCGTCGGAGACGACCTGCATTACATACAGGACAAGGCTGTGAAGTCATAAACTCCTCTAACTGTTTCCGACGCCAATCCGATTTTGTCTGTTTGTAGAGACGCTTCGAACGACCCACTACTCCCTCAAAGCTTCGTTGGAATGTACCCTCCCACTTCACTTCATACTCCGGGTTATCTCCTTCCCATTTTGACTCGAATCGTTTATCCCCAGAACCAAAGAAAATAATATTCTTCTGTTTCTCGGTTAATTCATTCCATGGAGTATCAAGATCGAAACCATAATGCTCGATGACCTTCTTGAAGAACTTTCGCTTCAACAACCACTTATCGGTCTTGATGACTTCTTGTCTGAGTGTGAGACCAGGATCTTCGACAAACTTCTCAGGGTCGAACTCGCGTACATAACCCATACCAGTACAGTGAGGACATGCACCCTGCGGGGTGTTCCATGAGAATATCCTTGGTTCCATCTCTGGAAGACTGACTCCACAATCAATGCATGCAAACTGCTCGGAGAGAGTACGTTCCTCATCAGGAGTCACAATGACCACTACTCCTTCAGCCATTTTCAATGCATTCTCAACAGCTTCTGCAATCCTTGAACGTTCATCTTCAGAAACTCGAATCCTATCTATGACGATTTCAATCGTGTGTTCAAAATACCTATCAAGGGACATTTCTTCTTCAATATCCTTTACTTCACCGTCAACCCTCACTCGAATGAAACCCTTCTGTAAGAGTTCCTTGAACTCCTTTCGGTACTCTCCTTTTCGACCCCGAACAATGGGAGCCATAATCATGATACGCTTTCCTTCATCCCTCTGAAGGATACTATCGGTAATCTGTTGCGAAGTCTGTGGTACTATTGGTTTGCCACACTCAGGACAATGAGGTTTGCCAACCCTTGCATAAAGTAAACGTAGAAAATCGTAGATCTCTGTGATTGTACCAACCGTGCTTCGAGGATTCCTACCTACTGATTTCTGATCAATGGAAATGGATGGTGAGAGACCTGACATGAAGTCAACCTTGGGTTTCTCAAGCATTCCAAGAAACTGCCGGGCATAAGCTGAGAGTGATTCAACAAATCTTCTCTGTCCTTCCGCAAAGATTGTATCAAAGACCAGACTTGATTTACCAGACCCACTGACCCCAGTCACTACTGTCATCTTATTCTTTGGAATCTCTACATCAATGTGCTGGAGGTTATGTTCTGAGGCCCCAATGACCACAATAGACTTGGGTCCATCGGAGTCCTCAACCTGTTCTGTCTGGATCTCTGCTGCTTTCACTACTGTATACCCTCAACTCTCTTTCTTATTTTAGCAATCTCATCTCTCAACTTTGCCGCTTTCTCGAAATCTAGGTTTCTTGCAGCTTCCTTCATCCGTTCCTCAAGTTCAATGATATAATCCTGAATCTCTTGCATCTCAATGTCATCGAATTCTTCGAGCTTCGTCTGGTCCTCGTCCTCACCAGTGTCCATTCCTTCTGCAATATCCTTGATGTCCTTCACAATACTCTTTGGAGTAATTCCATGTTCTTTGTTGTATTTTATCTGGTGCTGCCTTCGTCTGTTAGTTTCGTCGACAGCGCGTTGCATCGCATCGGACATCCGATCCGCATAAAGTATCACTCTTCCGTGTACATTTCGCGCTGCTCTTCCCATTGTTTGAATAAGTGCCCAATCTGTTCTGAGGAACCCTTCCTTGTCAGCGTCAAGTATTGCAACAAGTGCCACCTCCGGGAGGTCCAGTCCTTCTCGTAGAAGATTGATACCTACAAGTACATCGTACTTCCCCTGTCTAAGCTGTCTGATTATCTCAATACGTTCAACCGTTCCGATATCGGAGTGTAAGTAACGAGCACGTACTCCAGCTTCTACAAGATATTCAGACAACATCTCAGAGGTCTTCTTTGTCAAGGTAGTTATCAAGACACGAAACTTGAGTTCTACTGTTTTGCGAATCTCTTCTAGTAGATTGTCAATCTGATTCTCTATGGGTTTTACCACAATTTCTGGGTCTATGAGACCAGTCGGTCGCACGAGCTGTTCAACAATCTGACTACTCCGTTCACGTTCATAATCTGCAGGAGTTGCAGTCGTGTAGACAACATTCCTCATATATCCTTCAAACTCTGTAAACTTCAGGGGGCGGTTATCAAACGCGGAGGGTAGTCTGAAACCATATTCAATCAGATTCCATTTTCGTGCGAGGTCTCCATGATACATGCCTCTGATCTGCGGGATGGTCATGTGACTCTCATCAATGATCATCAAGAAGTCTTCAGGGAAGTAGTCAAGGAGGCAGTATGGTTTCTGTCCCTTACTTCTTTGGTCAATGTGACGAGAGTAGTTCTCTATACCCTGACACATACCTGTTTCACGAAGCATCTCCAGGTCATAGAGTGTTCTTCTCTTGATCCTGTCTGCTTCTACAAGCTTCCCTTGTTTTCTGAACCAGTCCACACGCTCATGCATCTCTTGTTCAATAGGTTCGAGTGCTTCAAGTATAATCTCATGTCGTGCAATATGATGTCTTGCAGGAAATAATTCAGTCCAGTCATCATCAAAAGAGCGTCTGTTTGTTAATGCATCAAGATAAGAGATTCTATCTACCTTGTTTCCGTCCATCTCAATTCGTATCTTGTGCGATGCTCCAGAGGGAAAGATTTCAATAACATCACCTCTTACACGGAAAGCACCAGACTTTATCTCCATGTCATTTCGTTCATACTGGAGTTCTACAAGTCGCTCTAGAAGAGACCTGCGGTCAACCTCTTCTCCAACCTCAATAAATAAACGGTGGCGATCATACTCTACAGGATTTCCTATCCCATAGATACAAGACACAGAAGCCACTACAACAACATCTTCCCTAGATCTTAGAGAACGTGTTGTTGAATGACGAAGCCTCTCAATCTCTGCATTGATGTCTGCCTCCTTCTCAATATACATGTCTTTGCTGGGAACGTAGGCTTCGGGCAAATAGTAATCGTAATAGCTGACGTAATATTCCACAGCATTCTCCGGAAAGAACTGCCTGTATTCCGAAGCCAGCTGTGCTGCAAGAGTCTTGTTATGGGAAATGACAAGAGTGGGTTTCTTCACTTCTGCTATCACATTTGCCATGGTGAAGGTCTTGCCCGAACCGGTCACACCGAGGAGAGTCTGATGGGACAACCCAGAGTTCAGTCCTTCGACCAACTGCCTGATAGCTTTCGGCTGGTCGCCTGTCGGTCTGAATGGAGCCTGTAACCTAAACTCTGACATTTGTGATACCTCGAATGGACTGCTGCTCTCCCATAGTTAAGTAACTGTTATGGTATCGTCAATCTGCGACACATGAGGGAGAGGATGTTGTTGATGTGTCTTCTTCTGCAGCGATGTTCAATCTAACGCACACTGACGACCCAGAGAGTTAACCGAAAGTATGAGGGATATGAGACTATAGCTCGGAGAGTCCGAGAAAACCTAAGGCAGAACAATTCATTCTCCAATCCATGGTTCTTTCATTGGTGCTGGAAACATTTTCAGACCGAATATGAGAGCAATCACTGTAGCATATGGTAGTGGTACGAGATAGGTGCCATCATAGGGAAATGTGTAGATCACAACCAATGTATAGGATATGAACTGGATAATGGTTGCCAATATGACTTTGGTAAGAAATCGTCTTCTAGTTTGAAATCTGTTCTTACCTACACGATATACCTCAAAAGCAATGTATACCTCTGGCAACCAGAATATACTGTTATTCACAGGTTCACTAAATGTAAAACCTATAAGCATACCAAAAATATCAGGTTCAGTTCTGAAATACCATAATGCGTATCTATCAAAGCAATAGTGTCTAGCAAATACAATATAATCTGGCAAAAGGAAGGCAAATAGAGTGATTAAGATAGTTAGTCGCTTTGAATTCTTTACAATTGTCATTTCATTTTCACTATTGGTTTCATTGCGAGATATCTCTGAAGAATTCATTTTCATCACGCACTTCAGTTCTGACGTACACCAATGGGCTTTTATCAATTCTAATAAAACATCCATGATAAAGATTTAATTCGTCCACCCTATTGAAAATTCGAAGTGGTAGGAATGAGTATTTCAAAGGATGCCAATCAATCTGGTTCTATTGAAGCAAAGCTGGAAGAACTTTAATACAAAACCGATGCGATTCACAGAGGAATCTATCTGATCTTCACATTAGTCGTTTTCACATTGTCACTCAGCATATTTACTCTTTTCATCCTGCTTGATACTCTAAGTAATTTTCATTAGATTAAATTGTTATACTGGCTTTTCATTTTCTAGTGAATCAAAATCATCGAAGTTGCATGAAGATAAATACAAGCAATGTCATAGATTACGGTTGAACTGATATGACTACTGAACAAGAGATGACATCAGATTGAACAAAAAACTAGTAGGAGTAATTGGCATAGTTGTATTGATTGTAGGAATTTTCTATGGATTGATCTTTCTGTATGGAGGCCTCCCAGGAATAGCGGTTGGTGAACCATTAGTGATAGAGGGTGATTCTGATTTTGAGAGCATGGAGCTATCAGGAAGTGGAACCGAATCCAACCCATACATTATCGAGGACTTGACCATCTCTCCAAACATAATGGCTGATACAGATTGCATATCTATCAAAGATACAACAAAACACTTCGTCATCAAACTATGCACATTAACAACAAGTCGAGAGGCAACTTGTATCAAACTTGAAAATGTTAGCAATGCAGTGATCGAAAATTGCACCATATCAGGAGCAAACTACGGTGTCTACATGATAGGATGTGAAAATATAACTATACGATATAATGAGTTCAACAGCTGTTATTATGCAATTGGACTTTTCGATTCGGAAAATATCGACACTCCTGATAACGCATATCTGAATTGTGTCAACATAACCGATGATGATGAATGAGAAATAAAAAGGCGAATATGGAATCTGGAAATAAAAAAAAGGATAGAGCTGTTCCATAAAAGCTTGGAACAACTCAAACCTGAACTAGTTCATCAGAATGTTGATTGTGACCCAACTTGTTCCTAGTGAACCGCTGTCACCCCAGCCCAAATCGTAGCCAAAATTTGTTGAGAATTTCAGACCTACATAGCTACCATAAGGTATGCTATTAACATTGTACAGAAATGCAACATGATAACTACCAACGACATCGTAGGAGAAATAATTCTTGTTGTCAGGATATTCAACACACTTGTATGGCCAGTCATAATTTGTAAACATGAGCTTCGCAGTTCCAAAGGTACCAGTATCTTCACTGGTTCTTGTTGTTTCATGGATTCTGCCATATGCCCAATTAGCAAACGTACTGACTGCAAATGAACCCACTTTTCCTAATCCGGACAGTGATATGATACCTCCAACGATTGAATCAAATCCCTTTTTAATTAGAGTAGATGTGATATCTTCGTTATACTTTGCAAATCCTTCTGGCCAAACTACCCGGTCACCAGAAACATCATTTCTGAATATACCTTTGACATTGTATCTCTGGCTGTATGTTGTTTCTTTCATTTGGATAGAATGGTCTGATGCAGATCCGATTGCTCTTTCTTGTATTGGTACTTGTGTTGGATCTAGATACCCATATCTATGTCCTTTCCAAGTATAGAAAGTCATGATTTGTAGATTCATCACACGCCATCCAGCAGTATTGTAAGTGGCTACGGAAACTAATCGTGCTTCAATACCTATGACTGCATCAGAATTTTCAACCATCACCCTAGCAACAGTAAATCCTTCTGGATAATCACAGCTCCCAGTCAACCCTTGAGTGTAAGTATATCTGTCTGATATACCACCACCAGAACCCGGGTCAAGCTCGAAGGCGTTAGCAGGTGTGACATTCATGAACATTGTCATTGCTAGTAGCAATGTAAAACAAAATATTGACACTAATCTCGATTTCTTCATTTTATGTTATTACTCCCCGTCAAGTATTTCTACCTGATAAGTGTATTTTATCATTCTATGCATAAAAACATGTTGTTAAAATTTAGTTGGTTTATTAAAAATAAATGATGAGCCCTCTTGTTTCTTTAACCTTCAAGAATGTCGGATAAGCATCCGTCTACCTATATTTTCGTAGAATCTTGATGACTTCGGAATCGGGCACATCATACCAACTATCGTAAGCGTTCGCGACCGCAAATACCCAACCCGTTTCAACTCTTGGACATATGAAAGCATCAACTTCTTTCTTTACTAGATTTGCCGCATGTTCAGATGCAGTAGGTGTTGCTATAATCACTCTATTTGGAGAGAGAGATTTCACTAATTCAATTGCTGCCAACATGGTATAACCACTGGCCATCCCATCATCCACTAGAATGACATCTTTTTCAGAAAGGTATACATCTCTTACTAGGTTATGATATGCTTCTTTTCGTGCCTCAATCTGTGTCATTGTTAGTTCGATAACCTTTTCAATTTGCTCTTGATTCATTCCAATTGAGGTTACTAATCTTTGATTGAGTAATAGAGATCCAAAAGAAGTCAATGCACCAAATCCAGCCTCGGGATTGTCAGGAATCTGAAGTTTTCTCACAATAATAATGTCAAACTCTGCATTTAATGCATTAGCAATTTCCGAACCTACTGGAATACCACCATTAGGTATTGCCAGCACAACAGGTCGTTGTCCGAAATTCATACTTTCCAATTCTTGAGCAAGGATTTGTCCTGCGTGAGTTCGTGTCTTATAACTCATTACCAAGGTGTTTCACTCTGTCATAACTGCAACAAAATAATACTAAGATGTAATCGAGTATAAAAATTGGTTTGAGGCCAAATTGGCCTCATTTACTGGGACTACTCCCTTTCGTAACCAAAGGCTACTTTTACTACTGCTCTATAGATGCTTATCTTTCCGTCTTTGACCTTGGCATTCATGGAAATTACATCAAGACCATGAATGTTTCGAAGCGACTCAGAAGCTATTCTCAGTGCATTTTCAATTGCATCGTCAAAGCTCTTCTCTGATTCGCCAACTAGTTCTATTACTTTTGCCACTTTCATGTAGGTACGTCCTTTCAAATAACTATATTGAAGCAGATTTTTATACATTGTGATAACATAGGTATAATTTGACATAGAATACGAAAAATGTCAATATCTAGTATCTTGATAAGGGATAGAGAATCAGGATACTATGCTGTATCTTCCATTTGGTGATGACGATTGGTGTCGGATGAAGTCTTGGTTCTGGGTTCAACAGGATACGTTGGTTCTAGACTGGTGAAGAAACTCAAAGACTCCGGATATAGAATTCATGCCGCATTCAGGAATGAAAGCAAGCTCAAAAGATGTTCCTGGTATGGTGATTCGGCAATAACACCAGTCAAAACAGATGTCTTAGATATTCAATCCTTGAGAAAAACAGCTGAAGGTGTTAGTGCTGTATTCTATCTTGTTCATTCTATAGGAAAAGGTGGAAAGTTTGCGGAGATCGATCGTCAAGCTGCTGAGAACATGAAGATTGTTGCAGAAGAGAAAGGTGTTGAACAAATAATATACCTTGGAGGGCTTGGTGGTACCAAAGAGGGGGAAGAACTAAGCAAACATCTCAAATCAAGAATAGAAGTTGGTGAGATTCTAGGGTCAGGTTCAGTTCCAGCAACAGTTCTTCGAGCTGCTATGGTCATTGGAGCAGGGTCCGCATCCTTTGAGATAATGCGATATCTTGTGGAACGTCTTCCTGTGATGACCACACCACGCTGGGTCAGAACAAAGACTCAACCGATTGCAATCAGTAATGTTCTCAATTATCTTGTTGGGTGTATTGAAAATGATGAAGCAAAGAACAAGACATTCGATATAGGTGGACCCGATATTCTGAGATATGTTGACCTTATGCGCTTGTATTCCAGACTCGCTAAACTACCGCGCAGACTGATAATTCCAATCCCCATCCTATCACCAAAGCTGAGTTCTTACTGGTTAGACCTTGTCACTCCAATTCCTTCAATATTGACACGCCCTCTTGTTGATGGATTGAAGAGCGAAACAATCTGTGAAAATAATGATATCATTGACATAGTTCCCCAGGAGTTGTTGTCTGCAAAAGAGGGAATCAAACGAGCCATCAGTGAGATCGACTTCATTCTCAGCAGAAATCATCCTAAGGAACAACCAGAACAATTCATTCCGGAATGGACACAACCCAATGACTCATATTGGGCAGGTGGACCGAAGTATATCGACCAAAGGAGTATACTAGTTGAGAGAAAACGAGAAGATGTGTGGAAACCAGTTGCAGATATAGGAGGCCCAACGGGATGGTATTATGCAGACTGGCTCTGGCAATTAAGGGGGTATGTTGACGAGATACTAGGTGGAGCCGGGATGCGTCGAGGAAGGGAAGACTGCTCTTGTGTGATGGAAGGTCATTACATTGATTGTTGGAGAGTATTGAATGTCATTCCGGAGCGATATCTGAAGATGCGTGCAGAGATGTGGCTACCAGGAAGGTCAATAATAGAATTTGGACTCACTCAGATGGATTCAAATCAGACAAAACTATCACAGAGAATCTCCTATTATCCAAGTGGTCTACTTGGTTTGGCATATTGGGAAGCATTCTATCCAATTCATCTGCAGGTATGGCAACGGATGATCGAACGAATTGCTAGTATCAGCAGTACAGGTTAACCAATTTTAATTTGCATGATTCAAACTAAATTCATTCTTGACTTCAGTCAGCATTGGAGTTCTTTTTCAGGACGAATCACTTGAACGCCATCGTCGATAGTCTTCACACGGAGCATCTCTGGTGCATCCGTAATATCGATATTCAGGACATTCGATACATGGAGAAACTTCAAAGCATTGACTCACTTTAGACCTGCTTGTTGGACGAAGAAGAAGTGGGAATTCTTCAAGATGCAGAGTCTGTTCTAGACTCACGATGATGTTTGCCTTTGCACCATCTTTTGACATCCAATTCTTCAGATCAGCAAGCTCGACTTCAATTCCAAGATCACTGAACAGTTTTGCTAACTCAATCCAGAAAGCATCAGGTAATGGATTAAGATTCAGAGCTTTTCGTAATGCTCCTTCAGCTCCCCGAAGATTATTCATTTTGCGCAGGTGCTGACCTAATAAAAACCAACTATTAGCATCTTTTGGAAATGCTCTAACTCTAGTCTTTAAATCACGAGTCTTGGCGGTATCATTAGATGAAGCTTTTACGGCATCATCTGCAATTGTCTCTAGTATCTCTCTTTCATCGAGCATTAGGTGTCCTCCCGGCGGACGATTTAGCTCATGCCTCCGAAGCAACCACAACGAAAGCAGGATGATTATCTCGATCATGTTCAGTAATATAGCCTTCGCCACCTCTCGAAATTTTGCTAGATATTTCTAAATATCGTAATAATAAGGCGCGTTTCGAATTTTTGCACATCAACTTGTCCGAAGTCACATACCAATATATTGAATAGGAGGGAAAATAGTAACTATGGTTAATTGAGATGGTCATGCCGCATTTTGGACTTATTGAACCTGGTCTATCAGAAGAGAACGAAGCTCTGATGCATTTGCTACATTCTATGATGCTTTTATTACGGCATTGCAAATGATTGCAATACAAGAAAATCAAGTAGTCGTCAATAATTCTGATGATAAGATATTTCAGCTTCTAAAAGAATTAGGTAAAATTCCACCTGAATTCACCATAGCAGATTTTGAGAGAATGAAATCACTTCTTGATCTTGCATTCGAAAAGAAGTTGACTGAAGAAGACATCGATTCCATGATCCGCAAGTTCGAATTGGTGATGCATTCATTTAGAATACTCCCAATTGAAAAAGGAGAGTTGCCCGAGGAACAGGCAGTCACACTGTAGTCAGAGCATTCTATTCGAGTGCGAAGTTTAGGAACCCTGCAAATCGTTCCAGATAATCACCTGGGACAATGATGTGGTGATTTGCCAGTGATTCGTATAGAAAGTATCTCACACTACCATCGAATTTGACACGTATTTGTGTTCTGCATCCAGATTCAGATTTGATGTTTTCGATGACTCTTCCACGACCGACCCAAAATTCAGCCAAATCCTCACCACCCACCTTTATGATTGTGACATCTATTGCTGGAAAGCTTCCTCTCACACCGAGGCTGAGTCCTGTTTCAAAATGCGTGGTGAATTCATACTCCTCTGTTATAGAGAGTGGGATTGTACAATGGGCAAAAACTACTGTGTCGTTGTCTTCATTCACATCAGTCACATTTGCCATGAATCCAGGACGACCTGTTAGATACTTAACGAGCATCAAGGTGAAAGCAGCAGGAACATCACCTTCGCATCCTGCA
>CAZSWP010000030.1:42570-48805 GCA_964610875.1 uncultured archaeon
AGACCTAGGCACCCACTTACACCAGTTCTTTCAAGTAAATCAAAGCACTTTACTGTCACTACATCCAGATCATTTTTCTGCATGAACGATGATAGTCTGTTCATTACACCTAGAGCTCTACGAACTTCATCCTCTTCAATCTCAATACAACTAGGTTGGGAAACTAAATCCGATAAATTCTCTTCGAGATTTTCTTTTTCAGTTGGAGAGAATTCTGTGATTTCTTTTAGGTCGAACTCTGTAATTTCTAATCCCCACTTTTCTCGAACCAAATTTTCATCAATTGTTGATGCAATCAGCCAGGGCGAGGGCTCACCAATGATACCAAACTGAGTATCCCGAATCCTTGTCAATACATCTGCAAATAGTGACCACTCCTGTACTAAATCAGGATAATTCTCAAGTGCCTCATGACGTATCTCAGTGGCAATGCCAATACGGTTGAGAAAACTACGCATCTCTAATGCAGCTGGTAGTGAGTTATTACCTTCATGTGTCAGCAGGAGTATGGGGGGATGAAGTGGTTTCTTTAAAATCATGTCTGCCACTAAGTTTTCAGTACCCCCAGTCGCAACGAAAATGAAGTATCGATCATCTGGATTATTGGGATCAATTGTTTCATCTCTGAGGAAGTCCTCAAGAGTAATCAGGTCAACTCCAGTTCCTTCCAAAACTGATGAAATCCTTTTTCGTTCTGACTCTTGAGTAATAGGAGAGATTGCTATGATGATGCCAATTCCCATGGCAACTAAGATGCATGAATAACAATATCAGTTTGGTGATGAAGACGGAATTGGAAAGTCTTAATCGGAACAATAATTTTCTTATTACATTCGCGCCACGGTGATGATATGAGAGGGAAATCCCTTGTTGAAGTTTTGCTAGTCTATTTCATTTTGGTAGCTATTGCTTCATTGAAAATTGCATCTGGTTTTGTAGCATATGAGATAGGATTGCTGTATTATTCCTATTCAACTGCACTGAGTCATTTTGGCGGTCCACTAGTTGTTATCTTCCTCGCAAAGAGAAGTCTGCGTGAATACACAATAACAACCGATGCTGCACCATATGCTACAGAAGTCGGAATCAATAGTACCCTTGCAAGGGTGATTCCCTATATGTCAGCCATGTTTCTGATGATGTATTTCTCTTTAGCATTACTTGATTGGATAACAGTACTTGTAATGAGTGGAGGTTATGTCATAGCGACTGTACTCTTGTGGACCTACCTAAACAAAAGAGAAGAATCTGGTACACTAACTAGAGAGAATGCCCCTTCGCTACCAAAGAATATTGCTATCATCTTTGTAATGTTATTGGTCCCAATCTTCCTTGGATTGTATCTCAATCAGTTATCGGACCAGCTGCTATCACTCGTGATATGGCAATTCTTTGTTTCTGGTTTTGGTGAGGAGTTCTTCTACCGAGGTTATGTTCAGACTACACTGAACAAAGAGTTTGGTAAACCATTCAAGATCTTTGAGATTGAATTTGGATGGGGTCTTATCATTGCATCACTGATGTTTGCACTCTCACATGCCATTAGTTTTCCACAGCTACTTCTAGGTACGCTAACATTAAACATATCTTGGGGAGTTCTTACATTCTTCAGTGGACTCTTTTTTGGCTTAGTTAGAGAGAAGACAAAGAGCCTGATTGCACCGGGTCTTGCACATGGGCTTGCTGATGCAATAGGAGAAGGCATTGGCTTTGTGCTTGGACTAACATAAATTTGAAAAATCAGACGATTCGATTTGAATCATCTCAAACGTCAGCTTTTTCTGTTTTCATGTGGGAAAATACATGAGTTGATTTTTGAATGGAAACACCATCATTTGAGTTTGTAGAAGAGCAGATGAGAAAGAAAGACTTTGGTTTTCTTACCGTTATTGATTCCAAAAACAGACCACACACAACAGGTATTCTCTATGGACTCGCCCCGAAAGAACAACCATTTGCAGTCTACATTCTTACAGGCAAGAACTACATGAAGACCAAGTATGCTTCAAAGAACCCTAACGTATCCTTCGCTATACCATTTCCTCACTACTGGCTTAGATTTGTTCCATCTAACACAGTCCAGTTTCAAGGTACTGCTGAGATCCTTCCACTCACTGATGAAATTGCGATAGAAACCTTCCAGAGTAGGAAAATGCTGAAAATGAATCTGGAATCAGACTATGAAGGAGAAATGGTATTCATTAGAATAACTCCTCGAAAGAAAATCTGGGTTTTCGGACTCGGATATAGCGTAATGGACATGCGGTCAGATCATACAGCAGGTTCATACACGGTGTACGTTCCAGGCGACAGAATGTAAGATGTTCTGCCATTCCAAAACTGTGATATGGCAGAGAATCTATTAGTAATACTCGGTGGATTTGGAATGGATGAGATGAAAAAGAAGACAATCTTGCAGTTAGGAAATCTGATAATCCCAATAGCTTCAGCTATTGTCATGGGAGTCTTAACGATGAACATCGATGCAACAGGTGTGTTCTCAGATTCAGCTTACCCAAAATTACTTAGTCCCGCTCCTTTCACGTTTGCGATCTGGGGACCGATTTTCATATTTCTTGCACTATTCTATTTCTATCAAGCTCGTGACCTGACAAAGAAAGCAGATGAGAAAATCGAGATGCCATACGTGCATGAGGTGAGCGTCTTCTTTATGTTGTCAGTGATTGCCACATCAGCCTGGTATGTACTATGGGCGTACGATTATATCTGGCCTGCAATAGCTGCTATGTGGGCGTATTTGATATGCAATCTTATCGCATATCTTAGACTTGGAATTAACTTACGTGAGAGGTCTCTCAAGGAACATATCTATGTTACAGTAGGATGGAGTCTAGTTACTGCATGGATAACAGTAGCTACTATTGTCAACACAACTACCGGTCTAGTTGCAAGTGGATTTGATCCTGCACCAATTGGAGAGTCTGGATGGACAGTTATTGTGCTGGCAGTTGCTTTAGTTATATTCCTTCTAATGCTCTTCCGACGGAATGATTTCATCTATGCTGGTGTTGGAGTCTGGTCACTCATAGGTGTGATTGCTACGAGGATTGATCCAGCAAATGTGCAAGCTCTCGATGTAACAATAACTGCAATACTGGGTGTAGTTGTCCTGGCAATAGCAATGATATTCTGGTTCATCTACTTGACACGAAAGGGCACAATTTCCTTCATCGAAAAAATAAGGAATAGATGAATAACTCCTCTCCAAAAAAGTGCAGTCGACTCAAGATTCATATGGAGATAAACTATTGTTAATTTGATGACTATGAGTGATATGACTGGCAAAGTAGTGATGATCACAGGTAGTAATTCAGGAATAGGGAAAGAAACAGCACTTGAGCTAGCACGACAAGGCGCAACCATTGTGATGGTCGTGAGAAATAGGGAAAAAGGAGAAGAAGCACGAGGAGAGATCATTGAGGAAACAGGGAATCAAGATATCGACATTCTGATATCAGACTTCTCAGAGATGTCGCAGGTTAGGGAACTTGTTAGTAAATTCAAGGAGAAATACGCACGATTAGATGTCCTCGTGAATAATGCAGGCGGTATTTTTGGTGACAGGATTGTAACTTCAGAGCGGAATGAATACACATTGGCATTGAACTACCTTGCACCAATTCTACTCACTAATGAACTACTCGGCGTTCTCGTTTCCAGTGGACCATCTCGAATTATTAACGTGAGTTCAGCAGCACATAACTTCGGTAAGTATGACCTTGAAAATATCCAACTCGAATCAGGTTATGGATCAATGAGAGCATACAGTAATGCGAAGCTTCTGATAATTATGCATACATACAAACTAGCAGAGAGGCTTGAAGGGACCAATGTGATAGTGAATGCGCTTCATCCAGGTTTCGTACGAACAAATTTCGGGAGTGGGATGGGTCTTGGTAGTAGAATCTTCATGAAGCTCGCAAAACCATTTGCAAAGAGTTCAAAGAAAGGAGCCCAGACACCAATATATTTAGCCTTATCACCAGAGGTTGAAAATACATCAGGGAAATACTTTGTTGATAACAAACCAAGGGATACAAAGAAGGTAACCTATGAAAAGAAACTCCAGGATGAACTATGGGATTGGACAAATCAGACATTGAATTTGACTTGGAGCATTGTGAAGTCACATTAATCATAAAATCAAGCAGATTATCGATAGGAAAAATCTAAAAATCTAGTATTTCCATACTTCATCTTGGAGTTTGTGCAGTGAGCTTGTTCATCAATCCGAAAATGGATTGACAGTAGTATTTGAAACCAAAAATTTCTGCTTCAAATCCGAACATCATCAGTGCGCTCCGAACGGATATCGATGTGTGTACACTGTGACAGGGCTTTCCAAAAAACCAAAGGTAAAGCAACCCCAGTTTATTGAACAGAGAGATAACCAGTTTCTACTAATCTGGGGGGATATACCAAATTGGATGGTTGTTGATGGAGAGGCTCTGGCAATAATCAAGCTGTCTAATGGAGAACGTACCTATCAGGAGATAGCTGAATCTGTTGTCGGCGATTTACGTAACCATCCAACACCTTTAGAGGATCTGCATGGTTTCTATGAAGTTCTGGAAAATGCGCGAGTCATGGAAAACAGCAGACCATTGAAATCACCATTGAATCCGATAATTGAAAATATCACAATAAATGTGACAAATAGATGTAATCTAAGATGTACCCATTGCTTCATAGGAGAGAGTAGTAACAGACCATCCCAGTTGGACACATCTGCGATTGAGAGATTCATTCAGGATGGGAAAGAGTACATAGCAGAACTACTCACGATTTCAATTCTTGGAGGAGAACCACTCCTCGAGAAAGAGAAGACTTTGGAGATTGCTAGTATTGGGAAACATATTGATGTCGAAACAGTGGTGTCAACAAATGGATTGCTTATAGATAATGAATTTGCTAAACAGGCAAGAGAACTTAATCTAGTTGTCCAAGTCAGCCTAGAAGGATCCACTCCAGCATTGAATGATATGATTCGAGGAAAGGGTTCTTTTGAGAGAGCTGTGAAGGGAGTCCGGACTCTTGTTGAAAATGGTGCGTATAGTATTATCTGCATGGTGATGAGAAAAGACAATCTTGATGATATGGAGTCTTTCTGTGATCTGGCAATTGACCTGGGAGTCAATGAACTCAGATTTATTGAAATGCGCGAGATGGGAAGGGTACCTATTGAGGGAATTCAAAAGGCAACCAGTAGAGAAATCATCCTGGCAACAAAGAGGTTATTGAATAAAAGACCAGAAGTACGAAAATTCCTAGTCCGCGATCATTTTTCTGTTATGAAATACATATGCTCACGAGCCAACAAAAGAAGTTATTGTGGTGCTGCTTTCAAGACCGTGCTCATTGATTCTGATGCCGGAGTCTATCCTTGTCCGAATCATGTGAAACCTGAGTTTCTCTCTGGAAATATTCATACAGACTCATTCGAGGAAATTTGGTTAAGATCAGACAGGTTGAAGGAGATTAGATCGTCCTACTTTGTAGACACGATAAATCCACGCTGTTCAGAATGTGCTATACGATATTGGTGTCTTGGGGGATGTAGAGGAGAAACCTATGAGCAGACGGGTATAATGGATGCGGTCGGTCATGGGTGTGCAGATTTGAAAGCTGGAATTCTTGAGACCTTCTGGAGTCTCTCGGAAGGCGAAGAGATAGTGGACACACGTACTGAGTATTTCTAGCAAATGTTCGAAAAGTAGAATTAATATCCTTTTGAAACATACATGATATAGGGATAGTAATTGAAAATCTACGGACAAGGAATTGCAGAAGCGGCAGAACGCTTCTTTCATGGGATGTATGTTTCAGCGGCCGGGAATCAATATATGGATGGTATGATTCCTATTGGATCTGGGACATTCATATGGGGAATCATCATTGGCATCATGGTCATAGCCGCCATGAGCTTCGTCTTCTATATGTACATGAGGAAAAATAACATCGGTATTGTAAGTCATACGCAACCAAAGACCATGTAAGAAATCCAAGAATCTGGACTTTACTCACATCCACCGAGTGTTATCCATATTATCTAGTTGTAAGAAGAATTTCTATTGTGGTGATTTTGTGAATCATGATAAGCTCGCAACACCATGTTTACTCTATTGCGGTTCTTGTCGTTATTATATCACAAAAGAGTGCAAAGGGTTGCCAACAGTTACAAGAGATCTGGTCAAAGTTGGACATTTCTTTAGTG